>DASZFQ010000114.1:0-2695 GCA_035939595.1 Casimicrobiaceae bacterium
GTCGACACCACTTAACATTTCTTCATTGCTCCTGATACGCTCGTGGCAACACCCGCGCGAGGCGGAGGGCCCATGCGCGTTGGCCGCTTTTATCGGCGATCAAATCCTGACGGATCTCGATCAAGACGTAATGCAGACCGTGGCGCTCGGCGTGGATCGGGATGGTGTAATCCGAAGCGTCGGTGACGATGTACGGCGCATTGTCGCCGACGAACAGGCCCTTTTCCTCATTGAGCAAAGCCATCAGGCGATGTGCGAACCGCGCGTCGCGATTGTAAAGCACGCCGGCATGCCAGGGTCGCGTCGCGCCTTTGAAGACGGGCGTGAAGCTGTGTAGGGAGATCAGTGCCGCAGCCCGGCCGGCCTGCCGCCGACGATCGAGCTCGGCTTCGATCCGATCGTGATAGGGCCGAAAAATCTCGCGAGCGCGTATTTCCCTGGCGCAAGCGATCAATCCGGCATTGCCAAGGATCGGAGTGTCTTCACTGATATCGGCGATCGAGGTGGTCGACTCCAGCGGGCGGTTGCAGTCAATGACAAGGCGCGAATAATTTTGTTGGATGAGTGTCGCATCGAGCGCATCCGCCAAAAGCCGGCCTAGACCGGCAATGCCGATGTCCCAGGCGATGTGACGCTGGCAATCCACCTCAGCGATGCCCAGTCGGCCGAGCGCGCGCGGGATCAGATTGCCGGCGTGGTCGGCGACCAGCAAAAACGGCGATTTCCCGCCGTCGTTGTATACCGAGACCGGTGCCGGCTCGTCCGCCGCTAGCAATTTTTTAGGCAGTTCGTTCATCGAAGCTCAGGATTGCGGAAAAAACATGCACAATAACTGGCCCAAGATATGCATCCTGTGGAGAGCTTATGGCCGCAATGCATGTCGCCGGCGCATCCATTATGTAGGACGGTAATGCCGATTCTCAGCATCAGACACGTAACGACATATCACTACAACCAGCCGGTCGCTTTCGGCGAACACCGGATGATGCTGCGTCCCCGCGACGACGACGATCAGAAAGTACTCCAATCCGAAATCGAGATCACGCCCGCGCCGTTGCAGCTCGCGTGGTCGCAGGACGTTTTCGGCAATCACATAGCGATCGCCCATTTTGACGATCGCGCCGCCGAGCTTCGCTTTGCCAGCAACATCCGTCTCGACCATGCGCCGGCCAGTTTTCGCGCAACAGATATCGCGGAGTCCGCTCGCAGCTTTCCATTTGCCTATGCCGCGGAAGATTGGCCCGCCCTCAAGCGTTTCACCCAGCCACCATCCGCGCGCCGAGAGCTCGATCGCTGGAGTACAATGTTCCTCCGCAAAGACGGGTCCGCCGATACGCACGACCTGCTCGTCGGCATGACGCAGACCATGCGGCGGAGCCTCAGGCACGTCTCACGGCATTACAAGGGAATTCAGGATCCGGTGCGAACGCTTGAACTCGGCAGCGGCAGTTGTCGCGACGTCGCGCTGCTGCTGATCGCGGCGCTGCGCTCGCGCGGGATTGCCGCGCGGTTCGTCTCTGGATACGTGCATTTGACCGACGATGATGACGACGATGTCGCCGGCGGCAACACGCACGCCTGGGTGCAAGTCTACGTGCCCGGCCCCGGCTGGGTCGACTTCGATCCGTCGAGTGGCGTTGTGGGAAATCAAAATCTCATCCGCGTCGCAGTCGCGCATCACCCGCGCGAAGCGATCCCGCTACAGGGCTCGTGGTACGGATCGGCGTCGGATCATCTGGCCATGAACGTCGCGGTGAAGGTCACTGCGGCAGCGGCTACCGGCGCTTGAGATTGGAAGGACATCGGGATGATGAATTCGGCTTGCGAGCATTGCGCCGCCAGGCTCGGTCGGCACTAGGAGAAGCACCGAAACTCTTCTGCCGTCTCTGATCAATCGTGATGACGGTTCGTTGCAAGGCAGAGCGTTCATTCTGGCGGCACTTGATCTGCCCAGACGCGGAATCCCGACAAGGTTCCTGGGCCAAAGGTATGGGTTAGAGGCACGTCCGCGGCGTCGCGGCCCTGCGCGATGAGGACGCGCCCGATCCTGGGGGCATTGTTGCGTGGGTCGAACGTGTGCCAACGGCCACCGAGATAGACTTCGATCCACGCCGCAAAATCATTAGGCGGGTAGGGCGGTGGAAGGCCGACATCGGTAAGGTAACCGGTGCAATAGCGTGCCGGGATGTTCAAGCAGCGACAAAAAGTGACGGCAAGATGAGCGTAGTCACGGCACACCCCGCTGCGCTCTCCGTATGTTTCAGATGCCGTTCTGGTCGCACGGGAATGCTCGTAACCGAATGTTATGTGATTATGTACGAAGTCGCAGATAGCCTGCACCCGCGGCCAACCAAGCGGCGTGTTTCCGAACAGGCGCCAAGCCTCATCGGCTAGACGATCGGTCTCACAGTAACGACTACCAAGCAAAAACAGTACAACTTCCGCCGGCAGGTGCTGAACTTGGTGCTGCAGAGCGTTAAGATCGATCGGATCCGACATGCCCGAGTCACGAATAATGGCCTCCGTGCCGAGGCTGAAATGCCCGCCGGGGGCAACGAGGCGACTGCACCAATTTCCGAAACTGTCGCGATAACCTTCAACGGGAACCGGAGGGTTCGTTATCAGATAATCTGGTCGCTCCAGTTCGGAGGCGCGTGAGAAGTGCACGTTCAACGTTAAAATCATAGGTGTTGTT
>DASZFQ010000115.1:0-112258 GCA_035939595.1 Casimicrobiaceae bacterium
CTGACTTGCCCTTCTTCCAATGCTTGATCGGTTCGGCAAGCACGGGCTGCAAGTCGCTGGGCTACCGGGTCGGAACGTGTATTCGTTTCATGTAATTTGCCATATCAATTCGGTGCGCCGATGACCTCCGGCTCAGAATAGCGACGCTGAATCACCGGCACCTGTAGCTTGTGCCTCGCGCGTACCTACTTCCCTGTGAGCGGGTCGCGGAAGCGGAAGGGTAGAGCGCAAGCGTGGGCACGCGGCGATTCTGGCGCGGTGGACGCGGCGACGCCAGTACGACACGTAGTGCCTCCGGCGGGCAGCGTATAAAAGCGTGCCGATCCGTCTGGGCCGAACGTCTAGTTGAGGCCGGGCCCCGGCAAGCGGCCGACGCGGGTGCTGGGCCTGCGGTCAGAGTTACTGAACGCTACGCGGTCGACCTTGGCACCCAGCAGCGGTTGGAGGTAAGGCGTCTGTAACCCCGGCGTAACCCCGTCAGAAAAGGCCAAAGGCCTGCATCGCTGCAAGCCGTTGAATTTTATTGGTAGGCCGTGCAGGGATCGAACCTGCGACCAACGGATTAAGAGTCCGCTGCTCTACCAGCTGAGCTAACGACCCAGGTTTCGTCGGAGCAATCGCGCTTGCCGCCGCCAGAGGGTGAATGTCCCGGCAGCGGATGGCAAATTATACGCGGGCGTGGCCCGACGCAGCAACGGTGCTCAATCGTCCTGCGAGACGACACCCTGCGGAGCATTCGACGGGCCGACGACGTAAACGGTGTACGTGTGGCCGGCGATTATCACAACCCCTGGCAGCTTCAGCACGGGTGTCGTCGTACCGGCGACGTTGAAGTCGAACTCGTAGGCGGTACCGATCGTCGAATCGGCGGTCTCGTTGACGTAAATCGAGCCGGAATTTTGAGCCAAATTTGGGATCGTATTGCTGAAATTGACGTAGACGTCGATCGGACCGAGACCCGGGGAAGCATTGACGAAACGGACGCGTGCGTTCAATGCCGGCGGCGGCAAATTGTTGTCGTTCAGCACGAGAGGGACAAGCCCCCCGGTGGGGCCGCTGAACACGAGCGAGGTGTCCGTGGCAGAAGCAAGTGTCGCAACCAGCGTGAGCAGATTCGCGCCCGGCGTCGCGGTTGCCTGCACAGTGAAGGTGCTCGAGCCGGCCGGCGTCGTAACATAATTCGAGACGCCTTGATACGGAATGTTCGAAAGCGCGATGCTCCCATTGACCAGGACGTTCAGTGCCGTGCCGGCCGTGGACGCGTTAAGGACCTTGAACTCGGCCAGCAGATTGTTGTTGACCTGTCCGGTACCGGCGTTGTCGTCGTTGAGCATGGCGACGCTGACGAGCCTGGCGCTGCCCTTGGTAAAAACGACTGCCTCATACGAGTCCCCGTTGGCAAAAACCTGAGGCACGGTGTCGTAAATGACGTTCTTCGTGCCGGTCGCGGTCGCGCGGACTTCCAACGTGCCCGTATTGATGGCGATAAACGCACTGATAGCCCCGAATCCCACGTCGGCGACAGTCGGCGACGTCGTGTTGAGATCCGTGCCCAATGGCGTGAGGTATACGTCGACCGGCCCGATCCCGGCGGCGACATTGATTACCCGGAAGTTAAATTGCCCTGAGTTTAGGTTCGGGAGATTGTTTTCGTTGAGCAGCAGCCCCGTGGCCGAGACCACCGGACCATACACGATATAGGTAAAGTTGCCGGTGCCTAGATTGAGCGTCTGGTTGATTGCGAACGAAGACCCGCCATTGGCACTGACCATGAAATCCTGGGATCCGCTGGGGGCGTTCAAGTACTGGGTGAGCTGCTGGAACAGCAGGCCGGTTACCAGTGGCGGATTGGTGCCGAGCTGCACACTGACCGCCGGCGCGTCGGGAATCACGTTGACGATGCGAAGGTTGGCACTGTTGCTGCTGCTTTTGCCGCAGCTCGCGAGGGCGAATGCAAGCGTGCACAATAGTACGGTCAGAGCGCGGTTCGAGTTCATCCATGTCTCCATGGGATGGTGATAAACGTTGTCACAATTAGACCAGAATCACTGCAAACTGTCGCTGACAACCACACCCTGCGGCGCAGATCCCGACCCGACGACATAAACCGTGTAGGTCGTACCTGCGACAAAGGTGACTTTGGGCAAAACCAATACCGGCGTCGTCGTGCCGGCAATGTTGAACCCAATGTTAAACGTGCTCCCGGTCACGTTGGCGACAAGTTCGGTGTAAGCAGATGCAGTGTTCGAGAGAACGCCGGCGAATGTTGGGACGAAATTGACGTAAACGTCGAGAGACGCGAGCCCAGGGGACGCATTGACGAAACGGACTCGTGCGCGGCCCGTCGGCGACGGCATATTGTTATCGGTGAGGACCAGCTCCTGCAATGCGCCCGCTGGGCCGCTGACGACAATCGATGAATCAGTCGCCGGCGAAAAATCTACCGTGAACGTCAACAAGCTCGCGCCAGGGGTCGCGGTCGATTCGATCGAGAGGGTCTGCGTTTTCGCAAGTGTCTTAACGTAGTTCGACACCCCGGCAAAGGGCACGTTGGTCAGTGTCAGGGCGCCATCGACCAGGACGTTGAGCGGGGGACCCACTGACGAGGCGTTGACGAGCTTGAACTGCGCCAAAAGATTCTGGTAGATCTGTGCGGCACCCTGCGTCGTGTTGACGGTCAAGAGATCCAATCCGACCAGCTTACTGCTCCCCTTGCCATACGTTACCGCCTCCACGATCGACTGATCGCCGAACGGGACAACGGTTCCGGTGTCGAAGATGACGTTCTTGGTCCCGGTCGCTGCAAAGCGCACCTCGTAGCTTCCGGTCGTCAACGGGACGTAAGCCGTGATCACTCCGACGGCCACGCCGATGATCGTGGGTGCGGTAAACGCCAGATCCGCCCCGGGGGCGGTAAGGTACATGTCGACCGCACCGACGCCCTCGGCGAGGTTGGCCAGGCGCACCGCAAAAGTCCCGCCATTCGGAAGCGTGACAGTGGTTCCGTTTTGCGGAATAGTGATGGGGGTGTCGACCAGGAGCTGCGAACCTGCGGCATCCTGCGGCCCGAACACGACGAAGGTATTGGCCTGGCCATTGGCCAGGGTTTCCGTCACATCAACCAGCGTCGAGTTCCCGCCATCGGTCACCGTGAACTCGTGCGATCCCTCCGTAGTGTCAAGGTAGAGTGTCTGTTGCTCAAACGCCAGGCCGCTGACCAGCGGAGTGCCATCGACGGAAAAGGTGATTGGCGGCGCGTTGGGAACCAGGTTGACAACGCGCACGGTTGTGTTGATCGGCAGGGCCCCGACGCCGTTGCCGGTGTTGCAGCCGGCGAGCACGGCTGCCCCAAGGCACAGCAGTGCATACAGGGCGCGGCGGATGTTCATCGGCTCTTGGTGGGCGAGTGCTGACGTGCCGGAAGTCGCAGGCACGGTGACGATACGAGCGGCGAAGTATACCTTGCCGGGCTTCGGCGCGGTCAATCTGCGCCCAACGACGGTCGATTAATCAGACGTCAACCCCGTCCGATCCACCCGCGCCAGGTCGAACGGGCAGAGCGACAGCGCAGAGAATGCTGGTAGGCCGTGCGGGACTTGAACCCACGACCAACGGATTAAAAGTCCGCTGCTCTACCAACTGAGCTAACGGCCCGCCGAAGGGCGCGAATTATAGCCAATCGGGTGCGGCCACGCAAAAAATCGTTACGCCCTGTAACGCAATGTTTCGGCCGAATGAGCCAAGCGGGTAGATCCTGATGGCTGCCATCCTTCCGCTGCCAAGCGTGCAGCCAGACAAGTCAGTTCAGATCGCGGGTAAGCGCGCTGGGCAACGATAGGAAGTCGATGCCTTCGTCGCGCAGTTCCTCGGCCTCTTCCGGCGTAGCCTGCCCGCGAATCCCCCGCTTGGGCGCCTCGTCGTAGTGGATCTTGCGCGCTTCTTCGGGAAACGCGCGGCCGACGTTCTCGGTCTGCGCAATCAAACGCCGCACGTGCTTGAGTGCCTCGCTGTCGCCACCGGCGACCGCGACCTCGCCGCGTGCGTCGCCAGCCGCAGCCTCGCGCGCAACCCGAATGTTCAAGGTCGGCCGGCGCTCGATCGCGGCATCGTCGCAGATCGGGCAGCGGATCACTGACTCGTTGCGCTGCCGTGCGTACTCTTCCGCCGATTCGAACCAGCCCTCGAACCGGTGTCGGTGTGCACAGATCAGGTCATAAACAATCATGGTCGTACTTGCATTTCACGCTCCGGCCGCGCGCCAGTATTGGTACCTGAGCGCCGCCACGGACCCCGCAATGATCGCGCCCAGGGCGAGAAACGAGCCTAGGGCGAGGGTCGAGATCCCAGTCAGGCCCTGGCCGATCGTACAGCCGAGCGCACAGACGCCTCCAAACCCCATTAACACGCCACCGACGATATGGTTGACCAGATCTTCGGTGGATGCAAACCCTTCCCAGCGGAACGTCCGGGTCGCCACTGCTACGGCCGCCGACCCGACGGCCATCCCCAGCACCCCGGCAATGCCGAAGGTGACAGTCCGAGACTGATCGCTCCACCACAGCAAGAGTTCCAGCAGATAGGCAACCGGCGCGACGAAGCTGTAGGACTCAGGTTTGCCGGAATTGGTCCCGATGAACGCCTCCTCCAGCGTACGCGGATCCTCGGCGACATGCCCGAGATGGCCGGTAACGTACCAGCCCGCGACGATGATCGCGCCGACGATGAGGCCCCCGGCAATCATTTCCCGGCTGGCGCGGAAGTCGCGGCTCCCCAGCACGAACGCGGCTACAGCGGCGGCGAATGCGAACGGCAGCACGGCCTTTAGCGACTTGCCCCCCGAGAGCGCCGTGACGACGCTGCCGAGATCCGAATGCGCAGCGCCGAACGCCGTCGTATCAAGGCGCATCGTGTCGAGCGTCTGTACGCGCCAGACCGCAAACAGGCCCTTCAGCGTCATGTACGCCGCGATTGCAAGCACGATCAGCGTGACCATCGACTTGAGATTGCCGGCGCCGGCGCGGATCAGCAGCTTGCTCCCGCAGCCCGACGCAAGTGTCATGCCGAACCCAAACAAGAAACCACCCACCAGATGCGATAGCCATGCGACCCGCGGCGTCGTGTAAATCGACTTGCCGAGCTCTACCAGGCCGCTGGCGTCGAGCCAGGTCGCGCCCGCGATCGCCACCGCGATCGCCAGCAGCCACATGCGCATCCGCCGCCAGTCGCCCATGGTGACGAGGTCCGAGACGGCCCCCATGGTGCAGAAGTTGACGCGGTTGGCGACCGCGCCAAACGCGACGGCAAGACCGAAGGCACACCAGGCAACGAGGGCGGGAAGTTCGGCGAGATCCTGCATGTTTGAAGGCCCCGGCGCCGCGACATCCTTGACCCGGGAGGCGAATTATCGCACGCGAGTTAACCCCGAATCGGCTTCGACGCCGTTTACAGTCGGAAGCCACGGCAGGATTGCGGCTGAAAGGAGCGGACCATGTCGCAAACAGGGAGGTTCTTGGTCATCGGCACCGTGTGCGCCGCGGCGCTGGCCGCCACGCTGGTCGCCCGAGTTGGTTACGCACAGGGCGTCGTTTCGCCGCCGCAGGCGACGGTGGAGATCGTCGACCGCACCGAGGGGCGTACTCTGCCGATTTACTGGCACGAGGGCCACCGTTATGTCATCGGCAGACCGGGCAACGAATACGCGATCCGCGTCCGCAACTCCGGCAACGGTCGCCTTCTCGCGGTCATGAGTGTTGACGGCATCAACGTCATTACCGGCGCCACTGCTTCGCCGCAGGAGTCGGGCTATGTCCTCGCCCCCTTCGAGAGCGCCGACATCGGCGGTTGGCGCAAGAGCTTGTCGCGCACCGCAGCGTTCTACTTCACCGCGTTGCCCGATTCGTATGCCGCGCGCACGGGCCGTCCCGACAACGTCGGCGTAATTGGCGTCGCAGTGTATCGCGAGCACGTCCTGCCGATTGCCCGCGAAGAGATGCGGCAGAGGGACACCGCGCGGGCCGAAAGCGCGCCGGCGCCAGCCGCGAGCCCGTCCGCCAGGGCGAACGCCGCTGCAGATGCCGTAGCTCAGGCTCCGGGAGAGCGCCTGGGCACCGGCCATGGACGCAGTGAATCCTCCTACGCGAGCTACACCCGCTTCGAGCGCGCGAGTGACACACCGGCCGAGACAATCGCAATCTATTACGATTCCTATGAAAACCTGCTCGCGCAGGGAGTGCCCGTCGCCCCGCCGCCGCTGGCGCGGTATCGCCCCAACCCGTTTCCGGATGCCGGCCGCTTTGTGCCGGATCCGCGGGCGCCGTAGCGCGCAACCGCCGCTTGCTTGCCAGCGCATGGGCCGCCTCGCATACTGGCCGGGCGATGCCCGCCCCTGCCGCGTCTAGCGATGAAGATCTGATGCTTGCCTACGTCGCCGGCGATGTCGCGGCGTTCGATGCGCTTTACGGCCGACACCGGGGAGCCGTGTATCGCTACTTGCTGCGCCAGTGCAGCCATCGCGGCACTGCCGACGAGCTGTTTCAGGACGTATGGATGAACCTGATTCGGGCGCGTGCCAGCTACGCTCCGACCGCCAAGTTCGCGACCTGGCTGTACCGCCTGGCGCATAACCGCCTGATCGACCACTACCGCGCGAGCGGGCATTTGACGCTGGTTTCCGCCGAAGACGAGGCGCATCAGGACGCTGTCGCGGCGCTCCCCGGGGCTCCGGGCGACGAGCCGCAAGCACGTGCCGAAAACCGCGAACTCGGCGAACGCTTGCGCGCCGCCGTCGCGGCGCTGCCACCGGCGCAGCGGGAAGCCTTCCTACTGCAGCAAGAGAGCGGCCTGTCACTTGCCGAAATCGCCGAGTTGACCGGCGTGGGTACTGAAACGACCAAGAGCCGGTTGCGCTATGCGTTTGCCAAGCTGCGCGAAAACCTCGTCGATCTCGACGACGAAATGCACCAGGGGCTGGGATGAGCGAGCGCGATCAAAGGCTCGACGCCGTATGGCGTGCGGCGAGTCGAGAGGAACCGCCGCCGGAACTCGACGCCGCAATCCGCGCCGCGGCCCGGCGCGCGATCAGCGGGATCCCCCGGCGCGGGCGGAACAAGCACTGGTGGTACCCACTCGCTGCGGCTGCGACTGTTGCCCTGCTCGCCGTGGGCATCGCCCAGCTGACGCCGTCGGAACGCATCGCGCCCGACGTGACCGACATGGCCGCCGCACCGGGCGAGGCGCGGGTGGATGCCGCGCTGCAAGCCACCGCAAAGAAGGCGCCCGAGACCGCTGCACCGGCGCCTGCGCCGTCGCCGCCAGAACCGGCTGCGGCGACGTCGGCTGCGGCAGTGGCGGCGGCCGCCGCTACCGCCGAGCGCGCTCCGGTTCCGGCACCAAGGGCGCCGCAAAAGCCGGTAGCCGAAGCAAACCCGCAGTCGGTGGCGCAGGCCAAGCTTGCCCACACCGCGCCCGAGATGGCGGCCGCGAGTAGGGTGCCGTCGCCGCCCGCGGCGCCGGCACCGTCTGCGCGCCCGCTAAGCGAGCCTTTCCCCGCGACCGGCGCGGCGGAATCGGGCCGCGATGCGAAGCTCGAGGAGGGAAGCGCCGCCATAAGCACACCTGCCCGGCAGGCAGTCGAACCGATGCGGACGCAAAGTCGTGTGGCCGCGGCGAACGTCGCGAGCGCCGACAGCGCGAAGCCCGCGCCTGCATCTGCGCGCGCCGTGGACGACTGGATCAAACGCATTCGCGATCTCAAGGTCGCGGGCCGGCTTGATGAAGCCGCGAAGGAACTGGCAGCGTTCCGCTCCGCCTACGGCGAGCGCGCCGACGCCCTGCTGCCGGAGGACCTGCGCCAGATCAGGCCCTAGCGGATAGCCTGCCTTTCCGGCGCTCGCCGATGCGGGTCGCGCAAGCCACCCGAGCAGGTTTTGAGACATGTTTGGGTTGTTCTTCTGCTCAACGCCGCCATGGGCCGATCAGGCGGTGATGCGTTGCCGCAGCAGTTTCTTGATCGGCGCAGGCAGCGCGGCGCCCCCGATATCGGGCAGAGGGACCCACAGCAGGCCTGGCTGCGCGCGACGCGGCCACGCGTGCACGGCGCAGGGCTGCGGATACAGCGTCAGCCGAAAATGGGTAAAGCCGTGCTCGATCGCGGGCAGCGGCGGCAGCGCCGCGACCCGGGCCGTGAAGCGTTTCAGGCAATGCGCGACCGGGTCGGCGCCGGTATCGAGCTCAGGCAGGCTCCACAATCCGGCCCAAATCCCGTTTGCCGGTCGCCTTTCCAGCAACACCTCGCCGTGCCGCTCGAGCAGAAGCAGCGTGAGCGTACGGCGGGGCAGTGCTTTTCTCGGCCGCGGTGTCGGTAACTCGGCGACGCGATTTTCGCGGCGCGCGACGCAATCGCCTGCGACCGGGCATGCGGAGCAGCGTGGCGCGGTGCGCAGGCACACCGTCGCGCCGAGATCCATCAGCGCCTGCGTGTAAATCTCGATCCCGCTCCGGGGCAACAGTGCGTCCGCGCATCGCCAGAGAGCATGCTTGACCTTCGCCCGGGAGGGCGAGCCGGCGATCGCGGCGTGTCGTGCCAGAACGCGTTGGACGTTGCCATCGAGAATTGCGCCGCGCGCGCCGAACGCGAACGCCGCGATCGCCGCCGCGGTCGAACGCCCGATCCCCGGCAATTTCGCGATCGCGGCCGCATCGCGCGGAAACTCGCCGCCGTGCTTGGCGACGAGGGTCCTGGCCGCGCGATGCATCAGATGCGCGCGGCGGTAGTAGCCCAGTCCGCTCCAGAGCTCGAGCACCCGTTCGATCGGCGCCGCGGCGAAGCGGGCCACGTCGGGAAACGCGGCCAGAAAGCGGTGGTAGTAGGGGACGACCGTCGCAACCTGGGTCTGTTGCAGCATGACTTCGGAAAGCCAGATCCGGTATGGGTCACGCGTGCCCTGCCACGGCAGACCACGTCGCCCGTGCGCTCCCTGCCAGGCGATCAGTCGCGCCGCGAAGGATCGTCGCAAAGCGCTTATCGCCCTGCGAGGCGTTGTCGCGCCTTCCCCGCTGCTTCGGAGACAGGGTACTTGGCGACCAGATCTTCGAGCGTGCGCCGCGATCCCGCGGTGTCGCCGAGCTCGACCTGGCAGCTCGCAATGTTGAGCATTGCGTCCGGCACCTTCTGACTGTCCGGATAAGTCGCGAGCAATTGTCGCTGCGTCGCGATCGCGCCACGGAAATCCCTGAGCGCGTATTGCGCATTGCCGCTCCAGTAGATGGCGGAGGGCGCCAAGGGACTGCGCGGATAGGCGCGGACGAACGCCTGGAAGCTTGTCACCGCCGCAGCGAAGTTGCCGCTCTTGAATTGGTCCAGACCGGCGTCGTAGGTGCGTTGCTCGGTCGCGACATCCGCTGGCCCCGGCGGTGCATGCGCTGCAGCGGCCATCGGCGCGGCGCCACCTGTCGCCGCCGTCGCTCCGCTGTCAGGGCCGGAGGGTGCAGCGTTCGCCGCGGGCGCGCCGGCGCCGGCCGTACCCTCGAGCTTGCGCAGACGCCCATCGAGATCCAAATAAAGATCGCGCTGGCGCTTCTGCGCCTGATCGAGCTCATAGGTCAATACCTCGAACTGGCCGCGAAGCTTGGCGACATCGGCCTTGATGTCTTCGACGTCGTGCAAGAGGTCGACCAAACCTTGGCTCTTGACCGTGGACTCGAGCGCGCCGAGGCGCTGGTTGAGCGAGCTTTCGAGTTGGTCCACGCGGCCCCTGAGCACGTCGATACGATGGCGCGCCTCGTCGTCGTCAAATACCCCCGCGCGCGCCGGTACCCCGGCCAGTTGTGCGGCGAGGACCAACGCCAAAGCAGCGGGCGCGAACGCTGCGCCCACACGACCACGCAGCATCCGCTATTCGCCCGCGTAAACCACGTCGTCGCGCCGGTTATCAGCCCAGGCCGCCTCGTCGTGCCCCGGATTCTTTGGCTTCTCGTTGCCGAAGCTAACCGTTTCGATCTGCACATCCGTGGCGCCGTAAAGCTGCATCATCCGCTTCACGGTGTCGGCACGTCGCTGGCCGAGCGCGATGTTGTACTCGCGGCTGCCGCGCTCATCGCAGTTGCCTTGAATGGTGATGCGCGCGCTGCGGTTCGTCTGCAGGTACTTGGCGTGCGCTTCGATAAGCGGCTTGTATTCGTCCTTCACGACATAGCTGTCGTAGTCGAAGTACACGCTGCGCTTGGACAGTACGCTGTGCGGGTCGCGCAAGGGATTGCCCTGTGCCCCCTTTCCGGTGACTCCGCCCCCGGCTGCTCCCGCGGTCGCGGCGCCGGTACCGGCCCCGGGTGTCGTCGCCTCCACGGTCTGACCTTCGGCCGGAGTCTTTTCCGTGCTGGGTGGACTGGCGCAGCCTGCCATGAGCACAGTTAATAGTGCGGTTGCCCACAGCATCCGCACGCTGCTGACCAGGTTTAGTGGCTTCATAAGCTATCTCCTCTTGTCGTCACTTGTGCAGCGGGCCCCAGGCGGGTTCGCGCACGTCGATTGCGGCGGCGGTCAGCCGCTGCTTCACGCGACCGTCGCTGGAGACGGCGGCCAATATACCACGCCCTCCGGTCTCCGACGCGTACAGTATTAGCTTACCGTTCGGCGCAACCGACGGCGATTCGTCAAGCGTACCCTGCGTCAGCACCTGCACCTGCCGTGTCGCGAAATCTTCGATAGCCACGTTGAAGTTGCCGCCGTCGCGACGCAGGAATACGAAACCCTTGCCGTCTGGAAGGTGCCGCGGAGAAACGTTGTAGTTGCCGTCGAAGGTCATCCGCTCCACCGCACCGGTCGCGAGGGTCAAGCGATAAATCTGCGGACTGCCGCCGCGATCCGAGGTGAAAAGGATGGACTTTCCGTCGGGCGCGAAGTTCGCTTCGGTATCAATGGCGGCGGATGTCATCAGCCGTTGGACGCCGCTGCCGTCGGCATTGATGAGGTAGATTTGCGACCCGCCGTCACGCGACAGCGTCACCGCAAGCCGGCTGCCGTCGGGCGACCAAGCCGGTGCGCTGTTGCTGCCGCGAAAATTGGCCAGCACCTGGCGCTGCCCGTTGGCGAGCGACTGCACATAAATGATCGGCTTCTTGCTCTCGAGCGAGACGTAGGCGATGCGGGTGCCGTCGGGCGACCAGGTGGGTGAAAGCAGCGGTTCGTTGGAGGTAACGATCGTCTGCGCATTGTAGCCGTCGGCCTCGGCCACCTGAAGCTCGTAGCGCGGACCCTGCTTGGTGATGTAGGCGATGCGGGTGCTGAAGACGCCCGCGTCGCCGGTCAGCTTCTCGTAGATGATGTCTGCGATCTGATGCGCCGTCGCCCGGAATTGCGCCGGCGTCACCACGTAGGACACAGCCGCGAGCTGTGTTTGTTTGACGGCGTCGAGTAGAAAGAAGCGCACCTCGACACGTCCGTCCGACTGTGGCGTGACGCTGCCGACGACCACCGCATCGGCGCCGCGGCCGGTCCAATCGGCGAAGCGGACGTCCTCGGCCCGTGCCGGCCGCGGCGTGACACCGGCCGGATCGATGAGTCGAAACAGGCCGCTTCGGGTCAGGTCGGCGCCCACGATCGCGGTGAGCGGATACGGATAGTTGGCCTCGCCGGCGAACGGGACAATGGCTAGCGGCACCGTCGTCGCGCCGCCGCCGATGATCTCGATCGTGAGCTGGGCCCGCGCGGTGCCGGCCAGGCACAGGGCGATCGCCAGCAGAAACAGGGGACGGAGATGTCGGGTCATCGCTTGGCGGGCCCCTTCGGGATCAACGTGTCTTGACCATGGTTTCGAGGCCCAAGGCGTCGCGCAGACGCTCACCGGTGCGTTTCGCGTCGTCGCGTGTCGGATACGGTCCTACAACCACACGATACAGTCCGCCTGTCTCGTGCACCTTCGCTTCGACGCCAAGTGTTGCGATTTGGTTCGCCAGATGCGAGACAAATGCCTGCGCGTTGGCATTATTGGCGAACGCACCGAGCTGGATGACGTAACCGCCAGCCTCTTGTCCCACCGGCATTGGCCCGCCGGCCACCGCCTCGCTCGCCGCGACCGGTGGCAGAGGCACCATGGCCGGCGTTGACGGCGCATCGCTCGGCAACACACTCTCGACCTCGACCTCGCCGCTGCCCCGCTGCGCGATCCCGATGCGGTACGCCGCCGCATACGACAGATCAATGACCCGTCCGGGATGAAAGGGACCGCGATCGTTGACCCGGACAATGACGCTTTTGCCGCTTGCGAGATAGGTGACGCGTGCATACGAGGGCAGGGGCAGCGTTGGGTGCGCGGCGGTCATCGCGTACATGTCGTAAACCTCCCCGGTCGACGTTTTTTGGTTATGAAACTTGCGCCCGTACCAGGAGGCCAGCCCGCGTTCCCGGTACGGGCGCAGAGTCGTTGCCGGGACATAATCAACACCGAACACCGAGTAGGGTCGATTGGCAAAGCGGTGGAGCGCCTCGAGTTTAGGCACCGCGTCGGGCACCGCATCGAGGTTGGCCGGCGGATGCTCCCCCGGGCCGTCGTCCTTGTAGTAGCCGCCGGCGCGGGGTGCCGGCGCAGATCCAGGCGAAGGGGTGAGGTCGGTCGGCGCCGATGCGGGTGGTTCGAGCCGCGTCGTCGACGTGCATGCGACCAGCGGAAGGATGACAACGGTAAACAAGCCCCGCCTTGCCGCGCCATTGCCGCTTCGACTGCTCCGAGTCAACCCCATAGAGATGGCAATTATACGGTCAATGCTCGCCCCTTCGCGCCCACGGCGCCGATGACAAGACAGCCTCATTCGCTGACGGCAGTGATTCGGACGCCGGTACGTGCGGTTTCAGGTTTTGATTAGCTTGCGATTTGCCTGAATGTTCATCAGGATCCCGAGCCCGATGAACGAGCTGACCAGCGCCGTTCCGCCGTACGACACCAGCGGCAAAGGTACCCCTACGATTGGAAGCAGGCCGCTGACCATCGCCATGTTGACGAAGGCGTAGGTGAAGAACATCAGCGTGATCGCGCCGGCCAGAAGACGCGTGAACAGCGTCGAGGCATTTGCCGTGATTACCAGCGCGCGGCCGATTAACAGCAGATAAAGTACGAGCAGAATGGTATTGCCGATCAGTCCGAACTCCTCCCCGAACACCGCGAAGATGAAATCCGTGTGCCGCTCCGGGAGAAAATCGAGGTGCGTCTGCGTGCCATTCAGCCAGCCCTTGCCGATGACGCCGCCCGAGCCGAGCGCGATCGACGCCTGTGTGCTGTGATAACCCGCGCCGAGCGGGTCGCGTGCAGGATCGATGAAGGTGAGAATTCGTTCTTGCTGGTAATCGTGCAGAAGCGGCCACACCAGCGGAGCTGCCGCGCTGGCGAGCACGGCGAGGCCGACGATGATCTTCCATGACAATCCCGCAAGGTAGAGCACGTAGAACCCGGATGCGCCGATCATCAGTGCCGTGCCGAGGTCGGGCTCTCGCTTGATCAGCCACACCGGCAAGGCGATGAGCACCGCGGCCAAGACGAAGTCGATCAAGCGCAGTTGCGCTTCGTGTCTCTGAAAGTACCAGGCGAGCATCAGCGGCAGTGCGATCTTCATCAGCTCAGAAGGCTGAAAGCGACCGATGCCGAGGTTGAGCCAGCGGCGCGAGCCATTGACGACCGTGCCCCCGAGGGCTACCGCAACGAGCAAGAGCACCGACACCACGTACAGCGGCAGCGCCGCGCGCGCGAGCTGCCGCGGTGCGACGTTGGCGACAACCCACATCAGCACCAGCGCGCAGGTGAGCGAGAGCGCTTGGCTCATGACCCTCGGGACGCTCTGATCGGACGCCGAAAAGAGTGTCACCAGGCCGACACCGACGATCGCCAGCGCGGCGGCCATGAGAACGCTGTCGACGCGACGCCCGAGCACCTCCCAAAAATTGGAAAGCAAGGCGAAGAATCGGTGCATGGCGCGGCCCCTTAATCGCTTTCGTCGTCGGTCACGCGCGGCGATTCAGGCGGCATGCCGGCCGGCGGACGGCCGAGCAGATAGTAGTCGAACACCGCGCGGGCAATCGGTGCGGCGGCCTGCGCGCCGAAGCCGCCGTTTTCGACCAGAACGGCGAGCGCGATGCTTGGATGATCCGCCGGCGCGTAGGCGAGATACCAGGCGTGGTCGCGCAAGCGCTCGTCCAGGTGGCCCGGCTGGTACTTCTCGCCCTTGAGGGAGAACAGCTGCGCGGTGCCGGTTTTTCCCGCAGATACGTACTGCGCGCCAACGAAGGCGCGCGCGCTGGTACCCTCGCGTGGCACGCCAACGAGCGCGTTCTTGACCAGCGCCAGATCCTCCGGCTTGACCACAACGATGTGACTCACCCGCGATGGCATTTCGCGCACGGCGCCGGTCTTGATGTCCTCGATGATCTTCACCAGGTGGGGCTGGATGCTGACGCCATCGTTGGCGATGGTGGCGATCGCTTCGGCCTGTTGCATGGGCGTGAACGCGTTGTACCCCTGGCCGATACCCGCGGAGATCGAATCGCCGAGGTACCACTTGCGCTGCTCCTCGCGATAGTTCTTGCCGGAAAAGCGCTCGCGCTTCCATTCGCGCGACGGCAGAACGCCCGGTAGCTCGCCTTCGATGTCGACGCCTGTCTTGCTGCCAAAGCCGAACTGCGCCAGGAAATCGTGGGTCACATCGATGTCGGTCTCGCCGGCAAGCATGTAATAGTACGTGTCGCAGGAAACAATGATGGACTTGGTCATGTCCACGTAGCCATGCCCTTCCGGCTTGTCGTCACGAAACCGGTGTGTGCTGCCTGCGAGCTGGTAGTACCCGGGGTCGAAAATGACCTGCGTCGCCGTGCGCTTGCCCGACGTGAGCGCCGATAGCGCCAGGAACGGCTTGATGGTCGAGCCCGGCGGATAGGCGCCGCGCAGTGGGCGATTGAGCAACGGCTTGTCCGGCGAGTCGTTGAGCGCGTCCCAGCTCGCCGGATCGATGCCGTCGACGAACAAATTGGGGTCGAATCCGGGCTTGGACACGAACGCCAGCACTTCGCCGGTCGCGGGATCGAGAGCCACCATCGCGCCGCGGTGCGTGCCGAACGCCGTTTCCGCGGCCTGCTGCAACCGGATGTCGAGCGAGAGTTTGAGATTGTTCCCCGATGTCGGCAGGGTGCGTGACAGCGTGCGCACCGCCCGCCCCGCCGCGTCCACTTCAACCTCCTCCACGCCGGTCGTGCCGTGCAACTCGCGCTCGTAGGAGAGCTCGAGCCCGCTCTTGCCGATGTAGTCGGAGCCCTTGTAGTTCGCGGTCTCGCGCCATTCTTCGATGCGGTCGACATCGCGATCGTTGATTCGCCCGATGTAACCGATGACATGCGAGGCCATTTCTCCGAAGGGGTATTGGCGAAACAGCCGCGCCTTGATTTCCACACCCGGAAAGCGGTAGCGATTAACGGCGAAACGAGCCACCTCTTCGTCGGACAGGCGGTTGCGAAGGGGAACGCTCTCCAAGTTCTTCGATTCCTCGAGCAGCC
Organism: Casimicrobiaceae bacterium; assembly: GCA_035939595.1. Taxonomy (GTDB): domain Bacteria; phylum Pseudomonadota; class Gammaproteobacteria; order Burkholderiales; family Casimicrobiaceae; genus PALSA-1003. The sequence goes on from DASZFQ010000115.1 coordinate 15,530, forward strand.
GCTTGAAGCGCTTGCGGTCGCGCGGCTGGATGTCGACCAGCCCGGCAAGCCCGTCGATCGTCTCGTCGAGGTTGCGCACGCGGGAGGGCGTTACCTCCAGCGTATACGCGGAGTAGCTCCGGGCGAGGACGACACCGTTGCGGTCAGTAATGACGCCACGGTTGGGAACGATGGGAACGATGGCGATGCGGTTGCTCTCGGCCAGGGTTTGATAGTGGCGGTGCTGAATGACCTGCAGATCGACGAAGCGGCCGAGCAATCCGGCGAAAACCAGGAGGATCAGGGCCGCCGCAATGGTCAGGCGGCGGCGAAAATAGTACAGCTCCCGTTCGGGGTTCTTGAGCTCAGGCGAGGAAAGCACCGAGGACGAGCGATCGCGTTTGAGAAACAGTGAGCGCATCGGCGTCCTAGCGCTCGGCCGGTGATCGCGGCGGCCGCTGCGGCCATTGCAGCAGTGCGCTTACGGCGGGCCACAGCAGCGCGCCGACCAGCGGGCCCACCGCATAGGTCCAGCGAGGCAACGGCGCTCCGCCAACCACGCGCACCAGGAGCACTAACGCGGCGCACAGCAGCAGCAGCGCCGCGACCTGGGCGGCCTGCTGCCACGGCGGGAAACGCAGAACCCGCCGGCGAAAATACTCGGCCGCATAGGCGAGGACCGCGTAAGCCAGCGCATGCTGACCGAACACCGTCGCGTCGGCGACGTCCATGAGCAGGCCGAGCCCCCAGGCGATCCCGACACTGATGAGCCGCGGCTCCTGAATGCACCAGTAGAGCAACGTCAAGGCAAGAAAGTCCGGCTTCAGTGCCAGCGCCACGCCAGTCAGTGGAATCAGGTTGCCGATCAGGCCCAGAAAAAGCGTCAAGACGACGAACCACGGCTTGACCGGGGACAGGATCTCCTCGGGCCGCGCAGGGGCGAACGAAGTCAGCTGCGGCATGGGCTCTCGTGCTATTCGCGGATTCGGTTGCGGAGCTTGCGCGGAGGCTCAACATCGGTAGCCTCTTCCGGCCGCCGAGGCAACGCGGCAACGCGGCCGAGGATCAGCACGTGTGTACTTTTGTCGACCCCGCCAAGCGGCCTGCAGATAACGCGCGCGAAGATCTGTCCGGTCTCGCGCTCGACCGAGACAACCTGCGCGACCGCGAGGCCGGCGGGATAAGTACCGTCGATTCCAGACGTCACCAGACGGTCGCCGGCATGGATCTCCGAATTCGGCGAGAGGAAGCGCAATTCCGGCAGGCGCCCGGTGCCGGCTCCGTACATCACCGAGCGCACGCCGCTACGCTCCACTCGAACCGGCACCGCATAATCCTTGTCCGTCACCAGCGTCACCTCGGCCATGTACGGAAAAACGCGCGTCACCTGGCCGACCACACCGACCTCGTCGATCACGGCCTGGCCCGGCTGTACGCCGACGGACTCCCCCTTGTCGACGAACACCTTCTGCGTGAACGGATCGCGCCCGGTGTAGAGCACCTCGGCTGCGGTCGTGGCGCGCGGAATCCGCTGTTCGACCTCGAGCAAGGCGCGCAGCCGCGCATTTTCCTGCTGCAACAGCTGGTAGCCCTGCACGGCGGGCGCCTCGGCGAGCAGATCCTGCTTGAGCGTCGCGTTGTCGTCGGCGAGCGTACGCTGCGCCGTGAGGTAGTCCGTAACATAGGCTACTGCCTCGCCGGGCATGAGAACGATCCGCTGCACCGGATAGAGCGCGCTCGCCACAGCCTGTCGCACGTTTTCAAGATAGCGGTAACGGGTGTCGGCGAACAACAGGGCCAGCGAAAGTAGGCCAAAAAAAGCGAGCCTGGCAAGGGGCGAGGGTCCGCGGTGGAAGAACGGCGGCGGCTCGACCGAGAGATGGCGCATTCCTGCGTCAAGCGTTGCGCGTCAGTCCGACGTGAAGATGGTGGAGAGCTTGTCCATGTTCTCGAGCGCCTTGCCGCAGCCACGAACAACGCACGTCAGCGGGTCGTCGGCGACGACGACGGGCAGCCCCGTCTCTTCCATCAGCAGTCGGTCGAGGTCCCGCAACAGGGCGCCGCCGCCGGTGAGCACCATGCCGCGTTCGGCGATATCGGCGCCAAGCTCCGGCGGCGTGCGCTCCAGCGCGCTCTTGACCGCGGAAACGATGCTGTTCAACGGATCGGTAAGCGCCTCGAGGATCTCATTCGAGGAGACGGTGAAGCTGCGCGGGATGCCCTCGGCCAGATTGCGACCCTTGACCTCCATTTCCTTGACTTCCGAGCCGGGAAACGCCGAGCCGATCGTTTTCTTGATCGTCTCGGCCGTCGTCTCCCCGATGAGCATGCCGTAATTGCGACGGATATAGTTGACGATCGATTCGTCAAACTTGTCGCCGCCCACGCGCACGCTGCCCGAGTAAACCATTCCGCCAAGCGAGATCACGCCGACCTCGGTTGTCCCACCGCCGACGTCGACGACCATCGATCCGGTCGCCTCCGAAATCGGCAGATCGGCGCCAATCGCCGCGGCCATCGGCTCCTCGATCAGATAAACCTTCGATGCCCCGGCGCCGAGCGCCGACTCGCGTATCGCGCGGCGCTCGACCTGCGTCGAGCCACAGGGCACGCAAATGATGATGCGCGGCGAAGGGCTGAAGAGTTTGGAATCGAGCACCTTCTTGATGAATTGTTTCAACATCTGCTCGGTCACCGTGAAGTCGGCGATGACGCCGTCCTTCATGGGACGAATGGCAGTGATGTTGCCCGGCGTGCGGCCGAGCATCTGCTTGGCGGCGAGTCCGACTTCCTGAATCACGCGCTTGCCGTTGGGGCCGCCCTCCTGGCGAATCGACACGACCGAGGGCTCGTTTAGCACAATACCCTTGCCGCGAACGTAAATGAGCGTGTTGGCTGTCCCCAGATCAATGGCAAGATCGCTGGAGAAATAGCCCTTGAACGATTCGAACATGAAAGCTTTCTGGCCGTGCGAGCAACCCCGGCGGCTGCTCAGACAATCCGAATATGATAACCTAATATGCTTAGCCACTAACCGCTTCTGGCGTCAAAAACGGCTAAAGATCCCGAAAATGGCACTTTCCACCGAAGACGTCGAGCGCCTTGCCCATCTGGCCCGCATCGAGATCACCCCCGCCGAGGCGGCCGAAGTAGGGCAAAAGCTTGACCGTATTTTCGATCTGATCGGGCGCCTGCGCGCCATCGAAACAACCGGCATCGTTCCGATGGCGCATGCCCAGGACGTATCCCTGCCGCTGCGCGAAGATATCGTCACTGAAACCGACCAGCACGAGCTCTACCAAGAGTCGGCTCCAGCCGTTGCCGATGGCCTTTACCTAGTGCCCCGGGTGATCGAATAGAGCGCGTGGTCACCGCCCCGATTGCTGGCCTCGCGCAAGCGCTTGCAGCCGGGCGTCTGTCGAGCGTCGAGCTTACGACCGCCTTGCTCGACCGCATCGAAGCGCTGAACCCGCGGCTCAACGCCTTTCTCCTCGTCGACCGCCCGCGCGCCCTGGCGCAGGCTCGTGCGGCCGATGTACGCCTTGCCGCGGGAGACGCCACGCCCCTGACCGGCATCCCGATTGCGCACAAGGACGTCTTCATGACGGCTGGCTGGAAGACGACCTGCGGTTCGCGCATGCTCAAGGATTTCGTTGCGCCGTACAGCGCCTTCGTCGTCGAGCGTCTCGAGGACGCCGGCATGGTGCTGATCGGTAAGACCAACATGGACGAGTTTGCGATGGGCTCTTCCTGTGAAAACTCGTATTTCGATCCGGTGCGAAACCCCTGGAATGTCGATTACGTTCCGGGCGGCAGCTCCGGCGGCTCGGCTGCCGCAGTCGCGGCGCGTCTGGTTCCGGCCGCAACCGGGACCGATACGGGGGGTTCGATACGCCAGCCGGCATCGTTGACAGGCGTCTGCGGCATAAAGCCGACCTATGGGGTTTGCTCGCGTTACGGCCTGATCGCCTTCGCCTCGAGCCTCGACACCCCGGGCCCGTTCGCGCAGACCGCCGAGGATTGCGCCTTACTGCTCAATGCGATGGTCGGTCATGATCCGCGCGATTCGACCAGCCTTGATCGTCCGCGGGAGGACTACGCGCGCCTGCTCCGCGCCGCGGCAGGCGCCAAGCCGCTGGCGAACCTGCGTATCGGCCTGCCGACGGAATATCGCGCCGCGGGCATCGACGCCGATGTCGCCGCTGCCGTCGATAGCGCGCTCGCCGAGTTCCGCAAGCTGGGCGCGACGACGGTCGACGTGGCGCTGCCCAATGTCGACCTGTCGGTGCCGGTCTACTACGTCATCGCGCCGGCGGAAGCGTCATCGAATCTGGCGCGCTATGACGGAGTGCGTTACGGCCATCGCGCGGCAACGTACGACGACCTCACCGACATGTACAAGAAGACCCGTGCCGAAGGCTTCGGTGCCGAGGTCAAGCGCCGGATCCTCGTCGGCACCTACGTCCTCTCCCACGGTTACTACGATGCCTACTACCTGAAGGCGCAGCAGGTGCGGCGGCTGATTGCGGAGGACTTTCAGCGTGCCTACCGGGAGTGCGATCTGATCATGGGTCCGACCGCGCCGACTGCGGCATTTAGGGTCGGCGCCAAGTGTGATGATCCGGTGCAGATGTATCTGAACGACATCTTCACGGTGGCCGGCAACCTGAGCGGCGCGCCTGCGATTTCTATCCCCTGCGGTTTCGATCGCAACCGCCTGCCGATCGGGTTGCAGATCCAGGGCAATCACTTCGCGGAAGCGCTGATCCTCAACGTTGCGCACCGATTTCAGCAGGCCACCGAATGGCACAAGCAGGAGCCCGCGCCGATGCCTGGAGGAACGCCGCGATGAGCTGGGAGGCGGTGATCGGGCTGGAGACGCACGCGCAGCTTTCCACCCGGGCAAAAATCTTTTCCGGCGCCGCCACGGAATTCGGCGCGGCGCCGAACACGCAGGCCTCCGCGGTCGACATCGCACTGCCGGGCGTGCTTCCCGTGCTCGACAAGGGTGCGGTCGAGCGCGCCATCCGGTTCGGCCTCGCTGTTGGCGCCGTGATCAACAGGCGCAGCGTGTTCGCACGCAAAAACTACTTCTATCCGGACCTTCCGAAGGGCTATCAGATCAGTCAGTACGAGATCCCGGTCGTGCAGGGCGGATCGATAACGATCACGACCAGGGCCGGCGCCAAGACGGTGCGTCTGACACGCGCCCACCTCGAAGAGGACGCGGGTAAATCGCTCCACGGCCTCGAACTGGTTGAGGAACCCCGTACCAGGGCGCCCTGGGCCTTGAAAGAGCAAACCGGCATCGATTTGAACCGTGCCGGGACCCCGCTGCTCGAAATCGTCTCCGAGCCGGAATTGCGCAGCGCGGAGGAGGCCGTCGCGTACGCGAAGACGCTGCATGCACTGGTGCGATGGATCGGCATCTGCGACGGCAACATGCAAGAAGGCAGCTTCCGCTGCGATGCCAACGTCTCCATACGCAGGGCAGGCGAGATGAAGCTCGGCACGCGATGCGAGATCAAGAATCTGAACAGCTTCCGCTTTCTGCAGCACGCCATCGAATTCGAAATCCACCGCCAGGTCGAACTGATCGAGGATGGTGGCAGTGTCGTGCAGGAAACGCGGCTCTACGATCCGGACAGGGGCGAGACGCGTTCCCTGCGCACCAAGGAAGACGCACAGGATTACCGCTATTTCCCCGATCCGGATTTACCGCCGCTGGTGATCGATGAGGCCTGGATCGAACGCGTGCGGGCCGAGCTCCCCGAATTGCCGGAAGCAAAGAGACAGCGCTTCGTCCGCGATTACTCGCTGTCGCCAGGTGACGCGTCTATGCTTTCATCCACCCTGCTGCTCGCCATTCCGTACGAGGATGCCCTGCGCGCGGGCGCCGATCCGAGGCTTGCCGCCAAGTGGATTCTTGGCGACTATTCCGCCATGATCCATCGCGACGACCTCGATCGGGGCGCGGCGCCGGTATCCGGGCAGCAGTTGGCCGGGCTGCTCAAGCGCATCCAGGATGGAACCATCTCCGGCAAGATCGCCAAGGAGGTTTTTGACGCGATGTGGACCGGGGAAGGCGACGCCGATTCGATCATAGACAAGCGTGGATTGCAGCAGATCTCGGATGCAGGCGCGATCGAGAAGGTCGTTGCCGACGTGCTCGCCGCCAACCCGGCGATCGTTGCCGAGTACCGCGCCGGCAAACAAAGGGCGTTCCAGGCGTTAGTCGGCAAGGTGATGGCCACGACTAGGGGCAAGGCGAATCCGGCTCAGGTCAACGCGATATTGACGAAAAGGCTGTCGGTCTGACCGCCGGTGTCCGGCAAGGGCCCGGCTAATGCATTAGCGGCCTATAGCGCGGCCGGTGCGGCCGGGCGCCTTCCTCGCCTAGTCTCTTTCTCTTGTCGGCCTCGTAGTCCTGATAGTTGCCCTCGAAAAATGCCCATTTCGAGTCGTCCTCGGCTGCGAGGATATGGGTCGCGATCCGGTCGAGGAACCAGCGGTCGTGAGAGACGACTAGGGCGCTGCCGGCGAATTCGTTCAATGCGTCCTCGAGGGCGCGCAGGGTTTCGACGTCGAGGTCGTTGGAGGGCTCGTCAAGCAGCAGCACGTTGCCGCCCTTGAGCAGTGTCGCAGCGAGATGCAGCCGGCCACGCTCGCCGCCGGACAGAGCCCCCACGTTCTTTTGCTGATCGGGACCCTTGAAGTTGAAACGGCCGAGGTACGCTCGTGACGGCATCTCAAACTTACCCACCGTCAGGATGTCCTGGCCGCCGGAGATTGCCTCCCACGCGGTCTTGTCGTTCGGTAACGACTCGCGCGTCTGGTCGACGATCGCGAGCTTCACCGTTGAGCCAACGACAATCTCGCCGGCATCCGGCTTCTCCGTTGTCGCGATCATGCGAAAGAGCGTTGTCTTGCCGGCGCCATTCGGGCCGATGACGCCGACGATCGCGCCCGCCGGAACGATGAAGCTGAGGTCGTCGATGAGCAATCGGCCCCCATGACCCTTGCTCACGTGCTTGAATTCGATGACGGCGTCACCCAATCGCTCGCTAACCGGAATGAAGATCTCCTGGGTCTCGTTGCGCTTCTGATGTTCGTATGACGACAATTCCTCGAATCGCGCGATGCGCGCCTTGTTCTTCGCCTGCCGCGCCCTGGCGTTGGTGCGCACCCACTCAAGCTCCTTGTGCATCGCCTTGATGCGTGCGACCTCCTGCTTCTGCTCGATCGCAAGCCGTTGTTCCTTCTGCTCCAGCCAGGAACTGTAGTTGCCCTTCCACGGAATGCCGTAGCCGCGGTCGAGCTCAAGGATCCATTCCGCCACGTTGTCGAGAAAGTAGCGGTCATGCGTCACCGCGATCACCGTGCCCGGAAATTTCTTCAGGAACTGCTCCAGCCACTCCACACTCTCGGCATCGAGGTGATTGGTCGGCTCGTCGAGCAACAACATGTCCGGCCTGGACAGGAGCAGACGACACAGCGCGACGCGACGCTTCTCCCCGCCGGAGAGCTGGTCGATCTTCGCCTCCCACGGCGGGAGCCGGAGCGCGTCGGCCGCGATCTCCATCTGCAGGTCGGAGTCCGCTCCCGATGCGGCGATGATGGCTTCGTACTTCGCCTGCTCGGCGGCGAGTTGGTCGAAGTCGGCGTCCGACTCGGCGTAGGCGGCATAAATCTGTTCCAGTTTCGTCTTCGCATCGAGCACTTCGCCCATTCCTTCCGCGACGGCCTCGCGCACGGTTTGGGTCGGATCGAGCTGCGGTTCCTGGGGCAGAAAGCCGATGCGCAGATTGGGCATCGGAGTGGCCTCGCCGTCGTACTCACGATCTTCACCCGACATGATCTTGAGCAGACTCGATTTACCCGAACCGTTAAGCCCCAGCACGCCGATTTTCGCGCCGGGAAAGAAGGAAAGCGAAATGTCCTTGAGGATCACTCGCTTGGGGGGCACCAGCTTGCCCACCCGGTTCATGGTGTACACGTATTGCGCCATCGGGGGCCCGCAACCGGAAACAAACGAAGGGCAAGATTATGGCAGGTCTTGCCGCCATCTCGCCACTCGCAATTCGCAGGCCGACGGTGTCGGCCCGGCGCGCAGCGTTACTGCCGCCCAGCCATGGCTGGGCCGGTTACTTGCTCGCAGCGCTTGGCGTCGTTGCGGAGGCCGCAGTCGGCGGCTTGGAGCCGCCCTTCGCGGACTTTGCCGCCGCCTGAGCGTCGGACGCGGCTGCACGTTCCGCGTCGGCCATGATTTCGTGCCAGCGCTGCTTGATCGTGTCGTACTTAGTCGCCGCCAGCGTCCGTTCCTCCTTTTTTTGCCGGATAAGGATCGCCTGCCGCGACAGCTCGTCGTCGATCGTTACGGACTCGCGGTCGAGTTCGGCCGGAATAGGCTTGCCGGCGTATTTTGCCTTCTGCTTGGCTATGCTCTGTTGCCGGCTCGTCAGGTCGGCGCTATAGGCTTCGGCAGACTTGATTTGCGAGTCAATGGTCGAAATCGCACGCGTCCTGGCGATGTCGATTTCGTCCTCACTGGTATAGGATTGCATCAGCGCCTTGTCCTTGCGCGCCTGATCCTCCTTCACCTTGGCCAGTGCCCGCTGGCGCTCGTCTTCTTCCTCCTTCGCCTTAACCTGCGCCGGGGACGGAGGGGGTTCAATTTTCTTCACTTCGCGGCCCTGCTTGTCGAGCACGCTCTCGCCTTTCGGGGGCACATCGGGGGGCGCCTTGTCGCTGTAATGCACGACGCCCTGGTCATCGACCCATTTGTACATACCGGCGCCCGATACGCTCGTAGTCAGCAACATCGCCGCGCCGGCTACGATTCCCAACCCAAGAACTCGAAGTGCCTGCTTCATGCCCATTAGCTTCGCCTCTCTCGGTACCAAGCGTCGTCGTGCCGCCGGGTCATGTCGTCGACCCGTATTGTTCCCGGTACGCGCGCACTGCCGTCGCCGCCGCCGCCAACTCGGGGCGCGCCGCAAGGAATGCCAGCAAATCCTCCAGTGTGGCGATGGCCATAACCGGCAGGCCGAATTCATGCGCCAGCTCCTGCACTGCCGACCGCTCGCCGCGGCCCCTTTCCATTCGATCGAACGCGATCAGGATGCCGACCGGATTGGCGCCCTCTGCACGGATCATCTCGATCGCCTCGCGCTTTGCCCCGCCATCGGTAATCACGTCGTCTACGATCAAGATGCGCCCTTTAAGCGATGCCCCAACGATCGTGCCCCCCTCGCCGTGATCCTTGGCCTCCTTGCGATTGAAGCTGTAGGGCAGATTATGACCTTTTTCGGCCAAGGCAATAGCCGTCGCCGCGGCCAGGGTTATGCCCTTGTAGGCCGGACCGAACAGTTGATCGCAGACGAGGCCCGACACCAAGTACGCCTCCGCATAATACTGGCCGAGGCGGTGCAGGCTGTCGCCGTCGTTGAAGCGACCCGCGTTGAAAAAATATGGTGTCTTGCGCCCCGCCTTGGTGACGAATTCTCCAAACCGAAGCACGTCGCGTGCCAAGGCGAAAGCGAGGAAATCCTGGCGAAACTGGGTCATCGGTAGAATGGAGCCTGGTTAGGTTTCCTTTGTGGCCAGCCCGCAGCCGCCTTGACCCGCGCCGAAACTTGACCCGCGCCATTCTACAATGCGCATCGTCACGCTGAACGTCAACGGCATCCGCTCGGCCGAGCGCAAGGGCCTCTCCCGTTGGCTCGCACGTGCCGAGCCGTGGGACGTGGTCTGCCTACAGGAGATCAGGGCCGGGGTGGACGACGTTCCAAGCGCCCTGCTGGCGCCGCGAAAGGCGCACGGTTTCTTCCGCTCCGCCGCGCACAAGGGCTACGCTGGGGTCGCCTTGTATGCCAAGCGGCTGCCCAAGGTGTCCGCCGGCTTCGGTTGCGCCGAATTCGACGACGAAGGCCGCTATCTCGAAGCCGACTTCGGTCAACTCGCCGTTGCCAGCGTCTACCTGCCTTCGGGGTCCGCGGGACCGCATCGCCAAGCGTCCAAATTCCGTTTTCTGGAAACCTTCCTGCCGCACCTGCTCGAGCTGCGCCGCCAGAAGCGCGAGATCATCCTCTGCGGCGACTGGAATATCGCCCATCAGCCGATCGATCTCAAAAATTGGCGCAGTAACCAGAAGAACTCGGGCTTCTTGCCCGAGGAACGGGCTTGGCTCACGCGCGTGTTCGACGAACTTGGCTTCATCGACGTTTTTCGGCGCATCAACCTGGAACCCGGGCAGTACACCTGGTGGTCGAACCGCGGCCAGGCATGGGCCAACAACGTGGGCTGGCGCATTGATTACCAGATTGCCACGCCAGCAATTGCGGCCACAGCGCGTGCGGTTTCGATCTACAAGAACCGGCGCTTTTCGGATCATGCGCCATTGATCGTCGACTATGACTTCGACCTGCGTTGATCCGCACCAGTAACCTCACCCTCGCGCGCGGCAGCAAGCGCCTGCTCGAAGACGCCACGCTCACGGTCCATCCGGGTCACAAGGTCGGGCTGATCGGGGCCAACGGCAGCGGCAAGTCGTCGCTGTTCGCCTTGCTGCGCGGCGAAATCGACGCCAACTCGGGCGATGTGTCGCTTCCACCGTCGTGGGTCATTGGGCACGTGGCGCAGGAGACTCCCGCAGTGGCTATTCCGGCGATCGAGTTCGTGCTCGACGGCGATGCCCAACTGCGCTCGGTGCAGCACGCACTGGCCGACGCCGAGGCCAATCCGGGCACCGCCGGCGAACTGCTCGCGGAACTGCATCAACGCTACCAGGCGATCGATGGCTACAGCGCGCGCGCCCGTGCGGCGATGTTGCTCTCCGGCCTGGGCTTTCCGGCGTCGCGCCACGGCGAGCCGGTGGCGAGCTTCTCAGGCGGGTGGCGCATGCGGCTCAACCTGGCGCAGGCGTTGATGACGCGCTCGGATTTGCTGCTGCTCGATGAGCCGACCAACCATCTCGATCTCGACGCCGTCCTCTGGCTCGAGGAGTGGTTGCAACGGTATCCCGGAACGCTGCTTCTCGTCACCCACGACCGCGATTTTCTCGACGCGGTCGTGACCTCGATCGTCCATCTCGACGGGCGCAAGCTGCGCCTGTATACCGGTAACTACACTCAGTTCGAGCGCGAGCATGCGCTGGCTCTGGCGCAGCAGCAGGCGGCATTCGCCAAGCAACAGCGACAGATCGCGCACCTTCGCTCATACATCGACCGCTTTCGCGCCAAGGCGACCAAGGCAAAGCAGGCGCAGAGCCGGATCAAGACGCTCGAGCGCATGGAGCTGATCGCCGCCGCACACGTCGACAGCCCGTTTGCGTTCGCGTTTCCGGCGATCGAGACGCATGCGCGACAGCTCGTCAAGCTCGACCACGCGACACTTGGGTACGCGGGGGAGCCGGTTCTAACCGGGGTCAACTGGGCGATCCTGCCTGGCGAGCGGGTCGGGCTTCTCGGGCCCAACGGCGCGGGCAAGTCGACGCTTTTGCGCACCATCGCCGGCGAGCTTCCGTTGCTCGCCGGCGAACGATTGACGGTGCAAGGCCTGCGCATCGGTTACTTTGCGCAGCACCAGCTCGAGCAGCTGCGGCTCGAAGAGAGCGCACTATGGCATATGCGCCGGCTGGAACCGGCCACACGCGAGCAGGAGCTGCGCGATTTTCTCGGCGGCTTCGATTTTCGGGGCGATCGCGTTATTGCGCCGGTGGCGGAGTTTTCGGGAGGGGAGAAGGCTCGTCTGACGCTGGCGTTGCTCGTGCGACAGCGTCCGAATCTCCTGCTGCTCGATGAACCGACCAACCATCTCGACATCGAAATGCGCGAGGCGCTGACCGAAGCGTTGCAGGATTACGAGGGCGCGCTGATCGTCGTTGCGCACGACCGCCATCTGCTGCGCGCCACGGCGGACGAGCTGTGGCTGGTTGCCGAAGGCTCGCTCGCTCCGTTTGACGGCGATCTCGACGACTATCGCGACTGGGTACGCTCACGGCGCACACGCGAGGACGCCGCTGCACCCGACAACGCTGCGGATGGCACCGGTCCCGATCGCAAGGCACGGAAGCGAACCGAGGCGGTCGAGCGGCAGCGGCTGGCGACCCTGCGCAAGCCGTTGCAGCGCAAGATCGCCGACCTTGAGTTGGAGATGCAGGCACTGGGCATGGAAAAACGCGACTTGGAGATGTGGCTCGCGTCGACGGAAGCATACGAGGAGGGCAACAAGGAACAACTGCTCGCCATGCTCGAGCGCCAGGGCGACCTGGCCTGGCAGCTCGCGCGCGCCGAAGAGCAGTGGCTGGAACTGCAGAGAAAGCTCGAGCAGATCGAGTAATTACTCCGGAGGGAGCCAGACATCCACCGCGATGCGCCAAGCACCCTTCTCATCGCGTTGCCAAAGGTGGACGTAATAGCCGACTGCCTCGTCGGCGCCATCGTGCTTGCGCTCATAGCGCCCGTAGGTGTACCCGAGATCGTCACTTGCGGCCATACCCGCGCCGGAGGGTGTCCATCGCACGCGCCGCATGGGTGCCGCGAGCATCTTGCGCGCGGCGTCGGCTCCGAGCACCGCATAGCTGCCCTCGCGCAGTACTCTCACCGAGCTCGCCAGCAACTCAAAGTAGGACGGCGCGTCGACAGGTTCTGGATCGAGGCTTCGCGGCTCGCGCTCGAGCGCCAGCAGCGCCTCCTTGCCGCGATCGCGCCCGTTCGCCGGCGCCATTCCCAATCGGCCTGACTGATTCGGTTCGCTCACAACCGCATCTCGCGCTCCGGACTCCGGCGCGGCCGGCGTCGACACGCCCGCGTCGAGCGCGACCCGCCATACGCCGTTTTCACGCTTCCACACCGAGAAGAAATAGCCGTACCGGGTCGGACTGTTCGGGTCGCGCTGATTGCGCAGCGAGTAAGGGCCGGTCGTGTAACCCAGGTCGCCGGAGCGGGCGACCGCGCCGGCCTGCGGTGACCAGTCGAGGAGCAGCGCCAGCGGATCCGTCGACGGCGGCCGCGCAAGCAGTCGTTCGCGCATCGAGCCCGGACCGGGTGCGAAATCGATGCCATCCTGCGCGAAATATTCCAGAAACGAAGCGCGGATGCCATGCTCGGTCGAGGCACGGGCAAAGGAACGCTCGGCGGAGAACAATTGCTCGACTGCGGCGTCCGGCGCAGGTGCAGGGGCGGCGGCACAGGCGGCGAGCAGCAAGGCGGCGCTGGCGCAACCCAACCTTGAGCTAAGGTCCATGCAACCCTCCCTCGTCGCCTGCACGCTCGTTAACCCTGGCGATCGCGCAGGCGCCGAACAAATTTCAACCCCGACCACGTCGCGTCGATGGCGCAGACTTTGACGTCGACCAGCCCGGCATCGAGCCCGGCCCGGCGCACGACATCCCCGGTCAACTCGGTCGCCACACCCGATGTCCTCCTGGGCCACGCGATCCAGATCATACCGGTGTCGACGAGTTTTGACGGAAGCTTGGTGAGCACCGCCGCGAGCGCGCGCTCAGTCGTCGCGAAGGCAAGCGCACAATCAAAGTACGTAACGCGTGCCAGGCGTTGCAGGTCGAGCGCGCCGGCGAGTATCCCCTCGACTTCCGGCGGTGCATTCAAGGCGAGGAACCGCATCCCCGATTTGAGACCCAGTTTCTGCGGCAAAGGCGTTCCCGAACAACCTGCGCTGGCAGTTTTCATGGCCCGTTCATCGGGCGTCGCCAGGACGATGGAACAGATACATGCCGAAGCCCAGTGTGTCACGGCCCCAGCGTAAGTAAGCGTCGCGCCAGCGGCGAATACGTTCAAGCATCGCCGGAACGTCGGGGTCCGCTGGCTGTTCGAGGGCGTAGCTCTCGATCGAGCGGCAGTACTTCCATTCGTATTCGTCCCACTCGTCAGCAGAGGCGACGACCGCATGCAGCGGAATCAGGCCGACATCGATACCTGCCTGGACGTTGCCCCGATGGTCCAGAAATTCATCCGCCACCGCCTCCAGATGCGCCAAATACTCCGCCGCCGGCGCCTTGGCCCAGAACCCGTCACCGATAAGAACATAGCCGCCGGGGCAAGTCCACTGTGCGAGCCCGCAGCAGATGCCGGCAAACCCTCCCGTGATGCCGCCAGCGCCGAGCATCACCGTGAGGTCGAACGAAGCAGGTTCGGGTCTGTACTCCGCAATGTCGAGCTTGAGCAGCCGCAGGCGCGGGAGCGCGCCGCACCACTCTGCACGCTCCCGCGCCGCGTCGAGCATCGGCGAAGAAATGTCGATGGCGGTAACCTCCGCCTGGAAGCGCTCGATGATGCGCAGCGCCAGCTCGCCGCGGCCGCAGCCCAGGTCGAGTACCTTCGCGTCCGCCTGCAACGGCAAGAGATCGAGCATGCGCTCGATCTTGGCCGACGCAATCGGGTTGCAGTAGTCGTGGTCACGGTGCGCAATGGCGCTGAATTTGTGCTGGTTCATTCGACTAACTCTGGGCTAGCAGGTTCTGGTTCGCTCCACGGCGCGACGCGCAGCAGCAACACCATGCCAGGCAGGGCCAACGCGGTGCAGAGAAGAAAAAACGCGAACCACCCGGTCTGTTCGACGAGCCAGCCGGTCGTTGCATTGACCAGCGCACGCGGCACGGATGCGAGGCTGGTAAAAAGCGCAAACTGCGTTGCCGTGTAGCGGCGGTCGGTGCTGCGGGCGATGAACGCGGTAAATGCCGCCGTACCTAGCCCCACGCCTAGCGCCTCGAAGGCGATCACCGCAGCCAGCAGCATGCGATCGGGTTCGTGTACGTACGCGAGCCAAGCAAAACCCAGGATCGACACCACCTGGACGATGCCGAACAGCCACAGCCCGCGATTGATGCCTACCTTGAGCATCCACAGACCGCCGAGCAGACCGCCGACCACGCTCGCCCACAGTCCGGCGTTCTTGGCGATGAGCCCGATCTCGGACTTGGAGAAGCCCATGTCGAGATAGAAAGGTGTAGCCAGGGCGGTAGCCATCGAGTCGCCGAGCTTGTAGAAGAAAATGAATGCAAGGATGAGGAGGGCCCGCTGCCAGCCGGCACGGGTGATGAACTCGTGGAAGGGCTCGATAACCGCCTCGGCGAGGGTGCGCGGCGCGGGCCGAACCAGCGCCGGCTCGCTGACGAGCAGGGTGTTGACAATGCCCGGCAGCATGAATAGCGCGGTCACGACGAAGACCGATTGCCACGGAAAATGATCGGCAAGGACCAGCGCGAGTGCACCGGGCACGAGGCTCGAAACTCGGTAGGCCTGGACGTGGATCGCGTTGCCGAGTGCAAGTTCGGCATCGGGTAGCAGCTCGCGCCGATACGCGTCGAGAGCGATGTCCTGGGTCGCTGCGAAGAATGCGACCGCCGTGGCGAGATAAGCGATCGTCCACAGGTCAAGTTGTGGCCGCAACGTGCCGAAGGCCGGAATGGATATCAGCAGCAACACCTGCGTCGCGAGCATCCAGCTCCGGCGGCGACCGAAGAAAGGTGGAGCGTAACGGTCGAGCAAGGGAGCCCAGAGGAACTTCCACGTGAACGGGAGCTGGATAAGCGCGAACATTCCGATCGAGCGCAGATCGACCCCTTCCGAGCGCAACCAGGCGGGCAGGAGGTTGATGAGTAGGTACAGCGGCAATCCGGAGCTGAAGCCGGTGAAGACGCAGATCAGCATGCGCCGGTTGAACAGCGCCTGCCGCAACCCCGGCTTGGTGTCGCTCATCGGCCGCATTGTAACGGCGACGGCGGTTTAGTTGCGGCGAAAGCGATAAATCGCCAGCGACCCAAACAGGTTCGGCCAAACCGTCACCTGTCGCGCGTCGTGCAGTACGACGCGTTCGAGAACATGAAAAGCGTGCTCGGCGCAGAACGCGTCAAAGTCGGCAACCGTGCAAAGATGGATGTTCGGTGTGTCATACCACTGGTAGGGAAGGCTCGACGAAACCGGCATGCGGCCGCGCAGGACCTGCAACCGGTGGGACCAATGGCCAAAGTTTGGAAACGTGACGATTGCTTCGCGTCCGACACGCAGCATCTCCAGCACGATTTCCTCGGTGTGGCGCACCGCCTGCAGTGTCTGCGACAGGATGACGCAGTCGAAGGTCTGGTCATCAAAGCCGGCGAGTCCGCTCTCGAGGTCGCTCTGGATGACGTTGACGCCGTTGCCGATCGACGCGAGTACACCGGCGTCGTCGATTTCGATACCGTAGCCATGCACTCCACGCGATTCGCGCAGATACGCGAACAGGCTGCCGTCAGCGCAGCCCAGATCCAGCACCCGGGCATCGGCAGGGATCCAGCCGGCGATGGTCGAAAAGTCGGCGCGCAGAAGCGGCAACGGGTCCGATCGCGTCTCGGGCGCAAGCGCGGGCGCCGCCCGGGCATCGACAGCCGAGGCGAGCCCATTCTCCGGCGGCGTGAGGTACCTGCGTACGACGGCGTGATATTGCGGCGTGTCGAGCAGGAAGGCGTCGTGTCCGTGCGGTGCGACGATCTCGGTATACGAGACATCACGGCGGTTGTCGACCAGCGCCTTGACAATCTCGCGCGCGCGGGCGGGCGAGAAGCGCCAGTCGGTGGTAAACGAAATAACGAGAAAGCGACTCGTTACTCCCGCGAGCGCGCGCGCCAGATCGCCGCCGGCGGCCAGCGCCGGATCGAAATAGTCGAGCGCCTTGGTGATGCGCAGATAGGTGTTGGCATCGAAGTATTCCGAGAACTTCTCGGCCTGATAGCGCAGGTATGACTCGATCTCGAATTCGGGCGCAAAAGAGTAATTGATACCTTCGCGCAAAGTGCGCCCGAATCTCTCGCCCATCTGCTCGTCGGAGATGTACGTGATGTGGCCGACCATGCGCGCCACGCGCAGCCCGCGCACCGGCTTGACACCGTGGGCGTAAAAGTGACCGTCGTGAAAATCTGGATCAGTCAGGATGGCCGCACGCGCAACCTCGTTGAAGGCAATGTTTTGCGCCGAGAGATTGGGTGCGGCGGCAATGACGAGGGCGCTAGCGACACGCTGCGGATAGCGAATCGTCCACGACAGCGCCTGCATCCCGCCCAGGCTGCCGCCCATGACAGCGGCAAAGCGTTGAATGCCGAGCCGATCGGCAAGCCGCACTTGGGCGTCGACCCAGTCCTCGACCGTAACGATGGGAAAATCCGCGCCCCAGGGCGTTCCGGTCGCCGGGTTGATCGACGCCGGACCGGTCGAGCCGAAGCAGCTGCCCAGATTGTTGACGCCGACGACGAAGAAGTGCGTGGTGTCGACGGGCTTGCCCGGTCCCACCATGTTGTCCCACCAGCCTTCGCTGTCGGGCTGGCCGGCATAGGTGCCAGCGACGTGATGGGAGGCGTTGAGCGCGTGACAGATCAGGATCGCGTTGGACCGGTCTGCATTGAGCGTGCCGTACGTTTCGTATACGAGGTCGAACGAAGGCAGCCTCGCGCCGGAGGAGAGCGTGAGCGGCTCCGCAAATGTGGCGCGCAGCGGTTGTACGATACCGACCGAGGTGGGTGATTGCGTCACGATGAACAAGAAAAAACCCGATCAGCTCGCGCTAATCGGGTCGGCATATCGAAATCCTCACCGCTTTAGCCGCATTTGTCGGGCTATCCTTCTCCGGATCCCTTCGCGCCCGCAAGCTGATCTCAAATCGGCGCGTGAGCACTAGTTTACCGGGCTGCTTCCGGATGTCAATTCAGGTGTTGAGCTTCTCCAGTAGCGCAATGAGCCGCGCCGGTTCGTCGGTGCGTCGCATCCGTTCCACGATCGGCTTGGCGACACCGATATCGCTCGCGATCACGCGCTGTTTGACGCTCAGCAGGTGCGCCGGATGCATGGAAAAGTTGGTCAGACCCATGCCGAGAAGCAATCGGGTCAATCGGGCCTCGCCTGCCATTTCGCCGCAAACTGCGATGGACACCTCGGCCCGGTTAGCAGTGCTGATGGCGAGCGCGATAAGTTTGATCACCGCGGGGTGCAGCGCGTCGTACAGCTGGGAAACGGCGTCGTCGGCGCGATCGACGGCCAACGTGTACTGGATGAGATCGTTGGTGCCGATCGAGAGGAAGTCGAGCCGCGACGTGAAGGCGCTCATTGACAGCACCGCGGCGGGGATTTCAATCATGCCCCCGACCTCCACCCCGGGATTGAATTTCACCCGTTGCTCGCGCAAGCTTTCCTTCGCCTGCGCGATCAGAGCTAGCGCCTGCTCGATTTCGCTTACCGAGGAGAGCATCGGGAGCAGGATCTTCACCTCTCCGTAGTGCGACGCGCGCAGGATGGCTCGGAGCTGGGTCAGGAAAAGCCTTGGCTCGGCGAGACAAAAGCGGACCGCGCGCAGGCCCAATGCCGGGTTAGGGGCAACACGCGACAGGCCGGCAAGCCCCTCCTTGTGCTTGTCGGCGCCGAGGTCGAAGGTGCGAATGGTAACCGGATGACCTTTCATGCCGGATGCTACCGTTCGATACGCCTCAAACTGCTCATCCTCGGTCGGCAATCCATCCCGGTTCAGGAATAGAAACTCGGTGCGAAACAGGCCCACGCCAGCCGCACCGTTCTCGCGTGCCTGCTCCAGATCCTCCGGCAACTCGATGTTGGCCAGGAGTTCGACGTGGCAACCGTCGATTGTCGTCGCGGGCGTCGTGCGCAGGCGGCGAAGCTTCTGTCGCTCGAGTTCGAGCTCGCCCTGCTTCAGCCGGTATTCGGCGAGCACCGACCGATCCGGATTGACGATGACGACGTTGCGCCCGCCATCGACGATGAGAAGCTCGTTCTCGCGAATCAGCGCCCGCGCGTTGTGGGTCGCGACCACCGCCGGCACGTTGAGACTGCGTGCAACGATGGCGGTGTGCGAGGTCACGCCTCCGAGGTCGGTCAGGAAAGCCGCGAAATGGTGGCTCTTGAACTGGATGACATCGGCCGGCGACAGGTCGTGCGCGACCAGAATCGTCTCCTCCTCCGCCGCGGCCGGGCGCATGACGCCGGGCCGGCCGAGCAGCACCTTGAGGACGCGCTCGACCACCTGAACCACGTCGGCTTTGCGCTCCCGCAGGTACGGATCCTCGATCGAATCGAACTGCTCAATCAGAATGCCGAGCTGCTGGGTCAGCGCCCATTCGGCATTGCAAAGCTGTTCGGCAATCGTGCGTTTTGGCGTCTCGTGCAGAGTCGGATCGGTCAGGATCATCCAGTGCACGTCGAGAAACGCACCGAATTCGGCCGGCGCGTCGCCGGCGGTCATCGCGCCATGGAGATTCTCGAGCTCCTTCTGCACGGTAAGCAGCGCCTGGGTCAGGCGCTCGACCTCCGCCGCGACCTGTGCGGGCGTGATCGAGTAATGGGCGACTTCGATCGTCGCATGCGAAACGAGCTGTGCCCGTCCGATGGCAATGCCCCCAGAGACGCCGATGCCGTGGAGGACAAGGCTCATCGCTTCACTTCACCGCGGTTCGCCAAATTGGTCGCTGATGAGCTGCACCAGTGCCGTCATTGCCTCGGTCTCGTCTGGACCCTGGGTTTCCAACCGGATCGTCGCACCGACGCCAGCCGCGAGCAGCATCACCGCGACCATGCTGCGCGCGCTGGCCCGCTTGCCATTCCAGACCAGGGATACGTTGCAGCGAAATTGCGAAGCTACCTGAACCAGCTTGGCGCACGCCCGCGCGTGCAACCCGAGGCGGTTGGTTAACCTAACTTGACGTATTTGCATAAGGATAGAACCTTTGTCAACGGAGGGCGCGTCGGGGCGAAAGCCTCGCACGCCTCGCATTGAGCAGGCCGACGGTGCATTGGTTCCATGTCCCGTCACTGACCCTCGCCGAAGTAGTCTCCGATCAGGGTCACAATTGCGTCCAGCGCTTCGCCCTCGTCGGGGCCGTCGGTCTCGAGCACGATCCGGCTGCCTTTGCCCGCAGCGAGCATCATTACCCCCATGATGCTCTTGGCGTTTACCTTGCGCCCATTACGGGCGAGCGAGACCTCGCACTGATAATGGCTCGCCAGCTGGGTGAGCTTGGCCGCCGCCCGGGCGTGAAGGCCCAGCTTGTTGATGATCTCAACTTCTTGCTGACGCATAGATTGGATCGACGTCGATGTGCAACACGCCGTCGCAGCCACCACTGATAGCCTTCTTGATCATCGTTTCCATTCCCTTGTCGCGGTAGGTGAAGGCCCGCACCAGCATGGGCAGATTGACCCCGGCGATGGCCTCGATGCGGCCGGAAACGAGCAGCTTGGAAGCGAGGTTGCACGGCGTTGCGCCGTAGATATCGGAAAAAATCAGTACCCCGTCACCGGTATCGAGTTCGTTCACCAGCGCCCGGGCCTTCGGCAGCAACTGCTGCGGGTCGTCGGTCGCGGCGACCTGCAACGTTTCGAATTGCAAAGGACGGGCGCCGAGCACGTGCGTCACCGCACCGGCAAGGCTGTCGCTCAACGTGTCATGAGCTACGATCAGAATTCCG
The DNA here is from genome assembly GCA_035939595.1 of Casimicrobiaceae bacterium. Lineage (GTDB taxonomy): Bacteria > Pseudomonadota > Gammaproteobacteria > Burkholderiales > Casimicrobiaceae > PALSA-1003. Next base: position 35,973 of record DASZFQ010000115.1, read on the forward strand.
ATCATGAGGGCCTTCCCGTAGCTATCTTATCAGAAGGGACCAAGCCCAAGTGCGCACCTCGACCCTACTTGACGGCGTCGGTCAGGGCGTCCGCAAACCGGCCTGCGACATCGAAGCCGGTCTGCGTGGTGATCTCGACGAACCCGGTGGGGCTGGTTACGTTGACTTCCGTCAGGTAATCGCCGATGACGTCGAGACCGACGACCAGCATGCCATCCGCCCACAGCTTGGCACCGACTGTCTCGGCGATCAACCGATCGCGCGGCGACAGAGGCCGCGCGACGCCACGACCCCCCGTGGCCAGATTGCCGCGCGTCTCGCCGGGCTTGGGGATGCGCGCGAGCACCTGCGGCACCGGTTCGCCGGCGATCAGCACGATGCGCTTGTCTCCCTCAACGATCTCGGGAATGAAGCGCTGCGCCATCACGGTGCGCGCACCGTGATGCCCGACAGTCTCGATGATGACGTTGCGATTGGCGTCGTCTTCACGGACGCGGAAGACGGAGGTTCCGCCCATGCCATCGAGCGGTTTCAGTATGACGTCCTCGTAGTCATCGATGAACTCTGCGAGTAGCGCCGCGTCGCGGGTGACCAGCGTCGGAACGATGAATTCCGCAAATCGCGCGATTGCCAGCTTTTCGTTGTAATCGCGCAGTGCGCGGGGACGATTAAAGACGCGCGCGCCCTGCGTCTCGGCGATCTCCAGCAGATAGGTCGAATAGACATATTCCATGTCGAACGGCGGATCCTTGCGCATGACGACCGCCGCAAAGGATTTCAGCGGGCGCACGGCCGTGGCACCCAGTCGAAACCATTCGTGGTCGTCGGCGGCAACTTGCAGCGGGCGCACCGAGCCCAGCGTCTGCGTTCCGTCCCAGAACAGATCGCCCTGCTCCAAGGCGAACAGAGAATGACCGCGCGCGTGCAGGGCGCGCATCATCGCGACGCTGGTGTCCTTGTAGGCCTTGAGCGAATGCAGCGGGTCGAGGATGAACGCGAATTCCATGTCCAGCATGGAAGCGGGCGGTGGCGCCATCGTACCGCAATTCCGCTTCGGCGCCTGCCGCAACAATCGAGTACGTCGATGCCGACCGCCGAAGCCGCCGCGTCTCGCGATCCCCAGCCAGCCGGCTGGCGCTGCCTGCAATTACCGCGGCCGCGCTCCAAGCCCGGTGCGTACGCTTGGGGGAGGCCGCAGCCGAGGCGCCGCGCCTGGCTAGGGCTCGCGCTCATGCCGAGCGGGCCCCCCGGAGATCGGCGCAGCACGGCTTTACCCCTGTCGCGACCCCTTAGGCCAGCCAGCCCTGCCCCGTCTTTATGGCGTTCTTTTCAGCGCCATCGCTACGCCCTACTCGACCGTGACGGATTTCGCGAGATTGCGCGGTTTGTCGACGTCGGTTCCCCGAAGAACGGCGGTGTGATAAGCCAGCAGTTGCAGCGGAATCGTGTGCACGATTGGAGAAAGCAGTCCCGCGTGCTCCGGCAGACGCAGGACGTGCACCCCGTGGCCGGATTGTATATGGCTGTCGGCGTCGGCGACGACATAGAGCTCGCCGCCGCGCGCCCGCACTTCCTGCAAGTTGGACTTCAGCTTTTCGAGCAGTGCATCGTTGGGTGCGATCGCGACCACCGGCATGCTGGCGTCGACCAGCGCCAAGGGGCCGTGCTTGAGCTCGCCGGCGGGGTAAGCCTCGCCGTGAATGTAGGAAATCTCCTTGAGCTTGAGGGCTCCTTCGAGCGCAATCGGATAGTGCAGGCCGCGGCCGAGAAACAGCGCGTTTTGCTTGCGGGCAAATTGCTGGGCCCAGGCTACGATCATCGGCTCGAGCGCCAGCACGGCCTGGATCGCCGCCGGGAGATGGCGTAGACCGCTCAGCCAGCGTGCTTCGTCCTGTGTCGATAGTCTGCCGCGCAGCTTCGCCAGCGTTAGCGTCAACAGAAACAGCGCGGTGAGCTGCGTCGTGAACGCCTTGCTCGACGCGACACTCACTTCGGTGCCCGCGCGGGTCAGGAACGTGAGCGCAGTATGGCGCACCATGGAACTCGTCGCCACGTTGCAGATGGCGAGCGTGTGGCTATGACCCAGCGCCTTGGCATGTTTGAGCGCCGAGAGCGTGTCTGCCGTCTCGCCCGACTGGGAAACGACGACGACCAGTGCATCGGGGTCGGGGACGCTGTCGCGATAGCGATACTCGCTTGATATTTCTGCCTGCGCGGGGACACCTGCGACAGCCTCCAGCCACAACCGGGCCACAAGACCCGAGTGATAGCTCGTGCCACAGGCGAGGATGTGGACCGCGCGGACGCCGCCGAGTACGTCGGCGGCATTCGCGCCGAACAGCTCCGGCCCGATGCCGCCGACGCTCTCCAGCGTATCGGCGATGGCACGCGGCTGCTCGAAGATCTCTTTCTGCATGAAATGAAGATAGGGGCCAAGCTCGACGGCGGAGTCGGATGTTTCCACGTTGACAACGGGTCGCGATACGGCCGCGCCACTGGCGTCATAAACGGTGTAGGCATCGCGGGTGACATCGGCGAGATCGCCTTCCTCCATGTACACGACGCGCTGGGTCACGGAGCTCAGTGCGCTCGCGTCCGAGGCGAGATAGTGGTCGTGGTCAGCAATGCCGACCAGCAGCGGGCTACCCGCGCGCGCGCCAACAAGTCTGTCGGGCTCGCGCGTGCTGATGGCGGCAATCGCATAGGCGCCGCGAAACTCCGCCACCGTTTTCCGCATCGCCTCGAGCAGATCCCCATCATAGTTGGCGTGGATCAGATGGGCGATGACCTCGGTATCGGTCTGGGTGACGAAGCGGTACCCCTGCTGCTGCAAGCGTTCGCGTAAAGATTCGAAATTCTCGATGATTCCGTTATGCACCACGGCGATCTCGTCGTGACTGACGTGCGGATGCGCGTTGGTCGCTGTCGGCGCGCCATGCGTCGCCCAGCGCGTGTGCGATATTCCGGTCGTGCCGCTGATACGTGTCGCATCGGCCTGCGCCGCCAAGTCGGCGACGCGGGCCGTGCTGACCAGTCGTTGCAGGCTGCCGTTGATCACGGCGAGCCCCGACGAGTCATAGCCTCGATACTCGAGCCGGCGGATGCCCTCGATCAGGGTGGGTACGACGTTCACGCGCGCGACCGCTCCGACGATGCCGCACATGGCTAGCCTTTCTTTGGTCGCTTCCAGTCACTCCGGGCGACTTGTGTCTTTGTGTTCACCGTTAGTGCTTCCGGCGGCGCATTCTTCCACACCGTGGTGCCGGCGCCGATGGTCGCGCCGCGCCCAACGGTGACCGGCGCCACAAGCAGCGTACCAGAACCGATATGCACGTCGTCCTCGATTACGGTGCGGTGCTTGCTTGCGCCATCGTAGTTGCAGGTAATCGTGCCCGCACCCACGTTGACATCGCGGCCGACCGTTGCATCGCCGACATAGGTCAGATGATTGGCCTTGCTACCCTCGCCGAGGACGCTTGCCTTGACCTCGACAAAGTTTCCGATGTGGACCTCGTCAGCGAGCACCGTGCCTGGCCGGATGCGCGCATAGGGCCCGATGCGACATTGCGCACCAATCTGCGCGTCCTCGAGGTGCGAAAACGGCGCGATGATGGTGCCCGCGGCTACGCTGATATTCCTGAGCACGCAGTGTGCGCCAATGGCGACGTTCTCGCCAAGCGTCACATGGCCTTCGAAAATGCAGCCGACGTCGATGGTCACGTCGCGCCCGCAAGCCAATGTGCCGCGAACGTCGATACGTGCCGGGTCGGCCAGGGCCACGCCGGCGTCGAGCAGCGCATCAGCTTGCGCACGCTGATAGCGGCGTTCCAGCTCGGAGAGGTCGCGCTGACTGTTGACGCCCAACGCTTCGGTGATACTCGCGGCGCTCGTCGTCATCACCTTCACGCCATCGCGCACGGCCAATGCGATGACGTCCGTCAGATAAAATTCGCCGCTTGCGTTACGGTCCTCGATGCTTGCCAGCCAGCGGGAGAACGCGATCGTCGGCGCCGCCATTACACCCGTGTTCACCTCGCGAATTTTCTGCTGTTCGGGGGTCGCGTCCAAGTGTTCGACGATCGCTGCGACGCGGCCGTCGGGGAGACGAACGACGCGACCGTATCCCTCGGCATCGTCGAGATCGATCGTCAACAAGGACAAAGCCCCGGTCTGTGCATGCGCGACGACCTCACGCAACGTCGCTGCGCGCGCGAGAGGATCGGCGCCGAACAGCACCAGCGTGACTCCGTCGCGGGGCAATGCAGCCAGCGCGCAGCGCAATGCATCGCCGGTCCCGCGCGGCGGATCCTGCCGAGCCCAGACGACATCGGCGTCAGCGAAGCGCGTGCGCACCGCGTCCTCGGATCCCTCGACAATGCAAATAGCGCGTGGGTTCAAACTCTGCGCGGTCGTGAGTACGTGCGCGAGCAGAGGCTTCCCGCCGAGCAGATGCAATACCTTGGGCAGCGCGGAGTGCATCCGCTTGCCCTTCCCAGCGGCGAGAATTGCGATTTGCACCGGTTGCATGAGGCCCGAATTATCGCATTTTTGTCAAAAGGGTTTCGCCACGGTGGGGCGCCGTCTCCCCGCAGCGACAGGGTCCCACCAATCTGTGCGAAAATGCCGCCCGCAATAGCCGCCGCGCGCGGCTTCAAGTTCACGCCAAACAAGGATTGCAAGATCGTTCTCTCCGGCCAGCAGGCCCTGGCAACGCCGAGCCTGGTTTGCGCCCGCCAAGGCACGCGAACTGGCCCTCCCAAGCCAGGCGGGCGCGGCCGGCGTCAGCATGGCGCTTGGTGCTGCGCCCCCGGTTGCGGTCGGACGGCGTTTGCGGTCATCGTGCACGTGATATTCGTCGTCGTCTTTCATCGAGATGTGTTTCTCGCGGGTTCGCGGGTGGTTTTTTTAGATTAGCGGGTCGTCATGTCGGTCATCGCGGTATTCAACCAGAAGGGTGGCGTCGGCAAGACAACGACGACCCTGAACTTGCTCGCCGGCATCGCGCAACGGGGCCAGCGGCCGCTTGGTATCGACCTCGACCCGCAGGCGCACCTTTCCAGCGTCTTCAACGCCCATCCGCACCTTGCCGACGATTCGATTTATGCATTCTTCGTTCGCCAACGGCCGTTGGCCGACCTGGCGCAGATCACCGCCAGCGGTGTCATCCTCTGCCCCGCGCATCTCGAGCTTACCAAGCTCGACATGCTGCTCGGCAAGGGTGTCAACGTCGTCACGCGCCTGCGTGTGGCGCTGCGACAGACCGAACAGGCTTCGGGCCCCGTGGCAATCGACTGCTGCCCGTTGCTCGGAGTCCTGTCGCTGAACGCGATCTTCGCCTGCGATCTGCTGCTCGTTCCCGTATCCGCCGATTACCTGGCCTTGCAAGGAGCGCAGCAGGTCGAGCGCGCGCTGCACGCGCTCGAACCGGTGTTCAAGCGCCGGCTGCCGCGGCGCTATGTGCTCACACGGTTCGACGCACGCCGCAAGATGAGCTCCGAAGTTGCGGATTTGATGGCCAGCGCATTTCGACCCGAGGAGATCTGCACGACACGGATTGCTGAAAACGTGAACCTCGCTGAGAGCCCGGCGCGGCATCTCGATATATTCCGTCACGCACCCCAAAGCCGTGGCGCGCGCGACTACGGAGAATTGGTTGACGAGCTAGTGCGTGCCGGATTTATTGCGTAGCATCGAGCGCGCAACCGAGGGGATCGAGGACGGCTCGTTGCTGATGATGCCGATAACGCCTTCAAGATCGAGCGGGTCGCTGCGTCGGCTGACCGCTTCGCTTTGGCACTGCACAATTTCGCAATGATGGTACATTTGGCGCAGGCGACGCTCTGCATCGGCTTGGTTCGAAGCCATGATGCAGATATTGTCGACGCGCTGGCCGCTGCGCGTTCGGATATTGAAGCCGAATCGAAGCATCGCGATCTCCTCCTCCCGCCCCAAAGACAGCTGCACAGCGCGCGAACTTTCGCAACGCATTAGGCGGTTGGCGAAAGAACTTGCGATGATTGCTTACGGCTTGCACGCAAATATCGTACCCGCCCGCGATTTCGGCGCCGTGACATACCGCCCACTATCCGCCCCGCGCCAAGGCCAATAGCCTTCCGAGAGCTGCCCGCTAAGCTTCCGCGGGGAGTTGCCGCTAGTGGCCACTCACTTAGCAAGCAACCCCATTGCGCTGGGATGGTTTGACATGGCCGCCGGCGCCGGCAACGGATTGCCGTGGGACGTCTTTGTGTGTCCCGATTTGCGCCCGAGATTCCCTGCCCCGTCGCGACACGCCGTGTGGTTGAATACGTAGCGGTCCTAGCACAAAATTTTGTGTTTGCGCTCGGCTGCGGGCGCGATGGTCGATTGGGAGCAGCGACATGTTTTGTGCGCAATGCGGCAAGCAGGTCCGGGACGGGGCTAAGTTCTGTAATTTCTGTGGCGCGTCGGTCGCCGACCCGGCGACAGCGCCGACCGACCCGATATCTGCGTCTGCGCCCCGACCCGAGCCGGCACCGGGTCCTGCAGCGGTCCCTGGGGATGACGCATCGGGCCTGGGCGGAGACTTCGCCGCGGCCGCATCGGCAGCAGCGACGCAAGGCCTGATCGCGCGCGCCAAGAATATCCTGCTTTCGCCTTCGGCCGAGTGGCCGGTCGTCGCCGCCGAGTCGACCTCTGCGGGGGCAATCTACCTCGGCTACGTCGCGCCGCTGGTCGCCATGGGGGTCATCGCGACGTTGATCGGCCACAGCGTCGTCGGTCTGCCGTATGTGGGCCGACTCGGCATCGCGGTCAGCCTCGCGCATGCAATCGTCTCCTTCGTGCTGACGTTTGTTGGCGTGTTCTTGATCGCTCTCATCGTCGACCTGCTCGCCCCGAGTTTCGGCGGGCAGCGAGACTCTCTTGCCGCGCTCAAGGTCACCGCCTACAGTTTCACGCCGGGATGGGTCGCCGCGGTACTGAACATCATTCCAATGCTTGGCATTCTGGGCATCATCGCCGCGTTCTACGGCCTGTACCTGCTTTATCTGGGGCTCCCGGTGCTCATGCGCTGTCCCCGGGACAAGTCCATCGGTTACACGATCGTGACGGTTATCTGCGCGATCGTAATGTGGGTTGTAATCGGTGTGCTCACAACCTGCACCGTCACTGGCCTTGGATTGGCGGGCATTGGCGCACTCGGCGCAATGAATCAGTCGAGCGCGCGTGCCCGCGACAGCGCTGTCGCGGCCAATGTGTTGTCGAGCATCTTTGGCGCCAAGTCCGACGCCGATAAGGCGCGCGTCAACGACGCGCTTAAGACCCTGGAGAAAATGGGCGAACAGGCGCAAACGGCCGAAAAGATGGCCAAGGCCGGGGGCGCGACGAACCCATCGCCCGGGAGCAGCGGACAGGTCGACCCCAAGGTCGCGCTCGGCGCCGTGGGCCAGATCGTGGCGGGTGGCAAGGACGTGCAGCCGGTCGACTTCCACAAGCTCAAGGACATGTTGCCGGAATCGTTGCCGGGCATGCAGCGCAAGGACGCGTCAGGGCAGAGTGGTGAAGCAATGGGGCTCAAAGCGTCGAGCGCGACGGCGCGCTATAGCGATGGCGCCAACGCCAGCATCAGCATCGAGATTGTGGACCTGGCCTCGCTGTCCGGCATCGCGGGGCTGGCGGCAAAGTTCGACCCGAAAATAGAGAAGGAAACCGACACCGGCTACGAGCGTACCACCAAGGTTGACGGCCAACTCCTGCACGAGCGCTATGACCGACGGGCGCGCAGCGGCGAGATGAGCATCATCGTCGCCGATCGGTTTGCGGTAACCGTCCGCGGCGACGGCGTCGAGCCCGCCGCGCTGACCTCGACGCTGAAGCAAATCGATCTCGCGACGCTCGCCGCGGCGCGCTGATCCGGCTGCCTATCAGCGCCCAGCCAATAGACAATCCGCGACTTCCGCGAATCCGGCGCCGAACTCCCGCTCGGTGACGTACTTCGGCGGCGCCGGAAGGCGGCTGACGAACCGTCGCACGTTGGCGACTCCGATCGAAATCGGGAAGAACTCAAACATCGGTGCGTCGTTGGGCGAATCGCCGACAAAAGCGAAGCGCGGGCGTTCGGCGTCGAGATCGATGGCGAACACCTCCTGCAGCAACGTCCGCGTCATGATGAGCTTGTCGTGGGCTCCAAACCAGCCGTTGACGTGGATCGATGACACTTTGGAATTCATGCCCTCGGCGCGCAACAGCGCGGCGATCCGATCGACGGTCGCTAGCGGAAGTGGCGCGACGTCCTCACAGTAGTCGATCGCGAGGTCGGTGTCCCGATACGGCTGGTCGGATGCCAGCGCACATCCCGGCACCGCGAGCAGGACTCTTGCCGCAATGGCGGCGATTCGCTCACGCGCAGCCCGCCGGTCGGGATCGCTGTTGGCGTAGCGTTTCTTGAGCCGCCTTGATCGCTCGTCGTGAAACATGTACAACGCGCCGTTCTCGCCGACGACCGCGTCCACCGGCCACATGCGCGCAATGTGGTCGCACCATCCTGCAGGCCTGCCGGTCACCGGGATGACCAGTAGGCCCGCCTGGCGCAGGCGTTCCATCGCCGCATACGCTGCGGCCGTGACCCGGCCGCCGGTCGAGACCGTGTCGTCGATGTCGGTCAACACGCCGCGGATCGCCATCCGCGCCGTGTCGGGCAGCGTCGCTAACGGCTGCATGGAGAGGATCCTTCCTGCCCGTACTGCTCACGTAGGTACGCCGCAACTGCGCTGCGTTGCGCCGGTGTCAGGTGCAGTCCGCACTTGGTCCGTCGCCACAAGACGTCCTCGGCGTCGCGCGCCCATTCATGCGCGACCAAATAATCGACTTCCGCGGCGTAGAGCGTATGACCAAAATGGGTGCCCAGATCCTGTTCCGTTCGGGCCTGCCCCAGTACGCGTGGCGTGCGCGTGCCGTGACGGTGCAGCAGCGCCGTGCGCAGCTCGACCGACAGAGCGGGATAGCGCGAGGCGAGATCGCGCGCGTAGGCGCCCAGGCGGCCCCGCGGCATGTCCCCTCCCGGAAGCGGCTTGGCGCGTGTCCATGACCCCTTCATGTGCGGAAAAAAGGGGGCGAGTTGCGCCAGGGCCGACTCGGCCAGCCTGCGGTAGGTCGTGATTTTGCCCCCGAAGATCGACAGCAACGGCGCGCGCCCTTCTTCGTCGGCATCGAGCTTCAGGACGAAATCGCGCGTCACTGCCGAAGGGTTGGCCGAACCGTCGTCATAGAGCGGCCGCACTCCACTGTATGTCCACACGACGTCGGCGGCGGCGATCGGCCGTGCGAGGTAGGTGTTGGCGATGCCGCACAGGTATTCCATTTCGTCGTCCGCGATCGCCGGTGCCTCGAAATCATCGACCGGGATATCCGTCGTACCGATGAGCGAGAAGGCACTCTCGTAGGGAATGATAAAGACGATCCGGTGGTCGGAGTTTTGCAATATGTAGGCGTGGTCCTCGGCGTGCACGCGTGGCACGACAATGTGGCTGCCCTTGACGTGGCGCACTTCAGCCTCTATCGGCACGGTGTCCACATCGTCCAGTACGCGTTTGACCCACGGTCCGGCTGCGTTGACGAGCCCTCGCGCCCTCTCTTCGCTCGTCGCTCCGCGCCGGTCGGCAAGCGTAAGGCGCCAGAGCCCCTTCTCCCGGCGCGCACCGACAAGCCTCGTGCGTGTGCGTATGTCGGCGCCCAACTCTTTTGCTGCCATTGCATTGAGGACCACGAGCCGTGCATCGTCCACCCTGGCATCCGAGTAGACAAAGCCCCGGTCGAAGTGACTCTTGAGGCCAGCGCCCCACTTGCTCGGGTGCAGGCGCACGCTGAACGACGAGCGCAGGGTCTTGCGTCCCCCGAGATGATCGTAGAAGAAAAGTCCGATGCGGATCATCCAGGCCGGTCGCAGGTGCGGCTCGTGCGGCAGGACGAATTGCAGCGGGCCTATGATATGCGGCGCCGCGCGCAGCAGGACCTCGCGCTCGGCGAGTGCTTCCGCGACGAGCCGGAACTCGTAATACTCAAGATAACGCAGGCCGCCGTGGATCAGCTTCGTGCTCGCCGACGACGTGTGCGAACCGAGGTCGTCTCGCTCGACGAGCAGCGTCTTGAGCCCGCGTCCCGCGGCATCGCGTGCAACGCCGACACCGTTGATCCCTCCGCCGACGATGGCGAGGTCGTAAGGCGAAGCTGCTGGGGTGGGCATTCGGCAGGGCTGGCGCGCAGCGTCGATTCTACCGCAGCCCGCACCAGCGTTCTGCGCTAACATCACGTCTTCAGCGCAACCCTGGCTTGGCATCGAGCTCACGCATGAACATCCTGCCCGAGATTGCTGCGCTCGCTCCCGAGATGAGTGAATGGAGGCACCACATTCATGCCCATCCCGAGACCGCGTTCGAGGAGTCGGCGACCGCAGCCTTCGTTGCCGACAAGCTCAGATCCTTCGGCCTAGAAGTTCATACCGGCCTGGCAAAAACCGGTGTCGTCGGGGTACTCCGCGGCGGCAATGAGGCTCGCCTGGCGCCCGACGCAATCGGGCTGCGCGCCGATCTCGACGCTCTGCACATCCAAGAGAATTCCGGCGTGCCGTACGCCTCGCGCCACGCTGGCCGGATGCACGCCTGCGGTCATGATGGCCACACGTCGATGCTGCTTGGCGCCGCCAAGGCCATGGCCGGCCGCAAAGCGCTCGCCGGCAGCGTGTACTTCATCTTTCAGCCCGCCGAGGAGAATGAAGGCGGCGGCCGGGTTATGGTCGAGGAAGGGCTATTCGAACGCTTCCCGATGCGCGCGGTATACGGGATGCACAACTGGCCCGCCATGCGCGCGGGCACCTTCGCCATGCGCGCGGGCCCCCTGATGGGAGCCTACGACATCTTCGAAATCCTCGTCACCGGCAAGGGGGCGCATGCGGCCATGGCCTACGCGGGCAAGGATCCAATGCTTTTTGCCGCCCAGGCAATCAATGCGCTGCAGACGATCGTCGCGCGGAACCTTCATCCCCAGGACGCGGGGGTTGTGAGCGTTACCCAGGTGCATGGCGGCGACACCTGGAACGTCATTCCCCAGGAGGTCGTTCTGCGCGGCACGGTACGCACCTTCAAACCCGATGTCCAAGACCTAATCGAACAACGGATTCGAGGCATCGTCGCCGGCGTCGCGGCGACGTTCGACATGAGCGCGACCGTTCGCTACGAGCGTCGCTACCCAGCGCTCGTCAACAGCGAAGCCGAGACACAATACGCGATCGCCGCGGCGAGCGCGGTGGTCGGCAAGCAGTACGTCGATACCGACCCGACGCCGGAGATGGGCAGCGAAGATTTCGCCTTCATGCTGCAGGCGAAGCCCGGCTGTTACGTATGGCTCGGCGCGGGGCGCGACGCCAACACGCCGAACATCCATAGCCCCCAGTATGACTTTAACGACGCCGTGTTGCCGATCGGCGCCAGCTACTGGGTCACGCTCGCGGAGCAACAGCTGGCACGGCGGGGACTCTAGCTTGGCAGTCAGCCTGGGGCAAGCGGCCGATTGCGCCGCAGGCGGCGGATGGCGGCGAGTTGCGCCATCGCGCCCGCAAGCTCGGCTTCAGTTCTCGCAACCTCTTCCTTGGACATTTTGTTCTGCATGGCTTCCTCGGCCCGGCTCTTGGCTTCGATCGCCTTCGCCTCGTCGAGATCAGCCGCCCGGATCGCGGTGTCGGCAAGCACGGTGACCACGTCGGGCTGCACCTCGAGAAAGCCACCCTGAACAAAGACGATCTGTTCCTCGGCCTGCCCGGGGACCTTGATGCGCACCTCGCCGGGCTTGATCTGGGTGATCAGCGGGGCGTGCTTGGGATAGACGCCCAGCTCGCCCATGACCCCCGGCAGCACGACGAACTCCGCCTCGCCGGAGTAGATCGACTCGATGAGACTGACGACATCGACGTGAATGGTGTGGGCCATGGAATCGTTCCCCGTTACTGCAGCGTCTTCGCTTTCTCCGTCGCCTCTTCGATTGGGCCGATCATATAGAACGCCTGCTCCGGTAGGTGATCGTATTCGCCGTCGACGATCGCTTTGAAACCATGGATCGTATCCTTGAGCGAGACATACTTCCCGGGTGTGCCGGTGAATGTTTCCGCTACATGGAATGGCTGCGACAGAAAGCGCTGGATCTTGCGCGCCCGGGCAACGATGAGCTTGTCCTCGGGCGAGAGCTCGTCCATGCCGAGAATCGCAATGATGTCGCGCAACTCCTTGTACCGTTGCAGCGTCTGCTGCACCCGGCGCGCGACCGTGTAATGTTCCTCACCGACAACATGCGGGTCGAGCTGGCGCGACGTCGAATCCAGCGGATCAACCGCCGGATAGATGCCCAGCGAGGCGATATCCCGCGACAGCACCACCGTCGAGTCAAGATGGCCGAAAGTCGTTGCCGGTGACGGGTCGGTCAAGTCGTCCGCGGGCACGTATACCGCCTGAATGGATGTGATCGAACCGGTCTTGGTCGACGTGATGCGCTCTTGCAGCTGGCCCATCTCGGCAGCCAGCGTCGGCTGATAACCCACAGCCGACGGCATGCGGCCGAGCAGCGCGGATACTTCGGTGCCGGCAAGGGTGTAACGGTAGATATTGTCGATGAACAGCAGCACGTCACGGCCCTCATCGCGAAAGAATTCGGCCATGGTGAGCCCGGTCAACGCCACGCGCAGCCGATTGCCGGGTGGCTCATTCATCTGCCCATAAACCATCGCCACCTTCGACTCCGGCAGGTTGTCGAGCTTGATCACCCCGGCTTCCTTCATTTCGTGATAGAAATCGTTGCCTTCCCGGGTTCGTTCGCCCACGCCAGCGAATACCGACAGTCCGGAGTGCTGGGTGGCGATATTGTTGATGAGCTCAAGCATGTTCACCGTCTTGCCCACGCCCGCACCGCCGAACAGCCCGACCTTGCCGCCCTTGGCGAACGGGCACACGAGGTCGATGACCTTGATCCCCGTCTCCAGAAGCTCGGTTGAGGGGGAGAGTTCCTCGAAGGTCGGGGCGTCGCGATGAATCGGCATCGTGATCTTGGCCACCACCGGCCCACGTTCGTCGATGGGTCGGCCGAGGACGTCCATGATTCGGCCCAGCGTCGCCGGCCCGACCGGCACTGAAATGCCGGCGCCCGTGTTCTTGACTTTCATACCGCGTCTCAAGCCATCCGCCGACCCGAGGCAAATCGTGCGCACCACGCCGTCACCGAGCTGCTGCTGCACCTCCAGCGTCAGCGCCGTCCCTTCGAGCGTGAGCGCGTCGTAGATCTGGGGCAGGTGCTCGCGCGGGAATTCCACGTCGATCACCGCGCCGATGCACTGGACAACCGTTCCTTCGTTCATGACATTTCCCTGTTCTTAACCCACGCTGCCGTATGGCGGGCGCCTGAACTCCGTCAAACCGCGGCGGCGCCGGCGACGATCTCGGACAGTTCCTTGGTGATCCCGGCCTGGCGCGTCTTGTTGTAGACCAACTGCAACTCATCGATGATCGTTTGCGCGTTGTCGGAGGCCGCCTTCATGGCAACCATACGCGCGCTCTGTTCGGACGCCATGTTCTCGTTGATGGCCTGGTAGACGACCGATTCCATGTAACGACGAAGCAACTCGTCGAGCACGCTCTTCGCATCCGGCTCGTAGATGTAATCCCAAGGATAGGCGCGCTTCTCGGCCTCGTCACCGAGATCGGCGACGGGCAGAATCTGCGCCGAGTTCGGGGTCTGCTTCATGGTGTTCTCGAAACGAGTCGAAACCAGGTGCAGCTCGTCGATCTTGCCATCGAGGTAAAGATCGAGCTGGATTTTGACCGGACCGATCACCTTGTCGAGCGACGGACGATCGCCAAGGTTGGTCACGTACGAAGCGATATCCGCCTGCAGGCGTTGCATGAATCCGAGTCCCTTGCCGCCGATCGGCGTCACCTTGACGCCGATACCTTGTGCCTGCCACCCCTTGAACTTCGCCAAGGCCAAGCGCAGTGCATTGGTGTTGAGCCCCCCGCAGAGCCCCTTGTCGGAAGTTACGACGATCAGCCCGACATTCCTGACGCCCGGGCGCTTCACCAGGAACGGATGGCGGTACTCCGGGTTGGCCAGCGCCAGGTGGCGCGCCAGGGCCAGCATGCGGCCAACGTACGGTCGTGACGCGCGCATCCGGTCCTGCGCCTTTTTCATCTTCGAGGCGGCGACCATCTCCATCGCTTTGGTGATCTTGCGCGTGCTCTGCACGCTCTTGATCTTGCCGCGGATTTCTTTTGAACTGGCCATCGCCCCGTTCCTACCAGGTTCCGCTCTGCTTGAAGTCCGCGATGGCAGCGGCGAGCGCCTTCTCGCCTTCGCCATCAAGGTCCTTTGTCGACTCGAGCTTGTCCATCAGCGCAGCGTACTTGCTCTTTAAGAACGCGCGTAATGCGCTCTCGAATGCAAGCGCCTTTTCCACCGGCACATCGTCGTAGTAATTCCGGTTAACGGCAAACAGCGTTACGGCCTGATCGGCTACCGAGAGCGGAGCATATTGCGGCTGCTTCATGAGCTCCGTAACCACGCGCCCGCGGTCGAGCTGTTTGCGCGTCGCTTCGTCCAGGTCGGAGGCGAATTGCGCGAACGCGGCGAGCTCGCGATACTGGGCCAGCGACAGGCGCACCCCGCCGCCGAGCTTCTTGATGACCTTGGTCTGCGCCGCCCCGCCTACGCGAGACACCGAGATGCCGGCGTTAATCGCGGGGCGGATGCCGGCGTTGAAGAGATCGGTTTCGAGAAAGATCTGGCCGTCGGTAATGGAGATGACGTTGGTTGGCACGAACGCCGTCACGTCGCCCGCCTGCGTCTCGATGATCGGCAGCGCGGTGAGCGAACCGGTCTTGCCCTTGACCGCGCCCTGGGTGAACTTCTCCACATATTCCGCGTTCACCCGCGCCGCCCGTTCGAGCAGCCGCGAGTGCAAGTAAAACACGTCGCCGGGGTAAGCTTCGCGGCCAGGCGGGCGGCGCAGCAGCAGCGAAATCTGGCGATAGGCCCACGCCTGCTTGGTCAGGTCATCGTAGATGATGAGCGCGTCCTGGCCACGATCGCGGAAGTACTCGCCCATAGTGCAGCCGGAATACGGCGCGATGTACTGCATCGCTGCCGATTCGGAGGCGGTTGCGACCACGACGATCGTGTACGCCATCGCACCGGTTTCCTCCAGCTTCTTCACTACGTTCACGACCGACGAGGCCTTCTGGCCGATCGCGACGTAGATGCAGGTAAGCTCCTTGCCTTTCTGATTGATGATCGTATCGATCGCGACCGCGGTCTTGCCGGTCTGGCGATCACCGATGATGAGCTCGCGCTGGCCGCGACCGATTGGCACCATGGCATCGATCGACTTGAGCCCGGTCTGCACTGGTTGCGACACGCTCTGGCGCCAGATAACCCCCGGCGCGACCTTTTCGATAACGTCGGTGGCCTTGGCATTGATCGGGCCCTTGCCATCAATCGGCTGGCCCAAGGCGTTGACCACGCGTCCGATGAGCTCGGGGCCGACGGGCACTTCCAGGATGCGCCCGGTGCACTTGACCGTATCGCCTTCGCTGATGTGTTCGTACTCGCCGAGAATGACCGTGCCCACCGAGTCGCGTTCGAGATTGAGCGCGAGGCCGAACGTGTTGTTGGGAAACTCGATCATCTCGCCCTGCATCGCGTCGGACAGCCCGTGAATGCGGGCGATGCCGTCGGAGAGCGATACAACCGTGCCCTGCGTCCGGACTTCCGCGCCAATGTCCAGATTCTGGATCTTGGTCTTGATGAGTTCGCTGATTTCCGATGGATTCAGCTGCATGATTTTTCCTCGTGCGTACTCCGGATGAGCGCAGCCCGGAACCCGCGGCAATGAATTGAGTTAGGTTCGCAAATGGTTGGCCATCGCCTGGAGCTCGCCTTGCACCGAGGCATCGATCACCTTGTCGCCGACGACGACTTTCGCGCCGCCGATGAGCTCTGGGTCGATGCTCACGGTGGCCTCGATCTTCTTGCCGAAGTGCCGCTCCAGTGCCGACTTGAGCCCGGCGAGCTGCGCGTCGTCTATCGGGAAGGCGCTGATGATCTGCGCCCGCGCCAGTCCGTCCGCCGCATCCTTGAGCGCGTCGAACAGCTGCTTGATTTCCGGCAACAGATCGAGACGGTCGGCTTCGAGCAGCACGCGGATAAAACTTCTGCCGTCGGCGTCAAGCTTGTCGCCACAGATCGCGAGGAAGAGGGACTCCTTCGCCGCGACCGCCAGCCGCGGGTTATCGAGCGCAGTCTGCACGCGTTCGTCGCGGGAAACGCCGCTCGCCATCCTGAGCATCTCCGCCCAGACGGGCAGGGCGTTCTGCTCCCGCGCCAACTCGAACACGGCTTCGGCATAGGGGCGGGCGACGGTGATCTGCTCGGCCATGCGCGAGTTCTAGAGCTGTTTCTGCAGCGCGGCCAGAAGCTCGGCATGTGCTCTGGCGTCCACCTCGCGCTTCAGGATCTTCGCGGCTCCGGCAACGGCGAGTTCCGCGACCTGTCCGCGCAGCTCCTCCTTCGCACGCTCGACTTCCTGCTCGAGCTCGGCCTTCCCCGCCGCGACGATGCGGTCCGCCTCAACCTGCGCTTCGGCGTGTGCATGCTCGACCGTATCGCTTTTTAGCTTCTCACCCTGGGCCACTATTTCGGAGGCACGGGTCTTCGCCTCGGTCATCATTTCGGCGATTCGCTTTTCGGTGCGCGCCAGGCTCTGCCGTCCTTCCTCGCCAGCCGCTAGCCCATCGGCGATCTGTTTTTGCCGGGTCTCGATCGCGCGCATCAGCACGGGCCAGATATACGTTGCACAAAACCAGATGAAGATGGCGAAGATGACCGCCTGCATCGCCAGGGTCAAGTTGATGTTCATGAGCGTCCCTTGGGGGCGAGAGCCACAGTGCGGGCTACTTGAGACCGGCGGGGATCAGCGGGTTAGCGTACGCGAACAGCATCGCGATGCCCAGCCCGATGATAAACGATGCGTCAATCAATCCGAGCAGCAGGAATACCTTGGCTTGCAGAGCTGGGATCATTTCCGGCTGGCGCGCCGCGCCCTCGAGAAAGCGTGAGCACATGATCCCGATGCCGACGCAAGCACCGAGTGCCCCGAGGCCGATCATGAGTCCGATGCCGATACCGGTGTAGGCCTGAATCTGGGCGACCAGTTGCAACTTATCCATTTCACTTTCCCTTTCTGACGGAGATTGGACGGCGAGTCGATCGTGGTAAGCGGGGTTCTAGTGATGCTCGTGCGCCATAGCGATGTAGGCGACGGTCAGCATCATGAATATGTACGCCTGCAGTATCGCGATAAAGCCGTCGAAGACGATCCATGCGACTTGCGCCACTCCCCCGCCGATCGTGCCCAGGTATCCGCTGGACGCCAGCAGAGCGATCAGCAGGAACATTATTTCGCCCGCGTACATATTGCCGAACAGCCGCAACGAATGCGACAGCGGCTTCGAGATATATTCGATCAGATTGAAGAGCAGATTGAACGGGATCAGCAGCGGCGCGGCCCACCACGGCCGCATTCCGAACGGCGACCCATACAGTTCGTGAAGCCAACCGCCGAGGCCCTTGATCCGGATGCTGTAGAAGACCATCAGGCCGAGCACCGAGAGTGAAAGCGCGAACGTCGTGTTGACGTCGGCGGTTGCCACCGTGCGCCATGCGTGCAGGTGGAAGACGTTGGCGTAGATCCAAGCCATGATATCGACCGGCAGGAGGTCCGTCAGGTTCATGAGCAGCACCCACAATCCGACAGTAAGTGCGATCGGCGCGACGATCTTGTAGTCGTGGTGAAACATGCTCCGCACCTGCTCGTTCACGAACTCGACGGTGAGCTCGACGAACGCCTGCGTCCTCGAGGGAACACCCGAGGTTGCCCTGCGCGTGACCAACCAGAGAAAGCCCAGCGCCAGAACACCCAGGATGCCCGAGGTGATAATGGTGTCGTAATGAATGGTCCAGAAACCGCCCGTCTCCGAAGACGGCTGGGCAAAGAACGTGAGATGGTGCTGGATGTAGGACGCCGCGTCGAGTTCGTGTTCCGCTGCCATCGCTCGTTCCTGCGCTTCGATCAGTCTCGAATCAGAATCGCCGCCTGCGCGACGAACACCGTAATCACGAAAGCGACAATGAATGCGCCGGGCACGATGTCAGGGTAGTTGGTAAAGACCAGCCCGAGCTGCAGCACAATCACCGTTATCTTGGCCGCGTCGGCCCGGATCATCGTCCGGACGGTCGCGGCCGCCGTCTGTGCGCCACCGAAGCGCACCAGCGTCGCGAACACGACGCCGGCGGACACGTTAACGCCCCCCCCCAGCAACGCAGAAAGAACCCCATCCCAACCCGCCAGCCACCCCCCGCCGCCCGCAACCACCGCGGTCGCCAGCAACTGCCAGAGTGCGATCCGGCCGGCTGGATAACGCGGGGTAGGAATCGACGCGAGGCGGGACACCGAAGGTCGAGCAAACTTTTGGATTGTAAGGTTTCTTGCCGCAGTGCGTCAACGAACGCTGCGTTGCACTTGTGTTGCGGCATCGACCAGGCGGCGCCACGGACGAATGACTCTACACTAGCCTCCCGAGAGGGCGCAGACGATCATGACCTCGTCAGACTCCGCAAGCGGCGCGGTGAGGCTCCGCTTTTGCGCGCCGTTGACGAAAAATCGGATGTGGGGGCGGATCTGGCCCTGCTCGTCGACGACGCGAAAGCGCATGCCCGGGTAGCGACGGTCGAGATCGAGCGTAAGTTCGCCCAGAGTATCGCCGATGGCGCTGACAGAGGCAGCATTCGCGGTATAGGAACGCAAGGGGCCGGGAATTAGTACGCGCATCGCCCACCGACCCGTGCCTGCGCGCCTACGCCGCTTCCACAGCGTAGATGTGAGGCAGATGCGCAGCCAGGCATTTCCAGGTGCGGCCCTCATCGCGACTGCCCCAGACCTCGCCGCTGCTGGTGCCGAAGAAAACGCCGACGGGCTCTCCCGTGTCGGCGGTCATCGCCTGGCGCTTGACGGTAAGCCAGGCTTGCGTCGATGGCAGCCCGGTCGCGTGGCGCTGCCAAGTCTTGCCGCCGTTGACCGAACGGTAGACGGCGGGCTTGCCGCCGGGCGAGACACGCGGCCAGACGCTCGAGCCATCCATCGGAAATATCCACAGCGTGTCCGGATCGCGCGGATGCAGAGCCATCGGAAAGCCAACATCACCCACGCTCTTGGGCATGGTCGCGCCGATGTCCTGCCAGCGCTCGCCCGGGCGATCGAGGCGATAAATGCCGCAGTGATTCTGCTGATAGAGGCGATCGGGCAACAACGGATGCATGCGCACGCAATGCGGGTCGTGCCCATAATCGGGGTCGGGATTGGGCAAAAAATCCGCGCGCACGCCGCGATTGAGCGGCCGCCAATCTTCGCCACCGTTGCTCGATTCGAACACACCGCCACTCGACATGCCGATGTAGAGGTGATAAGGGTCGCGCGGATCGACCAGTATCGAGTGCAGCTTCGGTCCGTCGGGCGTCCCGTCCTGATCGCCACCGCACCAGGCTTTGCGCTCCGGGTGATCATTGAACCCCTCGACGCCGCGCCAGGTGGCGCCTCCATCGTCGGAGCGGAACAGCCCCTGGGGCGAGGTTCCTGCATACCAGACACCTGGCATCGACGGGTGCCCCGGCGTGAGCCAGAACGTGTGGTCGACCACGCGCCCGCTGCCCTCGCGATACGCGGGCGGCTGCTTGGCTTCGTGCCACGTGCGCCCCCGGTCCGAGGAACGGAAAATGGTAGGTCCCAGATGACCCGTGCGCGCCGCCGCGAGCATGTTCTTGCGATCGCGCGGATCGGCGACCGCGTGATGGACCACGTGGCCGAGGAACTGCGGGCCGGCAATGCGCCAGCTTCTGCGCGTTGCATCGCTGTGCAATTGCCACAGCCCCTTCTTGGTCGCGATAAGGAGCGTTACACCGCGGCTCCGTGGGCTCTTTGCCTGCACCATATGTTTCCCCTGATTGCTTTCCGCCCGGTAACCGGAGTGTGGAAGTTACGCCTTCGCGCAAATGTCGACAAGGCCGTCACGCCCTGCTTACGCGGCGGCGGCGTTACTGCTGTGCGCATGTTTTCCGCTACAATCTAGGCTCACCTTTGCAGCGCCGGAGCAGCGCGCGGGTGAGCGCCCAGCGTCGAGGAGAAAACCATGACCATCAAGGTTGGCGATCGGCTACCCGCCGGCAGCCTGAGCGAATTCATCGAGATCGAAACTGCCGGCTGCACGCTCGGGCCGAACGACTTCAAGGTCGAGGACCTTACGCGCGGTAAAAAAGTTGTTCTGTTCGGCCTGCCCGGCGCCTTCACCCCGACCTGCTCGGCCAAGCACGTGCCGAGTTATATTGCCAACTACGACAAGCTCAAAGCCAAGGGTGTGGATGACATCCTCTGCATGTCGGTCAACGACGCGTTCGTCATGGGCGCCTGGGCAAAGGAGCAGAAGGCGGGAGGCAAGGTCCGAATGATGGGTGACGGCAGCGCGTCATACACCAAGGCGCTGGGTTTGGAGTTCGATCTAACGGCGCGCAACATGGGTGTACGCTGCCAGCGTTTTTCGGCGCTGGTCGAAAACGGCGTGGTGAAGGCGCTGAACATCGAGGCACCGGGAAAGTACGAGGTTTCTGGCGCTGAAACGATGCTGCAGCAGCTCGGCTAACGAAGCTTGGCCAGGATGCCGTCGAGCTGATCGAGGCTCGAATAGCGGATCACCACCCGCCCTGCGCCCTTTCTTGTTGGCTCGATTCGGACCGCGGCGCCCAGTGCCTCGGCGAGTTCGCTCTCCAATCGCGCAAGATCGCCGTTTGCGGCGCGCCGCACCCCGCGTCGGGTCTTGCTCACGCCCGGGTGAAGTATCGTTTGCACCAGCCGCTCGGCCTCGCGTACCGACAGCCCCTCCGCAACGAGCCTCGCCGCGGTCGTCACCTGCTGTGCCGGCGGCAGCGCGAGCAACGCGCGCGCGTGTCCCATGTCGAGTTTGTCGCCAAGGACGAGAGCCTGTACAGGCGCCGCGAGCTGGGTAAGGCGCAGCAGGTTGGTGACCGCGCTGCGCGAACGGCCGATCGCGAGCGCGGCCGCTTCGTGCGTCAGTCCGAACTCGTCGATCAGGCGCTTGAGACCCTGTGCTTCTTCCAGCGGGTTCAAATCTTCGCGCTGGATATTCTCGATCAGCGATAGCGCGAGCGCCGTCTGATCGGGTACGACGCGCACCAGCGCCGGGATTTCCTTGAGGCCTGCGCGCTCTGCGGCGCGCCAGCGCCTTTCCCCTGCGACGATCTCGTAGCGGCCGCCATCAATCGGGCGCACCAGGATCGGCTGCATCACGCCCTGCGCCTTGATCGATTCCGCCAGTTCCGCCAGCGCAGCCTCGTCCATGCGGGTACGCGGCTGGTAGCGGCCGGCGCCGATTCGATCGAGCGCGAGAGAGTGCAACGCGTCGCGGTCTGCTCTCTCCTCAGATCCGGACAACAGTGCATCGAGC
The DNA here is from genome assembly GCA_035939595.1 of Casimicrobiaceae bacterium. Lineage (GTDB taxonomy): Bacteria > Pseudomonadota > Gammaproteobacteria > Burkholderiales > Casimicrobiaceae > PALSA-1003. The sequence goes on from DASZFQ010000115.1 coordinate 57,551, forward strand.
CCGCGTCCGAGCCCCTTAAGCTTAGCCATTGGCCACCCCCATCGCGGGCGCCATCGCCCCGGCTGCCTCGCCTCGCCGCAGGATCTCGCCGGCGAGCGCAAGGTATGCTTGCGCGCCCTTGGAGGTTTTGTCCAGATGCAGCGCCGGGATGCCGTAGCTCGGCGCCTCGGCGAGACGGATATTGCGCGGGATTACGGTGCGATAGACCTTGTCCCCGAAATGCTTCTGCAGATCGGCCGACACGTTGAGTGCCAGGGTGCTGCGCGGGTCGTACATGGTGCGCAACAGGCCCTCGATCTCGAGCGTCGGATTCAGGTGCGCGCGCACGCGGCGGATTGTCTGGACGAGATCGGACAAGCCCTCCAGCGCGTAGTACTCGCACTGCATCGGGATGAGCACGCTGTCGGCGGCGCACAGCCCGTTGAGGGTGAGCAAGGACAGGGAGGGTGGGCAATCGAGCAAGATGAAGTCGTAGTCCTGGGAGACCTGCGAAATCGCGGCCCGGATCTGCGACAGCGCCTCGGCGAGAGCGTCCTTGAGCCGCATCTCCCGTTCCGGCAGATCGACCAATTCCACCTCGGCGCCGGCGAGTTCGCGGTTGGAGGGAACGAGGTCAAAACCACCCGAGGGAGAGGTCGTTCGAACGTCGGCAATCTCCTTCTCCCCAAGTAAGACTTGATATACAGTGTGTGTAAGTGCACGCTTGTCAATTCCGGCGCCCATCGTCGCGTTGCCCTGAGGATCAAGGTCCACCAGCAACACGCGGCGCTTCATAGCCACTAGGCTGGCGGCGAGGTTAACGCTCGTCGTCGTTTTGCCCACCCCGCCTTTCTGGTTGGCAACCGCGATGATCTTGGTCATTACGACCCGCCGTTTACCTGGACGACCACCAGATGTCGCGCGCCATCGAGACCCGGCACGGCAAGCGCCGGCAACGCCACCACGCGCACGTCGGCTGGCAGGTGCGCGAGTTCCTCCCGCGGATAAACCCCCTTCATGGCGACCAGGCAACCGTCGGCACCGACGAGATGGCGCGCCCCCGCCACGAAGGGAGCAAGCGCGGCAAAAGCGCGGCTGATGGCCACGTCAAACGAACCCTCCGGCGCATAGTCTTCGACCCGCGCGACCGCCACCGCGACATTGCGCAGATCCAACTCGGCGCCAACCTGGCGCAGGAAGGTTGCCTTCTTGCGCTTGCTGTCGAGCAGGGTGACGTGCCAATCCGGACGCGCGATGGCCAAGGGAACACCCGGCGAGCCGCTTCCGCTGCCCACATCGATCAGCCGCAGCCCGGGCGCTTGCGGCAAGTGCGGCAGCGTCGCCAGGGCATCGAGCACATGGTGCGTGAGCATCCGGTCCGGCTCTCGAATTGCGGTCAGGTTGTGCGTGCGGTTCCACTTCTCGAGCAACGCCACATAGGCGAGCAGCTTCGTCTGCGCCGCATCGTCGAGGTCGAGGCCCAGCGCGGCGATACCCGCGGCAAGGGCCCGGCCGAGTCTCATGCCGTGAGTTTTTCCGGACTCGCCTGCGCGTCCTTGAAGCCTCGTTTGAGATGCACCAGGAGCAGCGCGATCGCGGCTGGCGTCACGCCTGAGATGCGTGCTGCCTGGCCCACGGTCTCCGGCCGATGTTCATTGAGCTTCTGCTGTACCTCGACCGAAAGCCCCCGCACGCGACGGTAATCGATCGCGGCAGGCAGGCGCTCGGTCTCCTGGGCCGCACGCCGACCGATCTCCTCGTTCTGGCGCTCGATATAGCCGGCGTATTTGGTCGCAATCTCGACCTGCTCGGCCACTGCGGCGACGGTGACCGCATCGCCAGCGCCCGGCAGCGTCATGAGCTTCGCGTAGGTTACCCCGGGACGGCGCAGCAATTCCGCCAGCGTGGCGTCGCGCTCCAGTGCCCGGCCCAGCACGCGCTCGGTATCCGCCCGCTCGAGCTGGCGCGGGTCCACCCAGGTCGATTGGAGTCGTTCCAACTCGCGCGCGACCGCATCGCGTCGGCGGCAGAACGCCTCCCAGCGGACATCGTCGACACTGCCCAGACGGCGGCCGATCTCGGTCAAGCGCAAATCGGCGTTGTCCTCGCGCAACTGGAGTCGATATTCGGCACGGCTGGTGAACATGCGATAGGGTTCGCTGACCCCGCGGGTGACCAGATCGTCCACCAGCACACCGAGATAGGCTTCGTCCCGACGCGGCGCCCAGCCTCCCTCCCCGGCTGAGAAACGGGCGGCGTTGATGCCGGCAAGCAGGCCCTGCGCCGCGGCCTCTTCGTAGCCTGTGGTGCCGTTGATCTGGCCAGCAAAGAACAGCCCGTGGATCGCCTTGGTCTCGAGGCTGGCCTTGAGGCCGCGCGGATCGAAGTAGTCATACTCGATCGAGTAGCCTGGACGCAGGATATGCGCCTGCTCGCAGCCCTGCATCGAGCGCACGAGCGAAAGCTGGATATCAAAGGGCAGCGAGGTGGAGATGCCGTTGGGATAGATCTCCGTCGTTCCGAGGCCCTCCGGCTCGAGGAAGATCTGATGGCTCTTCCTCTCGGCGAAGCGCACGACTTTGTCCTCGATCGACGGGCAATACCGGGGGCCTGTGCTCTTGATCACGCCGGTGTACAGCGGTGAACGGTCAAGGCCGCCGCGGATGATGTCGTGCGTGCGCTCATTGGTGTGCGTGATCCAGCAGGGCAACTGCCGCGGATGCATCGCGCGCTCGCCCAAGAATGAAAATACCGGCTCCGGCTGGTCCCCGGCTTGCACGCCCAGGCGCGAAAAATCGATCGTTCGGCCGTCGAGGCGGGGCGGCGTGCCGGTCTTGAGCCTCCCCACGGGCAGGTTGAGCTCGCGCAGCCGCGCACCGAGCGTGGTGGCAGGGGGATCGCCGGCGCGGCCGGCGGCGTAATTGCGCAGGCCGACGTGAATCAGGCCCGACAGGAACGTACCGGTGGTCAGCACCACCGCGCTGGCGGTGAAGCGCACGCCAATCTGCGTCACCACGCCGACGGCGCGGTCGCCGTCGAGGGCCAGGTCGTCGACGGCTTGTTGAAACAGGGTCAGATTGGGCTGGTTTTCGAGCCGGGAGCGGATCGCCTGCTTGTAGAGAATTCGGTCAGCCTGGGCGCGCGTGGCGCGGACGGCGGGCCCTTTGCTCGAATTGAGGGTCCGAAACTGGATTCCCGCCTCATCCGTGGCGAGCGCCATCGCGCCGCCGAGCGCGTCGATCTCCTTCACCAGATGGCCTTTGCCGATGCCTCCAATCGAAGGGTTGCATGACATCTGGCCGAGCGTTTCGATGCTGTGGGTGAGCAGCAGGGTCTGCCGGCCGATACGGGCGGCGGCGAGCGCAGCCTCGGTGCCGGCGTGGCCGCCGCCCACGACGATGACGTCAAAGTGCTTGGGAAACTGCATGGGTCTCAATCGAAAAAACTGCCTGGAATCGAGGGCCGATGATACGGCAAACCCGGGTTCGACAGAAGCCGCGAAGGACCTCGGCAGGGTCGTGTTCCACGTGGAACCAAGGCCCTTGTTTCACGTGAAACAAGGCCCGGCTACGAGGTCGAACAGGCCTAGCGAGCCGCCGCTCCGGTCGATTCCCGGACGACCAACTTGACCGGGGTGTCGAAGATCAACGGCGCCCCTTCTTGCTCTAGGCAGGCGAGCAAGCCCTCCGCCAGGCGGAACCCGAGGCGGGTCGCAGGAATGCGCACCGTCGTGAGCGCCGGCATCGCGCGGCGCGCGAACTCTGCGTCACCGAAACCAACGATTGACACCGCCCGCGGCACGGCGACTCCTTGACCTAGGCACGTACGCACGGCTGTAAGAGCCTGCAGGTCGCTGCCGCAGATCACGGCGGTCGGAGGGTCATCACCCTCCAGGAGCAGGCGCATCGCGGACTGGGCCGCGTCGAGGTCGCGTACCAACTCGGTCCCCACGGCAGGCAGCGAAACGTCGCTGCCCGCAAGCGCTGCGGCGACCCCGGCGAGCGTCGCCGCGGTAGGGGCTATCACAGCGAGATGGCGGTGGCCCAGGGAAAGCAGGTAGCGGGCGGCAAGCTCTGCCCCGCGGCGATGGCCGTCCGCGACGGTGAACTCGACGCCGTCGGCTTCGGCCGCCATGCCAATCCACGGCAGCCCGCGCGCGTGCAACGCATGGGCCAGCTCGCGCGCGTGTGCCGGCTCAGCCAGCACGAACCCTTCCACACCACGGCCCAGCAGCCCACGCAGCGCCGCGAGACTGTCCGCCAGCGATCCGCGGGTGGCCACGATCGCTATCGCGTAGCCCGCCTCCGCGAGCCGGTGCTCGAGCGCCGCAACCACTTCCGCAACCAGCGGCTCTGCCAGGCTATTGACCAGAACTCCGATCATGCCCGACCTCCGCGCCGCCAACGAGCGCGCGGCAAGGTTCGGCAAGTAGCCAAGCCGCTCCGCAGCCGCCAGGATGCGTTGCCGAAGATCGGCGCTGACTGCTCCTTTCCGGGCCAAGGCGCGCGACGCAGATGCCGTCGAGACACCCGCTGCACGAGCGACCTCGCGTAAGGTAATCGGCGGTGGAGGAGGGGTCAAATGAAACCGATTACTGAATGCGCTCTCTGCAAACGATTGCAGCAATCGATTGCCGTTCAAGGCATTCTAGGCGCAGCAAGCTGAAGGCACAAGGCCCGCTGCCAAACGACACCCGAACCCTTCGCGCGACCGTCAGGAGGGCCGAGAGCTCAGGCGACGAGCTTCGCGCCGAGGTTGCGGCGCATGGCGGCGAGCGCACCCGGTTGCTTGGAGCCGAGCCGCGCCAGCAGCTGGTCGTGCGCGGCGAGTTCGCGCTGCCAAAGCTCCCGCTCCACGCACATCACTTGGTGGAAGGAATCGGCACTGAAGTCCAGGCCGCCCCAGTCGAGGTCACCGTATTCGGGTTGCACGCCCAGTGCGGTCTCGACGCCGTGCCCGCGCTCGTGACAGCGATCGACGATCCACTTGAGCACCCGCATGTTCTGACCGAAGCCCGGCCATGCGAACTTCCCGTTCGCGTCGGTGCGAAACCAGTTCACATTGAAGATCTTCGGCGGCCGCGCCACGGCGCGCCCCATGGCCAGCCAGTGCTGGAAGTAATCGCCGATGTGATAGCCGCAAAACGGTAACATCGCAAACGGATCGCGCCGTACTTCCCCCACTTTGCCCGTTGCTGCCGCGGTCGTCTCCGACCCCATGGTCGCGGCCTTGTACACGCCGTCTTCCCAACTCAACGCTTCGACCACCAGCGGCAACGTGTCGCTGCGTCGCGCCCCGAAGATGAACGCGGCGATCGGCACGCCATCCGGGTTATCCCACTCTGGGTCGAGCGAAGGGCACTGCGTCGTGGCGACGGTAAAGCGTGCATTCGGATGTGCTGCTTTCCGCCCGCAGCCTGGGGTCCATGACTTTCCCTGCCAGTCGGTCAGATGCGCCGGAGGCTCGCGGGTCATGCCTTCCCACCAAACGTCACCGTCGTCGGTCAGTGCAACGTTGGTGAAGATTACATTGGCCCTAAGCGTTGCCATCGCGTTGGGATTGGACTCGTCGGACGTTCCCGGCGCGACGCCGAAATACCCTGCCTCGGGATTGATTGCATGAAACTGGCCATCGCTCCCGGCCTTGATCCACGCGATGTCGTCGCCGATGGTCGTCACCTTCCAGCCTTCGAGGCCCTTGGGTGGAATGAGCATGGCGAAGTTCGTCTTGCCACAGGCGCTCGGAAAGGCGGCAGCAACGTAGGTTTTCTCCCCCTGCGGCGAAGTAACCCCGAGGATCAGCATGTGCTCGGCAAGCCAGCCCTCATCGCGACCCATGACCGACGCGATGCGCAGCGCGAAACACTTCTTTCCCAACAACGCGTTGCCGCCATAGCCGGAGCCGAAGCTCCATATTTCCCGCGCTTCCGGAAAATGCACGATGTACTTCTGCTCCGGGTTGCACGGCCACGGCACGTCACGCTGTCCCGGCTGCAAGGGCGCACCGACCGAATGCACGCAGGGAACAAACGCACCGTCGCCGCCGAGCGCCTCGACGACTGCGCGCCCCATGTGCGTCATGATGCCCATACTGGCCACCACGTACGGACTGTCGGTGAGCTCGATCCCTATATGGGCGATCGGACTGCCGAGGGGACCCATCGAAAACGGCACGACGTAAAGGGTGCGCCCGCGCATACACCCGTCAAACAGCGCCTCGAGGGTCGCGCGCATTTCGCCCGGCGCGACCCAGTTATTGGTGGGTCCCGCATCCTCCTGTCGTTCGCTGCAAATGAAGGTGCGGTGCTCGACCCGCGCTACGTCGGCCGGATCGGATCGGGCCAGGAAACTGTTGGGGCGCTTCGCCGGATCGAGTCGCAGCAGCGTTCCGCAGGCGACCATCTCTGCGCACAGTTGCTCGGACTCCTCGCGCGAACCATCGCACCAGGCGATGCGGTCGGGATGGGTCCGTTCCGCGATTTGTCGTACCCAGGCGACGAGCCGGGGATGGCGCACCCATGCGGGAGCTTGCACCGCGGCGGCGGCGATGGCGAAACTGGATTCGGACTGATTCATGGTATCGGCTATGACGTCAAAGGCAAGCCCGCCGTTCCGCAGCGTGGACCGCGCTGCCGAGGCGGAAGGACGATAACTCTAGCACGCGGCGCGTGCGCGCCCCAACCCGGAGTTCGAGGGCACGAGATCGGTCAGGCCACTGGGCCGCAGCGGGCACCTGCACTCATCCCGCCCGGTGCCGCCGATGTCGCAGCCAGCTGAACAGCGGCGCCGTACAGGTAAGCAGCAGGACAACGCGCGCAACGTGGAATGCCGTCACCACCGGGACGCCGAGCTCGAGCACCTTGGCCGTGATCGACATCTCGGCGATACCTCCGGGCGCGGTGGCCAGCACCAGCGTTCCCGGATGCAAGCCCGTCAGCGCCGCCAGCGCCCAACCGAACACCGCCGACAGGACCATCGCACCGGCGACGCTGAGCACGACCGCGGTGACGAAGCGCGGCGCGCGGCGCAGAAAGCTGCGCTCGAAGCGCGCGCCGAGCGCGCAGCCGAGCAGCAGTTGCGCGCCATTGGTAAGCCAGCGGGGAACCGCGGACAGGTTGACCTCGGCCACGGTGAGCGGGATCGCCACGGCCAGCGCTCCGAGCACGAAGGCGTTGGCAACCCGCGCCCGCTGCAACACCGATCCTCCGACCAGCGTCGCCGCCAGCAGCAAAATGAGTCCGAGTGGCTGCACTTCGGTCGCGCCGGGGCGAAAGGCGTCCGTGCCATGCAGCTTCAGGACCGCAAAGATCCATGGGATCACCAACACCACCAGCATCATCCGCAGGGATTGCGCCGCAGCGACTTCGTCGACACGGGCGCCAAACCGCTCGCCCAGCACCGACATCTCGGCGGCGCCTCCGGGAACGCTCGCAAACACCGCGGTCGTGCGGTCGACGCGCCCTATTCGGGCCAGCACGAAGCCCGATAGATATCCCAGCGCAAGCGCGAAGAGCGCACCCAGGAGCAGCAACCACCAAATACGGGTTACCCATTCGGCGACCTGTGGCGTGAAGTAGAGGCCGAGCGTGGTGCCGATCACCCACTGTCCGGCTTGCCGGCCGCCCGGCGCTGCGCCGCATTCGATGCCAAGGAACCGGCAGGCGGCAATGGCCATGAGCGGCCCGATCATCCATGGCAACGGCGCGTGCAGTGCAACAAAAATGACCGCCGCAGCGAAACTGATCGCCAGGCCCTTGGCGGCGGGCAGCGCCGCGGCCAGGCGCAGACTCATCCGCCGAGCCTGAAAGCGCGCGCGGATGATCAGCCCTTCGGCTGCACCGCGTCGTCGGCGATCGCCGGCGCTTCGCTCCAGCCGCCGCCCAGCGCCTTGATCAGAGCCGCGCTGTCGGTGAGCCGCTCTCCGTGAATGGTCAGCGCCGCGCGTTCGTTGGTCAATAACGTGGCCTGTACTACCACGACGGATAGATAGTTGACGGTTCCGGCGCGATACTGGTTCAAGGTGATGGTGACCGACTCGCGGGCAGCCTTGACCGCCTCATCCTGCACCGCAGCCTCCTGCTCGAGGATGCGCAGCGCCGCCAGGTTGTCTTCCACGTCTTGAAACGCCGTCAGCACCGTCTGCCGGTAAGTCGCCACGCTCTGATCGTAAGTCGCGATGGCCTGATCGGTCTGCGCGCGGCGCAACCCCGCGTCGAAAATAACTTCCACCAGATCGGGCCCCAGCGACCAATAGCGGCTCGGCAGCGTGAACAGCTTGGACAGCAAGGTGCTCTGAAACCCGCCAGTAGCGGACAGCGTAAGCGACGGGAAGAACGCCGCCTCGGCGACGCCGATCTGCGCGTTGGCGGCGGCCGCTCGACGCTCGGCCGCGGCGATATCCGGTCGTCGTTCCAGCAAATCGGACGGCAGCGCGACTGGGACGGACGGAAACGCCGTCGGGACAGGCGCCACCGCGATGGAGAATTCCGCCGGTGGCTTGCCTACAAGAATTGCAATGGCGTGCTCGAGCTGCGCCCGTAGCACCATCGCATCGATCGATTGGGCTTGGGTGGATTTGAGCTGGGTTTCGGCCAGAACGACGTCGGCTCGCCCCGCCACGCCAACTGCATACTGGTTGCGCGTCAGTTGCAGCGATTTCTCATATTCCTTGACCGTGTCATTGAGCAGGCCGATTTGCGCGTCCTGCGCCCGAAGCATGAAGTAGTCCTCGGCGAGCGTCGCCTGTGCCGAGAGCTCCGCGGCCCCGAGGTCGCCGACGCTGGCCTGGGCGCCTGCTTCGCTGGCTTCGACCGTGCGCCGGATCTTTCCCCACAGATCGATTTCCCAGCTCGCGTTGAGCGAGGCGTTGTAGCTGTTCGAGCCGCCCGCCCCCCCGGTCGAGTTGACGCTGCCACCCGAAACGCTCGGGCGCCCCCCGCTGCGCGTTAGGGCGGCATTGCCGGAGACCACCGGGAAGAATGCCGCGCGGGCCTGGTCGGTTAGCGCCTGCGCCGCGCGCACCTGCGCTTCGGCGGCCTTGATCGTTTGGTTGCTGATCGCGACTTGGGTCACCAGGGCGTTGAGCTCCGGATCGTTGAACACTTCCCACCAGTTGCCGCGCGGCTTGTCGTCCCGGGGTGCGGCCTGCTTCCAACCTTGCGTCTCCTTGTATGCTGCAGGCGTCGCCACCGGCGGCCGCACGTAATCGGGCCCGACGGCGCAGCCGTAGAGCAAGACGGCAGTCCAAGTAATCGCGCGCGCGCATTTGAAGTGCAGCCTCGGAGTCGGCAGAGAGGTCCCCATTCCCGTTAGTCTCCCGTTTGTGGCATAGGGTTCGCCACACCATGCCGCCCCTCGCGCCCACGGCTCAGCCAGAGCCTGAACCGATCGAGATAGAGGTAGACAACCGGTGTCGTGTACAGCGTCAGCAGTTGGCTCAAGATCAGTCCGCCCACGATCGAGATGCCGAGCGGTTGCCGCAACTCGGCGCCGTCTCCCGTGCCCACCGCCAGCGGCACTGCTGCAAGAAGCGCCGCCATCGTGGTCATCATGATCGGCCGGAAGCGCAACAGGCAGGCCTCGAAAATGGCTTCCCGCGAGTTCTTGTTGCGCTCGCGCTCGGCCGCGAGCGCGAAATCGATCATCATGATGGCGTTTTTCTTGACGATGCCGATAAGAAGGATCACCCCGATCAGGGCGATGATGCTGAACTCGGTGCGAAACACCATCAAGGCCAGAAGGGCACCGATTCCCGCCGAAGGCAAGGTCGAGAGGATCGTAATGGGGTGCACATAGCTCTCGTAGAGCATACCGAGCACGATATACACAGCGAGCAAGGCAGCCAGGATGAGCCAAGGCTGGCTGTTGAGCGAATCCTGGAATGCCTTTGCGGTCCCTTGAAAGCTGCCGTGGATGCTCGCCGGAACGCCAATGCGCGCCATGGCCGCCGCGGTCGCGTCCGTCGCCTGTCCCAGCGAGGTTCCCTCAGGCAAGTTGAAGGAGATGGTCGAGGCAACGAACTGTGATTGATGATTCACCGCCAACGGCGTGTTGGTAAACGTGTAGTGTGCAAACGCGGACAGCGGCACCTGTGCCCCGGATGAGGTCTTCACATAGACTTGATCAAGCGCTGCGGGCGACTGCCAGTATTCGGGCGCCGCCTCCATGACGACGTGATACTGATTCAGTGCCGAATAGATCGTCGACACCAGCCGCTGCCCAAAGGCATCGTCCAGCGTCGCATCGATCAGTGCGGGCGAGACGCCGAGCCGCGACGCGGTATCGCGATCGATCACCAGCGACGTCTGCAGCCCCTTGTCCTGTTGGTCGGTATTGACGTCGACCATCTCGGGGAGCGCACTCATCGCCTGCCTGATGCGCGGCTCCCAGAGGCGCAGCTGGTCCAGATCGTCGGCCTGCAGCGTGTATTGATACGTGGCATTGGATGCGCGGCCGCCGACGCGTATATCCTGAACCGGATTCAGGAACAGGCTCGCCCCGGGCTCGTTGGCGAGTTTGCCGCGCAGGCGGGCAATAATCCTGTCTGCCGATTCCTTGCGCTCGGAAAGCGGCTTGAGCTGCACGAACATTCTGCCGGTATTGCGCTGTGATCCACCGGTGAACGCTACGACGTTCTCCACCGCCGGGTCAACACGAACGATATCAACGAAATTGGCAAGTTTGGTTTGCATCGCCTGGAAGGAAATGCTCTGGTCCGCCTGAATGGAGCCAATCAGTCTGCCGGTGTCCTGCGTTGGAAAGAAGCCCTTGGGAATGATCACGTAAAGATAGACATTCAGGCACACTGTCGCGAACAGGACGATCATAACGATTGCCCCGTGATCGAGCACCCACGCAAGGCTTCGTTCGTAACCGTCGAGCATCCCATCGAATGCCCGCGCGCTCCACGCATCCATGCGCCCCTGTCGCCGCGTTTTCTGGGGACGTAGCAGCCGCGAGCACATCATCGGTGTCATCGTGAGCGACAGCACCAACGAGATGAGGATCGCCACCGACAGCGTCACCGCAAACTCACGGAAGTAGCGTCCGACGATGCCCCCCATCAGCAGAATCGGGATGAAGACCGCAATCAGGGACAAGCTCATCGACAGCACCGTGAAGCCGACTTCCCGCGCGCCCTGCAACGCCGCCTTCATCGGCGGTATGCCTTCCTCAATATGACGCGAAACATTCTCCAGAACGACGATCGCATCGTCGACTACAAAACCGGTGGCGATGATCACCGCCATAAGCGACAAGTTGTTGAGGCTGAAGCCGCAGAGATACATGACACCGAACGTTGCGATCAGCGACACGGGCACGGCAACACTGGGTATCAATGTTGCCCGCCAATCCCTGAGGAACAGGAAAACGACCAGGACCACCAGACACACGGCCACAATCAACGTTCGTTCGACATCGCGCAGCGAAGCGCGAATGGTCGTCGTCCGTTCTACCACGACATCGACTTTGATCGCGCTCGGGATTGACGCGCGAAGCTCCGGAAGTAACGCCGAAACGTTGTCGACCGTCTCGATGATGTTCGCGTTCGGCTGGCGGAAAATAATGATCAGTACCGAGGGCTTGCCGTTGGACGAGCCGGCGTTGCGCAGGTCTTGCACCGAATCCACAATCTGGCCCAGGTCGGCCAGTCTAACTGCCGAGCCGTTGCGATAGGCGACGATCAAGGGCAAGTACTCGGCCGCCGTTTTTGCCTGGTCGTTGGCGTAGATCTGCCAGTGGCGGTCGCCCTCCTCGACCGCTCCTTTGGGCCGGTTGGCGTTGGTGGCCGCGAGCACGGCACGGACGTCCTCGAAACCGATGCCGTATTTATTAAGCGCTTGTGGATTGAGCTCCACCCGCACCGCCGGCAGTGAGCTGCCTCCGACCAGCACCTGTCCCACGCCCGCCAATTGCGACAGTTTCTGCGCAATAATGGTCGACCCGGCGTCGTACATTTGGCCCCGCGTCATCGTGTCGGAAGTCAACGCCAGGATCATGATGGGCGCGTCGGCCGGGTTGACTTTGCGGTAGGTCGGATTGCTCGGCAAACCCGTCGGCAGCAGGCTGCGCGCCGCGTTGAGCGCAGCCTGCACGTCGCGTGCCGCCCCGTCGATGTCGCGACTGAGATCGAATTGCAGGGTAATGCTCGTTGAGCCGAGCGCACTGCTCGAGGTCATCTCGGTGATGCCGGCGATGCGCCCGAGCGAGCGCTCGAGCGGCGTAGCGACCGTCGCCGCCATGGTTTCGGGGCTCGCGCCGGGGAGCTGTGCCTGCACCGATATCGTGGGGAAGTCCACCTGGGGAAGGGGCGACACCGGCAACAGCGGAAACGCCGCTGCACCCATGAGCGCAAGTCCGATCGTCAGCAACGTGGTCGCCACCGGACGCTCGATGAAAGGCGCCGACAGGTTCAGTTGCCCTTCGCCGTTCTTTCGGTCGTTATCCGCCATCTCAATCCCCGGGCATCGTCGCCGTCCCGGCCTCACGCCCGCGACCGCGGCGTTCCTCGACCCGGCGGGCGAGCCGGTCGAAGGCGAGGTAGATCACCGGGGTAGTAAACAACGTCAGCATCTGGCTCACAATCAGTCCACCGACCATCGTGATCCCCAGCGGGTGCCGCAGCTCGGAGCCCACCCCCCAGCCAAACATCAGCGGCAACGCCGCAAGCAGCGCCGCCATCGTCGTCATCATGATCGGGCGGAAGCGCAGCAGGCACGCCTGGTAGATCGCCTCGCGGGGCGGCTTGCCCTCCCTGCGCTCCGCGTCGAGCGCGAAGTCGATCATCATGATCGCGTTCTTTTTCACGATCCCGATGAGCAGGACGATGCCAATGATGGCGATGACGCCGAGATCCTGGCCGAAGAGCATCAATGCAAGCAGCGCGCCCACGCCGGCCGACGGCAGCGTCGAAAGAATCGTGACGGGGTGAATATAGCTCTCGTAGAGCACGCCGAGGACGATGTACATGGTGACAATCGCGGCGAGAATCAGCCAGAGCTCGTTCGCCAGTGCGCCGCGGAACGCGGCCGCCGCACCCTGAAAATCGATCTGCATGCTCGCCGGGAGCCCCAGCTCCTGCTGAACTTTCTGGATGTCCTTCACCGCGTCGCCGAGAGACGCGCCCGGCGCCAGATTGAACGAAATGGTAGCGGACGGGAACTGGCCAAGGTGGTTGACGACCAGCGGCGTGGCGCGCTCGGATATCCGGGCAATCGCGCTCAGCTGGACCTGCGGCGTCGCCGTCGTGCTCACCGAGGTGATGGACGAGCTCGTGAGTCCCGCGCCCGGCGAGGCCTGCGCCGCGGAAGCGTTGCCGCCGCTCGCACTGGCGGCTGGCCCGGTGCCAGACGTCGATGGCGTCCCCGGGTTCGCCGCGGGAACGTAGACCTGCGCCAGCGCCTCCGGCCCGACCTGGAATTCGGGCTTGACCTCCAGCACGACGCGGTACTGATTGGTCTGCGTGAATATCGTCGACACCAACCGCTGGCCGAACGCGTTGTATAGCGCGTTGTCCACCGTGGCTGGCGTAACCCCGAAGCGGCTCGCGGTGGCGCGGTCGATATCGACGAACACCTGCAGGCCGCCGTTTTGCAGGTCGGTTGCCACGTCGGCGAGCCCGGGCGTTTGGCGCAGGCGATCGACGATCCGCGGCACCCACAGCGCGAGCTCGTCAGGGTCGACATCCTCGACGGTGAATTGGTACTGCGTCCGGCTGACACGATCTTCGATCGTCAAGTCCTGAACCGGCTGCATGTACAGTGTGATCCCCTCGACATCGGCCAGCTTGGTTTGCAGATTGCGGATTACCTGCTCCGCCCGGGCGCTGCGCTGGGCGAGCGGCTTAAGGTTGATCAGCATGCGGCCGCTGTTCAGTGTCGTATTGGTGCCGTCGACGCCGATGAACGACGACAGGCTCTCCACGGCGGGGTCCTGCAGGATGATTCGCGCCAACGCTTGCTGCCGCTCGGCCATCGCCGCGAACGACACGGTTTGCGCTGCCTCGCTGATGCCCTGGATCGCGCCGGTGTCCTGAACCGGAAAGAAACCCTTGGGAATGAAGATGTAGAGCACGATCGTGAGCAGCAGGGTCACGATGGCCACGATCAGGGTGGCGCCCTGCCGATCGAGCACCCAATTAAGTGCCCGACCGTAGCGCTCGATCAGGCGCTCGAACAGCTCGCCGCTCTTGCGGTAGAACCGGCTCTGTTGCTCCTTCTCCGTGTGGCGCAGGAAGCGCGCGGACATCATCGGCGTCAGCGTCAGCGAAACAACGGCAGAAATCAGGATCGAGATGGCCAGCGTAATCGCGAATTCGCGAAACAGCCGCCCTACCACATCGCCCATGAACAGCAGGGGGATCAAGACAGCGATCAGCGAGATCGTCAGGGAAATGATGGTGAATCCGATCTGCTCCGACCCTTTGAGCGCGGCATCGAGCGGTTTGTCTCCCGCCTCGATGTATCGGGCGATGTTCTCGATCATGACAATCGCATCATCGACGACGAAGCCGGTCGCGATGGTCAATGCCATCAGAGTCAGGTTATTGATGGAGAATCCGGCGATGTACATCACGCCGAAGGTGCCGATCAGCGACAGCGGGACCGCAACGCTCGGGATGACGGTCGCCGACAGGCTGCGCAGGAAGACAAAGATGACCATCACCACCAGCGCGATGGCGAGGAAAAGTTCGAACTGCACGTCGTGTACCGACGCCCGTATCGTCACCGTGCGATCAGTCAGCATCGTGACCTTGATCGCGGCGGGAAGCGACGCCTGCAGCTGCGGTAACAGTTGTTTGATCCGGTCTACAACATCGATGACGTTGGCACCGGGCTGGCGCTGGATATTGACGATGATCGCCGCTTCTTCGTTGGCCCACGCGGCGAGTTTGGTGTTCTCGGCCCCGTCAATGACATCGGCGACGTCGCTAAGGCGGACCGGCGATCCGTTGCGATAGGCGATGATCAGGTTCTTGTAATCGGCGGCGGTTTTCAGCTGATCATTGGCATCGATTGTCGAGGCCTGGGCGGGGCCGTCGAAGCCGCCTTTTGCCTGGTTGGTATTCGCGTTCCCGATCGCCGTGCGCACGTCGTCCAGAGACATACCGTACGAGGCGAGTGCGGTTGGATTGGCCTGGATGCGCACTGCGGGGCGCTGGCCCCCGCTGATGCTGACCAGGCCAACGCCGGGAAGCTGTGAGAGCTTGGTCGCAAAGCGCGTGTCGGCGTAATCCTCGAGCTTGGGCAACGGCAGCGTTTGAGACGTCAGGGCAAGGGTCATGATCGGCGTGTCCGCCGGATTGACCTTGTTGTAGATTGGCGGGGTCGGCAGGTCGGCTGGCAGAAAGCTGCCCGACGCGTTGATCGCCGCCTGCACCTCCTGTTCGGCAACGTCGAGGGACAGATTGAGGTCGAATTGCAACGTGATCACCGAGGCGCCCGCAGAGCTCGTCGACAGCATCTGCTTGAGCCCCGGCATCTGCCCGAACTGGCGTTCGAGCGGCGCAGTGATCGACGAGGTCGTTACGTCCGGGCTGGCCCCTGGGTAAAGGCTTACAACCTGGATAGTCGGATAATCGACCTCGGGTAACGCGGAGATCGGTAGCAGGCGATAGGCGATGACCCCGGCCAGCACGATGGCGAGCATCAGCAGCGAGGTCGCCACCGGTCGCAAGATGAACGGTCGGGACGGGTTCATCCTCGATCGATCAGGTGCAAGCCAAGCACGGCTTCAGCCGCCGCTCTTGGCGGGGCTGCTTGGACTTGGGCTGCTTGAGCTTGGGCTGCTTGGACCGCCCGACGACTTGTTGCTGCCGGAAGACCCCTTGCGTGACCCCGCTGTCGGCCCCGCTGTCGGCCCCGCCTGGCGGGCGTTTGCATCGACGAGTTGTACCTTTGCACCGTCGCGGAGTTTGTCCGTGCCGTCGACCACGACCTGGTTCCCCGGGTCGAGTCCGCTCGTCACCTCGGTCGTATCGCCCTCGACCGCCCCCAGCTTGACCTTCGTCACCGCGACGCTCTGGTCTGGCTTGACGAGAAACACGAAGGTGCCAGGTGCGCCACGCTGAATCGCAGCGGACGGGACCAAGGTTGCATCCTGCCGCGTCTCGACGAGCATGCGCACGTTGACGAACTGGTTCGGAAAGAGCGCCCCGTCTTGGTTAGGAAATTCGGCCTTGAGCTTGACCGTCCCGGTCGTGGTGTCGATTTGGTTGTCGATCGTGAGCACATGGCCGGTCGCGAGCTTGGTCTTGCCGCTGCGGTCGTACGCTTCGACCGTCACGGGCTGTCCGCTCTGCATGCGTTTGACGATGCGCGGAACGTCGTCCTCGGCCACAGGATAAATTACCGTGATCGGTTGCTCCTGCGTGATCGTGACCAAACCATTGGCATCGGACGCATGCACAATGTTGCCGGGGTCGACCAGACGCAAGCCGACGCGCCCGGTAATCGGCGCGGTAACGCGCGAATAGACGAGTTGGAGCTTGGCGTTGTCGATCGCGCCCTGATCGGTCTCGACCTGGCCCTGGTATTGGCGCACGAGCGCTTCCTGCGTATCGACCTGCTGGCTGGCAATCGAATCCTGCTTGAGCAGGGTTCGATAACGCTCGAGATCGATCTGGGAGTTCTTGAGCAGGGCCTGATCATGCGCCATCGTTCCGTTGGCCTGGGTCAGCATCACCTCGAACGGTCGCGGGTCGAGCTGGGCGAGCAGGTCGCCCGCCTTGACGTTCTGGCCCTCACGGAAGGCCACGCTCATCAGTTGCCCGTCGACCCGCGTATGCACGACGACCGTGTTGCGCGGCGTTACGGTGCCGAGCGCATCGATATAGACGTCGATATTGCCTTTGCGGGCGGGGGCTGCGACGACGGGCAGCGGTGCATTGGCGCCCAGGCCGCCGGGGCCCTTTCCGGCCGGGGCGTTTCCGGGCGTGCGCGCCATGTACCAGAAGACCGCGCCGGCGACGATGGCGATGACGAGCAGGACCGCCAGCACCAGACGCCAATGAACCCGCCAGGCGGCCTCCGCGCGCACGGACTTCGGCGCGTCGACTTCGGGTGGCAGCGTGTCGTTCATGGTGGCGGGGCGAAGCGGTGCGCCAGGAAGGGTTAGTCCGATTCTAGGGGCAACGTTCGCACCCGGTTGTAAGCAATTATTATCGGCCGCGGCGCTGCCGGGTCGCAATCGGACACTATCCTACGCGAAGCGGTCGTCTTGCGGCATGCCCCGAGCCCCAGCCGGCGACCGGAAGGCCTATTGGCGCCGACCGCCTAAGCCACGCTACTTGCCGATGCAGAAGCGGCTGAATATCACGCCGAGCAGATCATCGGCGGTGAACTCGCCGGTGATGGCCGTGAGCGCCTCCTGCGCCGCGCGCAGTTCCTCGGCGAAGAGCTCCAGCGGCGGCGTGGGCAGTTCGAGGTGCGCGCTGGCGACCTCCAGATGCGCCGCTGCAACGTGCAGCGCGCGCAAATGCCGCTCGCGCGCCAGGAAAGTTCCCTCCATGTCCTCCTGCGCCCCGACCGCGCCGAGAATCGCCTCGCGCAGCAGATCGATTCCCGCCCCGGTCTTGGCGGACAGGAAGACTTCGCTTGCGCCATTTTTCGGCATCCGTTTCGCGTCCAGGCCCGCAAGATCGATCTTGTTGCGCACCACGACGCGCGGCAGCAGCGCGGGAAGTCGCGCTGCGATCTCGGCATCGGCCGGATGCTCGGGCTCGCGCGCGTCGGTAACGATTAGCACCAAGTCGGCCTGCGTGATCGCCGCCCAGGTGCGCTCGATGCCCAGTTTTTCCACGGCGTCGGCGGTTGGCCGCAAGCCCGCGGTATCGATGACGTGCAACGGAATGCCGCCGATCTCGACCCGGCTTCGAATGGCGTCGCGCGTGGTGCCAGGCTCCGCGGTGACGATGGCGACATCTTCGCCCACGAGTTGGTTGAGCAGGCTCGACTTGCCCACGTTGGGCTGCCCGATCAGCACCACGCCGAGTCCTTCGCGCAGCAGGCTTCCCTGACGCGCGCGGGCAACGATGGCGCCCAGACGCTCGCGCAGCGTGCCGAGCTTGCCGGCGGCGTCGGCCTCGCGCACGAACTCGATATCTTCATCGGGGAAATCGAGCGTCGCCTCGGTGAACATCCGCAACTCGACAAGTGCGTCCACGGCCAGGTTGATCTCCCTCGAAAAGGCGCCCGTCAGGCTGCGCGCGGCAGCGCGTGCAGCGGTGGTCGTCGCTGCTTCGATCAAGTCCGCGACGCCTTCCGCCTGCGCCAGGTCGAGCTTGCCGTTGAGAAACGCGCGCTGGGTGAATTCGCCGGGCGCGGCCAGCCGGGCGCCCAGATCGAGGCAGCGGTTGAGCAGCAGCGAAAGCACCGCCGGGCCGCCGTGGCCGTGCAACTCCAGCACGGTCTCGCCAGTGTACGAGGCTGGAGCCGGGAACAGCAGCGCGAGCCCTTGATCGAGGGCTTCGCCGTTCTCTCCCCGAAACGTGGCGAGGGTCGCTACCCGCGGCGCGAGCGGGCGGCCGACGAGGCCTGCGACGATGGCCGCGAGATCAGGCCCGGAAACGCGCACGACGCCGATGCCGCCCCGGCCGGCCGGCGTGGCGATCGCGGCGATGACCTCAGCCGGCGCCGGCGCCACGGCTGCCCGCGCTCAGCGACGCTTAGCCGCCGCGACCGCGGCTTCGCGCGTGAGCAAGCGGTTCATGTGCCACTGCTGGAAGATCTGGATCGCGTTGTTGACCAACCAGTACAACACCAGACCGGAGGGGAAGAAAAGGAACATCACCGAGAACGCAATCGGCATGATCTGCATCACCTTGGCCTGCACCGGATCCTGGATGGGCGTGGGCGAGAGTTTGACCTGCAGATACGCCGTGATGGCGTAGACGACCGGCAACACGAAGTAGGGATCGGGCGCGGAGAGGTCGTGGATCCAGCCGATCCACGGCGCGTGCCGAAGCTCCACCGCCCCTAAGAGGACCCAGTAGAGTGCGATGAACACCGGGATCTGCACCAGAATCGGCAGGCAGCCGCCGAGGGGATTGATCTTTTCAGTCTTGTAGAGCTCCATCATTTTTGTCTGCAGCTGCTGCTTGTCATTCGCGTATTGTTCTTGCAGCGCCTTCATCTTCGGCGCGACCACTTTCATTTTTGCCATCGATCGCGCACTGGCATGATTGAGCGGATAGAACGCGCTCTTGATGAGCACGGTCATGGCGATGATCGCCCAGCCCCAATTGCCGAGCAGCGAGTGCAGCCATTTGAGCAGCAAGAAAAGCGGTGCGGCGAGCACGGTGAAGATGCCGTAATCGACGACCAGATCCAGGCCGGGGGCTAGCGACTTCAGCGTGTCCTGCTCCTGCGGCCCGACGTAGAGCGGCACGCTGGTTGTCGCCGTGGCTCCCGGGGCAATCGTGCCGAGCGGAATCTTGACCCCGGCGTAGTACAGGTTATCGAACTTGTTGACGTAGAACTCGCGCGTAATCTTGGCCGCATCGGAGGGAAGCCACGCCGCCACGAAGTAATGCTCGACCATGCCGATCCAGCCGTTGTCGCTCTTGTCGGCGAATTTCGCCTTGCCCTTGTCGATGTCGGAAAACGCGAGCTTCTTGTACTTGTCGGCCTCGTTGTAGAGCACCGGACCGGTATACGCCGTCGGCGCACCCCAGCTCTGGACCCCTGTCGGCTTGCTGTCGCGGGCGAGTTGAAAGTAGGCGACCGGCGCGATCGGCGCCGTACCGGCGTTGTCCACTTCGTAGCTCACGTCGATCACGTAACTGCCGCGATGGAAGGTCAGCGTCTGCGTCACCTTGACGCCGGTGGGTGTGGTCGTGAAAAGCTTCAGCTCAAAGTGGTCGGCGCCCGGCAGCAGCTCACGCGGACCGGGAAGTGCCTGCCATAGCGTGTGGTGGTTGGGCATACCTTCGCCGATCAATCCGCTCTCGGCGAGAAAGGTCCGGTTCTCGTTCTTCTGCAGCAGGACGTAGGGCTTGTCCGCGTTGTTGGTGTCGCGATGCGAGGTGAGCGCGACCTCGGTGATGACGCCACCCAGGGTGTCAACCTCGGCCATGTAGCGATCGGTCTTGATCGGGATGATTTCGCCGTGCGCGGCCGCCGCGGCGCCGGCGACGGGAGCGCCCGGTACGGCCGCGGTCGGGGCGGCACCCGGAACCGTGCTGGGCGTATCCGCCGTGCTGGGCGCGCTGGGCGCCGACACAGGCAGCGGCGGCCTGTGTTCGCTCTGCCAGCGTTCCCACAGGAACAGCGCGGAGAACGAGAAAATGACGAACAGAATCAGACGTTGGGTATCCATGGACGCAGGTACGAAGTGAGAGGCGGGCGCAGGGTAAATGCGCTAAGGCACCGGGTCATAGCCGCCGGGATGATAGGGGTGGCAGCGCGCGAGGCGCCGCGCGCTGAGCCACGACCCTTTACCCGCACCATGGCGCTCGATCGCTTCCCGGGCGTAATCGGAGCAACTCGGATAGAAGCGGCAGTTCGCGCCGAGCAGGGGCCGGATCGCGTACTGGTACGCACGCAGCAGCACAAGCAGCACGGCTCTCATCGCTGCGGCGCCGGGAGTCCGCAAAGAATCCCATCGAGCAGCCGGCCCGCGTCGGCGGCAACGGCGCCAAGCTCGGTGGCGGCACAAGGCTGCCGCAGCCGGATGATGAGGTCGAACGCATTCATCGCCGGCCGCCGCCTGCGGATCGCTTCGCGCAACATGCGCTTCAGGCGGTTACGGTCGACGGCGCGCCCGAGTAGCTTCTTGCCGATCACGTAGCCCACGCGGCCGCTGGCGGCCGTGGTCGGCATGGCGAGGATTTGCAGCCGGCCCGCTTCGAAGCGGCGACCGCCGCGGAAGACCGCGGCAAAAGCCGCGGCACCGCGTAAACGATGGCGGCGGGTCAAGCCGAAGGGGTGTCCCGAAGCTGGTCAGACGGCCAGCCGGGCGCGCCCTTTGGCGCGGCGCGCACGCAGGACCTTGCGGCCGCCGACGGATTTCATCCGGGCGCGAAACCCGTGGGTCCGCTTGCGCCGGACTACCGAGGGCTGGTAAGTGCGTTTCATGGCTATGCCTTGCTGGGAAAAAAAGCTTTGTATTAGAGCGTTTAGCGCACCATCCTGTCAAGGCAAATCGCGCCGCGCGCGCTGTCGCAGCGAAGCATCGACCACTGTGGATAACTCGCACTGAATGCGCGTACAATTCACTTAGTAACGGGCTCCCTCGCGGCGCCCGCGCTTTTTTCTCGAAGCCCCGGACTCCCTGCCTCATGTTGACCGCCTCGTTCTGGCCGAGCTGCCTGGAAGCATTCCGGCGCGAGCTCACGCCACAGCAGTTCAACACCTGGATCCGGCCGCTGCGCCTTGAACACGTTGGCGAAGGACTGGTGTTGATCGCGCCGAATCGGTTCGTTCTGCAGTGGGTCAAGGAGCGCTTTGCCGGTCGCATCGAAGAGCTCGCCACCGTCGCGCTTGGCCGTCCGCCACAGATGGCGCTCATCGTCGCGGAGGAGCAGGACCGGCCGGCGCCCGTTGCGGTGGTGGCGGGCACGCCGCCGCCGGTGCAGGGCGGCCGGCGCAGCGAACAGGCGAGCCTGAATCCGGGGTTTTCCTTCTCCTCCTTCGTCGCCGGCAAGGCCAATCAACTGGCACGCGCCGCCGGGCTGCAGGTAGCCGAGCATCCGACCTCCTACAACCCGCTGTTCGTCTACGGCGGCGTCGGTCTTGGCAAGACACACTTGATCCAGGCCATCGGCAATCACATCCTCGACGCCAGCGCCGAGGCGAAAATCCGTTACATCCACGCCGAAACCTACGTCTCCGACGTGGTGCGGGCCTATCAGCACAAGGCCTTCGACGACTTCAAGCGTTACTACCGGTCGCTCGATCTGCTGCTCATCGACGACATCCAGTTCTTCAGCGGCAAGAGCCGCACCCAGGAGGAGTTTTTCTATCTGTTCAACACGCTCATCGAGGCGCATAAGCAGGTGGTGATCACCTGCGACACATACCCCAAGGAAATAGCCGGCATCGAGGAGCGGCTGATTTCCCGGTTCGGGTGGGGCCTTACGGTGGCATTGGAACCGCCCGAGCTCGAGATGCGCGTGGCGATTCTGCTTTCCAAGGCCGCCGCCACCGGCATGAAGGTCGACGAGCAAGTGGCGTTTTTCATCGCCAAGCACATCCGCTCCAACGTCCGCGAGCTCGAAGGTGCGCTCAAACGCGTCCTTGCGTACTCGAGTTTTCACGGCCAAGAGATTTCCTTGTCGCTGGCCAAGGACGCGCTGCGCGATCTGCTTGCGGTGCAAAACCGCCAGATCTCGGTGGAGAACATCCAGAAGACCGTTGCCGACTATTACAAGATTCGCGTCTCGGACATGCACTCGAAGAAGCGCTCGCGTGCGGTTGCGCGTCCGCGCCAGGTCGCAATGGCGCTGGCCAAGGAGCTGACCCAGTTGTCGTTGCCGGAAATCGGCAGCAATTTCGGGGGCCGCGACCATACCACCGTGCTGCATGCGTGCCGCCAGATTGCCAAGCTCCGCGACTCCGTTCCCGAAATCAGTCACGACGTGAACTTTTTGCTGCAGGTGCTTCGAAATTGAGCAAGCCACGGCCGACGTCCGCGCGCGAAGATGGAGGTATGAATCGTGTGCGAAGCGGTCTATAATTTGTGCATTGAGCGTTCCGTTTTGAAACCCGCGTTTTTGTCCCCAAATAACCCACAGGCAGCACAGCAGTTATCTGCGTGGTTGTCCTTGTTCCAAGCCGCGGATCGAATGGGCGTTTTCGGCGTTGTGACAACAAACCGCTCTGTTCTATTAGCTATTCTTAGGTTTGAATAATGCAATTAAAGCAAATACCGAAGGACGCACTGCTCAAGCCTTTGCAGGCCGTTTCAGGCATCGTCGAGCGCCGGCAAACGCTGCCCATTCTGGCCAACGTTCTGCTCGAACAAAAGGACGGTCGTTTATTCGTCACCGCGACCGACCTCGAAATGCAGATCACTGCGCACAGCGAACTGTCCGGGAAGCAGGATCAGGCAATCACCGTTGCCGCGCGCAAACTGCAGGATCTTCTGCGTGCGCTGCCGGAAGACGCCGCGCTCACGGTCGATACGGCGGGAGGCAAGATGACGGTGCGTGCCGGGCGCTCGCGCTTCAACCTGCAAACACTGCCCGCGTCGGATTACCCGCGCATCAGCCTTGCGCAGGAGCAGTTGCAGACCATCGCACTGCCGCAGCGCGACTTTCGTGGGCTGCTCAAGCTTGCCGAATTCGCCATGGCGCAGCAGGACATCCGCTATTACCTGAACGGCATGCTGCTCGTCGTCGACAAGGGATCGCTGCAGGCGGTCGCGACCGACGGCCACCGCTTGTCGTATGCGAGCATCACCGTGGCAGGGAATTATTCACGGCAGGAAGTGATCCTGCCGCGCAAGACGGTGCTTGAACTGGGCAAGCTGCTCGAGGACAGCGAGGAGCCGGTAACGATCGATATCCTCGCCAACCAGGTGCGCTTCCGGTTTTCGAAAGTCGAACTGGTCAGCAAGGTGGTCGACGGTAAGTTTCCCGATTACAATCGGGTGATCCCGAGCGGGCATTCCAAGCAGCTGGAGCTGTCGCGCACGGAGTTTCTGCAGGCGCTGCAGCGTGCGGCCATCCTGTCGAACGAGAAGTTCCGCGGCGTTCGCCTCGTGCTCGGCACCGACCAGCTCAAGATCATCTGCACGAACAGCGAGCAGGAGGAAGCCGAGGAAGAGTTGGAGGTCCCGTACAAGGGCGAGGCGCTGGACATCGGCTTTAACATCACCTACCTGCTCGACGTGTTGCACAACCTGGCCACCGACCAGGTTGTACTGGCACTGGGCGACGCCAACTCCAGTGCACTCATCACCATGCGTGAGCGCAGCGACTACAAGTATGTCGTCATGCCGATGCGGATCTGATTTGGAACGAGTATTCGACCCGCCCGAGCGCCGACTCCGAGTCGGCGTCGGCGTTTAATGGACTGCAAGATGCGAGATAACCGCGAATGAGTGTGCTCAATCCTAAGCCGCAAGACAACAACGGCGGCGACTACGATTCGAACAGCATCAAGGTATTGAAGGGCCTCGAGGCAGTGCGCAAGCGGCCCGGCATGTACATCGGCGACACGTCCGATGGTACGGGCCTGCACCACATGGTGTTCGAGGTGCTCGACAACGCGATCGACGAGACGCTGGCCGGGTACTGCGATGACATCAAAGTCGTGATTCACGCCGACAACTCGGTGTCCGTCGTCGACAACGGGCGCGGTATCCCGACCGACATCAAGGAAGACGACGAACAGAAGCGCTCGGCGGCGGAAATCGTGATGACCGAGCTCCACGCCGGTGGCAAGTTCGACCAGAATTCGTACAAGGTCTCGGGCGGGTTGCACGGGGTCGGGGTGTCGGTGGTCAACGGACTCTCCGAGTGGCTCAAGCTGAAGATCTGGCGCGACGGCGTCGTGCACCAGATGGAATTCCGGGACGGTGTTCCGGTTGCGCCGCTCGCGATCGTCGGCCCCACCGAGCGGAGAGGCACGGAGGTGCATTTCAAGGCTTCGCCGGCGACGTTTAACAACATCGAATTCCATTACGACATTCTGGCGCGACGTATCCGCGAACTTTCGTTCCTCAACAATGGTGTCAAGATCGAGCTCATCGATCAACGCGACGGCAAGAGCGAGAACTTCGCCTTTACCGGCGGCATCAAGGGGTTCGTTGAATACATGAATCGCAGCAAGGCCGTGCTGCACCCGAAGATCTTCCACGCCACCGGAGAGAAGGAGGGTGTCACCGTCGAGGTCGCGATGCAGTGGAACGATTCCTACGTCGAGTCGGTGCAGTGCTTCACCAACAACATCCCGCAACGCGACGGGGGCACGCATCTCACCGGCCTGCGCCAGGCGATGACGCGGACGCTCAACAGCTATATCGAGAAGGAGGAGTGGGCGAAGAAGGCAAAGGTCGAGACGACCGGCGACGACATGCGCGAAGGCCTGACCTGTGTGCTGTCGGTGAAGGTTCCGGAGCCGAAATTCTCGTCCCAGACCAAGGACAAGCTCGTTTCGTCGGAAGTGCAGCCGATCGTGCAGGAAGTCGTGGGTGGCAAGCTCAACGAGTTCCTGCTCGAGAACCCGGGCGACGCGCGCATCATCTGCGGCAAGATCATCGAGGCGGCTCGGGCGCGGGAAGCAGCGCGCAAGGCGCGCGAACTGACGCGGCGCAAAGGGATACTCGACGGTATGGGGCTTCCGGGGAAGCTTGCCGACTGCCAGGAGCGCGATCCGGCCCTGTGCGAGCTCTATCTCGTCGAGGGTGATTCCGCAGGTGGGTCTGCGAAGCAGGGCCGCGATCGGAAGTTTCAGGCGATCCTACCGCTGCGCGGCAAGATTCTAAACGTCGAGCGCGCGCGCTTCGACAAGCTTATCAGCTCGCAGGAGATCGTCACACTGATCACCGCGCTTGGGACGGGCTTCGGCAAGGCCGCAGGCGACAAGGAGGACAAGGACGCCTTCGACATCGCGAAGCTGCGCTACCACCGAATCATCATCATGACTGATGCCGATGTCGACGGATCGCACATCCGCACGCTGCTGCTTACTTTCTTCTATCGCCAGATGCCGGAGTTGGTCGAGCGCGGGCACATCTACATCGCCCAGCCGCCGCTGTACAAGGCGAAGCAGGGCAAGCAAGAGACCTATCTGAAGGACGACCACGAGTTGAAGCAACACCTGCTTCGGGTCGCCATGAACGGCGCAGAGCTCACACCCGGCGTGGGCAAGCCCCCGCTCGCCGCGCAAACGTTTGAGAACGTGGCGCGCGAGTATTTGCTGGCGGAAGCGGTGGTCGAGCGCGTCGCGCGCGTAGTTGACCCCGCGGTGCTCTACGCCATGCTCGGCGGCGTGCGCGTCGAGCTCGGGACCGAAGCAGCTGCGACCCGCAGCGCGCAGGCGTTGCAGGGGGCGATCGCCGATCCGGAAGTGCGGGTCGAGGCGCGCTACGACGCCGCGGCGGAGACGCGACGCCTGGTCATTGTGCGCACGCACCACGGCACGCCGCATCTGACCGCGCTCGATGCCGATTTTCTGGCGAGCGGCGACGGCGCGCAAATCCGGGCTGCCGCTGACGTGTTGCAGGGCCTGATTCAACCCGCAGCCGTGATCAAGCGTGGCGACAAGCAGTTGGCAGTCAAGTCGTTCAAGGAAGCTCTCGATTGGCTATTCGCCGAGGCGCGAGCGAGTGTCGCCATCCAGCGCTACAAGGGACTCGGAGAGATGAATCCGGCGCAACTCTGGGAGACGACGATGGATCCCGGTGTACGCCGGCTGCTCCGAGTCCAGATCGAGGACGGCGTGGCGTCGGAGGAAATCTTCTCGACGCTCATGGGCGACGAGGTCGAGCCGCGCCGCGCGTTCATCGAATCCAACGCGCTCGGCGTGCGCAACCTCGACGTCTAGTCGGCCGCCCTGGTTCGACGATGGCGATTACCGACGCCGCGCTGCTTTCACGCCTTGGCCTGAAGGCGCACAACGCCGGCGCCTGTGCCGGCCCGCAGACGTGGCTCGGCGGCGGCCCGCTACTGGCTTCGCACAACCCCTCCGACGAGTCGTTGCTGGCCGAGGTCGCGACCGCGACGGCTGCTGACTACGACGCCGTGCTTGCGGCCGCCGTTGCGGCGGCGCAAGCCTGGCGCACGGTGCCGGCGCCCAAGCGCGGCGAGGCCGTACGCCTCCTGGGCTTGCTCCTGCGCGAGTACAAGGACGCACTGGGGACCCTCGTCGCGCTCGAAAACGGCAAGATCAAGGCCGAAGGCGACGGCGAAGTGCAGGAAATGATCGACATCGCCGACTTTGCCGTCGGTCAGTCACGCATGCTCTACGGCAAGACCATGCATTCCGAGCGGCCCGCGCATCGGATGTACGAGCAGTGGCACCCGCTAGGTATAGTCGGCGTGATCACGGCTTTCAATTTCCCGGTTGCGGTGTGGGCATGGAATGCGTTCCTTGCCGCGGTGTGCGGCAATGCGACTGTCTGGAAGCCATCGCCCAAGACTCCGCTAGTCGCCATCGCCGTGCAGCATCTGTGCAACCGGGTCGCACTGGAGCTCGACCTGCCGCCTATATTCACCCTGCTCATCGACCCGGGGCGCGAGGCCGCGGCTCGTCTCGCCGCCGACCCGCGGGTTGCGCTGGTGTCGTTCACCGGATCGTCGGCGGTGGGCCGGCAGATCGCGCAGGTCGTGGCCGGCCGCTTCGGACGCTGTCTGCTCGAGTGCTCGGGCAACAACGGGATCATCGTCGCCGAAGACGCTGATCTCGACTTGGTCGTTCCCGCCGTGGTATTTGGCGCGGCCGGCACGGCGGGCCAGCGTTGTACCAGCACGCGGCGGCTGCTGGTGCATCAAGCGATCGAAGCGGAGATGGTGCGCAGGCTCGCATCGGCATACGCGCAGCTGCGCGTCGGTGACCCGTGTGACCCGGGGACACTGATGGGGCCGCTGATCGACGCGGCCGCAGTGGCCGGGTTCCGGCGCGCGGTCGAGGAGGCGCTTGCCGCCGGGGGCGTGCTCGTGTGCGGGGGCAAGGCGCGCGCGGGACCCGGATTCTTCGTCGAGCCGACGGTCATTCGCAACGCGCGCAACGACTGGCCGGTCGTGCAGCGCGAAACCTTCGCCCCGATTCTCTATGTCATGCGCTACCGCGACCTGGGCGAGGCGATCTCGCTGCACAATTCGGTACCGCAGGGCCTGTCGTCGGCAATCTTCACCCGCAGCCTGCGCGAGGCCGAGGTGTTTCTGTCCGCGGCCGGCAGCGACTGCGGCATCGCCAATGTCAACCTCGGAACCTCCGGTGCCGAAATCGGTGGCGCGTTCGGCGGCGAGAAAGAAACCGGGGGCGGGCGCGAGGCCGGATCGGACGCCTGGCAGGCCTACATGCGCCGGCAGACGAACACGATCAACTGGAGCCGCGAGCTGCCGCTCGCGCAGGGGATCAAGTTCGGCGGCAGTCGTACTGCGGATTGACACGGGGCACGCCCGTGCGGTCAGCACCTAGGCGGCGCGTTTGCGCTGGGCCGGTTTCACCGCCGGCTTCGCGCTCTTCGGAGCCTTGGCGGTCTTGGTTTTTCCGGCTTTGGCCGCGAGCAGCGCGACCGCTTCGCCAAGGGTCACCGCGTCCACCCCCTCCCGGTCCGGCAACGTCGCGTTGATGCCCCCGTGTTTGACGTACGGTCCGTAACGCCCGGAGTGTACCTCGACTGGCTGTTTGTCCTTCGGATGGGGCCCCAGCACGCGCAGCGCGGTGGCGCCGCGCGCGGTCTTTGCGCCGCGGCCCTTGCCGCCCTGCCTGGCCTCGAACTCGAAGCCGATCTTGCCGTCGGGCTGGCGCACGAGGTAGGCAGCAAAAGGCCGCCGTGTCCGCGCCGAGACAAATTGCAGCAGGTCGGTCTTGCCGGAGGCAAGTAAGCGCTGCATCTGCGCGCGCTCGATTGGCCGCTGCAGGATGACGCGGCCGGAGCGAAAGTCGCAGGTCTTCGCCGGGCCCACCGCACGCTCACAGACATAGGCCGCAGGCAACTCAAAGACCCGTCCGCCGCATTTGGGGCAGGCGCCAAGCGACTCCTGGCCGCTGAAATCCGGTGCTTCGGCCGACGAGCCGCCGTCGTTGCCATCGAAATCGAACTGGACCTCGTTGGCGTCATTGAGCCTGAGGCGGGCGGCAAAGGGACGACCGAGCTTGCTGCGAAAGCCCTCAAGCGGGCCGACCGTGCGGGTGCTGAGCAGCGTCTCGGCTTCCGGAATTTCGAGCTGGCGTCCGGCGATGATTTTCCACATCCCGAAATCACAGTTCTGGCACTGGAACTTCTTGTAATTTTCGTGCACTTCGCCGCCGCATTTCGGGCACCGCGCCGTCAGGGTGGCGAAGTCGCCCGGAATGGTGTCGCTCTCGTAATTCCCCGCTTGGCTCACGATGTGCTTAGTCATGCGCACGATCTCGCGCATGAACTGTTCACGCCTTAGCTTGCCGTGCTCCATCTGCGCCAGCTTGAACTCCCATTCGGCCGTCAGCTCGGGCGAGAAGAGTTCCGGAATGCCCAGGCCGTGGAGCAACGTCATGAGCGAGAAAGCTTTCGCAGTCGGCGTGAGCTCGCGTCCGTCGCGGTGAATGTACTTTTCCTGGATCAGCCCCTCGATGATCTGCGCTCGCGTGGCCGGGGTGCCCAATCCCTTTTCGCGCATCGCGGCACGCAACTCCTCGTCCTCGATGAGCTTGCCCGCACCCTCCATCGCCGAGAGCAGCGTCGCTTCGTTGAGGCGAGCCGGCGGCTTGGTCTGGCTCCCCACCGCCCGTACCTCCTCGGTGGCCACCTTTTCTTGCGGGAGGACTTTCGCCAGCATCGGCTCGTCGGCGGATTGTGCCTCCTTACCGTAGACCGCCAGCCAGCCGGGATTGACCAGAACCTTGCCCTCGGTCTTGAACGGCTCGCCTGCCACGCGGGTGATACGGGTGGTGACGAGGTATTCGGCGGGCGGGTAGAACACCGCCAGAAAACGCTTGACGACCAGGTCGTAGAGCCTGGCTTCCGCCTCGGTCAGGCTCTTCGCTTTCTGCAGCGTGGGAATGATGGCAAAGTGGTCCGAGATCTTGGCATTGTCGAAGATCCGCTTGTTCGGCCTGACCCATTTGGCCTTCAATACCTGGCCCGCAAAGGCGGCGTACGCGTTCTGCTCCCGCAGTGCTTCGAGCGTGCTCTTTACCGTCGGGAGATAGTCCTCGGGCAGCGCCCTCGCGTCGGTACGAGGGTAAGTGAGCACCTTATGCCGTTCGTAGAGCGCCTGCGCCAACGACAGCGTGCTGCGCGCCGAGAAGCCGAAGCGGCCGTTGGCCTCGCGCTGCAGGCTGGTCAAGTCGTAGAGCAGCGGCGGGCTCTGGGTCGACGGCTTGGACTCTTCGGAGACCGTGCCCGGCTGGCCCAGGCAGGCAGCGACGATTGCATGGGCTTTCGCTTCCTCCCATAGGCGCTCGGGCCGGGCATCCGGATCGTCGTCCGCCTTGCGGAATTTCTCATCGAACCACTTGCCCTCGTATTCGCCGCCCGCGGCGCGAAACCTCGCCAGCACCTCCCAATAGTCGCGCGGTTTGAAGGCGCGGATTTTCTCCTCGCGCTCCACCAGAATCGCCAGCGTTGGTGTTTGCACGCGTCCAACCGTGGTGAGCTGGAACCCGCCCGATTGGGAATTGAACGCCGTCATTGCGCGCGTGCCGTTGATACCGACCAGCCAATCGGATTCCGAACGGCACACCGCGGCGTCGGCGAGCGGGCGCATCGCTTCGTCGCTCCGCAGGGCGGCAAACCCGTCACGGATCGCCCCCTGGGTCATCGATTGCAGCCACAGTCGCTTGATCGGCTTGGTCGTCTTGGCGTATTGCACGATGTAGCGAAAGATGAGCTCGCCCTCGCGGCCGGCGTCGCAGGCGTTGATCAACTCGTCGATGTCCTTGCGGCGGATCAAGCGCAGCAGCAGCTGCAACCGCGACGCGGTCTTTTCCAGTGGCCGCAACGCAAATTTGGACGGTATGGCAGGCAAGTGAGTGAACGTCCACTTACCCCGTTTGACCTCCTCCTCCTCGGGCATGCCGATTTCGAGCAAATGGCCAATCGCGGAGGAGAGGACGTGGCGCTCGCCCTCGAAATAGTCGTCGTGGCGCGCAAGCCCGCCCAAGGCGCGCGCAATGTCCGTGGCGACGGAAGGTTTTTCGGCGATGATCAGGGACTTGCCCATCGGGCCTCAGGGTCGGGGGCCGTTGCCCCAAAAGCAAGGGGGTGAATGATAAGCAAGGACTGTTCGGGTAACAAGGAAGCCGAAAAACGGCCCGGCCTTTGATTGCCGGCCGTCGCGCCGGCTAAGCCCTCACGCCGCCGGTGGTCGAAGGCGGAGCTCGTCGAGCACGTCGTCGACCGTTTCGACGAGCTTGGCGCCGTCCTTGATCAGGCGATGGCTGCCCTTGGAAAAGGGCGAGTGGATCGATCCCGGGATCGCGAATACTTCGCGTCCCTGGGCAGCGGCAAGCCGAGCCGTGCCCACCGCCCCGCTGCTTAACGTCGCCTCGACGACCAGCACACCTCGGCAGAGCGCGCCGATCAAGCGATTGCGACGGGGAAAGTTCGCCGCCAGCGGCGCGGTACCGAGCGCAAACTCCGATAACAAGCCCCCCTCGCTGGCGAGCCGTTCGGCCAAGGGGCGGTTGCCGGGGGGATAGAAGCGATCGAGCCCGGTGCCTACCACTGCCACGCTGCTGCCGGCGGCCGCGAGGCCGCCGCGATGGGCGGCCGCGTCGATGCCGCCGGACAGTCCGCTGACGATGGTAAATCCCGCCGCCGAGAGCGCGGTCGCGAAAGCTTCTGCATGGCCGACTCCCTCCGCGGTCGCATTGCGACTGCCGACGATGGCGATCGCCGGACGAAGGAGCAACTCGCGCCGGCCAACGTAGTAGAAGGCTGGCGGCGGGTCGGCAAGAGCAAGCAACGCCGCCGGGTAGTCGGTATCGTCCCAGGCAACCAGCGCATGCCCGGCCGCCGCGAGCCACATCAGCGTGCGTTCAAGCTGCCGGGGCTCGGGTCCCTTGCGAAGCGCCGCCGCGATGGGGCCGGAAACGTAGCGCGAAAGGGTGGCCTGCGAGGCGCCGCGCACCGCGACGGCGCCGCCCAGGGCCTTGAGCAGCGCAACGAGCGCGTCGGCACTCAGCCCGGGAACCAGTTGCAGCCACGCCCAGGCCTCGACGCGGCCGTCGACTTCCATCGCCAGAGGAGGACTGGCTAGGGCTTGCGAACGACATCCCCAGCGACGATCGGCTCAGTCGTATTGAGCACGATGGCGTAGGCGACGCGGTCGAAAACCCGGAACACGAACAGCAGGCCGGTGCGCTCCGGTGGCAGCTCCAGGTAGCGAGTCGGCGGCAGGATGGGTCGGGTTTGGTCGGCCAGCTTGGAGATGACGTCGGGGCCCTCGTAGGGCCGCGGATCCTCGATCACCGGCGCGGCGTGATAAATCGCCAAAACGCTGCCGGTGTCCAGTCCGTCGTCCGCCCCGCGGTCGAGCGTGACGATATAGCCACGGCCGGTCTCCGTCGCATCGTTGGCGAGGAGGATGATTCGTCCTTCGACCGGCCGCTCCGGCGCGTGCGGCACAAAGTTGATGACCGGCTGCTGCGGTGCGGGGACGAGCAGGTCACCCAGAAGAATGTCCTCCCGTGCCGTGGCAATCAGCATGGTACTCACCGGGCCAAAGTGCTCGACGGTGGCGGTACCCAGAAAGCGCATCTCGTAGCCGAGAATTTCGCCGCTGCCATAGGACCGCAACACCGGGCCCGGGCGGTACATGTACCAGAGGTTGCCTGCCCTTTGGTCGATGCCGACGGCGTAGAGATAGTCGCCGGCGCCGCGGACGACACGGGAATCCCGTCCGGCGACAAACGTCGCTGCGCCGGGCAGACCTTCTTTGCCGGTGACCAGCGGGTGGGTGAGATACGGTTCGATGTCGCCCGGGGGAATGCTCGGAATGGCCGTGGCCTCGAGGGTTTCCACCCGTACCCTGGGCTCGAGCCGGTTGCCGTTGCTGGACTGCAGCGACAGACGCGGCTCACCGCCGCTGCGATCGAGGACGATGACGTCACCCGGATAGATCCAATGCGGATTCTTGATCTGGTCGCGGTTCATGCGCCAGACTTCCGGCCAGCGCCAGGGCTGCTTTAGAAACTTGCCGGCGATGCCCCACAAGGTATCGCCCTTCTGCACGGTATAGCGGTCCGGCGGGTTGTCCTGGAGCTCGACACCTTGTGCGCGCAGCGTCCCGGATGCGAGCAGAAGCGGCAGCAAGAAGGCCGAAAGCAGCAACGACGCTGTGATAGACTTCGCGCGCATGACGCCTCTCCGCAACGAAAGGTTGAGCTTGCTAACGTCCTAAACCGCCGCAAAATAAGGGCTTAGGCGTGATTCTGCATCCCGAACCTGCATTTTGCAAGCAATTATGCTCCTGCGCATCCTTGAGTACCCAGACCCGCGGCTGAGAAAGATCGCCGCGGCGGTGCCCGTGGTAACGGCAGACGTTCGCAAATTGGTGCGCGACATGGCCGAAACCATGTATGCGGCGGCCGGATTAGGACTTGCGGCGACACAGGTCAATGTGCCCAGGCAGGTGATCGTGATCGATGCAAGCGAGGCCCGCGACACGCTCAAGGTTTTCATCAACCCGGAGCTCGTCGTCGCCGAAGGCGAGGCGGAGGGCGAGGAGGGTTGCCTGTCGCTGCCCGGTTACTACGACAAGGTGCGGCGGGCCGCCAGGATCGTCGTCCGGGCGCAAGACGAGAGCGGGCGGCCGTTCGAACTCACCGCCGAGGGCATGCTCGCCGTGTGCGTCCAGCACGAAATGGATCACCTCATCGGCAAGGTATTCGTCGATTACCTGTCGCCGCTCAAGCGCGCGAGGCTCGCCGCAAAGATGGGGAAAAAGCAGCGAATCGCGAGCTAGGGCGGGGCGGGTCGATGCACATCGGGTTCGCGGGCACACCCGCGTTCGCGGCGGTCGCCCTCGCGGCGATCCTCGACGCCGGCTGGGCGGTAGCCCTGGTACTCACCCGCCCTGACCGAGCGCACGGTCGCGGCATGAAGGTCGAGCCGGGGCCGGTCAAGGCGCTTGCTTGCGCGCGCGGCGTACCGGTGCTGCAGCCTGCGGGGCTTAAGGACTCGGCCGCGCGCGAGCGAATCACCGCGGTGCCGCTCGACGTGCTCGTGGTCGCCGCCTTCGGCTTGATTCTGCCCAAGCCGCTCCTCGATTGGCCCCGCCACGGCTGCATCAACATCCACGCTTCGCTGCTGCCACGCTGGCGCGGGGCGGCGCCGATCCAGCGCGCGCTGCTCGCCGGTGACCGTGAAACGGGCATCTCCATCATGGGCGTGGATGAAGGCCTCGACACCGGTCCGATCATCGCCCGTGCGCCGGTGCCCATCGCGGAGCGCGAGACCGCGGGCAGCCTGCACGACAAGCTCGCCGTCGCGGGTGGGCGTGCGATCGTGACGGTGTTGCGGCAGTTGCAGCAGGAAGGGCATCTTCCGGCGCAAGCGCAACCCGATGCGGGCGTTACCTACGCGGCGAAGATCGACCGTGCCGAGGCACGCATCGACTGGCAGGAAAGCGCGCGGGTCATCGATCGCCGGATCCGGGCCTTCAATCCGACGCCCGGTGCGCAAACGACGCTCGCGGGCGAAACCATCAAGCTGTGGGAGGCCGCGCCGCTGCCCTCGCCATCCGGCGCACCCGGAAGGGTCCTGCGCGCCGACGCGACGGGTATCGTCGTGGCGTGCGGCGAGGGCGCGCTCAAGCTGACCTCCCTGCAGCGCGCCGGCGGGAGGCGACTCTCGGTGACGGCGTTTCTCGCCGGCCACCCCCTTGCGACCGGGACCCAACTGGGCGGCGCGAACGGTTGAATCACTGGCCGCCGCCGCCATCTAATTCAGTGCAAACCCCGCTCCGATCGGGGATGGAGAAACAATCAATGCTGGGCAACACCTTCAAGACCGGATTATTGATGGCGGCGATCATGGCGCTTTTCGGCATGGTCGGCGCGGTGCTGGGCGGAGGCCAGGGCATGCTGCTCGCGCTGGTGCTCGCGGCGGCGATGAACCTGTGGGCGTACTGGTTCTCCGACACGATGGTGCTCAGGCTCTATCGCGCCCAGGAAGTCGATGCGGCCAGCGCACCGCAGCTCTATGGCGCAGTGAGGGAGCTCGCGGGCCAAGCCGGCCTGCCGATGCCGAGGGTCTACCTCATCGATGAGGCGCAGCCCAACGCCTTCGCAACGGGACGCAACCCTGAGCATGCGGCGGTTGCCGCGACGACCGGCATCCTGCAGCTCTTGACCCCGCGCGAGTTGCGCGCGGTGCTCGCGCACGAGCTCTCACACGTTAAGCACCGCGATATCCTGACCTCGACGATCACGGCATCGATTGCCGGGGCAATTTCGACGCTGGCCAATTTCGGGATGTTTTTCGGCGGACGCGATTCCGGCCAGCGCAACCCGCTCGTCGCCCTGGTCGTGCTCATCCTGGCGCCAATCGCGGCGGTGCTGATCCAGCTCGCGATTTCTCGCAGCCGCGAGTACGATGCCGATCGCAGCGGCGCGGAACTCTCCGGCGAGCCGCACGCGCTCGCCGACGCGCTGGCGAAAATCGACCGCTACGCAAAGCGGCTGCCGCTCGAGACCGCCGAGATGCACCCCGCCACGGCGCACCTGATGATCATCAATCCGCTTTCGGGCGGGGGGATCGCCGGCATGTTCAGCACCCACCCGCCGACCGCGGAGCGCATCCACCGACTGCTCGCCATGGCGGCGTAGGCGGCTTAAGCCCTCTGCGATGGAGCGAGCGCAGCGCGTCGCAGCGAAAGTCGTAAGGCGAGTCCTGGCAGGCGCGACGCTGCCGGCGGCGCTGGCGGAGGCGCAAGATACCGCGGCGGGCGATCGGGCGCTTGTGCACGAGCTTGCCTATGGCACCCTGCGCTTCCTCGGGCAGCTCCGCGCCAGCGTGGGCTACCTGGCCGAGCGGCCGTTCGCCGATGCCAGCGTCGAAGCCTTGCTCTGGGTCGCGCTCTACCAGCTGATTCATACCCAAGCACCGCCGCACACCGTTGTCGACTGCGCGGTGCGCGCCACCGCCCGCCTCAACCGGACTTCGGCAAAAGGCTTGGTAAACGCCGTGTTGCGCAACTTCCTGCGCCGGCGGGAGGCGGTACTTGCCGCGGTCATGGCTGTGCCGGAGGCGCGTTTCTCCTATCCCGGGTGGTGGATCGATCGCATGCGGACGGAACAGCCAGCGCGCTGCGCGGAGGTGCTCGACGCCGGCAATGCGCGTCCGCCGCTGTGCCTGCGCGTCAACATACGGCGCATCGCGCCCGACGCCTACGTCGACGTGCTGGCGGGTACGGATACAGCCGCCGAACGCATCGGCGCCGCTGGGGTGGTGCTGGAAAAGCCGCGTCCGGCGGCCGAATTGCCGGGCTACGCCAACGGATGGTTCTCGGTCCAGGATGCCGGCGCCCAGCTGGCAGCGCCGCTGCTCGGGGCGCGCGATGGCATGCGCGTGCTGGATGCCTGTGCGGCGCCAGGCGGCAAGACGACCCATCTTGCCGAGCTTGCCAACCTCGACCTGACCGCGGTCGACATCGATGCCGAGCGACTCGGGCGCATGGCCGAGAATCTTGACCGGCTCGGTCTTTCGGCGCGGCTCATCGCGGGCGATGCAGCCGATCCCGGAGGATGGTGGAACGACCACCCGTTCGACTGCATTCTTGCCGATGTGCCCTGCACCGCGTCCGGAGTCGTGCGCCGTCACCCCGATATCAAGTGGCTGCGCCGCGAAAGCGACCTCTCCGGCTTCGTCGCGCAGCAATGCCGGCTGCTCGATTCATCGTGGATGATGCTCGCGCGCGGTGGCAGGTTGCTGTATTCGACGTGCTCCGTCTTCCGGGCTGAGAACGCGGCGCAGATCGATGCTTTCCTCGCCCGCCATCCGGATGCAACACGCTTGCCCCTGCAACTGCCCGCTGCACTGGCTTGTGCCGATGGGCAACTCTTGCCAGCCAAGGGCAGCGCAGAGCACAATCACGACGGGTTTTTCTACGCCCTCCTGCAGAAAAGCTAATCTCTACCCGGATCGTGCGGCTCGCCGCCGCCCGTGGCATGTCGTCAACGAACCGATTTCTCGGCCTGTTGTGCCTGACCGCGTCCCTCTGGCTTCCGTTCGCGCCGGCCGCGCATGGCGACACGATCGCGGTCAAGTCGGCGGAGCTGCGTCCCGAGGACGAGAACTATGTGCTGAACGCGCAGTTCGACGTCATCTTCAACCCCACCCTCGAGGAGGCGCTGCAGAAGGGCGTATCGCTGTACTTCGTGCTCGAGTTCGAGCTGTCGCGGCCGCGCTGGTACTGGCTCGATGAAAAGGTCGTCACCGAGTCAGTCCAGTACCGCATCAGCTACTCGCCGCTGACGCGACAGTATCGCGTCGCCACCGGACTGCTCGGCCAACAATTCGAGTCGCTCGAGGAAGTCGAGCACCTGCTTTCGCGGGTCGTATCGCGACCGGTGATCGCGATCGATGCGCTCACGAAGGGCGCGCGCTATGACGCCGCGGTGCGGCTGCGGCTTGACGTTACGCAGCTGCCCAAACCGTTTCAGATTAACGCGCTCGCCTCGCGCGACTGGTCCCTGCAATCCGAGTGGTACCGCTGGAGCTTCGTCCCATGAGCGGCGCCCTCTCGCCGCGCGTGATGCGCTACGTCCTGCTCGTTTGCGCGTGCCTGGGCGTCATTTTCCTGTTTCTGCTCGCGACCGCGAGCGCCAACAGCGCGCTGTTCGCGCGCAGCTACAACCTCCTGCTGGCGATCAACGGCACGATGCTGGCCGTGCTGACCGGGCTCGTCGGCTATCAGCTGCTGCGGTTGCGCAGGAACCTCAAGGCCGGCGTATTCGGCTCACGCCTGGCGATGCGGCTGGTGCTGCTGTTCGCCCTGGTTGCAGTGCTGCCCGGTGCGTTGCTGTACGGGGTTTCGGTGCAGTTCATCAGCAAGAGTATCGAATCGTGGTTCGATGTGCGGGTCGACCGGTCGCTCGAGGGCGGGCTCAATCTCGCCCGCAGCGCCCTTGATTACCTGCTCAATGAGACCACGAACAAGGCAACGCAACTCGCGTTGACGCTGCAGGAGACCGAACCCGGAAGCATCGCCTCACGGCTGAACCGCGCCACCGAGCAGGCGGGCATCTACGAGGCGGCGCTGTTCTCGGCCTCTGGCGGCGTGCTTGCCGTCGCAGGGATCTCCGGGTCGATGCTCACGCCGGAGCCGCCGCCGGCGCAGGCGCTGCGGCGGGCCCGGTTGCAACAGCCCTTTTCGGTGATCGAACAGATGGGAGACCAGGGCCTGATGCTGCGCGTCGTCGTTGCGGTCAACAGCTCCGACCCACTGGAGCCGCTGCGCGTGCTGCAAGTCATGGAGCCGGTTCCCAAACAGCTGCAGCTGGAGGCCGACAAGGTCCAGGCCGGCTATCGCGATTACCAGGAGATCTCGTTTTCGCGGCAGGCGTTGAAGCAACTGTACACATTGACCCTCACCCTGACCCTGCTGCTGGCGCTGTTGTCGGCTCTGGGGCTGGCGGTTGTGCTCTCCGAGCGGTTCAGTCGGCCGCTTGGGTTGCTCGCAGAGGGAACGCGCGCGGTGGCGCAGGGGGATTTCAGCCGACGCCACCCGGTGCAGAGTCGCGACGAATTGGGCGTGCTCACCGAGTCTTTCAACACCATGACGGCGCAGCTCGCGGAAGCGCAGCAGAAGGAGAAGGAAAATCGCAGCGCAATCGAAACCACCCGCGCCTATCTCGAGAGCGTGCTCGCCAACCTGTCCGCGGGGGTGCTCGCGTTCGACAACGCGTTCCGCTTGCGCACCGCCAATCCCAGCGCGGCGGTGATTCTGCAGCAGCCCCTGGTCGATCTGATCGGGGTGCCGCTTGCCGACTGGGGGCGCCGGATGCCGGCGCTCTCCGCGTTCGCGGACCTGGTGGCCGAGGGCTTTCGCAGCGGGCGCGACAGCCAGTGGCAGAGGCAGGCCGAGATCGCGGTGTCCAAACAGACGCGAGTCCTGTTGATGCGGGGGTCCGGGCTTCCCGGCGAGCCGGCTCCGGGATGCGTGGTCGTGTTTGACGACGTTTCCGAACTCGTGCAGGCACAGCGTGACGCTGCGTGGGCGGAGGTCGCGCGCAGGCTTGCACACGAGATAAAGAATCCGCTGACGCCGATTCAGCTCTCCGCCGAGCGGCTCGCGGTCAAGCTCGCGGGCAAGCTCGACGCCGCCGAGGAGGAGACGCTGCTGCGAGGGACGCATACGATCATCGCGCAGGTGACCGCGATGAAGCACATGGTCGATGACTTCGCGATCTATGCCCGGCAGGCGGGCCCGGGCAAGATGCAGTCGGTCGACGTCAATGCCCTCTTGCTTGATGTACTCGCCTTGTACGAAAATCTGCGGCCCCACCTGTCGCTGAAGCTCGCCGAGTACGGTGCCGTCATCCAGGGTGAGCCGACCCGCCTGCGCCAAGTGTTCCATAACCTGATCCAGAATGCGCTCGACGCCCAGGCAGATGTCGCCGAGCCGCAATACGAGTTTGGCACCGAGGTGCGAGGCGACGAGCTGATACTGTCGGTCGCCGACGCGGGCAGCGGGTTTCCCGAGGACATGATGCGCCGCGCGTTCGAGCCCTACGTGACCACCAAGGCCAAGGGCACCGGTCTAGGGCTCGCGATCGTGAAGAAGATCGTCGACGAGCATCGCGGCCGGGTCACGATCGAGAATAGACGACCGCG
Source organism: Casimicrobiaceae bacterium (assembly GCA_035939595.1). Classification (GTDB taxonomy): domain Bacteria; phylum Pseudomonadota; class Gammaproteobacteria; order Burkholderiales; family Casimicrobiaceae; genus PALSA-1003. The sequence goes on from DASZFQ010000115.1 coordinate 96,961, forward strand.
CGGGGCGCGGGTAACTCTGCACTTTCCGCGGGAAGGGAGCGAGACGTGATGGCGCAGCCGAAGGAGATCCTGATCGTCGACGACGAGGTCGGCATCCGCGAACTGTTGTCCGAAATCCTTCAGGACGAAGGATATCGCGTGAGCCTCGCCGAGAATGCGGGCGAAGCGCGGAGCTACCGTGCGCGCAACCAACCCGCGCTCGTTCTGCTCGACATCTGGATGCCCGATACCGACGGCGTTACGTTGCTGCGCGAGTGGGCGGCGGGCGGCCAGCTCACGATGCCGGTGGTCATGATGTCAGGGCATGGAACGATCGAGACGGCAGTCGAGGCGACCAAGATCGGCGCCTTCGACTTCTTGGAAAAGCCGGTGGGCCTGCAGAAGCTCCTGGCGACGGTAACCCGGGCGCTCAAGACCGGTCCCGGGCAAGGGCCCCGCCGCATCACTCTCTCCCCGCTGGGAACGAGCACGCCTGTAATCGAGGCCGAGCGGGCCATCGAGCAGTTGCTGCGTGCCGCACGGCCGATACTGGTCATCGGCGAGGCAGGTACCGGCCACGAACTGGTCGCGCGTGCAGTGCACGTGCCCGACACGCCGTTCGTCGCGCTGCAGGGAGGCATCCGCCTGGTCGCCAATCCGCTGCAGCTGCTCGAGGAAGCCCGTGACGGGCTGCTCTACTGCGGCGAGATCGGCAGCTATTCCCGTGGCGAGCAGAAGGGACTGGCCTTTCTGCTGCCCAAGCTCGAGAAGCACAACACGCAGCTCGTATGCAGCAGCAGCGAGCAGCTCGGCAATCTCGCCGCCGACGGCCGCTTCGACCCGGCGTTACTGGCGACTCTTTCGGCCGGCGCGGTCATGCTGCCGCCGTTGCGCGAGCGGCGCGAGGACATTCCGGCCCTGGTGGAGCGGTTTTGGCGCGAGATATCGTCGAGCCAACGCACGCAGGCCACGCTGCACGGGGGCGCAGTCGTGGCGCTGACCGCGGCCTACTGGCCGGGCAATCTCGACCATCTGCACAGCGTCATCGCCAACCTCGCACTGACCGTGAACGGCGAGATAACGGCCGAGCACGTGCGAAGACTCTTGGGCGACAGCGCCCTCCTGCCGCCGGCCGCAGTCGCGCCCGAGCTCACCGCCCGCTTCTTCGAGTTGCCCCTGCGTGAGGCGCGCGAAGCGTTCGAGCGCATCTATTTCGAGCAGTTGCTCGGCAAGGAACAGAGCAACATGAGCCGTGTCGCGGAACGGGCAGGTCTCGAGCGAACTCATCTGTACCGGAAGCTAAAGCAGCTCAACATTCGCTTCTCGCGCCGTACCGACGAGGGGGCATTGTGACGGCGCCCACCGGTGCGGAACGGACCATTCAGGGCTGACAACGCGACAAAAAAACGCCGGCGCGGGGCCGGCGTTGCCGATACACGGCGCGGCGCGAGGCGTTACAAGGCGCCCATCTGGCCGCGCATCATCTTCAAGGCCTTGCTTTCGATCTGCCGTATCCGCTCCGCCGATACGCCGTACTGGTCAGCGAGCTCCTGTAGCGTTGCCTTGTCGTCCTCGCGCAGCCAGCGCGCTTCGATGACGTCGCGGCTGCGGCGGTCGAGCTTAGAAAGCGCGACATGCAACCCATCGCTGCGGGTGCGCGCCGACTCGGCACGTTCGAGAATCTGCGCCGGCTCGGCCTCGGTGTCGGTCAGGTAGGCGATCGGTGTCAGCGCCTCGCCCTCGTCGCCCGGTTGCGGCTCGAGCGCGATATCCTTTCCTGACAATCGGGTCTCCATTTCGAAAACCTCTTCCGGCTTGACGCCGAGGTCCTTGGCGATCGCCGATGCCTCCTTGCGCGTCAGCGCGCCGGGACCCACCTTCATGCTGCGCAGGTTGAAGAACAGCTTGCGCTGCGCCTTGGTCGTCGCGATCTTGACCAGGCGCCAGTTGCGCAGGACATACTCGTGAATCTCGGCCCTGATCCAATGCAGCGCGAACGATACCAGGCGGACCCCGCGCTCCGGGTCGAAGCGGCGCACCGCCTTCATCAGCCCGACATTGCCTTCCTGGATGAGGTCGGCTTGGGGCAAGCCGTAACCCAGATAGTTGCGGCTGATCGCGACCACCAGCCGCAGGTGCGATAGCACCATCTGTCGCGCGGCATCAAGATCATTGGAGTCCCGCAACCTCCGGCCGAGTTCAACCTCCTGTTCCGCCGACAACAGCGGAAAGCGATTGACCGCCTGGATATACTGATCGACGCTGCCCAGCGAAGCCGGGGTCGGAAAAGCCAGCGTTGTCGTAGTACTCGCCATCAATAGAATCTCCTTTGGGCGCTTGGAAAATATTCTAGCACTCAGGTCTTAAGAGTGCTAAGAGCGCCGTAAGTTCCCGGCTGACCGCGGCCAGCGCTTCGTCTATACGCCTTCTGTGAATGGCTTTCATGGACAGTGAGTGTCCGCTAACGGTTACTCCGCGGGGGCTATCCCAGAAGTGCCTCGGCGAACTCCGAGGCTCGGAAGGGGCGTAGGTCATCGATCCCCTCCCCGATGCCGATGAAGCGCAGCGGCACCGGCTTGGTCCCGGCGATGGCGGCCACGACGCCCCCCTTGGCCGTGCCGTCGAGCTTGGTCACGATCAGGCCGGTGAGGTTGAGGGCGGCGTCGAAGGCTTCCACTTGGGCGAGGGTGTTCTGTCCGGTGTTGGCGTCGACGACGAGCAAGGTTTCGTGCGGGGCGCCACCCTGGGCCTTGGCAAGCACACGGCGAATCTTCTTTAACTCTTCCATCAGGTGGCCTTGAGTCGGGAGGCGGCCGGCGGTGTCGGCGAGCACGATGTCGATGCCGCGTGCCCGGGCCGCGGCAATGGCGTCGAACATCACCGCCGCCGGGTCGCCCCCCTGCTGGGCGATCACCGGGACCCCGTTTCGTTCGCCCCATATTTCGAGCTGCTGCCGCGCCGCGGCGCGGAAGGTGTCGCCGGCGGCGAGCAGCACCGACAGCTCCTGGCCCTGCAACCATTTGGCCAGCTTGCCAACGGAGGTCGTCTTGCCCGTGCCGTTTACCCCGGCAAGCATGATGACGTAGGGCCGCTCCGGTCCCACGACGAGCGGCCGTTCGAGAGGAAGCAACAGGGCGGTCAGCGATGCCTTCAGCAGAGACCTCGGATCGGCGTCTGGCTCCGCGCGTTTCCAGCGCAGGCGCAGATCGGCGAGCAGGCGCTCCGTTGCCGGCACGCCGACGTCGGCCGAGAGCAGGGCCGATTCGAGCGCTTCGAGGTCGGCCGCGGCAACTGCGTTGCGCCCGACCATCGCCGCCAGCGGTCGCGTCAAACGCTCCCGCGAGGCGGTCAGGCCGGCGCGCAGGCGTTCACTCCAGGAACGCTCATCGCCGTCGGGCTTGCGTTTGAATAGGTCGAGCATCGGCATGGGGTACGAACGATATAATTCTACCGTCCCGCGTTTGCTCGCTCCTTCCTTCCATGGCCGCCAACGCAATTCGCATCATCGGCGGCCAATGGCGCGGTCGCAAGCTGCAGTTTCCCGACGTGCCGGCACTTCGCCCGACGCCGGATCGCGTGCGCGAAACGCTGTTTAACTGGCTTGGCCAGGATCTAACCGGCCGCACCACGCTCGACCCGTTCGCCGGCAGCGGCGCGCTCTCCTTCGAAGCCCTATCACGCGGGGCAGCGCTCGCCGTTGCGGTCGATCGCGACCGCGCGCTTGTGCGCGCGCTCGTCGCGATGGCGGAGAAACTCGGCACGCGCGCCCTTGAGGCGCACTGCGCCGAAGCGCAAAGCTTCGTGCTGCGCGACGCACGTTGCTATGACGTGATCTTCCTTGATCCGCCGTTCGCGGCCTATCACTGGGCGCAGCTGCTTCCGGTGGCCGCGGCGCGACTCGCGCAGGGTGGGTGCCTCTACGTCGAGGCGCCGGAGCCCATCGCTGCGCCGCCGGGCCTGACGATATGGCGCAGCGACAAAGCAGGACAGGTGCATTATCATCTGCTGCGCCACGCCGGCTCAATTTGAACGCAATGCTCAAGGTCGTCTATCCGGGAACGTTCGACCCGTTCACGCGCGGGCATGAGGACGTGGTGCGCCGGGCCTCCAGGCTCTTTGGCGAAGTCATCGTCGGCGTTGCCGCCAGCGAGAGCAAGGGCCCCCTGTTCACCGCTGCCGAGCGTCAGGCGATGGGGCGCGAGGTCTTTGCCGGCTATGCCAACGTGCGCGTGATGGGATTCGCCGGATTGCTCATGGAATTCGTGCATTCGGTCGGCGCGTCGGTGGTTCTGCGCGGTTTGCGTGCGGTGTCGGACTTCGAATACGAGTTCCAGATGGCGGGAATGAACCGGAACCTCTACCCGGAAGTCGAAACGCTGTTCCTGACCCCGGCCGAAGAATACCTGTTCATGTCCTCAACCATCGTGAGGGAGATCGCCCGCTTCGGCGGCGACGTCAGCAGGTTCGTGAGCCCGCCGGTTGCCGTGCGCCTGGCGACCAAGTTCGCCGGCCGCCCGCCTGCGGCGCGGGCCGGGTGAGGTGGCTGCGGTGGCCCTGATCATCACCGACGAATGCATCAATTGCGATGTGTGCGAGCCGGAATGCCCCAATGGCGCGATTTCCCAGGGCGTCGAGATCTACGTCATAGATCCCGCAAAATGCACCGAATGCGTCGGCCATTTCGAGCGCCCGCAATGCGTCGAGGTATGTCCGGTCGATTGCATTCCCGTCGATCCGGACCGGGTGGAAACGCAGGCGCAGCTACGCGCGAAGTATGAGGGCTTGATGGCGGCCAAAAGCGCCGTGGGCGCGCGCTAGCCGGTGCGCTTCAGGCGTTTGCTGCCAGCGGGAAGAGCTCCGGCTGTTCGATCACCGCGTCAATCGCCGCGATTTCGCGCGCAAGCGCGTCGACCTGGCCTCTGACACCCGCCTCCGCATGCTCGAGCTCGGCGATGCGTTCTTCGAGCTCGTCACTGGCACGGTGGATGCGCTTGACGCTTTCCAGCCTTCGCCGCAACTGCAGATGGTGCTCGCGGACCTGTGTCTCCAGCGGCGCCATCACCGCTTTGAGCCACGACTCGAGGTCGCGATTGGCGATATCGTAAACATGTTTAACGCGGATCGCGATCGTCTCGAAAAACCGCTTCATCAACGTGAACTTCGCCTTGCTCACCATGTTCCACAGGGTGTTGAAGTGAACGTTGTAGGCGCGCTCGAGACGGTCGACCTCCTTCTGGTACTTGAGCATGGAGAACGGCGGCGGCGCGAACGGCTCGAGACCGTGTTCCTTGGCGAAGCGCGTGTACATCGCCTCCATCAGCTCGTGGATCTCCAGCGTCCCTTGCGCACTGCGCTCGATGTTGCCGCGAATCGCCGCAAAGAAGTCGCTCATCGCCATCCGGACCCCTTTGGTGAACGGGCTCGCCTCGATGCGTCTGCGCGTTTCGCCCGCGGTTTCGCGCAGGGTCTGCAGACCGATCGCATCGTGGAGCGCGGTGGTCTGCTGCGTGAACACCGTTCGGAGCGCGGTGTAGCGCTGCATCCCGCGCTCGAACAGATCCTTTTCCTGCTTGATGCGGTCCATCATGTGCTCGACGACGTCCTGATTCTTGCCCCGCAGGCCACGCAGTTCGGCCAGCTGCTCCTGAATGCCGGCGCTGCGTGCGTCGAGAATCGCGCGCACTGACGCGGCGAGCGTGCGGATCTCGGTTCGAGCCGCCGTGCCGACGATGTCGCGTTTCGCAGGAATGAGCTCCTTCGACAGCGCCTGCTCGAGCTGCGGCAGGCGGCTTCTGGCGAGCAGGGCATCGTCGCCGTTGACCTTCGCCAGCAGGGCCTTCTGCGCGGATACGGCGAATACTTGGGCGGGCGGGATGGCCAGAAGCTGCGCCGAGGTCTTGACCTGGCGCGCAATCTCTGCCTCGATCTCCGCCGCGCTCTTCAGTTCGTCCCATAGCCCGTCGATCTTGTTCAGGACCACGAGCCGGCCCTCCTTGGTCGCCGGCTCGACGCCGACCAGGTGGTTCCGCCACACGTCGATGTCGGTCCGGGTGACGCCGGCGTCTGCCGCCAGCAGGAACAGGATCGCGTGCGCGTTGGGCAGCAGATTCAGCGTGAGCTCCGGTTCGGTGCCGATTGCATTCAAGCCGGGCGTATCGAGGATGACCAAGCCTTGTTGCAGCAACGGATGCGGAAAGTTGATCACCGCATGGCGCCAGGCGGGAATGTCGACGGCCCCTTCGTCCGCCGGCGACAGTGGCGTGAGCAGCTCGGCGTCGTCGTAGAGGCCGTACTTGCGCGCCAGAGCGATCGGGATGCGCTTGGTCTGAGATACCTGGGAGAGCGCCTGGCTCATCTTGTCGGCCGAGGACAGGTCGAGCGCCAGGGTGACCCACTCGTCAGCGTAGTTCTTGAATTCCGCGACCGAGCCATCGCGCACGCGGGTCTCGATTGGAAGCAGACGAATCGACGGCGGCCGCGTTGGATCGTAGAGCAGCTCCGTCGGGCACATCGTCGTGCGGCCGGCCGAGGATGGCAGGAGGCGCTGGCCGAAATCGGCGAAGAAAATCGCGTTGATCAGCTCCGACTTGCCGCGGGAGAACTCGGCGACGAACGCGATCACGAGCTTGTCCTGGTGCAGGCGCTCGAGCAGATGCTGAAACTTGACGTCGGCTTGAGCGTCGGCCAGGTCCTGCTGTGACAGCCATTCGTGCAGCCGGGAAATTCCGGCCGACAGCCGCCGGCGCCAGTCGCTATAGGCCTCGAAGCGTGCGGCGAGCTCTCTCGATTGGATCATTCCCCTGCCTCCCGTGGGGCATGGCTTTCGGCCGTCCTGAGGCACTCTAGCATAAATCGCGCCAAAACAAGGGCCTAGCGCCCCCTTCCGGGGCGCCGCGGCTTAGCGCTGGCAGCGCGGGCAGTAGAAGCTCGCCCGTCCGCCCAGCCGAATCGACCGGATCACCGCGCCGCAGACGCGACAGGGCTCATGTTCGCGGCCGTAGACGTAATACTCGAGCTGGAACGAACCCGGCTCTCCGCGGCTGTCGACGTAATCTCGCAGCGTGCTGCCGCCCTTGGCAATGGCATCGGCCAACGTAGTGCGTACCGCGTCGACCAAGCGCGCCAGTTGCGGGCGCGGTACACGCTTGGCCGCGCGACGCGGGCGGATGCCGGCCCGGAACAGGGCTTCGTTGGCGTAGATATTCCCCACCCCGACCACCAGGTGGCTGTCCATAAGCGCCAGCTTGATCGCGGCCCGGCGGTGACGAGTCGCCCGGTAGAGGTATTCACCGTTGAACTGCGCCGAAAAAGGCTCGACTCCGAGTTTGGCCAGCAGGGGATGCGGCGCTGACGAAGCGGGTGACCATAGCATTGCGCCGAAGCGCCGCGGGTCGCGGTAACGCATCACCACGCCGTTGTCGAACTCGAGTTCGACGTGGTCGTGCAGCTGTTTGGGCGGGGGGGTGGTGAATATGCGCAGGCTTCCGGTCATACCCATATGCACGATCAGGGTATCGGCGCCGAGCCGGAAGAGCAGATACTTGCTCCTGCGGTCGACGCGATCGACCGTCCGTCCGACCAGCCGACGCGGCAGATCCGGTGGAACCGGCCAGCGCAGTCGGCGGTCGTACAGCCTTACCGCGGTCACTTTGTGCCGCTCTACGTGCGGGGCGATACCGCGGCGTGTGGTCTCGACTTCAGGTAGCTCGGGCATGAAACCTGCACGAACGGGTTTGTGGCCGTGCCGACTATACCCTAAGATATTGGGTTTCCTGGGCGGTGATTCGGTCCCGCGCCGGGTTCTTGAGAAAGCGATTGGCAACGTGCGTATTCCCACCGAACTGCGCAGCACCCTCGTCGCGTTCCTGGCGCTGGCCGTAATCGCCCTCGGGCCGCAGGCGGCGGCGCAGACCGCGCCGGAAGCTGCGGCTCCGCAGACCACCGCGCCGGACTCCACGCCGGCCGAGTCGGCGGAGTTGAGCGCCGAGATCATGTACAAGATCCTCGTGGGCGACATTGCGCTCCAGCGCGGTGAGCCCGCGCTCGCTGCCCGGGCCTATTTTGAGGCGGCGCGCGAAGCCCAGGATGCAACCCTGGCGCGCCGGGCGACGGAGATCGCGTTGTTCGCCCGGCAGCGGGCCATGGCCGTGGACGCGGCCCAGTTGTGGCAGCAACTCGATCCGAGCTCGGACCGAGCGCGGCAGATGGTCACGATGCTCGGCCAGCCGGGCGCGAGCGGCGACCTCAAAGGGGATCTGGAGCGCCTGCTGGCCGATGCGGCGGCGAGTGGCAAGACCCTTGGCGACGCGTTCCTGCAGCTCAACCGGGCGCTCTCCGCGCAACCGGACAAGGTGGCGGTATACCAACTGGTCACCGACCTGGCCAAGCCCTATCCGGGCGTGCCCGAGGCCCAGCTCGCAGTGGCGGTTGCGGGCTATAACACGGGCCTTAGCGATATCGAAATCGTGGCCGCGTCAACGCACGCCGTCGACCGGGCATTGGAACTGAGGCCCGGCTGGGAACGTGGCGTGCTGGTCAAGGCGGATATTCTGGCCAAGGCTTCGAGCGCGCGCGCGATCGACTACCTTAAGGCTTTTCTGGTCGAGGTCCCGAGTTCGCGCGCGGCGGCTAGCGCGCTCGCGCAACTCTATATCGAGCAAGAGCGCTATCCCGACGCAAGAGCGGTATTTCAGCGCCAGCTCGACGCCGAACCCTCCGACCGCGAACTCGAGTACGCCGTTGCCGCGCTGTCGCTGCAGATGCGGGACTATGGCAACGCCGAGCGGCTGTTCGACGAGCTGAAGAAGGTGGGTTTCGGCGAGCCGGGAGTGGTCGCATTCTATCTCGGTGAGATTGCGGAAGAGACGCGCCGCTACGACGAGGCGATCGCGCGCTATCGAGAAGTGACCGTGGGTGATCGCGCCTGGCTCGCCAAGCTTCGCATTGCTTCGGTCATGGGCAAGCAGGGGCAGGTGGCGTCGGCACGGCAGTACCTCAACAGGCTCGAACCCGACGGACGCGACCAGGAGATCGAGCTCAAACAAGCCGAGGCGCAGCTGTTGGAGGATGCCGGCGACTACAAGGGCGCGTATGCGGTACTGAACGGGGCACTGGCGGACGAACCCGATTCGGCCGACCTCCTCTACGACGCGGCGATGGTTGCCGAGAAGCTCGATCGGCTCGACGAAGTCGAGGCGCGCTTGAAGCGCGTGATCGAGCTCAAACCCGACAACGCCCAAGCCCTGAACGCGCTCGGCTACACCCTGGTCGATCGTACCCCGCGCGCGGTCGAAGGCTTGAAGCTCATCGAGCAAGCACACGCGCTCGCGCCATCAGACCCGTTCATCCTCGACAGCATGGGCTGGGCGCATTTCCGTCTCGGCAACCTGAGCGAATCGGAGAAGTTTCTGCGCCGCGCCCTCGCCGAACGCCCCGATCCCGAAATCGCGGCGCATCTCGGCGAGGTGCTCTGGGCCAAGGGCGAGCGCGCTAACGCGCAACAAGTCTGGCAGTCGCAGCTCAAGGAAACGCCGGACAACCCGGTATTGCTCGATACTGTTCACCGCCTGGCACCCTGAGCGTAGCGGGTCGTGATGCGCGCGCTCCGCGGCGCGGCTTCGCAGGCGATGGTGCGCGCGGTCGCGGCCGCGCATTGGGTCACCCTCGTCATTGTCCTCGGCGGGTGCGTCCCCGCGGCGCTCGAGCGGGGGGGGCCGCCCGTTGCGCAGCCCCCTGTGCTCACTGCGTTCGAGGTCGACGGACGGCTTAGCATGCGCCACGGCAGTGATGCGCTGGCGGCGAGCTTTCGCTGGCGGCATGCGGACGAACGCGACGAACTGCAGTTCGCATCGCCACTCGGGCAAACCATCGCCGTGCTGTCGGGCGACTCATCGCAGGTGCGGCTGCAAGCCGCCGATGGCCGCGTGTCGGCGGCCGGCGACTGGGGAACTCTGACCGAGCAGGGCCTCGGCTGGCCGCTCCCGGTGCAGGGACTTTCATTCTGGATTCAGGGGTCCTCACGCCCGGACACACCGTTTACGCTGGAGGCGGGCGAAGACGGCCGGGTCACGGTGCTGCGCCAGGATGGCTGGACCATCGTCTACCAAGCCTATGCGCCGACTGCCGACGCGAGCTGGCGGCCCTCCCGACTCGTGCTCTCCTACCCCGACGTCGAATTGCGCATCGCGATCGATCGCTGGCAATGAGCAAACGATGAGTTCATCCAATGCATGGACGCTGCCGGCGCCAGCGAAGCTCAACCTGTTCTTGCATGTGATAGGACGCCGGGACGACGGCTATCACCGGGTCGAGACCTTGCTCGTGCCCATCGATCGCGGCGATCGCGTCACGCTCGGCCTGCGCGACGACGGGCAAGTGCTGCGCGCGCGCGGCCCTGCCGGGGTAGCCGCAGCGGACGACCTCTGCGTGCGCGCGGCACGGCTTGTGCAGAGCACCTGTGGCATCTCGCGCGGCGTCGACATCGATGTTGACAAGCGAATTCCGCTGGGCGGAGGGCTCGGCGGCGGCAGCTCGGATGCGGCGACGGTCCTGCTCGGGCTCAACCGGTTGTGGCAGCTTGGGTTGACGCGCCGCGCCCTGATGGCACTGGCTTTGGAGCTGGGCGCTGACGTGCCGTTTTTCGTCTTCGGTACACCGGCGTTCGCCCGCGGCATCGGCGAGGTGCTCGAGGCGGTGAGCCTGCCGCCGACATGGTTTGTCGTCGTCACGCCGCCGGTGCAGGTTGCCACGGCGACGGTTTTCGCGGCACCCGAATTGACACGCAACAGCCGCTCCGCGAAAATATGTGTCTTTTCCGAAGGCTACGGCCGCAACGACCTGCAGGCGGTTGCAACTTCGCGGTTTCCGGAAATCGCGGCCAGTCTCGATGCCCTCTCAAGCGAGGCGGCCGGTGCAGCGTCGATCGCCATGTCGGGCTCCGGGGCGTGCGTGTTCGCCGCGTTTTCCGCCGAACAGGCTGCGCTGCAGACGCTCGCTCGGGTGGAGCGCGCGGGCCGCGCCGGGTTTGCGGCGCGGGCACTTAACCACCATCCGCTGTTGCATTTTGCGGCGTCCTGAGGCTTCGGGCGCGACCGGTTTTCCCTTGGGGAGTCGCCAAGTGGTAAGGCACCGGATTTTGATTCCGGCATTCGTAGGTTCGATCCCTACCTCCCCAGCCACCCACAGCCATGGGCGGGCCGCCGGCGAGTTCGCTGCGACCGGCCCGTTCGATTGACTTCCAGGACGCGGCCATGGCCTTCGAACGGATGCGCATCTTCACCGGCAACGCCAACCCGCAACTCGCGGAGGCCGTCGTCCGCCACATGCACATCAGCCTCGGCCGTTGCATCGTCGGACGCTTCTCCGACGGCGAGATCATGGTGGAGTTGCTCGAGAACGTGCGCGGGCGTGACGTGTTCGTGCTGCAGTCCACCTGCGCCCCGACCAACGACAACCTGATCGAGATATTGGTGATGGTCGACGCCCTCAAGCGCTCCTCGGCCGGACGCATCACCGCGGCAATTCCCTACTTCGGCTACGCGCGCCAGGATCGCCGCCCCCGCTCTGCCCGCGTGCCGATCACCGCAAAAGTCGTCGCCGATATGCTCTCCTCGGTCGGGGTCAATCGCGTGATGACGATGGATCTGCACGCGGATCAAATCCAGGGGTTCTTCAACATCCCGGTCGATAACATTTACGCGACGCCGGTGCTGCTGGGCGATCTGTGGAAGCAGAATTACGACAACCTCCTCGTCGTTTCGCCCGATGTCGGCGGCGTAGTGCGCGCCCGGGCGATTGCCAAGCGCCTCGACTCCGATCTTGCGATCATCGACAAGCGGCGACCGAAGGCGAATGTCGCGGAGGTCGTCAACATCATCGGCGACGTGGAAGGCCGGACCTGCGTGATCATGGACGATATCGTCGACACCGCGAATACGCTGGTCAAGGCCGCCGCAGCGCTGAAGGAGAACGGCGCGCAGAGAGTGTTTGCCTACTGCACGCATCCGGTGCTCTCCGGCGGCGCGGTGGCGCGCATTGCGGAATCCGAGCTCGACGAGATCGTCGTGACCGATACCATTCCGCTCTCCGAGGAAGCCCGTGCCTGCAAGCGCATCCGCGCGCTCTCGTGCGCGCAATTGCTTGCCGAGACGATGACGCGCATCTCCAACGAGGAATCGGTAAGCTCGCTTTTTACCGAGTAGCGTCTTCCCCTCGGGCCGAAGGCCCAGGTTGCGGCCAGGCATCGTTTCCGCATATAATTCAAGGCTTTCCCCGCATCGGCGCCAAGGCGGTGCCGGCGCGGGGCGTCGCCATTGCGGACGACCGACCGGCTTTAGCTGGCGGGAGGCCGCAGACAAAGGAGTCGCACCATGCACTACGAATTCACCGCATTTCCGCGCGGCGTGGAAGGGCGCGGCGCGAGCCGCCGCCTGCGGCGCTCGGGGCGGGCGCCGGGCATCGTCTACGGCGGCACGGCGAACCCGCAGCCGATCGAACTCGACCACAATGCTCTCATCCACGCATTGAAAAACGAGGCGTTCCACTCGTCGATCCTGACCATGAAGCTCGGGCCGGAGTCGATGCAGGTGCTGCTGCGCGACGTGCAAATGCACCCCTTCCGCAAGGAGGTGCTGCACGTCGATTTCCAGCGCGTCGATGCCAACCGCAGAATCCACATGAAGGTGCCGCTGCATTTCACCAACGGCGAGAATTCGCCAGCGGTGAAGGTCGCCGGCGCGATCATCAGCCACGTGCTAACCGAGCTCGATGTTTCCTGTCTGCCGAAGGATCTCCCCGGGTTCATCGAGGTCGACCTGTCCGATCTTGCGCTCAACCAGTCGATCCACCTCACGGATCTCAAGCTGCCTGTCGGCGTGACCGCCGTGACGCACGCCGGAATAAATCCGGTCGTCGCGACGGCGATCATTCCGAAGATCATCGCCGAGGTCGAGGAGGTCGCGCCCGAGGCGGAGGCGGAAGCTGCCGCCGTGGAAGGGGAGGCGGGCGCCGCAGCAGAGAAGCCGGGCGAGAAAGGCGCGGAGAAGGGCGCGGAAAGAGGTGGGGACAAGGCGGCCGAGAAGGGCGCCGAGAAGGGCTCCGACCGGGCGTCCGGCAAGAAGGACGAGAAAAAATAGGCGGATGCCTACGCGAAAGAGCCCGCCAGGCACGATCCGGCGGGCTTTTTTGTTACCCCCAGCTGCCATGGCACTCCCCTTGCGCCTGATCGTCGGGCTGGGCAACCCCGGCCGCAACTATGCCGCGACGCGCCACAACGCGGGGGCTTGGTTTGTGGACCGGCTCGCCCGCGCGCTGGGATTGCGCTTTGCGCCGGAAGCACGCTTCCACAGCCTGGTGGCCAGGGATGGCGCGGCCGCCGGAGTCGACATCCGTCTGGTGCTGCCGCAAGACTACATGAACGAGAATGGCTACGCGGTGGCTGCACTGACACGCTTCTATCGCCTCTCGTCGCCGGAGATACTCGTCGCGCACGACGAGCTCGACCTGAAACCGGGCAGCGTCAAGCTCAAGCTCGGCGGCGGCAGCGCCGGCCACAACGGGCTCAAGGACGTCATTGCACAACTGGGTGGCGGCGAATTCTGGCGCTTGCGCCTTGGCATCGGGCATCCCCGCGACGCTGCGCTCGGGCAGCAGGAGGTCGTCGATTACGTGCTGCATCCCCCGCGCGCCGAGGAAGGGCCGCTGATCGATGATGCGATCGGGCGCGCGCTTGCGATCTGGCCGCGGCTGGCTTCAGGGGAGATTGAGCGTGCGATGCACGAGCTGCATACGCGACCGGTGAAGGACGAGCCGCAGGGATCGGCCCGCAAGGAGCAGGGGCCGGAGCAATGAGTCTGCGATGCGGCATCGTCGGCCTGCCCAACGTCGGCAAGTCGACGCTTTTCAATACCCTCACCAAGGCCGGCGTCGCAGCGGAAAACTATCCGTTCTGCACCATCGATCCCAACATCGGCATCGTCGAGGTTCCCGATGCGCGACTTGCTGCCCTGGCTGCGATCGCGCGGCCCGAACGCATCGTGCCGGCAACCGTGGAGTTCGTCGATATTGCCGGACTAGTTGCCGGGGCGTCGAAGGGTGAGGGACTGGGCAACCAATTTCTGGCGACCATTCGCGAGACGGACGCGATCGCCCACGTGGTCCGCTGTTTTGCCGACGACAATGTGGTCCACGTCGCGGGTGCGATCAATCCCGAGTCGGACATCGAAACCATCAGCGTCGAACTCGCCCTGGCCGATCTGGCCACGGTGGAGAAGCAACTCGGCAAGCACGCGAAGGCTGCCCGGGCGGGAGGCGACAAGGAGGCACAACGCTTGGTCGCCGCGCTGGAAAAGGTCGCAGCGGCACTCAACGAGGCGAAACCGGCGCGCACGGTGGATCTGTATCCGGAAGAGCGGGCGGTGCTGAAACCCTTGTTCCTGCTCACGATGAAACCCACCATGTATGTCGCCAACGTCGCCGAGCACGGGTTTTCAGGCAACGCGATGCTTACCGCGGTCGAGGACCGGGCCCGCCGCGAGGGCGCCCCGGTGGTCGCGATATCGGCCGTGCTCGAGGCCCAGATTGCCGACCTCGAACCTGAGGATCGGCAGGTGTTTCTGGACGATATGGGGTTGGTGGAGCCAGGGCTCGACCGGTTGATTCATGCCGGTTACAAGCTGCTCGGATTGGAGACATTCTTTACCGCGGGACCGAAGGAGGTGCGCGCCTGGACCCTGCCCCGGGGCAGCACCGCGCCGCACGCGGCGGGCGTCATCCATACCGACTTCGAAAAGGGCTTTATCCGCGCCGAGGTGATCGCCTACGCGGACTACATCACCTGCCGGGGTGAGCAAGGCGCAAAGGAAGCCGGCAAGATGCGCCTCGAAGGCCGCGAGTACGTTGTCAGGGATGGCGACGTTATGCATATTCGCTTCAACGTCTAAATGCGTCTTGGCTTCCAAGGCGATCCAGTAGGCTCCAAGCAAGGCTGTGCCTGCGTGGCGCAAGGCAGGGTTGCCGGAGTAGGTCAGAATCGCAGGGCAGGAGCGCAGCGCGGCCAGTGAACGCCGCCGCTTAGCACCACAGCCGGACGTCATCTTGGCGATCCGGCATCGCCGGCCAGTCCATACGTAAGGCGCAAAACAAAGCCCCCGCTTCGCCTGCCGGTCGCACTTGTCGGCCACGTTCCTACAGGCAAATCAGCGTGGCGCTGATTCCCTCGGCGACACGCGTGGCCTACATTGGATTCGTGTCTCAACCACGCGAAAGCGGGGCCTACAATGAAAAATGGCGGCAACGCATGGTCTTGGCATTGCCGGCGATT
>DASZFQ010000116.1:0-2509 GCA_035939595.1 Casimicrobiaceae bacterium
ATTCCATACCGTAGTTGGGCGGGGGAATACGACGTCGACTATGCGCCGAAGCCCGAGCAAAACCGGCGCCGACATGGCCAAGATTTTGGCGTTTACTGGCTTGAGCCGGCAGCCCAAGGTGCTGTTGAACGCCCGACCTGCCGAGGTGGTTTCAATCTCCGGAGGCTGCTTCCAGATTGCTCTTTTCTGAGCGCCGCAAGCCTGGCTGACCTTTTAACAAAGAACGAAGTGGTCGCCCATAGCCGATCGGCTGAGCCGGTGATGGAGAATAGTGGACGCAGTCCGGAGCTTGTCGCGCGATCGACTGACTTCGCGGCAGGGGGCGGCGCTGACGGAACTGATTCCCGATTTCCGGATAGGGAGAGGCGACAAACCTGATAGATTCGTCGCAACAAGCAACAGAATGGAGGAAGCCATGCGTGGCGTCGTGTTTCCCGGCGAACGGGCTGTCGAGATCATGACCTTCCCCGATCCCGCGCCAGGACCGGGCGAAGTGGTGCTTGAAATGAAGGCCTCCGGCATGTGCGGGTCCGACCTGCACCAATACCGCCGCCCGAAGAACCAGCCGCGGGCAGGCACCGGCATACCGGCCAGCGCCGATCCCGTCATTGCCGGGCACGAGCCTTGCGGCGTCGTCGTGGCGGTCGGCGCCGGGGTCACCGCGGCGGAAGCCAAGGTTGGCGACCGCATGATGGTGCATCACTACCAGGGCTGCACCCAGTGCAGCCATTGCCGCTCCGGCTGGCAGCAGCTCTGCCAGGAGGTGCCGGTGAAGGTCTATGGCAACAACGCCCATGGCGGGCACGCCAAGTACCTCAGGGTGCCGGCCAACACGATGGTGCCGCTGCACGAGAGCCTGAGCTTCACGGCGGGCGCTGCGATCTCCTGCGGCTCCGGCACCGCCTATGGCGCGCTCAGGCGGATGAACATCTCCGGCCGGGACACCATCGCCATCTTCGGTCAGGGGCCGGTCGGCCTGGCCGGCACGCAGTTCGCCAAGGCGATGGGCGCGCGGGTGATCGCGCTCGACACCAACCCGCAGCGGCTGGAGCGCGCCCGCGAGTTCGGCGCCGACGAACTGGTCAACCCGGGCTCCAACGATCCGGTCGAGGCAATCAAGCAACTGACGCACGGCAAGTACGCCGACCTGTCGCTCGACACGTCGAGCAATCGCGAGGCGCGTCTCAATGCGATTCGCAGCACCAAGGTCTGGGGCACCATGTGCTTCGTCGGCGAAGGCGGCGATGTGACGATCGACGTCAGCCCGCACCTGCTCCGGCGCCAGATGACGCTGATCGCGTCCTGGACGTTCTCCACCGTCATCCAGGCCGAGTGCGCGGCGTTCTGCATCGAGAGCAAGGTCGATGTCGACAGGCTGTTCACGCACCGCTGGACGCTCGACCAGGCGGAGCAGGCTTATAAGCTGTTCGACAAGCAATCGGACGGCAAAGGCGTTTTCCTGATGTGAAGCAGAAGGTGGCGGATTGCCTAACGACAATTCACGCCCAGTTCGACCGCCAGGAATTTTGCACCTGTGCCGGTCAACTTCACTGCCCGAGGCTCTTTGCCGCGACGCAGAAAGCCGAGATCAAAGCTGCGCCGCAACAGCACAGCACCGAGCGGACCTGCCAAGTGATAGCGCCGCTCGGTCCAATCGAGGCAGCCGCACGCGATGCCGTGACGCGCCGGTTTCAGCGCGTCGATTTCGATGCTGAGCTTATCGGCAAACCATCGTGCGCCCGCAGGCGTGACCGAGAACCGCTTTCCTTCACCGGGAACAAGCAGCGTCCGGTCCTGCAATGCCGAGGCGAGCAACACGCCCAGTTCACCGGCGAGATGGTCGTAGCAGCTGCGGGCGAATCGCAGCGGATTGTCATTTTGGCGCTTCGGTATCGTCCGTGGCGCGAGCCGAGGATGGTCCAAAGTCGCGAGTGCTTCCAGCACGGCTGCGACGTGTTCGTTGGCGAGCCGGTAATAGCGATGTCGGCCTTCTCGGGTCATGGTCAGTAGACCCCCGGAGAGCAACTGCGCCAGATGATCACTCGCGCCAGCGGCGGAAAGTCCTGCTGCCGTAGCAAGTTCACTCGCGGGCAATGCCCGGCCATCCATGAGCATGCCCAGCATGGCGACACGACCGGGATTGCCGATCAACGCCGCGGCTGCCGCTACATGTGGCTCGCTACGCATATTTAAGAATTAGCCGAAACATACGAGATCGTCGAGACGGCAGAGTGGCGCCTCGATGACGGAGATCACCACGATGAACTCAGACCACGCCTACATCCACCAGGAATGGCACCGGGCTGCCAGCACGCGGGATACACCGGCTCTGATCGCTCTCTATGCTGATGACGCCATTCTCGAAAGCCCTCTCGTGCCGGTGGTCATGGACGGCAAGAGCGATGGCGTGCTGCGCGGGAAGGGAGAAATCGGACGGTTTCTCGCAGCGGGCGCACGCAGCCGACCCATCGACCTTGTCCGGTGGTACAGGTCGGACACCTATTTCAGC
>DASZFQ010000117.1:0-2372 GCA_035939595.1 Casimicrobiaceae bacterium
CCATCGTTGGCTACCCGACGCATCAGCTCAAATAGGCCAATCCTGAAATTTCAAATATGTTTGGCTAGGTTTGTGGCCAAACAGCCCTGTCTGATCTGCGGGCGCAGGCCTGCAGATCCCCACATCTGCGGTTCTCGCAGCACCGCGCGCTCGGCCGTAAGGTCAGCGATGAGTTCACCGTGCCGTTGTGCCGGGGCCATCATCGCGAGGCCCATCGCTTTGGCGACGAAGCCGCATGGTGGAAAAATGCTGGCGTTGATCCGACCATCACTGCCCGCGCGCTGTGGCTTGAGACGCATTCGCTACCGAGGGCTCCGGGCAAAATGGGCAACGAAAGTGCGACTTCCTTGGCCGCGGTCGGCACTGATGGGAAAAGCTAAGCGTGATCGGTCGATCAGCAAACGAGGCACGAAGCCAATTATCGCGGCTGGGCCCCAATGACTTCCTTCCGTCAGATCGAGGCCAACCGTCGCAATGCTCGTAAAAGCACCGGTCCGATTACCGAAGAAGGCAAACAGCGTTCCCGCTGCAATGCCATTCGCCATGGGCTCACGGCCGAGACGGTGATCAGTGCGCTGGAGGATGCAGAAGATTACAAAGCGTTCGAAGCAGCCATTATTGCCGATTACGATGCTCAGTCCGCGGTGGAGCGACAAGTGGTCCTGCGGTTAGCCGGTCTGCTGTGGTGACTGCGCCGCGCCACGATAATGGAAACCGGCCTATTCGAAATTCAGGCTAACCATCTGAGTGGGTAGACAGGCCCGCCAAGTTCACCCGGTCTCTCGAGAGGTTGTCTATGCGCTGTTCGGGCGGCCTGACTCGGGCAGTTTCGAACACGATCCGGCATCGCACGGCATTACGAACGGAATAGCAGCCGTGCCCAGCTCCGTGCCGAAATCTGTCGAACCTAATGTCGATCCTACCGCTGAGCTCGCGCGTTGCTTTTTGCGTCTCGCCAATCTGCCCAACTACGCGCTCGATCGCCTCAGCCGATATGAAGCAACGCTTTGGCGCCAAACCGGCCAAATCCTGTTTGCGCTTGACGCCCTGGATCGCCGCAAAACACAGGATAGAAGGCGCCGTTTCCGTCTTGGGATAGACCTGCCGGCCTATGGCCCGAGGAATGTTGACTTGCGAGCGATTCGATCGAGCCATCAGGGCCCCGTTCCAATGCCGATTGACAATCAAGGAGCCGCGACATTGCGCTGAATTGAGATCCGAAAACCGGCGCGGATCATTGGAGGGCCGATGATTTGATGAACTCATCGCTCATGATGCGCGGCGCGCAATAAGTTTGCGTTCCCAGGCCAGTGCGTGGGTGACGATCGTGGAAAGATCGTCGAAGCGCGGTTGCCAGCCGAGCGTCGCGCGAGCCTGCCGGCAGTCGGCAACGATCCGCGCCGGATCGCCCGGGCGGCGCGGCGCGACTTCGACTTTGAAGTCGACGCCGGAGGCACGTTTGACCGCGTCGATCACTTCGAGCACCGAAAAGCCGTGGCCGTAGCCGCAATTGAGCGTTAGCGGCGGCGCGCCGGAGCGCAGGTGGCGCAGCGTGTCGGCATGCGCGCGCACAAGATCGCTGACATGGATGTAGTCACGGATGCAGGTGCCGTCCGGCGTCGGATAGTCGGTGCCGAAAACCTGCAGCTTGGGGCGGAGATCGAACGCCGTCTCGACTGCAACCTTGATCAAGTGCGTGGCATCCTTGCTCGATTGTCCGCAGCGGCCGTGCGGGTCGGCGCCGGCGACGTTGAAATAGCGCAGGATCACATAGCGGAGATCGTACGCGCGGCCGGCGTCGCGTAGCATGGTTTCGGTCATCAGCTTCGACCATCCATAGGGCGAGATCGGCTGCGTCGGGGAGTCTTCCTTCACCGGAATTTCGGCCGGATTGCCGTAGACGGCAGCGGTGGAGGAAAAGATGAAATAACGCACGCCGTTATTCACCGCGCACTCGATCAGCGCGCGGGTGTTCACCGTGTTGTTGCGATAATAGGCGAGCGGATCGCGCATCGATTCGGGAACCACTACGGACGCGGCGAAGTGAATGATCGCCTCGATCCCGTAGTCGCGAATGAGGCGAGCGACGAGGGCCTGGTCGCCGCTGTCGCCGGTGATGAGCGGCACGCCGTCCGCGACGGCCCATGAGAATCCGGTCGAAAGATTGTCGAGCACGACGACGCGCTCGCCGGCGTCGCCGAGCTCAAGTACCATGTGGCTGCCGATATAGCCGGCGCCGCCGGTGACCAGGACCGTCATGCGGTTGGATCCGCGGCTCTCGCGACTCGATCACATGAGTACTTTGAGAAGATCATTGCTGATGGCTCCGGATTTCGAGGGCGGAGCTCTGAGGCGCCCATGACTCAGCGGCC
>DASZFQ010000118.1:0-3471 GCA_035939595.1 Casimicrobiaceae bacterium
AGGGCGAGTGGCGGATCCGCGAGATTTGAACTCACGATCCCTCCCTGCTGCAGGCTCGAGCGATGGGCGAAGTCGACGCGTGTCCCTTGGAACGAGGGAAAAATCGTAAGGACTGGCGCTGAGGATCCGCACAATCCTCAAGGGTCAACATAGGAACGTCAGCCGCGCCGCGCCGCCTTGATCGCCGCGACGTCGATCTTCTTCATGTCCATCATCGCATCAAACGCGCGCTTTGCTTCATCGCCGCCGGCCGCCAGCGCCTCGGTCAGCACGCGCGGCGTGATTTGCCAGGAGACGCCCCACTTGTCTTTGCACCAGCCGCACGCACTTTCTTGGCCGCCATTGCCGACGATGGCGTTCCAGTAGCGGTCGGTCTCGTGCTGATCGTCGGTGGCGATCTGGAACGAGAAGGCTTCGTCATGTTTGAACGCAGGACCGCCGTTGAGGCCGAGACAAGGGACGCCGGCAACTGTGAATTCGACCGTTAGCACGTCGCCCTTCTTGCCGGAGGGGTAGTCACTGGGGGCACGGTGGACGGCCCCCACCGCGCTGTCGGGAAAGGTCTCGGCGTAGAACCGGGCAGCAGCCTCGGCGTCCTTATCGTACCACAGGCAAATCGTGTTCTTTGTCATTACGTGTCCTTTCGCCTTGAAGCCAAATTGCGGTCTTATATCCCTATCGGCTGTCTTTTGAATTAGGTAGGCCAAGCGCATTTCTCCACCCCAGAAGGGTCCGTTGAGCACGGCGCCGTCCGGGGGCGAATTGCGGGCCGTGGCATGGGCAATTCCAGCACTGCCGTCTTCGATCCCTTTTGATGCCACGCCGCCGGCAACCTGCATCGAGGCCACTACGTTCTGCGAACAGATCGCTGCTCGGCTTCCCCATTGGGCACCCGGGGGTGGCCGAGCCGCGCACCGAAAGGGCGATTCGCAATGAGTGCATTTTCACGTCTCAGCAAGTGGTTCCTCCTGATCGCAGGAGGGATCGTGACCCTGCTGCTCGTCTCCAGTGGCGCACGCACCGCGCTCGGCGCCGAGCCTCCTGGCGCTCCTCGAGGCGAGATCACACTCGACCAGCAGCTGATCCATCAGCTCCACCTCTTCGAGAAAGAGATCGCTCGATCCCAGTACACCGAATTCTGCGCCACGGTGACGATGCCGCCACCGGGCGTCATTGAACAGTTGGAAGCGGCGTCGCGGGCCGGCGATGCACATGCACAGGTGCTGTACATGTGGGTGTTTCGACTCATCGAGCGCTACAAGGAGGACGGGTGCGGGGATACGTAGGGGTGCGCTCCCCAGTGTTGCTTGCGACGCCTGCTGCAAGGCAAGGGCGCGCGCTCGGCCGTTCTGATAAAGTCGTGCCATGGCCGCGCCCCTCGACCCCAACATCCTGCTGAACACGATCCTGGAGGGGATGGGGCAGCCGTTTTACGCCGTCGATGGCGAGTGGCGCATCACGCTCTACAACGAAGACGCCGCGCGCCACTTCGGCCGCCCGGCGACAGAGATGCTGGGTCGAAAGTTGTGGGATGTCTTCGCGCACGATGTCCACGCCGAACGCGGGCGGATTCTTTTCGATGCCATGACGCGGCGCACGATCGTAAAGGGCGAGACCCTGTCAATGATCGGCGATCGATGGGTCTCCTACTGCATGTTTCCCCTGGGCGACGGTCTCGGGGTGATCTTTCGCGACATCACCGACCACAGAAAAGCCGAAGAGCATCGCGACCGGGCGGAGGAGTCGCTCAGGAAGCACACGGTCGAGCTCGAAACCGCACTGGAAACCATTCCCACCGCGGTGTGGTTCACCTATGACCGCGACCTGCGCAACGTGATCGGGAACCGGCGCGCGCTCGACCTGCTGCGCCTGCCGCGTGAAGCCGACCTGGCGGTCGTTCTACAGAACCCGGCGGGTTTCCGCGTCTACCGCAACGGCGAAGAAGTTCCTCCCGGCGCGCGGCCCCCGCACCGGGCGGCGCGCGGCGAGGAGGTGAGGGACGAGCTGCTCGAAGTCCGGTTCGACAACGGCGATCGCAAGACGCTCCTGATGCGCGCCGCTCCTCTGCGCGCCAGAGCCGGGGCGGTCCAGGGCGCCGTCTGCGCGGCGGCCGACGTCACCGAGCGTCACCGCTACGAGAGCCACCTGAAGCTGCTGCTCGACGAGCTCAATCACCGCGTGAAGAACACGCTCACGGTCGTCCAGTCGATCGCTGCCGTCACCCTGAAAGACATCGACGTGACCGCCCATTCCGAATTCGAGCAGCGCCTGCTGACTCTCGCCTCGGTTCACAGCCTGCTGACCGACCAGAACTGGAACGGCGCCCAGCTGCATGATGTCGCGCGCGCCTCGCTGCACCCATCTCCGCGGAGGACGCGAGCGTCTCAATTTCGACGGCGAAGAATTGTGCCTGCATCCCGGAAGCGCCATTGCGCTCTCCATGGCGCTGCACGAGCTGGCCACCAATGCGCTCAAGTACGGGGCGCTTTCAGCCGAAGGCGGCCTTGTCTCGGTACGATGGTCCGCGACTGACGAGCGCTTCCGGCTGCGCTGGGAGGAAAACGCCGGGCCCACCGTGGTCGCCCCGAAGCGAAAGGGCTTCGGCTCCCGCATGATCGAGCAGGCGCTGGCACTGGAGCTAAAGGGCGACGTTCGGATCGACTACCGGCCGAGCGGTGTGGTTTGCACAATCGATTCGCCTCTCGACGCGATCCGCGATGGAAAAGCCGAGGCGTAGGCCCAGGCGCGAGGACCCCTTCTGAACCAACGCCGGCACACGGATGGCAAGGTCGACCGGCAATGTAAGTTCAGGTTTTGTTGGCAGCGTCTGAGCGGCTCTTCACGTGATCGATGAAGGCGCGCAGCTTCGGCATCATTTGATGGCGGCTGGGATAGTAGAGAAATACACCCGGCGCGGTGGGCGCGAACGGCTTGAGGACGTGGACGAGTTTTCCCGCCTTTGTCGGTTCGGCAGCGATCGGTGCCGGCACTTGCGCCAGACCCATGCCTTCGACGGCGGCGCCCAGCATGGTGGGCAGGTCATTGGCGATCAGCGGTCCCGCGACGATGGCCTCGACCGTCTTGTTGCCGTCGATGAAGGACCAGGGCGCGATCGACCCGTTCGAGCGGCGCATGCGCAGGCAGGCATGCCGACGCAGATCGTCGAGGCGCTCGGGCCGTTTCCTCCGGCGTAAATACGCGGGGCTGCCGACGACCACGAGCGGGAACGGCGGCGTCAGCCGAACGGCCACCATGTCGTTGGCGATGAACTGGCCCAGCCGGACGCCGGCGTCGAACCCTTCGGCCGCGAGGTCGATCAGCTCCTTACTGGCGGCGATCTCCACCTCGACCTCGGGATAGGCCTGGCAGAAGGACGCGATCAGCCGCTCCAGCAGGATCGGCACCATGGCGTGCGGCACCGACAGGCGCAGCAGTCCGGCCGGCCGCTGTCCGAGGTCATGGGCGACCTCG
>DASZFQ010000119.1:0-67072 GCA_035939595.1 Casimicrobiaceae bacterium
AAGTGACGAGGGTTCGATTCCCTTCACCCGCTCCAACGGCGGGGCCACTGCGCTTGGCACCGCTCGCACCGGCTGCAGCCTGAACCGATGTCCGCTGCCGGCACCACCGATCGTCTACCCCAGCTTGTCGACATCGCGCGCCTTATCGCCCGCGAGCCGGACACGGTGCGCCTGGTCGGTAGCATTCTCATGACCGCCAAGGAGGCGACCCACGCGGACGGCGGGTCGGTTTACTTGGTCGAGGAGGATCGCTGCACGCTGTCCTTTGCACTGGTCGTAAACGACACACTCGGTCTGCATCTGGGTGGCGCGTCGGGTTCGCCCGTCGGCATGCAGGCGCCCGCGCTTTACGATCGCGATGGCGCGCCGAATCACCGCTCGGTAGTCACCCATTGCGCCTTGAGTCGGGAGTCGGTGCGACTCGACGATGCGTATGCCGCGGCAGGCTACGACTTCGCGGGTGCCCGTGCCTTCGACAAGGCGCACGGCTACCGCTCGCGTTCTTTTCTCGCCGTGCCGATGATCGACCACACAGGCGAAGTCACAGGCGTACTTCAATTGGTCAACGCGCGCTCGCGTGAGGGGACGGTCGGCGTCTTTTCCGCCGGGGATCAGGCATTCGTTGAAGCGCTCACCGGGTTGGCGGCGATCGCGCTGGAAAAGCAAGGTCTGATCGAACGGCTGCACACGCTCTTCGAGAGCCTGGTGCGGCTCATCAATGACGCGATCGACGAGAAAAGCCCCTACACCGGCGGCCACTGCCGACGCGTGCCCGAGCTGGCGATGATGCTCGCTGATGCGGCGCACCGTACCGAAGAGGGCCCGCTGGCAGACTTTCGCATGACCGCCACCGACCGGCGCGAGCTCTGGCTGGCAGCAATGCTGCACGATTGCGGCAAAATCACGACGCCAGTGCACGTGGTCGACAAGGCGACCAAGCTTTCCGGGATCTTTGACCGCATGGCACTGATCGAAGCGCGCTTCGACCTCGCCGCGCGCGAGGCGCGGATCGCCTTTTTGGAGGCGGTCGCCGCGGGTGAAGCCGAGGCCGCCGCTGCATCGCGCTATCGTGCCGAACTCGCCGCGCTCGACGCCGACCGGGCCTTTCTACGTGAGGCAAACCGCGGCAGCGAGTGCATGGCAGACGAGGACGTTGCCCGGGTGCGCGTAATCGGGGCGCGCCGCATCAGGGGAGCGGATGGCGCGCCCCAGCCGCTGCTCACCGATGACGAAGTCGCGAATCTGATCATTCGCTACGGCACGCTCAACGCCGCGGAGCGCGCAATCATCAATAGTCACGTCACCACGACGATCAGGATGCTCGAATCGTTGCCGTGGCCGCGGCAGCTCGCGCGCGTGCCCGAATATGCAGGCGGCCACCACGAGCGCGTCGATGGCAAGGGCTACCCGCGTGGTCTCAAGCGTGAGCAGATGTCGCTGCCGGCAAGGATGATCGCGATCGCCGATGTGTTTGAGGCCCTCACGGCCGGGGATCGACCCTACAAGCGGGCCAAGACCGCCGCGGAATCGCTGGCGATCCTCGGTGAGATGAAGCTATCGGGCCATGTCGACCCCGACCTGTTTGATGTCTTCCTGCGCGAGGGCGTCTGGCTCGAATACGCGCGCAAATTCCTCATCCCGAAGCAGATCGACGAGGTGGATCTGCCGCGCGTGCTCGGGAACCCTGCGGCGTAGGATCAGGGACGGATATACGACCAGCCTTGCTGCTGGCGCTTCATGATCTCTACCACCCCGGCGCTGACGTAACCGATTCCATCGAGCATGTCGCTGCGCGCGAGGTGTTGCGCACGCATCGTATTTTCGCAGGCGAAGATTTTCATGCCGGCAGCGCCTGCCTCACCTACGGCGTTGGCGACCGGCGAGTCGAGCTTGAGCATGCCGATGCCCGGGCCATAAGCGACGATTTCGATGTCGATGTTCGCGGCGCCGAGCTCCGCCTGGAGGTTATGCGCGTTGTTCAGCGCGAGATTCCATTTCATCGTTTCGCCGTCGCTTACCTGAATTACGACCCTGCTGCGCGCTGTACCCTGCTGCGTTTGCGCAGCAGCAACCGCGGCGAAGAGAACGATCGCCGCCGCTGCGACAAGCCTGCCCGACAATTTACTTCTGCTCATTGCATCTCCTTCGCTTTTCCGCGCACCAGAACGCGCTGCGCCGCCCGCAGCGGCACTCGGTTGGAAACCGGTATTCTATCCACGCTGTTGCCGCAGCCGCAGCTGGAGCGTGAAGTTCAAGTGGCTCGAGCGCTGGCGCGCGTGCCTACCGCAATCCGAACCGGCAGCGGTCGACGCATGCGGATCGACACGAGCCGCGCTGCGGTAGAATCGGCCTGCACGCCCGGCCAATCGGGCGGGTACCTCGTAATATCTCAGGGAGAATCATCATGGGAACCGACAAACCGCGCGTCGGATTCATCGGCCTTGGACTGATGGGTCACGGCATGGCAAAAAACCTGGTGAACAAGGGGTTCCCACTGACGGTGCGCGTGCATAGGAACCGCAAGCCTGCCGAGGATATTCTCGCCGCCGGCGCCCGCGAGGCGCGAACAAACGCCGAACTCGGACAATCCTCCGACATCGTGATCCTCTGCGTCACCGGTTCGCCGCAGATCGAGGAGATCATCTATGGCGAGAACGGTATCCTGAGCGTCGCCCGCAGCAGCCTCGTGGTTGTCGACACCTCGACCGCAGAGCCGGCATCGACGGCGAAGATCCGCGCTGACCTCGGGCGCAAGGAAACGCTTTACGTCGATGCACCGCTGGCCCGCACGCCGAAGGAAGCCGAGGAAGGGCGACTGAACACCATGGTCGGTGCGGACGACGCGACTTTCGCCCGGCTGCGGCCCGTACTCTCCGCCTATTGCGAGAATGTCATCCATGCCGGACCGCCAGGGCATGGCCACATGTTGAAGCTCATCAACAACTTCATCGCCCAGGCGATCGCGACGGCGACTGCGGAGGCCTGCGCAGCGTGCGCGAAATCGGGCGTGTCGATCAACAAGCTGCACGAGATCATCTCGGCCGGTGCGGTCAACTCGGGCATCTTCCAGATGATGGTCGGCAACATGCTTGATGGCGGTGACCTGAACGGGCTCAAGTTCACACTGGTCAACGCCATGAAGGACCTGCGGTATTACACGCATTTCGCCGAATCGCTGCCAGTACCGGCGATCGTCGGCGACGCCGTGCACCAGAGCCTCGTCACCGCCAACCTCCTTGGCTTCGGCGACAAGTACGTTGCCTCGCTGCTGGAGGCGCAAGAAAAGCTAGCCGGGGTGCAGATCGTTCCGAGGTAGCAAGACAGCACTCCGAGGATACCGGCGGCGCCAGCTCACCTGAAAGTCTAGGTGTGGCGTGGCTTAGGCACGATGTGCGCACACACTTCATGGTGCACGAACGATCACAAACCGGTCGTTTCGAGCCCGATCCGCGCCTGCCGATTAGCGACCACGCCCTGGCTGCGGACTTGAGCGGCGTCCGTGTCCGGGCGGTTTGTCGAGACGCTGGCGTTGCGGGCGGAGCCGGTGCCGAAAGCGAGGCGCTAAGCGCGGTGCGAATGCGTGGAGGCGAGCCCGCCGCGGGTTGCGTCTCGGGCGAGCGGTACTGTGGTGCCGACGCGACGGATACTCGCGGATGGCGTTATGCTTGAGCGTATTCTTCGTGCATGCCGGAGCAATACCCGTGAGCCGTACCAACCAAACGCTGTGGGACAATCCTCTCGGTACCGATGGGTTTGAGTTTGTCGAGTATGCGGCACCGGACCCGGTGGCCCTCGGCCGCCTGTTCGAGCAACTTGGTTTCGTCGTGATCGCGCGCCATCGCTCGAAAAATGTGCTGCTCTATCGACAGGGTGAAATAAACTTCATCGTCAACGCCGAGCCGGGCAGCTTTGCACAGGCATTTGCGCGCGTGCACGGCCCGTCGATTTGCGCCATCGCCTTTCGGGTGAAGGACGCGGCGGCGGCGTACCGCAGGGCGACCGAGCAGGGAGCGTGGGGCGTGGAGGCGCATCCAGGTCCGATGGAGCTCAATATTCCCGCGATCAAGGGCATCGGCGACTCGCTCATCTATCTCGTCGACCGGTACGCCCGGGACGGGACCGGCGTGTCAATCTACGATGTCGACTTCGTGCCGCTTGCCGGTGTTGAGCAACATCCGCATGGTGCCGGAATGACCTATATCGACCACCTGACGCACAACGTGCATCGCGGCCGGATGGAGGAATGGGCGAGCTTCTACGAGCGGCTGTTCAACTTCCGCGAGCTGCGCTATTTCGACATCGAGGGCAAGCTTACCGGGCTCAAAAGCAAGGCCATGACGAGCCCCTGCGGCAGGATCCGCATACCGATCAACGAGAGTACCGACGACAAGTCACAGATCCAGGAGTACCTGCTTGCGTATCATGGCGAGGGTATCCAGCACGTCGCCCTCGGGACAGCAGATATCTTCGCCACCGTCGAAGCCCTGCGCCGGCGCGACGTCGCCTTCCAGAATACTCCGGACACGTACTACGATCTGCTCGCGACCCGTCTGCCAAATCATGGTGAGGACACCGCGCGGCTCAAAAGGAATCGAATTCTTCTCGACGGTGCGCCGGCTAAGAACGAGATGCTCCTCCAGATATTCACGACGCCAGTCATCGGACCCATCTTCTTCGAGATCATCCAGCGCAAGGGCAACGAGGGTTTCGGCGAGGGCAACTTCCAGGCTCTGTTTGAGTCGATCGAGCTCGATCAAATCCGGCGCGGCGTGCTGCAAGGCGAGTGATCGGTGCGATGACGGGCGGCGTGGCTTGAGCGGAAACCGACGTGCTCTCTGCGCTGGGATTCACCTTATTGCGGCGTTTGTCTGACGGGGAAATCCATTCCGGCGAGGCGCTCGCGGCCGATAGCGGCATCTCCCGCGCCCGGGTATCGCAACTGCTCCAGGAAGCCGATGCCGCCGGGCTGAGGCTGGAGCGCAGGCCTGGGCGCGGCTATCGTCTGCGCGATGCACTGCCGTTCCTTGACCGGGGCGCAATCCTCGCGGCACTGGGCAAGAGCGCAGGCGCGCTCACGATCGAAGTCGCCGATATGCTCGATTCGACTAGCAGCGAACTCTCGCGCCGCGCCGGGCGTGGCGACATTCATCGGCATCTGGTCGTGGCCGAATGGCAAACCGCGGGGCGCGGCCGGCGCGGCCGCGGCTGGACCGCCGTGCTTGGCGGCAGCCTTACCTTCTCGCTCGGCTGGCGCTTCTCGCGCGGCGCCGGCGATCTGTCGGCGCTGCCGCTGGCGGTCGGGGTCGCGCTGGCAAGGGCGCTCGAAGGCGCAGGTTTCACCGGCATCGAGCTCAAGTGGCCCAACGACTTAATCCACGGTGAGGCCAAGGTCGGCGGCATCCTGGTCGAACTCTCCGGCGACGCCCTGGGCCCTTCGCTGGCGATCGTCGGCGTAGGGCTCAATGTTCGCCTGCCCGCGGCACTCAAGCGCGGCATCGGACAGGCGGTGACCGACCTTGCGGCTGTCGGTGGAAGCCCCGTGCCTGATCGCAACCGGCTGCTTGCGCACCTCGCCAGTGAAATAGTCAAGGTGCTCGAAGGCTACGCGCAAGTGGGGTTCGCCCCGCTGCGCGCTGCGTGGCAGCGGCGCCACGCGTACCAGGGCAAGCCGGTGCAGATCGTGCTCCCTGACGGCGGCACCGTGCGCGGAGTAGTCGTCGGCGTGGACGCGGCGGGCGCACTTCTTCTCGACAGCGCGGGCCGGCGCTTGCGCTTCGTCAGCGGCGAAGTTTCGCTGCGCCGCCTGTGATCCTGGTTCTTGACTGCGGCAACAGCAGGCTCAAGTGGGGGCTCGCCGGGCCGCACGGCTGGGTTTCGCAGGGCAACGTCCCCAATCAGGAAATCGGCACGCTCGCGTTACGCGATTGGCAGAATCTGCCGCGGCCCGCGCGCGTGGTCGGCGTCAACGTCGCTGGTGAGGCCACGCGCGTGCGTGTCGAGGCGCAGCTCGTGCGTTGGCGCACGGCGCCGGAATGGCTCATCGCGCGCGAGGAAGCGGGCGGCGTGTACAACCGCTACGCGCGCCCGTCTCAACTCGGTCCCGACCGCTGGGCGGCGTTGATTGCGGCGCGGCAGCGCGTCGCGGATGAGCTGTTTCCTTCCCCCTGTGTCGTCGTCAACGCGGGTACCGCCGTCACCGTCGATGCGCTCGACGGTACCGGCATCTTCCGCGGTGGCATCATTCTGCCGGGCCTCCGGCTGATGCTGCAGGCGCTCGCTTCGAACACGGCAGCGCTGCGCGTCCCGTCGGGCCGGTATCACGATTTTCCGATCAACACCGCCGATGCGCTGGCTTCCGGTGCGTTGCACGCGGTGTGCGGCGCCATCGAGCAGATGCGCCTGCGGCTGGGCGAGGGCGGGCCGCCGCCGAAGGCGTTTCTGTCCGGCGGCGCCGCCGTCGACATCGCACCGCACCTTACCGCACCGGTGGAGATCGTGGATAATCTGGTACTCGAGGGCGTGCTGGCGCTCGCCGAATCCCCGGCCAAGGCATGAGAACACTGGTCTTGTTGTTATTGCTCGCCAATCTCACTCTGTTTCTCTACACGAAACTCGACAGCCTAGGCAGTGGCGAGGGCGACAGGCTGTCGAAGCAGGTGCAGCCGGATAAGATCAGGCTCCTTTCGCCGCAGCAGGTCGCAGCACTCGGTCCCACCAAGGTTGCCACGCTCGCTGATGTCTGTGTCGAGTGGGGCCCGCTTTCGGATAGCGACAAAGCGCGGGCCCTGG
This sequence comes from Casimicrobiaceae bacterium, assembly GCA_035939595.1. Classification (GTDB taxonomy): domain Bacteria; phylum Pseudomonadota; class Gammaproteobacteria; order Burkholderiales; family Casimicrobiaceae; genus PALSA-1003. The sequence continues at coordinate 6,790 of DASZFQ010000119.1, forward strand.
CCACGCTCGAGCCTCTCGACCTCAGCCGACTGCTCAGCCAGAAGAAAGTCGAGGTCGTCACCAACTACTGGGTGTTCATCCCGCCCGTGGCCAATCGAGCGGCGGCCGATCGCCGCATGGCGGAGCTAAAAGAGCAAGGCGTCAAAGATGTGGTGCTTATCGACGGCGGGGGGCAACGGTTTGCGATTTCGCTCGGCGGGTTCCAGACCGAAGCGGAGGCCCAGACACGGCTGGATGCGCTGTCGACGCAAGGCGTCAAGGGCGCCAAGGTCGGTGCGCGCGCACAGGCGGTGGTGCAGACCGACCTCGTGGTGCGCGACCCCCCGGCGCTTGCGGTTGCGCGCTTGAAGGAGCTGCAGGCCGGTTATCCAGGCACCGGAATCAAAGTCGGCAGCTGCGACAAAGCGGCCTGATGATGGAGGAGAACGCGACGCGAGCCGAAGCGATCCGGCTGGTGCGCTCGCCGCGAGACATTGCCCTCGCCCGGGCGCTTCTGGTCGAATACGCACAATGGCTTCAGGTCGATCTCTGTTTTCAGGACTTCGAGCATGAGCTGGCAGGCTTGCCGGGAGACTATGCACCGCCGCGCGGACGGCTGTTGCTGGCAGGTTCGTCTGATACGGCCTTCGGCTGCATCGCGTTGCGCCCACTCGACGCGGAGTCGGCTGGCGCTGGGGGCACGCGTGCCGGGCGGGTTGAGGGTCCGGTAGCCGAAGTCAAGCGCCTCTACGTCCAGCCGCCGTATCGGCACCAAGGCTGGGGGCAGCGTCTCGCGCACGCCCTGCTCGACGAGGCGCGGGCCATCGGCTATCGCGAACTCCGACTCGACACCTTCGACTGGATGACCGGTGCGCGGTCTCTCTACTCCGGTCTGGGCTTCCGCGTGAGTGCGCCCTACTACAACAATCCGCTCCCAGGGGCGGTATATATGTCGCTCACCCTATGACGCCGGGCGAGCGCGCCAAGCCCGCCGCACGCCACGCGCGCATGTTCCTTTCCGCGGAGGGCGGCGGCAGTACGGGTAGCTGCTAGCTACGCCTTGCCCCGGACGGCAAAGTGCCGGCCGCCCTCGCGGGACCAGGCAAGCGGCTCAGTCCGCAGATCGCAAAAGCCGGCATCGCCGAGCAATCGGACGGCCTCCTCCTCAGAGTACCAGGTCAGAGCCCGGGTCTCGTCCTCGCGCGCGGTGATCGTTGTCCGGTCGCGCCTTTCATAGCGTGTCTTTACATCGATGCGACGCATCTCCACGTCGAGAAAGGTCTCCGAGCGCAAGCCTATGCGCACGCCTTCGCCCGGGGTGACCGTGCGCACCTCCACGATCGGTGCCCCTGGGGGGTGTTCTATCTCCGAGGGCACAAACAAGTCGAGCAACAACAGGCCCGGATCGAGTAGGTGCGCGCGGATGCGCAGCAGCGCGTCGAGAGCGGTGATCGGATTGGCCAGCAGCTGGAAGGCCCCGGCCGCAATGTACGCCGCTGCGTAACGCGCCGGCAGGTTAAGCGTCGCAACACTCTGACGGTAGAGCCGGGTCGTGCGGCCCGCGGCGACGAGCCGTCTCTCGCAGCTGGCAAGCATCGCTTCCGAGCTGTCGACGCCGTGTACCCGAATACCCGCTTCGAGCAGCGGGACGAGGAGCCGCCCGGAGCCCGCCATAGCCTCTAGCACGGGACCCGCGTCACGCGGCAGGCGTTCCGCGTACCACGCGACCTCTGCCTCGCTCGCGCGCGGCCGATCCGCGTCATAGAACAGCGTGCCAAGGGTACCGTAAGCTGACATGCTGCGCTCGGGTTCAGGCGCGGCGTGGGGCGAGAACTTCGCGCGCGGCGTCGGCAATCGTATCAATCCAGAGCCGAGCTGCGGGAACCTCACCCGTCCAGCGTAGAAAACCGTGGATCGTACCGGCGCAATCGACGATGCGCGCCGAGATTCCTGCGCCTTGCAGCCTCCGCGCGTAGTCGAGACCGTCGCCACGCAGCACATCGGCCTCGGCAAGAGCGACGACGGCGGGCGGCAGCCCCGTGAGGTCTGGCGCCGCAAGCGGCGAGAGCTCAGGAATTTCGGGCACCGCATGGCCGCGATACGCATCCCAATACCAGGCCATTTGTTCGGCACTCAAATTGTAGCCGGTCGCAAACGCGCGGTAGGACGCGCGCGCGCAAGTCGCGTCGAGCGCGGGATAGAAGAGCAGCTGCGCATCAGGTTGCGTTTCCCCGGTGCGGGCGAGGCGGAGCGTCAGCGCGGCGACGAGATTGCCGCCGGAGCTGTCCCCGGCGACTGCGAAGCACTGGCCATCCGCGCCGAGACCGCGCGCTTCGGCGCGCGCCCAGCGCCACGTCGCTTCGACATCGTCGAGCGCCGCAGGGTAAAGATGCTCCGGCGCTAGGCGGTAGTCGATCGCCACCACGACCGCCTCCAGGCGATTGGTGAGTATGCGGCAAAGCTTATCGTGCGATTCGAGCGACCCGGTCACCCATCCACCGCCATGCGCGTAGAGGATGAGGGGCGATGGTCGGGTCGGCGGCGGGCGGTAGACGCGCACCGGGACGGGGCCGGCGGGGCCCGGTGCGTGCAGATCGCGGAGTCCCACGACCGGTTCCGGGGCGCCGCCGAGGAGCCGCGGCGCCGTCTCGGCCGCGGCGCGCAGCTGCGCGATGTCGGGTGCACCGGTTTGCGCCGGGACACAAAAGACGGTGTCGAGCAAGCGACGGATATCGGGATCGAGCATCGGGCCTTCGCGGCAGCTGGCAAGGGATGGTACCGGATTCGCGCGGCCGGAGTTGACAACCCGCAGCGCAACCCTTACCTTGGTCATAGCGCCGATTTGAACCCGTGGGTGTGTGCGTACCCCTCGGCAGCTTGCGGGGCGCCAAAAATTCCGCTAAAGCGGCTTTCGACGGGAACCCGCTCGGCGGCACGCTGAACGGGTTTTTGTTTTTGCGCACCGCCTGACACGACTCTCTGCGAGCCAAAGGAAAATGACCGCCAGCAACGGCAAAACGGCACAGCTCACGCGGCTACTGCGCGAGCGCATCCTGATCCTCGACGGCGCGATGGGCACCATGATCCAGGCTCGTCGGCTTTCCGAGTCCGAGTATCGTGGGCCGGCCGCTTGCGGCCTGCTCGACCATCCCCACGATCTCAAGGGGGACAACGATCTGCTGGTCCTTACCCATCCCGAGATCATCGCCTCGATCCATGACCAATTCCTCGCCGCCGGCGCAGACATTATCGAAACCAACACCTTCAATGCGACGCGCATCGCACAGGCGGACTACAAGCTCGAAGGGAGGGTTCGCGATATCAACCTTGCTGCGGCGCGGATCGCGAGCGAACGCGCCGCCGCCTGGACTGCCAAGACGCCGGAGAAGCCTCGGTTCGTCGCCGGCGCGTTGGGTCCGACCAACCGCACGGCAACGATCTCCCCGGACGTCAATGACCCGGGTTTTCGTAATGTGAGCTACGACGAACTGGTCACCGCCTACGGCGAAGCGGTTGCCGCGCTGGTCGAAGGCGGGGTCGACCTGCTGCTCGTCGAGACGGTCTTCGACACCCTAAACGCTAAAGCCGCACTGTTCGCAATCGACAGCTATTTCGACGCACGTGGCATCCGCTTGCCGCTCATCGTGTCCGGCACGATCACGGACGCGTCGGGTCGGACTCTCTCCGGACAGACCAGCGAAGCTTTCTGGAACTCGGTGCGCCACGCCCGGCCGCTCGCCGTGGGTCTCAATTGCGCGCTCGGCGCGGCGCTTATGCGACCATACATCGAAGAAATCGCGCGGGTCGCGGACACGTTCGTCTCGTGCTATCCCAATGCGGGGCTGCCCAACCCGATGAGCGAGACCGGATATGACGAAACACCCGAGACCACCGCGCGGCTGATCCGGGACTTTGCCGAAAACGGCTTCGTCAACATCGTCGGTGGCTGCTGCGGCACGACGCCGGAACACATACGCGCCATTGCCGCGGCGGTGCAGCACGTGCCGCCGCGGAGGTTCGGACCGGCCGCCGATGAAGGGGTGGCAGGCTAAGGCTTAGCGCCGGCATCACTCCCCCTGGATTGGAGGAGCCGATGCCGGCGACTCGACGCGGACCCGATATGTCACGTCCCATGAGACTGGCCGGCCTCGAGCCGCTGACCATCGACGACGATTCCCTGTTCGTCAATGTGGGCGAGCGCACCAACGTCACCGGCTCGCGCGCGTTCGCCAAACTGATCCTTTCGGGCGACTTCGCCGGCGCGGTGGAGGTCGCGCGGCAGCAGGTGCAGAACGGAGCGCAAATCATCGACGTCAACATGGATGAGGCCATGCTCGACTCCAAGGCGGCGATGACGAAGTTCCTGCACCTTATCGCCGGTGAACCCGATATCGCACGCGTGCCGCTCATGCTCGATTCGTCCAAATGGGAGGTCATCGAGGCGGGACTTAAGTGCGTACAGGGCAAGCCGGTCGTTAACTCGATCTCGATGAAGGAGGGCGAAGCAGAATTTGTGCGCCAGGCAAGGTTGGTCAAACGCTACGGCGCAGCGGCGGTGGTGATGTGCTTCGACGAGAGCGGCCAGGCGGACAGCTACACTCGTCGGATCGATGTCGCTCGCCGCGCCTATGATCTGCTCGTCGACCGGGTCGACTTCCCTCCTGAGGACATCATCATCGATCCGAACGTGTTTGCGATCGCCACTGGCATCGACGAGCACGCACACTACGCGGTCGATTTCATCCGCACCACGGCCTGGATTAAGCAGCATCTGCCGCATGCCAAGATCTCGGGTGGCATCTCCAACGTCAGCTTCAGCTTTCGCGGCAACGACCCGGTGCGCGAGGCGATCCACACAGTCTTTCTCTATCACGCAATTCGTGCGGGCCTGACCATGGGCATCGTCAATGCCGGACAGCTCGGCGTCTATGATGAGCTCGACTTCGAGTTGCGGGAGCGCGTCGAGGACGTTGTGCTCGATCGACGTGCTGAAGCCACGGAGCGGCTGGTTACCTTCGCGGAGACCTACAAGGCGCAGGGGCGCAAGCCCGAGGAGGAGCTCGCCTGGCGTGGCGGCAGCGTAGAGGAACGGCTGTCGCACGCGCTGGTGAAGGGTATTACGACTTATATCATCGACGACACCGAAGAGGCACGCAACCGGTACGCACGGCCGATCCAGGTGATCGAGGGTCCGCTGATGGCGGGCATGAACGTCGTCGGCGACTTGTTCGGGGCCGGCAAGATGTTCCTGCCTCAGGTCGTCAAAAGCGCACGGGTGATGAAGCAGGCGGTCGCGCATCTCATACCTTACATCGAGGCTGAGAAAGCAAAATCGGGCGACGCCGGCAAGGCGAAGGGCACCATCGTCATGGCGACCGTGAAAGGCGACGTGCACGACATCGGCAAAAACATTGTCGGGGTCGTCCTCCAGTGCAACAACTTCGAGGTGATCGACCTTGGCGTCATGGTGCCTGCCCAGAAGATTCTCGACACGGCGCGCGACAAGTCAGCCGACATCGTCGGGCTGTCCGGGCTCATTACACCCTCGCTGGAGGAAATGGCGCACGTCGCGCACGAGATGCAGCGCCTCGGCATGCAGCAGCCGCTCTTGATCGGCGGCGCGACGACCTCGCGCGTGCACACGGCGGTCAAGATTGCACCGAACTACGCGGGCGTCACCGTGTACGTGCCCGACGCATCGCGTGCCGTCGGGGTGGCAAGCAACCTGCTCTCGACGTCGAATAGAGACGCTTACGTTGCCGAAGTCGCGGCGGATTACGACCGGATTCGCTCGCAACACGCGGCCAAGAAGGGCCAGGCGCTCATATCCCTCGCCGCGGCCCGCGCCAACGCGTTCAAGGCCGATTGGGGCAGCTACCAAGCTCCAAGGCCGGTACTTCCCGGCCGGCGGGAGATCAAGCACGCCGACTTGCGCGAGCTCGCCCAGTACATCGACTGGGCGCCGTTCTTTCAAACCTGGGAACTTTCCGGTCCGTTTCCCGCGATCCTCGACGACCCCGTTGTCGGCGAGGCGGCGCGCAACGTTTTCGCCGACGGTCGGGCGATGCTCGAGCGCATCGTCGAGGGACGTTGGCTCACCGCCAACGGCGTGATCGCGCTCATGCCGGCAAATTCGATCGGCGACGATATCGAGCTCTACGCCGACGAATCGCGCACCGCCGCCGCGCTGAGCTGGCGCAACCTTCGCCAGCAAAACGAGCGGCCGCAGGGAAAACCCAACTATTGTCTCGCCGATTTCGTTGCGCCGAAAACCTCGGGCGTCAAGGACTATGCGGGCGCGTTCGCGGTGACCGCTGGCTTGGGCATCGAGAAAAAACTCTCCGAATTTGAGGCGAAGAAGGACGATTACAGCGCCATCATGATCAAAGCGCTAGCCGACCGGCTGGCGGAAGCCTTTGCAGAGTGGCTGCACATGCGCGTGCGGCGTGAGTACTGGGGTTACGCCAAGGACGAGAAGCTCGACAAGGCCGCGATGGTGCGCGAGGAGTACCGCGGCATCCGCCCCGCGCCCGGCTATCCGGCGTGTCCCGATCACACGGTCAAGGCGCCGTTGTTCGAGTCGCTGCATGCGAACAGGATCGGGATGGTGCTGACCGAAAGCTATGCCATGCTGCCGGCAGCGAGCGTGTCAGGCTTCTACATCGCCCACCCTGACGCGGTTTATTTTGCCGTCGGTAAGATCGGCGAAGATCAGCTGCGTGACCTCGCCGCGCGCGTGCGCCTGAGCGAGGCGACCCTGCGTCGCGACCTCGCCCCAAATCTGGCCTAGCTTCGCGTACGCCGCAATCGTTGCAGGTGCGGTGCCGATGGACGTTATAACCCCAAACAGTCAAGAATACGAGGCGCAGGTCGGGCGGTGGATCGATCGTGCCACACCGACGGTGATCGCCCTGTGCGCGGCCTGGTGCGACACGTGCGGCGAATTCCGTGCCACGTTGGAGCGCATTGCGCGGGCGCGGCCGGAGATCGTGTTCGTCTGGCTGGACATCGAGGACGACAGCGCCATCTGCGGCGATATCGACGTCGAGAACTTTCCGACCTTGGCGATTTATCGTGGCGAGCGATTGCTCCATTATGGCGTCTCGCTGCCGCAGGAGGGGACCGTCGCCCGGCTGATCGACGAGATTGCGAAGCGCCCCGACGGGACCGTGTCCGCCCCGCAAGCGGTGCTCGATCTGCCGCAAAAGCTTCGGGCGCACGCTCGCGGCCAAGCTACCTAGCCGGGGCCGCTGTGCGCCGGGCGGTACAATCACGGGCCTACGATCGCCATTGCCAATGGACCCAACGACCGCCGACAAGATCCGCGCACAGGCCGCGCCACCACCACAACTCTCGCCAACTGCCGCGCCCGGCGGCAGAGCACGCGCATCGGGCGCCAACTCGAGTGGCGCGAACGACAGTGCCTGAAGATGTGCGCATGGTTCGACGGTCGCTTCCCCGAGGTTGGCATCCAGACGCGGACAGTCGCCGTCGCTTCCGTCCACTAACGGCACCGGATCCGGAACGCATCGTTCTCGCACGTGCCGTTGCCTTGCCAAGCTTTGCGTCGCGGCTGGTCGCCGCGAGCGGGTGAGCGCGATATGGCGTATCTGCCCGCTTTCGTCAATCTCGTTCCGAAGAGCAGACGGCTGCTGCGCATCATCTGGCCATTCCTCGCCATTGTCGTCCTGCTGCTGGTTCTATGGAGCTTCAGCATGGATATTCTCTCGGCGACGCGTGCCTATGTCGGTGCCGAGAGCTTGTGGTCGAAGGCGCAGAAGGACGCGGTCTTCTACCTCAACCGCTACGCGGCAACGCGCTCCGAGACCGACTACGAACGATACCTGGTCGTGATCAGGGTACCTCTCGGTGACCGCAAGGCACGCGAGGAACTGGAGCAGGCGAGACCGAACACTGAGCGGGCACGAGAGGGATTCATCGAGGGGCGTAACCATCCGGACGATATCGCCGACATGATCTGGTTGTTCCGCCGCTTCAGGAACGTTGGCTATATCGACCGTGCTATCGCGATCTGGGCGGATGGCGACCGGCACATCGCCGAGCTGACCGACGCGGCGGAGCGGCTGCACCAACGCGTCGCGACCGGCCATGCCGACGAGGAGAGCCTCCGTCCGTTGCTGGAGGAGATCCGGCGCATCAACGGACAGCTGACGCCGCTGGAGGACAACTTCTCGTTCACCCTGGGCGGAGCCTCGCGGCGAATGCAGTGGGCGCTGATGTCCGCCACGCTGATGGTCGCGACCTTTCTGGTCGTTCTCGGCGTCATCCTGTCACGGCGGATGCTGAGCGAGAGCGAGGAATTCGAGAATGCGCTCCGCTTCAGCGAGGAGCGCTTCAATCTCGCAGTGATCGGGAGCAACGACGGCCTTTGGGACTGGGACGTTTTAACGGGCGACATCTATTTTTCGCCGCGCAGCAAGGAACTCGCGGGTTACGCTGATCACGAGATCGAGAACACGCCCGAGGCATTCTTCGCCTTGTTGCATCCCGACGACCTGGAGCCGGCACTGGCCGCGGCGAAAGCGCACATCCGCGACGATTGCCCGTACGATGTGGAATTCCGGGTGCGTGCAAAGAGCGGCGAGTATCGCTGGTTTCGGGCCCGCGGTCGATCGGTCCGCAACGCGGACGGTTGGGCAGTGCGCATGGCGGGTTCGGTAAGCGACATTAACGACAGCAAGCTCGCCGAAGCGCAGCTGTTTGCCGAAAAGGAACGCGCTCAGGTGACGCTCAAATCAATCGGCGACGCCGTGATCACGACCGATCTCCGAGGGCGCGTGGAGTATTTCAATCCTGTCGCAGAAATCCTGACCGGATGGAAGGCGCAGGAAGCTGAAGGCATGCCGCTTGCCAAGGTTTGCCGGTTGCTCGATGAGACGACGCGCCAAGCATTACCGGATGCGTTGGAACGGGTGGGGCGCGAGGGACGCACCGTGATGGCGGCTTCGAATGTGCTCCTCATCCGGCGTGACGGCACCGATATTGCGATCGACGAGTCCACGGCGCCGATCCGAGATCGCAACGGTGAAATCGCCGGGGTGGTCTTGGTCCTGCACGATGTGAGACGCGAGCGCGAATACGCCAGCCAGCTCTCCTACCAGGCGAGCCACGACGCGCTGACCGGGCTGATAAACCGGCGCGAATTCGAGCACCGGCTCAACGTCGCCCTGGCGAGCGCGCGGGAATTGAACCGCACGCACGCGATGCTCTATCTCGATCTCGACCAGTTCAAGATCGTCAATGATACCTGCGGCCACGCCGCGGGTGACGAACTGATGCGCCAGGTGAGCATGCTGCTGCAGGGGCGCTTGCGCGAAGGCGACACGTTGGCGCGAATCGGCGGTGACGAATTCGGCGTCATCCTCGAGAATTGCTCTCCCGAGCACGCCGAACGGATTGCCGACGGGCTGCGCCAGACCATCACCGATTTTCACTTTGTCTGGCACGACCGCTCCTTCGCCATCGGCGTCAGCATAGGCCTGGTGCTCGTCGCCGAGGGTGCGCTCACCCTCGCCGACGTCTTGAGCGCGGGGGATGCCGCGTGTTACATGGCCAAGGAGAAGGGACGCAATCGCGTGCAGCTCTATCACCGCAAGGATAGCGAGTTGGCGGTGCGGCACGGAGAGATGGAGTGGGTTGCACGCCTGCACGCTGCCCTCGACGCCAACCGGTTCTGCCTTTACTCGCAGCGGATCATCGCGGTCAGCGCGCCTCGACACCCTGCGACGATGTTTGAGCTCCTGCTCCGGATGGTCGACGAACAGGGGAAAGTGGTGCCGCCCATGGCATTTATTCCTGCCGCCGAGCGCTACAACCTGATGCCTGCAATCGATCGCTGGGTCATCGGCACCGCGCTACCGATGGTCGCGCGCGCGCGGACGATCGATGGTGGCGACGCAGTCTATATGATCAACCTCTCCGGAGCCTCGATCGGCGACGAGCGCTTCCTCGACTTCATTCGCGAGCAGTGCGTCCGGTGCGGCGTGCCGACCGACGCCATCTGCCTCGAGATTACCGAAACAGCAGCAATCGCCAACCTGGCGCAGGCAGCACACTTTATCGCCGAGCTGCGGGCAATCGGTTGCCGCTTCTCGTTGGACGATTTCGGCGCCGGCATGTCATCGTTCGGCTATCTCAAACACCTGCCGGTGGACTTTCTCAAGATCGACGGCAGTTTCGTCACCGACATGCTAATCGATCCGATCGATGGCGCAATGGTCGAGTCGATCAATCACATTGGCCATGTAATGGACAAGCAGACGATCGCGGAATTCGTCGAAAGCGACGCGATTCTGAACCGGCTTCGGGACATTGGTATCGACTACGCTCAGGGCTACGGCGTCGAAGAACCGAGGCCATTCCGCGTCGGCCGTGAGACCGCAGCAGTCAACGGTGCCGCGAGTGGTTAATCCAATGTACCGATGTAATCGAGCTTGCCGATTTCGACGCCATTGTGGCGGAGAATCGCGTACGCTGTCGTCACGTGAAAGAAGAAGTTGGGTAGCGCGAACTGCAGTAGGTAATTGATGGCTGTGAAGGTTTTCGGCTGTCCGCGGATCGGCCGGACAATCTCGCGGCCCTCCGCGGCGTCGATCTCTCCGGGCGTCAGCGTACGGAGGTAGGCGACCGCTTGGTCGATGCGCGCAGCGAGGTCGGCGAAGCTGTTCGCGGGAGCGTCGAAAGCCGGTGGCTCCTTTGCCCCAAGACGGGCCCCTGTGCCACTGCCGAAATCGCACGCGAGCTGAACCTGGCGGGTGAGATCCAACATGTCCGGAAACAGGCGGGCCGAGAGGAATACCCCTTCTTCGATCTTTTTCGCTTGGGCGTGTGCGGCAGCCTTGTCGATCACTCCGCGGAGATTGATAAGCATCTTCAGGAACACCGGCACTGAAACCTGGTACATCGAGAGCGCCATCGCGTAACCTCCATTTGGGGTGCGGATTATAGCAAGCGGTAGCAAACCGCCAACGCCTGCTTATGTGGCCGGAAAGCCACAGCAGGAGGGCGATCGGCCGCGCCGTGGGCCATATCCGACACCGACCGGTTAGCATAAACTATCGTTTGCAGAGCTAAGACAGGCGGCCTGCACCCGGACCGAAACCATGCGACCCGCACCCACCGATCGGCAGGATTCGAAATGGCGTTTGCACGGCGTTCGCGTTGTGCATGCGAATGAACTCGACGTCAATACGCCGCAGACGCCGGGCATGGATCGCGCCGCCGCGATCACCGCGGCGCGTGTCGGGGCGGAGAAGCTCTGGGCCGGCACGGTCGCTATCCAACCCAAGGCCAAGACCGGCGCACACCATCATGGGCCGGTCGAGAGCGTTATCTATGTGGTCAGCGGGCGTGCGCGCATGAAATGGGGCGATCGTCTGGAGTTTATCGCCGAAGCGGGCCCCGGTGATTTCATCTACATACCGCCGTTCGTGCCGCACCAGGAAATCAACGCCAGCGACGACCAGCCGCTTTCCTGCGTGCTTGTACGCAGCGGTCAGGATCCGGTGGTGGTAAACCTCGACCTGCCCAACGTCGAACCCAATCCCGAAGAAATACACTGGGTGGATAACATTCATCCGGCGCCGAAGCGCTGATCGGGCGCCGCAGCAGTCGGAAAGCCGCGCATAGGCCCCCCGGAGCGGCGCCTTCAATAAGGACACGAGAACGCCAGGATCTCCGACGGGTCGTCCTGGTAGGCGTGGCCGAAGCTAACCTGCCCGCGGGAGCGCAGCAGCAGCTCCTCGCGTCGCAGCACGATTTCGGCCTCGCCCTGAAGGGTAACGTAGGTGCCGTTCGAGCTGTGGTCGATGAGGGCAAACTTGTCGCGCCGGCGCTCGATATGCGCGTGCATGCGCGAGGCCTTGCGGTCAGCGATCACGACATCGTTCTGCATGTCGCGACCGATAGAAAGCGTCGGAGCCGCTTCGGAAAGCTCGATCTGACGATCACCATGCCTGAGCACGAGCTGCGCAGGGCGGACTTTGATGTGAGTCGACAACGCGGTGAGCTCGTCCTCCGCCTCCTGCCAGACCAGTTCGAACAGGTCGATGTCCTTCTGCTTGCCCTTCACCGTATGCGCCTGCTGACTGCGTGCACGCGCGCGCAACGCCGGCGGCAGTTCCTGCATCGTCTGGGCCGAGGTGAAAATCTGGCCGCCTCTGGCGAGATTCGACAGGCGCGCGGCGACGGTGACCGAATCCCCGAACACGTCGTTGCCCTCTTCGAGCACCGGGCCATAATTGAATCCGACATGGATGGCGAGAGGCGCACCGCGGGCGGTCCGTTGCACGGAGATGCGCGCCTGCATGTCGGTTGCCGCCCGGGCCGCGCCGTCAGCCGCTGGAAAGACGGCCATTACCTCGTCACCAATCATCTTCACGATACGGCCACCGCTGTCGACGCACGCCTGCCGGATGATGGCCAGGCAGCGCTCGATCGTCGACAACGCCTCGGCGTCGCCGAGACTTTCGTACAGCTTCGCGCTGCCACTTATGTCGGCGAACAGAACGGCTAGATTTCGCGGCTGCTTGTCCATGGCAGTATGCTCGGCAGGCATTAAGTATAAGGCCGCGCGGCGCGCTGCGGAATATTCACGTTGACAGTCGTCGAGGGCGCGGCCTAGTATGGAAATGGAATGCGGGCCGCCGTCCTGGCGGACGATCACGCGGCATCCCTCGATGAAAGCGACATGGTTGGTTGGATGTTCCCTGTTCCTCGCATCGGCGCTGTCTTTCGGCGCCGACGTGGGGGTCGTTACGGTCCTGGACGGAAATGCGCGCGTGCTGCGAGGCGTGAGCTGGTACAGACTGATCGAGGGCGCACGCCTGCAGGACGGGGACGTCATCGACGCATCGGATCACGCGCAGGTGCAGATCGAGCTGGCGTCAGGGCCGATCGTCAGCTTTGTCGGCTCAGCGGAACTTTTCGCCGCCGGCGCCGGATCGCGCGAGGGCAAGCAACCGGCACCCGCGGAGATGTACTTGACTCGCGGTTGGCTGAAGCTGGCGGTGAAGGCCGGCGCGGGCGCGTTGCGCGTGCGCTCGCCTGCGGGCGCCTTGGCCACGAGCGACGGGGTGGTGGTCATGCACGCCGAGCCCGAAATCCTCGAGGCGTTCGTGGAACGCGGCAGTGTCCGACTGATCGAGCCCGTCAAGGCCGCCGGAGAGGGAGGGGCGCACGATCTCAAGGACGGTGATTTTGCGATTCGCGCCAGCGACCGGCCGTTCGCCAGCGCGGGCGCGGCGCCACAATCCTTTGTCTCCGCCATGCCGAGACAGTTCAGGGACCCGCTGCCTAGCCGTGCGCAGCTCTATCAGGTGTCGCACGTGCAACTTGTAGCGGACCGTCCGATCAGCTATGCCGAAGCCGAGCCGTGGCTGACGGGCCCCTACCGGAGGGTCTTTCTCAAGCGCCTGGAGCCGCGCCTCGCGGACCCGGAGTTCCGCGCCCTGGCCAGTGGCAAGAGCCAGGCGTATCCGGAATGGCACAGCGCCCTGGTTCCGGGCGAGAATGCGCCTGCGGACAAAGTCGAGGCGCCGCCGAAGCCGGCAGAGAAGACCGAGAAGACCGAGAAGACCGAGAAGACCGAGAAGTCTGAGTCGAGCTGGTGGCCATTCGGCAATTCGAAGAAATGAACGCAAGGGCAACACGGACCGGGTTCCAGGGAACGCCATGAAGCTGATGTGGAAATTCAATCTCGTGCTGCTCGCGGTCTTCGTCGTGGGCCTTATCGCCACGGGCCTCATTTCGTACAACGTGGTCCAGGCCAACGCGCGTGAGGAGATTCTGGACAATGCGCGCGTGATGATGGAAGCGGCGTTGTCCTCGCGCAGTTATACGAATACACAGGTCAAACCGCTGCTCGAGACGCAGCTCAAGTACTCCTTCCTACCGCAATCGGTGCCGGCGTACGCCGCAACCGAACAGTTCAACGACTTGCGCAAAAAGTATCCCGACTACAGCTACAAGGAAGCGACGCTCAATCCCACCAACCCGCGCGATCGCGCGACCGATTGGGAAGCCGACGTCGTCAACAAGTTCCGCAACGGCCAGGCCAAGACTGAGCTTATCGGCGAGCGCGATTCGGCCACCGGGAAAACGCTGTACCTCGCCCGACCGATCCAGATCAAGGAGGCGGCCTGCCTCACCTGTCACAACACGGTGGCCGAAGCGCCGAAGACGATGATCGAACTGTACGGGCCGGCCAACGGATTCGGTTGGAAGTTAAACGAGATTGTCGGCGCGCAGATCGTTGCCGTTCCGAGTGCGCTTCCGATCCAGCGCGCCGACCATACGTTCAAGGTTTTCATGCTGCTGCTGACGCTTGTTCTCGTCCTCACATTCATTTTGATCAACGTCATGCTGCATTCGATCGTGATCCAGCGTATCAAGCAGCTCTCCAAGCTCGCTGACGAGGTCAGTCTCGGCCATCTCGAGTCGGCCGAGTTTAAGAGCAAGAGCAAGGACGAGATCGGTGTCCTTACCGGTGCTCTCTCGCGGATGAATAAGAGCCTGGTTCAGGCGATCAAGATGCTCGAGGCGTAGCGTAACCCTGGAGATTTGAGGCCTCGATATTTCCCTCATGGCTGAACCGGAAAAAATCGGCAAGTATGTCATTCAGAGCGTCCTCGGCAAGGGCGCCATGGGGGTCGTGTACAAGGCCTTCGATCCGCATATCGAGCGCGTGGTCGCGATCAAGACCGTGCGCAAGGACCTGGTCGATCCCGACCTCGCGGTGCAGGTGATGGCGCGGTTCCAGAACGAGGCCAAGGCTGCGGGGCGGCTGCTGCATCCGAACATCGTCAGCGTCTACGAGTACGCCGAAGACGAAATCAACGCCTTCATCGCGATGGAGTACGTCGAAGGCACGGGCCTGCGGGAATACCTCAACCGCAAGGCGAGCTTCGATCTCGGGCAAATCGTGGCGATTGTTTCCCAGCTGCTGCTGGCCCTGGATTTCGCGCACGAGCGCGGTGTCGTGCACCGGGACGTGAAGCCTGCCAACCTGATCCTGACCAGTGGCGGCACGCTCAAGGTCGCCGATTTCGGCATCGCGCGCATCGACACGTCCAACCTCACCAATGCCGGCATGGTCATGGGCACGCCGTCCTACATGTCTCCCGAGCAGTGCCAGGGCAAGGAGGTCGATCGCCGCTCCGATGTGTTTAGCACGGGCGTAGTCTTGTACGAACTGCTGACCGGTGAAAAACCTTTTTCCGGATCGATCGAAGCCATCGCTTTCAAGATTTGCTATGAGGAACCGCGCCCGCCGTCGGAGATTTCCAAGCTCGTACTCTCGCCGGCGCTCGACGCGATCGTCGCGACGGCCTTGGCCAAGGATCAGGGCACACGGTTCCAAAACGCGAAGGCCTTCAACCGCGCGCTGCGACTCGCGCTCGATCCGGAGATCAGTATCAAGCGCGAGGCACAAGACGCGACGGAGATCAATCTTGCCGCGGTCAAGCTGCAGGCTCAGGCGGTCCCGGTTTGGGACGACACGACGCTGCACACCATCGAGCGGCAACTCGCCGACCTCGTTGGCCCGATGGCACGGGTGATGGTCAAGAAAGCGGTCGCGAAGTCCAGGGACACGGCCGAGCTATACACGCTGCTGGCCGAGAGCATTTCCGATCCCGAAGTGCGCACGAAGTTCGTTGCCGGGATGGCCGGCTCGACCGCCGAGCACGCCGCCACAAACCAGACCGGCACCGGAGCGCGCCGCACGTTGCCACCACAGTTGCGCTCGCTCAGCGGCGGCGTGGAAGCCTTGGCGCCGCTTGACCCGGAATTCGTCGAGCAGACGACCTCGAGGCTCATCGTCTACCTGGGGCCGATCGCCAAGGTGGTCGCACGCAAAGCTGCGGCAAACGCGGGCAACCGGCAGGAATTTGTCCAGCGCCTCGCCGACCATCTTGGGGCGCAGGAGCGTGGCGCCTTCCTGCGCGAGTCAGGTTTCGTCGAATTCGAGTGAACACGTTCTATCACGACGGCAGCCGGAAGTTGCAAGACCGGTTCGACGCCCGGCGTCTCGCCGATCGCATCGAGCAGCGGCTGGTTAAGGATCGAATCGGCGACGAAGACAAGGCGTTCATCGAGTCGCTGGACATGTTCTTCTTGGCAACTTCGGACGGGGACAACCAGCCAAGTTGTTCGTACAAGGGCGGTCAGCCCGGTTTCGTGCGCGTCGTCGACCCCGGTACGCTCGCCTTTCCGACCTACGACGGAAACGGCATGTTCCTGTCGATGGGAAATGTAGCGACGAATCGCCGCGTGGGCATGTTGTTCATCGATTTCGTGCGACCGAATCGGCTGCGAATCTCGGGTGAAGCGTCGCTACATTTCGACGACCCGCTGCTTGCTGCTTATCCCGAGGCGCAACTCATCGTGCGCGTGGCCGTCACGCGCGTTTTTCCGAACTGCCCGCGTTACATCCACAAGTTCACGCTCGTCGAACGCTCGAGTTTCGTGCCGCATGCCGGCTGCGCGACGCCTATTCCAAACTGGAAAAAGAGCGACTGGGCTAAGGACGTCTTGCCGGAGGGCGAACCTGAGCGCCGCACCTAGCTCATCGCTGCCTGGGGTCGAACGCGTCGCGTAAGCCATCACCGAGCAGGTTGAACGACAGCACCAGCAGGAAGATCGATATTCCTGGCCACACGGCCATCCACGGCGCATTATCGATGTAATTCTTGGCCGTGTTGAGCATGCTGCCCCAGGACGGCGCCGGAGGTTGCTGGCCCAGGCCCAGGAAAGACAACGCGGCCTCGGCGATAATCGCGGCAGCAACCGTGAGCGTCACCTGCACGATCAGCGACGGCACGATGTTGGGGAGTATGTGCCGCCACATGATCCGCAGTGGCGAGTTGCCGACCGCGCGCGCCGCCTCGACGTAGTCCTCGACCTTCACCTGCAACACCTGTGCGCGCGTGAGGCGGATGAAGATCGGGGTTGCCGATACGCCTATCGCGATCATCGCGTTGGTTAGGCTCGGTCCCATGAATGCCGCGAGCGCGATGGCAAGGATCAGGAACGGGCAAGCAAGCATGGCGTCGGTCATGCGCGAGATCAGCGCGTCAGCCCAGCCTCCGGCGTACCCGGCCAACAAGCCGATAGGAACGCCGAACGCAAGCGAGATCGACACCGATACGACCCCGGCGAGGAGCGAGGCGCGCGTTCCCCAGACAACGCGCGAGAGCACGTCGCGTCCGATCTCATCGGTGCCGAACCAGTGTGCCGCGCTCGGCGCCTTACGGATCGCGCCCCAGCTTGTCGCCAGTGGATCGTATGGCGCGACCTCCGGTGCGAGTAATGCCAGCAAAACGAAAAACACGACCACACCAAGTGCGACCATCGCGCCGCGCCGTCGCGCCAGACGCTTGAGGGCGCGCCAGCCCGGCGAATGCGCCGCAAACGGCAATGCGGTGGCGATGCTGGTCACCCGTGGCTGTCCCGCAGCCGTGGATTGACGAGAAAGTACGCCAGATCGGCAACCAGATTGAGCATGATGTATGCGGTGGCCGTGCAAAGCACCACGCCCTGCACGACCGCGTAGTCGCGATTGAACACCGCGTCCACAATAAGCTTGCCGAAACCCGGGATCGTGAACACCTGCTCGGTCAACACCGCGCCCGATAGGAGCGTCCCGAACTCAAGGGCTCCAAGGGTAATCACGGGCGTCAGCGCATTGCGCAGTGCGTGCTTAAGCACGACGACCCTCTCATCGAGGCCTTTCGCCCGCGCGGTACGCACATAGTCGGTGCTGAGGACCTGCAGCATGGCGCTGCGTGTATGGCGCATGAGCACCGCCGCGATCGCGTTGCCAAGGACGAATGCCGGCATGACCATCGCCGCGAGATTGGCCCGCAGATCCTCGAACGGGCTCACGTAGCCCGACGCGGGCAGCCAGCCCAAGGTGACGGAGAACAGGAGGATCAGCATGATCCCGAGCCAGAAGTTCGGGGTCGACAATCCCCACAACGCGAACACGTTGGCGGCGTAGTCCCACGGCGAGTCCTTTGCCACCGCGGATACGATTCCGGCGGGGATGCCGATGACGAGTGCGATGAGGATGGCCAGAAACGCAAGCTCCAGCGTGACTGGGAGTTTCTCCACGACGAGGTCGAGCACCGGCTTCTGGATGCGGACCGACTCACCCAGGTCGCCTTTGAGCGCGCCACCCGCCCAGTAGAGATAGCGGATGGGCAACGGCTCGTCGAGATGCAGTTTTTGGTGCAGTTCCGCGATCACAGTCGGATCACGCTCCTCGCCGGCGAGGATCATCGCCGGGTCGCCAGGAAGGAGCTGCTGCAATCCGAAGATCAGGATGGAGACGAAAAAGAGGGTCGGGACGATTGTTGCCAGCCGCCGGATGAGAAATTTGACCATGCTCGGTATTTTCTGCACCAGCGCCTGTTTCGCCCCGTTCGCGCTAAGCGGTCGAAGCGAGAACGATCACAGGCGGCGGTCCGTCCTCTGAAGAGCCAGTCTCGCGCAGAGCCTGAAGGCTCAGGGCGAACCGCCGCTGTGTACTCTGCCGCCTCAATTCAACGTCAATCCCTGCACGCGCACCAGTCCGTCCGGTATGGGACGCAGGCCGGAGAGCTTGTTCGTATACGCCCAAAGCCAGTGGCGGTGGAAGAGGTAGACGATCGGTCGGTCCTTGAGCACGATGGCGGCGATCTCGGCGTAGATCTTCTTGCGTTCAGCAAGGTCGAGCGTCGTGCGCGAGCGGTTGAGCAGGTCGTCGACGGCCCTGTTGCAATAGCCTGCATAGTCGAGTGGCTGCTTACAGCCGTCAAAGCTGAAGATGTTGCCGTCCGGATCGGCGCGGCCGCTCCACGCCAATACGTACGCCTCGAAGTCGCCTTTGTCGGCCATGTCGAGCGAGGTAGCGAACTCGGTTGACTGGATTTTTACTTCGAAGCCCGCATCCTTGACCATCGATTGCACGACCTGCGCAATCCTTTGCGCGTCGGAAGTGGTTGGCGTCATCAGCGTGAAGACCGGATGCGGCGCGCCGGCCTCCTGCAGCAAGGCCTTGGCCTTGGCGACATCGCGCTTCGGCAGCGGCAGGGCTGCGGCGTAAAAGGCGTTGCTCGGAGCAACCCACTGGTTGCCGACGTCGGCCTCGCCGTCCATCGCGACCTGCACGATGGCTTCGCGGTCGAGCGCCAGTTCGAACGCCTCGCGTACGCGCGGGTCACGACCCAGAGGATTCGCCTGCGCGTGATCGCTCTTGCCCACGTTGATCGTAATGGCCTGGTAGCCGATCTCGGTGATGCTCGAGATCTTGAAGCGACGGTCAGTCCTGAGTGCGGGTACATCTGACGTTCCGACGCGCTCGATGAAATCAAGTTGACCCGATTTAAGGTTCGCCAGCCGCACGGTTGCGTCGACGATGGGTAGATAAACGATTCGATCAAAATGGATTGCGTCCTTATTCCAGTAATTGGGATAGCGCTCCAGGACGATGCGGTCCTGTGGGATGCGCTCGACAAAACGGAAAGGACCGGAACACACTGGGCGTGAACCGAATTTTTCACCTTCCGCTTGCGCGGCCTTGGGTGAGACCATCATGCCCGCGCGGTCGGCGAGCTGGGCAAGCAGGGGCGAAAACGGTGCAGCCAGGTTGAGCCGTACAGTCGATGCGTCGACGACGTCGACCGTGGTCACGGGTGCCAGCTCGCCGCGACGATTCGAACCGGCCATGTTCTTGTGGCGCTCGAGGTTGAACTTCACCGCCGCCGCGTCGAACCGTTCACCGTCATGAAAGGTGACTCCCCCACGCAGCTTGATCGTGAGCGTCTTGTGGTCGGCCGACCATTCGTAACCGGTAGCCAGCTGAGGCACGATGTTGAGCTTTTCGTCGATATCGAAGAGCTTGTCGCAGAGCGCGGCGAACACGATGCGGCCAACGAAGGTGCGGGCGAGGGTCGGATCAAGAACGTCCGGATCCTCGGCGAGGCCCAGGCGCAGCGTCTGCGCCCCAGCGAGTGCGCTTACCAGCCACAACGCCGCTGCCGGCAGCGCCCTTCTTGTGCACAATCGATGGGCCATGCAATCCTCCTTCGGTTCCCGGGGCGCTACGATGGCTCGGTCGTGATATTAGCTCCAACTTCCCGGTGCCGAAACGTCCGTCGGCAAGTGTTCCGGACCGTGAAACGCGGCCTGTAGTCGCCCAAGGCGCCCGTTGGCACCCGGCGCCGCCCGCGGCAGGGCAGCCGCGGGCGGGACGATCTCGTTCCAGAAATGGCAGGCAGTCGCGTGCCCTGAGTCGGCAGTCAACGGCGGATCTGCTTCGGCGCAGCGCGCTCGGGCATAGGGGCAGCGTGTGCGGAAGCGGCAGCCGGAAGGTGGATCGATGGCGCTCGGCACGTCACCCTGCAAAATGAGACGCTGACGTCGCGCCCCAGGGTCCGGCACCGGTATCGCGGAGAGGAGGGCCTGTGTGTAGGGGTGGCGCGGATTGCTGAACAGCTCACGCGTGGCGGCTTGTTCGACGATGCGGCCCAGGTACATAACGGCCACACGCGAGGCGATGTGCTTGACGACGGCGAGATCGTGGGCGATAAAAATAAACGACAACCCGAACCGTTGCTGCAGGTCGGTCAAAAGGTTCACGACCTGCGCCTGAATCGAAACGTCAAGCGCCGACACGGGCTCATCGCAGACGATGAGCTTCGGTTCTGCGGCAAGCGCGCGCGCGATGCCAATGCGCTGGCGCTGGCCGCCGGAAAACTCGTGCGGATAGCGTTCGGCATGCCCCGCCGCCAGCCCGACGAGAACGAGCAACTCGGCGACGCGCTCGCGACGCCGCCCCTCCGCCAAGCCGTGCAGCTCCAGCGGTTCGGCGAGCATCTGGCCGACGGTCATGCGCGGGTTTAGCGATGTGTAGGGATCCTGGAAGACGATCTGCAGCGCACGTCGTTGGGCGCGCATATCCGCTGCGCCGAGCGCCAGGAGGTCGCGGCCATCGAACTCGATCACGCCCGCGGTCGGCTCGAGCAGACGCAGGATCAGGCGGGCTGTGGTCGATTTGCCGCAGCCCGATTCGCCGACCAGTGCCAGCGTCTGGCCCTCGCTCAGGTCGAAATCGATCCCGTCGACCGCGCGTACCACGCCGTCACCGCGGCGGAAGGCACTCGCGCGCACCGGAAAATGCTTTACGAGCCCGCTGACCCGCAGCAGTGCCTTCACGCCGGGACCAGAACGTCCGCATCGAGCGGAGCTCGCCAACACGCTGAAGTGTGCGCAGGGCCCACTGTCAGCAGGGCCGGGCTATCGCGGCGACATTGCTCGGTCGCAAACGGGCAGCGCGGATGAAAGCGGCAACCGGAGACCGGTTGCAGCGGATTGGGTACGAGTCCTTCGATCGCCGGCAGCCGCTGCTGCTGCATGTCGAGCCTCGGAATCGATCCCAAGAGGCCGACGGTATAGGGATGCTCCGGCCGTGCGAACAACCTTACCGCGCTTGCGTGTTCGACGATGCGTCCCGCATACATGACAGCGACCTCATCGGCCAACTCGGCGACGATGCCGAGGTCATGGGTGATCATAATGATCGCCGTGCCCGTCTCCTCGCGCAGGGTGCGCATCAGGTCGAGGATCTGCGCCTGGATGGTCACATCGAGCGCCGTGGTGGGCTCGTCGGCGATCAAGAGCCTTGGCTCGCAGGCAAGCGCCATTGCGATCATGACGCGCTGGCGCATGCCCCCCGAAAGACGGTGCGGGTAGTCGGCGAATCGCCTTTCTGGCGATGGAATGTGGACACGACGCAGCATCTCGATCGTGCGTTCCTTTGCCGCCGCGTAGGACAGATCCCGATGCCGCAGGATGCCCTCGACAATTTGCTCGCCGACGGTGAATGCCGGGTTGAGTGAAGTCATCGGCTCCTGGAAGATCATCGACAGTCGATTGCCGCGCAGTTCGCGCATCGCCGCGGCTGGCAGGCGGGTGAGATCGACGCCTTCGAAGCGAATCTCGCCGCTGACCCGTCCGGGCGGCGCGATGAGCCCCATTATCGAAAGTGCGGTTACGCTCTTGCCGCATCCGGACTCACCGACGATACACAGTGTGCGTCCGGCGTCGAGCGCGAAGCTCACACCAGCTACGGCGGAAAGCTCGCCGGCTTCGACCGCGAACGACGTCTTGAGATCGCGGACCTCGAGCAGCACGCTCATCGCTCGTGCCGGGTGTATTGGGCCTGGAAGCGCTGGATCTCGTCTTCGATCGTGGCGCGATCAGTGATTCCAGCCGGCCGCGCGCGGTTCGGCAGGCAGGCGACAAAGGGCTGGAAGCGTTCAAGGCTCTTGATGTACAGGCGATTAATCTCCACGAGCGGGTCGGGATGATCGTCGACACGCAGATCAAGGGCCGGATATGCCTCGGTCGTGCAGATCAGGAGTGCGACTGCCTGTTTGCCTCGTTTGTCACCGCCCGCAGCCTCGCCCGCCTGCATCGCGGCGATCAGCCGTTCGGTGAAAGGGAGCTCACGGCCGGCATCGTAGAACTGTGCCGTGTCCTCGATCACCTGAGGGCCCGCGAGCATATTTCCCGCGACCGAGAAGCCCTCCCCGGTGACGTGGCCGCACCAATCAACGCATTCGACGCCGGTATGTACGGCGAGATTGCCCTCGGCGTCGATCAAATGCACCTGGCGATGCTCACGACCGGCGTCGGGATAGATGAGCGTGCGCAGGACGTCGGTAGGCGCCATGCCCTGCGCAAGCCGCGTCAGGCCGCGCATGCCATACAGTGGATTGACCAGTGCCTGGGTTGATAGCGCTCCGACTCCGCTGAGCGCATAAGGGCAAAGAGCGCCGACCGCAAAGAACCGGCTCGCCACGATGACGCCCAGAGCGCCCGACGCATCGCGCGCGACGATCGACCAAGTCATGGCACATTGTGAAAGCTTGCCTGGCGCTTGGCAATGCGACCTTGCGGGCGTTGCACCAGCGCTCGCGCGTCCGACGCGATGCCTGGCGAGGCCTCCGCCCGGGCTCGCGCCCAGGCAATCGATGGCGCGGTACGCGCCTACAGGCGCTCGATGATCGCCGCGATGCCCTGGCCTCCGCCGATGCACATTGTGATCAGCCCATAGCGGCCACCGCTTCGATGCAGCTCGTATATCGCCTTGATCGTGAGAATGCAGCCGGTCGCGCCGATCGGGTGGCCGAGCGCAACCGCTCCACCGTTGGGATTGACTTTGGCCGGATCCATGCCGAGCTCGCCGGAGACACCCAGCGCTTGCGCGGCGAACGCCTCGTTCGATTCGATGACATCCATCTGTTCGAGTTTGAGGCCGGCCCTGGTCAAGGCCCTCTTCACCGCGGACACGGGTCCCAGGCCCATAATTTTCGGGTCGACGCCTGCATGACCGTAGGCAAGCAACCGTGCCATTGGCTTCAGCCCATTTCTCGCGGCAGCGGACTTTTCCATCAGCACGACCGCCGCGGCCGCATCGTTGATGCCTGAGGCATTGCCGGCGGTCACGGTTCCGTTCTCCTTCGCGAATACCGCTCGCAGCTTGGCCATGCCCTCGAGCGACGCATCGCTGCGCACGTGCTCGTCGGTTTCGAATTGGACGGGGCCTTTCTTGCTCTTCAGCTCGATTGGCAGGATTTGATCCTTGAAGTACCCCTTGGCAATCGCGTTAGCCGCGCGCTTGTGGCTCTCGACCGCAAACGCATCCTGGGCGGCGCGGGTGATGCCGCACCGGGTCGCAACGTTCTCGGCGGTGACGCCCATGTGGATCGTGTCGAATGGGTCGGTCAGCGCGCCGACCATCATGTCGATATCCTTGGCGTCGCCCATGCGCGCGCCCCAGCGCTGGGTCACGTTGGCGTACGCGGCGCGGCTCATGCTCTCTGCGCCCCCCGCGACCGCGGCATCGATGTCGCCCAGCATGATGTATTGCGAAGCGGAAACAATGGCCTGCATCCCGCTGCCACAAAGACGGTTAAGGGTAAGCGCACCCGATTCCGCGGGCAGACCGGCGTTGAGCGCAGCGACTCGCGACAGGTACATGTCCTTCGCCTCGGTGTGGATGACGTGGCCAAAGACGCACTGGCCGATGTCCTTGGGATCGACCTTGGCCCGACTGACCGCTTCGCGCACGACCTTGGCGCCAAGTTCGCTCGGCGGAAAGTCCTTGAGACTGCCACCATAGTCGCCGATCGCTGTGCGCACGCCGCTCAAGATGACGACTTCTCTGGTTTCGTTCATTGCTTGCTCTCCGGAAAGGAATTGCGAAAAAGGGCGTCAATTGTTACGCGATGCAACTTCCCATGCGCTCCACCAGGCTTAAGCAGCAGCGGGTCACCACCTTAGATGGCATAACGCACGAAAAATTCGGACGCGATAGGCGATAAGGGGAGGAGCCTAGGGTACGTCGAGCAGGCGCTTGCGGTGCCAATCGGCCATTCCCTCGTCGGGGTATTCCGCGAAGTGCGTGTGGTCAATGCCCTCGGGCACGTCGACCCAGGGCACGGCATAGTCCAGCATAATCTCGACTTCCTCGATCGGTTTCGGCAACGGCGTGTCGATTGCGGACGCGAACGGGTAGATCCACTCTGGCCAGCGTGGATCCAATATCCACAGCGCGCTGCCGCACTTGCTGCAGAAGTGCCGACGCGCCTCGGAGAGCTTCTTGCGCCTGCCCTTGCCCTCGGCAATCCGGGCCCGATACACGTTCACGTTGTCTTGACCGACGACTTTAAGCGACTTGGCTTCGCCCATGATGTTGATGGTGTAGCCGCCGCCGCCCTGCGTTTTGCGGCAAATCGAGCAGTAGCAGCGCATATAAGGATAAGGTGTGCGCGAGTCGAGCGAAAACCTCACCGCGCCGCAGGAACATGAGCCCTTGAGCCGCATGATCTCTACTCTGGTCGGGGAAAAGCACCATCATACCGCCGGCAGGCGCAGCCGTGTCCGTTACGGCGGAACGCGCCGCTTGGGGCTACACTCAGGCATTCTCGTCCGGTGAAAGGAGCCGCCATGGCGCGCATCAGCCAAGCCGTAACGTTTCCGGGCGCGGCCGGTTACGCGCTTGCCGCGCGGCTCGACCTGCCGAGGGATATCTCGCCCCACGCATATGTTTTGTTCGCCCATTGCTTCACTTGCTCCAAGGATTCGCACGCGGCTAGCTTCATCAGCGAGGCGTTGACCGATGCGGGATTTGCCGTCCTGCGCTTCGATTTCACCGGTCTGGGCGATTCGGAGGGAGACTTTGCCAACACGACGTTTTCGTCCAACACCGCTGATCTGCTGGCGGCCGCAGCGTGGCTCAGACGCGAGCGCAAAGCGCCGGCGATCCTGGTCGGTCATAGCCTGGGCGGCGCAGCGGTCCTTGCTGCGGCGGCAAGCGTGCCGGAGTCGGTCGCGGTCGCCACGATCAACGCACCCGCCGATCCCGCTCACGTGGCGCATCTATTCGCTGATCGCCGCGACGAAATCGATACGGTGGGCGAGGCCGAGGTCAAGCTCGGGGGTCGCGTATTCCGCATCCGGCGGGAGTTTCTCGAAGACATCGCCGCGCAAAAACTCACAGCGGCGATTGCGGCGCTGCGGCGCGCGCTGATCGTGTTCCATTCCCCTCGCGACACGATCGTTGGCATCGACAACGCCTCGCGCATCTTTCTGGCGGCCAAGCATCCGAAGAGCTTCATCTCGCTCGAGGACGCGGATCATTTGCTGACCCGACGCGTCGATGCACGGTACGTCGGAGCAGTGCTCGCCGCATGGGCGAGTCGCTATTTGCCAGCGCAGCCGGCGGATCGCCCAGACGTCCACCCTCCACGCGACACGGTACTGGTGCGCGAGACTCGCGCCAGCAAGTTTCAGCAGGAGATAAGCGTCGGGCCACACCGGCTGCTGGCGGACGAGCCGACATCAGCCGGCGGCGAGGACAGCGGCCCCTCACCCTACGATCTGCTGACTGCGGCGCTCGGTGCCTGCACCGCGATGACCTTGCGCCTTTACGCGGATCGGAAGCAGCTACCGCTGGATCGCGTCCGCGTCACTTTGCGCCATGCCAAGATTCACGCCAACGACTGCAGAGAATGTGAAACCAAGGAGGGGCGCATCGATCGCATCGAGCGGGTAATTGAGCTGGATGGCCCGCTTGACGAAGCTGCGCGGGAGAAGCTGCTCGAGATTGCCGACAAGTGCCCTGTGCATCGGACGCTGCAAAGCGAGGTGCTTGTTCCGACCCGGTTGGCGGCGGACGAAGGGACGATACGCGGTGAGACGCCGCCGGCCGAATGACCCCGATTAACGCGCGCGCTCGCTCGCGGCGAGCACGGTGCACAGGGCGAGGCCGATGAACGCGCCACCACTGAGATAGCGTGCCATCGCCCGGACGCGCCACGCCCGACCGAGGACAGGCCCCAACCTGGCAGCCGAGAGGGCATAGGCACTGTCCGTGACCGCGGCGATTGCGACGAACATCGACCCGAGCGCGATGCTCTGAACCAATGACGCGGTTTCGGTACTCATGAACTGTGGCAGAAAGGCTGCGAAAAAGATCGTGGTCTTCGGATTGAGCAAGGCAACGACGAAGCCATCGCGAAATACCCTGCGCAGTTGCGCCGGCGCGGCGTACCGGGTTGCGCCGTTCGGGTCGGAGGCGCGCAGCGCCTGAACGCCGAGGTAGACCAGGTACAGGGCGCCGGCATACTTGACCACGGTGAAGGCGAGCGACGAGACGGTGAACAGGGCCGCAAGCCCAACCGACGCGCCGATTGCATTGCCGAGATTCCCCATGGCCACGCCAGCCACCGAAGCAAGGCCATGACGCCGGCCCTGGGCAGCACTGCGCGTGACGATATAGAACACGCCCGGCCCGGGCGTGATAGCGAGGATGAGGCTCGCGACCAGGAAGGCCGACAGCAACGGCCAGCTAGGAAAAAGGTGCATGGTGAGTTTTCGCGCACCTACCCATCACGAAGCATCCGGCTTGTCGCTCGAGCCAGTCGCACCCAGCCAAGGCGAACCGCGGCCCCGGCCACGTATCCCGATGGCAGGACGAAGCTCCCTCACTCTACGAACCGGCCCTAAACTTTCATCGACTGGGCTTCATCCTCGGTCAATTCGCCCTGCCGCCGCGTGTCCGGCATGACGATCGCGGCGATGAGTGCAATGCCGCACATTACGGTCACGTACCAGAAGAATAACGATTCGTATCCGAGCGACTTGAACTTGAGCGCGACGTATTCGGCACTGCCACCGAAGATTGCGTTCGCGATCGCATACGAGAGCCCGACCCCGAGCGCACGGACGTGCATCGGAAAGAGCTCCGCCTTTACCAACCCACTGATCGAGGTGTAGAAGCTCACGCCGGCTAGCGCCAGAATCACCAGGCCGAACGCAACGTAGGGATCGGTGACATGCGCCAGTGCGCTGAGAATGGGCACGGTGCCGAGCACCGTGAGCACGCCGAAGCAGAGCATTGAATTGCGTCGGCCGATTTTGTCCGACAGCGCGCCGAATGCCGGCTGCAACAGCATGTAGCAGAACAGCACCGCGGTCATGACCGCGCTCGCAGTCCGGGCGTCCATCTTCGCGGTGTTGACAAGATATTTCTGCATATAAGTGGTAAACGTGTAGAAAATCAGCGAGCCGCCTGCGGTGAATCCGAGCACCGTCAGGAATGAGCGCAGATAGCGGAATACCCCCCTGAGCGTTCCCGCGTCTTTCTGCCTTCGGACCTTGTCTGATGTTGTCTCGGTAAGTGACCGGCGGAGGAAGAAGGCGACAACCGCGGCAAGTGCGCCAATCGCGAACGGAATGCGCCAGCCCCAGGCCTTAAGCTCGGCGTTGGTGAGGTACTGCTGCAGGATCACCAGCACCAGAACGGCGAGCAATTGGCCGCCAATGAGCGTCACATACTGGAACGACGCGTAGAATCCTCGATGCCGGTGGACAGCGACCTCGCTCATGTACGTTGCGCTGGTGCCGTACTCGCCGCCGACTGATATACCCTGTACCAATCGCGCGACCAGCAGCAAGGCTGGTGCGGCCACGCCGATGCTGGCGTAGGTCGGTAGCACCGCCACCAGGAGTGACCCTGCGCACATCATGACCACGGCGATCATCATCGAGATGCGCCGACCATGCTTGTCGGCGACTCGGCCGAAGAACCAACTGCCGACCGGGCGCATCAGAAAACCCGCGGCGAAGATACCCGCCGCATTGAGAAGTTGCGACGTCTGATCGCCGGCAGGGAAGAATTCGGACGCGAAGTAGAGCGCGGTGAACGAATAGACGTAAAAATCGTACCATTCGACGAGATTTCCGGACGACCCACCGACGATCGCCCAAATGCGTCGGCGCGTTTCGGTTGCGCCGATGCCGTGAACGTGATGAGTATGCGTAGTAGTTGTCATGTCCCAGCCTAGTAGCTTGAGTGCGTCCGTCTAGTCATTCGGCGAGCTTGGAGTCGCGCGTGCCGAGCATGATCTCGTAACCGCGCGCGATGTAGCCACCGGACAGCGCTTTGGCCACGTCGCCGGATCCCAGGATACCCACTTTCATGACGATTTTCCTCCAGTGAGGCGGCTCCGCCACGACGCTATCCGGAGGTAATGCTGGGTCGCGCAGCGGATGCGAGCGCCATCATGGCATTGTCACAGTACCGCGGCAATGTTGCGACGCGCAGCCACGAGACGCATAATCGGCCGGCTTGAGATCTTGCTGGCACCGGGCTTCGACGGCGGAGCAGATGCAATTACACGACCTCATTCTGATCGTCATCTCCAGTCCCTGGCTGATGTCGGTCCCGATCGCGGCTGCGGCGCCAGCTACCGAGACACCGATCAAGCACCTGATTGTCGTGGTCGGCGAGAACATCAGCTTCGATTGCCTGTTTGCGACCTACGAGCCGCCACCCGGTAACACGATCGCCAACCTCCTTTCGCGCGATATCGTCGACAGGGAAGGACAGCCAGGGCCGCGCTTCGCTGAGGCGTTGCAACACAGAGCGAACGTCCGCGATCGCTTTGCAATCACTCCGCCGACCAGCGGCGCATTCGCCACCTTGCCGCAGCCGGGCACGACATACGCCAAGGGCCTTTCGAGCTACGTGCGCGATACACGGTTTCCCAGCGACCTCCCCAACGGCCCGTATCGAATCACGCGTTATGTGGCCTACGACGCACCGGTTGGCGACCCGGTGCATCGTTTTTTCCAGATGTGGCAGCAGATCGACGGCGGCAAGATGGACCTGTTCACTTGGGTTGCCGTTAGCTCGGGCGAGGGCTCCCGCACACCCGACGATCCATCATCGGACACGAATCAGGGTGGCGAGGCGATGGGGTTCTACAGCATGAGTAGCGGCGACGCACCGTATTTCCGCGAACTCGCGCGCACGTACGCGCTCGCCGACAATTACCATCAACCGATCATGGGCGGAACGGGTCCCAATTTCCTGGCGCTCAGCACCGGTTACGCGGGGATGTATCTTGATGCCGGCAAGCCGGCGCCCCCGCCCACAGATCAGATTGAGGATCCTGATCCGCGTCCGGGTACCAACAACTGGTACCAGCGGTCGGGGTATGGCAGAGGCTCCTACACGGCGTGCGCGGATCCAGGTCAGCCTGGCGTCAGGGCAATCCGGGACTACCTGGCGACCCTCCCGTATCGAACATTCAACGACGGCAATTGCGCCGCCGCCACCTATTATCTGGTGAACAATCGCAATCCCGCCTACGCCTTCGACGGTACGCCGCAGGCACGCGGCCCGGGCACGAACTTCCTCTCACCACAGACCGCACCGAATATCGCTACCGCGCTGTCGGCAACGGGCGTGTCGTGGAGGTGGTACAGCGGGGGGCGCACTGCGACGGGCATCGACAGGAGTCGCTACTGTCCCATCTGCGATCCGTTGACGCATTCGACCCCGGTGATGATCAGTACACTGCGCGACAATCTGCAGGGCGTGGATGCTTTCTTCCGCGACCTCACGGACGAGAAAGCATTGCCCGCCGTTTCGTTCGTGATTCCTCCGAATTCTGAATCCGGTCATCCGGCGTATTCGACGGTCTACGCGTTGGAACGGTTCGTCAAGAAAGTCGTTTCCAGGGTTCAGGCTAACGCTGACGTCTGGAATAAGTCCGCGATTCTGATCACCACCGACGAAGGCGGCGGTTATTACGACAGCGGTTACATTCAAATCCTCGATTTTTTCGGTGACGGTACGCGGATTCCGCTGCTGGCCGTGTCGCCATTTGCGCAGAAGGGCCACGTCGATCACACCTACTATGATCACGTGTCAGTACTGAAATTCATCGAACGCAATTGGCATCTTCCGCCGCTGTCGCAGCGTAGCCGCGACCGCCTTCCCAATCCGGTGATGAGTGAGGTCGATCCGTATGTGCCGTCCAACCGCCCCGCCATCGGTGATCTGATGAACCTGTTCCGGTTCTGAGCCCGAGGGGTTTGAGGCCGGGACACCTATTCAATCGCGCACCGAAGGTAGACGCGCTCTGTTGCGCAGCCGCACGGCCGCGGCAAGTTCCTGCAGCACCAGAGTCGTGGTGTCCCAGCCAATGCAGGCATCGGTCACGCTTTGGCCGTAGCGCAGTCCGTGACGACCCTGTTGGATGTCCTGCCGTCCCTCAATGAGATGGCTTTCGAGCATGATGGCGCAGATTGCCGGCGTGCCACCCGCAATCTGGCCGGCCACATCCGCGGCCACGGCCGGCTGGCGGCGGTGATCGCCGCCGCTGTTGCCGTGACTGCAATCGATCATGAGGTGCGGCGGCAGGCCCGCTTTTTCCAGTGCCGAACTCGCTTCGCGCACAGAGTTGGCGTGGTAATTCGGCCCGTCGCGACTGCCCCGAAGGACCAGATGGCAATGCGGATTGCCGGTCGTAGTGACGATGATGGCGCGGCCGGCGACCGAAATCGACGGAAACTTGTGCGGTTGCGCCGCGGCAAGGATGGCGTCGACCGCGGTTTGGATGTTGCCGCTGGTCGGGTTCTTGAATCCGACCGGGGCCGAGAGCGCGGACGCCATTTGCCGGTGTAGCGGGCTTTCGGTGGTGCGCGCGCCGATCGCGCCCCAGGCCAGCAGGTCGGCGTAATATTGAGGCGTCACCAGGTCGAGAATCTCCGAGCCTGCCGGAACCCCGATGCGCGCGCAGTCCAGCAGCAGGCGGCGGGCGTCGTAGAGGCCTTGGCGGATGTTGCCGCGACCGTCTAGATCCGGATCGTAGATGAGGCCCTTCCAGCCCAGACGGGTCCGGGGTTTCTCGAAATAAACGCGCATGATGAGGAAAAGGGCGTCCGCCACGCGCGGCGCGAACTCGCGCAGGCGTTGCGCGTAGTCGAGCGCCGATTGCGGCTCGTGTATCGAGCACGGTCCGGTCACCACGAGCAAGCGGTCATCGCGGCCACTGATGATCTCCTGCACAACGTGGCGCGAAGCCGCGATTTGACTGGCTTCGTCTTCGCCTGCACGCACCTCGGCATGCAGCTCGCTTGGCGCAGGCAGTGCCTCTTCGAGCGCGATATGGAGATCGGAAATTCGCGTAGGCATGAACACGCCGTTACTTTAAAAAGCGGATGAGCTTGCGTGCGCCCTTCGGGACCTCGTAGCGAGCGGTGTTCAGTTGCATGGCTGGCAAGGTGTAATAGCCTGCTGTTCCGGTGGCAGAAGTGCCTTTGTTCACGCCGCGGAAGCCTGTAAGCTTGACCTCGGATTGTTGCCTGCGGATCTACGGAATCAAGACCATGCTAGACAGCTCAATCAAGCCGAGTTCGATCGTCAACTATCTCGACCAGTACGTGATCGGGCAGGAGGACGCCAAGAGAACGGTGGCCGTCGCCGTCTACTCGCATTTCAAGAAAATAGCACGATCGGAGCGAGACAACACGCGGATCGAGAAGAGCAACGTCCTGCTTATCGGGTCCTCCGGGACCGGCAAGACGTTACTGTGCGAGACCCTGTCGCGGGTCCTAGGGGTCCCGTTCGTAACCGCGGAAGCGACGTCACTGGCGCAAACACGCTACGTCAACGAGGAGATCGAAGCCGTCCTCCGACGCCTCGTCGACAAGGCAGACGGCGATATCGGCAGGGCTCAAAACGGGATCGTCTATATCGATGAAATAGACAAACTCAGGGCCAGCGACGGCGAGAGGCGGAGCAGTTCAGGGGAAAGCGTTCAGCACGCGCTGCTGAAAATCATGGAAGGCGCGCCGGTCCGACTGGGCACCTCACAATACCTTGATACGACCAACGTGCTTTTCATTTGCGGCGGCGCGTTTGTCGGCCTGGACGAAATCATGGCGCAGACGCATGGCTACGGCTTCATCGCCATGTCGAAAGAAGACAATCAGAAGATTCTGGACCGACTCAACTCGCGCGTAAAACCGACCGACCTGTTTACCTATGGCTTGATTCCCGAATTCACCGGAAGGCTGCCGATCGTCGCCCACTTCCGCGACCTCAGCCGCAAAATGCTGGTTCGAATCATGACCGAGCCGAAAAACTCCATCTACAACCAGTTTCGGGAGCTGTTCCAGAACGAAGGCGTCGAGCTGACGGTCGAAGCGCTGGTATTCGAGCAGATTTCCGAGATCGCCTTCGAGTACAAGACCGGCGCGCGCAGCCTGAGGGGGATTTTCGAGGAGCTGATCACGCCCATTCTGTATGTGATTCCCGATCAGCCCGACATCCAAAAAGTGGTCATAACCTCGTTGTTCACTGCACCCGCCTTGACGAGGAAAGCCCGCACTTCCTAGGCGAATCGGTGCACCATGGGGCTTAGGCGCCCAGGAGTCGATCGGCGAGCGCCGTCAGGCTTGCCGCCGCAAGGTCGACCGGCACGCTCGCCGCGCGTTCGCCCTTGCCTGCACCATACTCATTCGGACGGGCGATAAAGGCGGTGCGAAATCCCAATGCGGCAGCGGCGGCAAGATCGTACGAATGCGCCGCGACCATCATGGTCTGCGCGGGCGCGCAGTCGAACGCGGCTGCCGCCGAGAGATAGACGACCGGCTTGGGCTTGTAGTCGCGCGCGACTTCAGCGCCAAGAATGGCGTCCCAGATCAGCCCGTTGCGTCGGGCAAGATCGACCATAATCGAGATGTTGCCGTTGGAGCATGGCGCCAGGAGGTACTTGGTGCGCAATCGTGCCAAGCCGGGCGCCGTATCGGGCCAGGCATCCAGGCGGTGCCACGCGCGAGTGAGTTCGGCGCGCGCGGAGTCTTCGAGTGCATCGAGACCGAACTGTTCGAGAGTCAGGTCGAGATTCCGCCGATGTAGCACATCAAGCGTGGTGAATGGCGACCGGCTACTACGTACCTCATCCATCGCGGGCTGGTAGTGGCTATGCCAGGCATCGGCGAATTTCTCCCAATCGATGGCGACGCCGAGCGGGGAGAGAATGGCCCGCGTTTCCCTGACGATTGAGCCGCGCCAGTCAACCAGGGTACCGAAGACATCGAAGACCAGAGCCTTGACCCGTTCCATGGGTTTCTCCCTTCGGGATTGCTATTGTTGCACTCCCTGCGCCCCGGGCGTATTATGACAAAAGCATATTTCGGCGGCGCGCGCCCGTCCCGGTCTCCGCGTCCTATATTCATGCGTTCCAACCTCGGCCAATTGTCGTTCGCGCTCGTACTGGGCCTTCTGGTGGCCCCCGTTGCGCTCGCCCAATGCCCGGCGTCGGTACCGGTCGAAGGGGTCGCGCCAACGGTTCCGTTGCCACTTTTCCCGGCCGACAACTGGTGGAATCAGGACATTTCCTTGGCCCCCGTGGATACGAACTCGGCCAACTACATCGCCTTCATCAATAACGGGGGGACCCGGACTTTGCACCCGGATTTCGGAGGCGAGGTTTCACCGGGCAGCGTGGCCATCTACGGTATGCCCTACGCCATCGTTGACGGGTCGCAGCCGAAGCAGGCGGTTACTTTCGTCTATTGGAGCGAGAGCGACGGCGTCGATTACGCGAAGGGACAAGGGATTCCCTTCTACCCGATTCCATCGCCTGCCATCGGTCAGCCGCACTGGATCGAAGGCGGCGCACCAGGCAATGTCGACTTGCGCAACCAAGAGGATCGCCACCTGCTGATCATTGACTGCACCAACAATTACCTCTACGAACTCTACAACGTCTACTATGACTCGCGTCAGTCACAGTGGTATGGCGGTTCCGGCGCATTTTTCAACATGAATACGAACGACCGCCGGCCCGAGGGGTGGACTTCGGCCGATGCAGCCGGGCTGGCGATTCTTCCGGGTCTCATCCGTTACGACGAAGCTTGGAATCCGTCCGTCACGGATATCGGCCACGCGTTTCGGGTCACCGTCCGGGCGACCAACGGCTACGTCTATCCTGCTTCGCACCAAGCCGGATCGACCGCGGGCGCACTTCCAATGGGCGCGCGGTTGCGCCTGAAGACGGACGTGGGCGGACTCGATCCGGCCCTGCGCACGAGCGATCCCAACGTCCAGAAAATATTCCGTGCGATGCAGAAGTACGGTCTCATTGTTGCCGACAACGGCACGGATATGTACATCACCGGCACGTTCGACACGCGCTGGGACAATGACATCCTGAACCCGGCATTCGCGCGGCTGAGCGCAAGTGACTTCGATGTCGTTCAGCTCGGATGGCAACCCACCGCCGGGACGGCTGCACTTCTTTTCCTGGGGGCGAGTCCAAGTACCGTCGTCGGTGGGAACCCGTCGACCGGCAACGCGACCCTGACCTCTGCCGCGCCCACCGGCGGCGCAGTGGTTTCCCTGTCGAGCGCCAGCGGCGCGGTTTCCGTGCCGGCCAGCGTAACTGTGGGCGCCGGAGCTACCTCGGCATCATTTGGCATCACGACCTCCGCCGTCGCTGTCCAGACCCTGACGACGCTTTCGGCCTCGTATAACGGCGTCACGAAAACGACCACCGTCACGACAAACCCCGCTCCTCCGACGGCAGCCCTCGCTGCGCTCTTGCTCAAGCCTACGAGCGTCAGGGGCGGTACGACGGCGACCGGGACGGCAACCCTCACGCGGCCAGCCCCCAGCGGGGGTGCCAGCGTCGTGCTCAGCAGTTCGAGTCCTGCTTTGGCTTCCGTGCCTGCTAACATTGTGGTGCCGGCGGGCAAGACTTCAGCCGCGTTCGTAATCGCCACCACCAAGCCGCAGAAGGGCACCGTCGTGACAATCTCAGCCACCTATGCGGGCGCCAAGGTGAGCGCCAGCATGATGGTGAAGAGGCAGTAACGACGTCGGTGCGTCACGCCGGGCGACGCGGGACGATGAGCTTCGCAGTCAACGTCTGCACCACCTCGCCGCGCTGATTGACCGTCTCGCTGCGCACGGTGACCGCGCCGCGGTCCGGGCGTGAACGCGACGGCGTCACGCTGAGGATTTCGCTTTCGACCCGCAGAATGTCGCCCGGTCGCGTGGGATTGGGCCACGCAATTTCCCCGCCGGCGCCGATGATGCCCCCTGCGATCGGCGCGCCGCCGTCGACCAGCAGCCGCATGGTTATCGCTGCGGTATGCCAGCCGCTCGCGGCAAGGCCCGCAAACAAGCTTTCCCGGGCCAGAGCATCGTCGAGGTGAAACGGCTGTGGGTCGAACGCGCTGGCGAAGGCCTTGATCTGGCGCTCGTCCACGGCATGGACATCGCTGCGAAAGCGCTGCCCGACGTGGAGATCTTCAAGGTAGAGCCCAGCTTGGATGGGCTGGCGGTCCGTTTCGGCCATAGCGCACCTCTTCAGTCGAGCGGCGCCGGACGTGGCAGCACCGGCAACTCCTCGGGCAGACCTGCCGTCTCGCCGCGGACGAAATCGCGGCCGGCTATCTCTGGAAGCAACCGGGACGCAAGCGCGAAATAGGCGCGGACACAGACCCCGGTTGGAATACCGGACGACACGATCGTTCTATTTTCGGACAAGCGCAAGGGAACGTTCATCGCAAAGCTCTCGACAGGACGATCTTTATCTTTATGTCGCCGGTACAGCCTGACTAATGAGCCGCTCGAAGGCAGTTCGGGCTTGCACTTCGGCTCGATCAGGCTCGAACAGGCGCGCGTTGTGATAGTAGGCGAACATGATGCCCATCATGTCGAAGACGAACTGGCCGCGATCCAAGCCCGGGCGCAAATGGCCTTGAGCCACCGCTAGCTCGAGCGCCCGGACCAGGGTCCGCTCCAGACCGGCGAAGTGTTCGATCACCGCGTCGCGGACCGGCCCCGGTCGGTCATCGAACTCGATCGCAGCGGCCTGCATCGGGCAACCATGGGCCAGCCCGCTGTGAATTGTCCAGGCAAGCCACTGCTCGAAGAGTGAACGCAGGCGAGGCAGGCCGCGCCGTGCCTTGAGCGCCGGGATGAAGACGGTTTCGGTGAAGCGCGCCGCCGCAGCCTCGATCGCTGCCACCTGCAGCTCCTCGCGCGACCCGAAATGCGCGAACAACCCGCTCTTCGACAGGCCTGCGCGTTCCGCTAGGGAACCGATGGTGAGCGACTCGAAGCCGCTCTGACTGGCCTGCGCCAAGGCCGCGTCAAGGATCGCCGCCCGCGTGTGTTCACCCTTTCCCATTTCGTAAATAATACGAACGTTCGTGCTATTAATCAAGCGCCGTCGTTCCATCCGGTCCTCGCTCTGCCAGCCCGCGTCGATTGGCTCTCACCCGGCAGTTTTCGCACCGGCCAGCCAGGCACGGCCTCTGGCGTAGAGCGCATCTATCTCCGGGCCTTTGGTACCGGGCATGTCGCGCTTGACGGCGTAACCGATCTTCGTCTGGGCGTAGGCGAGATGGCGGTAGCCGTCCGGGAATTGCGCGAGCAATGCGGGATCGAGTTGCGGCCAGCTGCCCGGAAGCACCGAATCGATCCGATCCTTTTCGTAGATCGGCTGCCGCAGCACGATCGCCCAGCGCTCACCCCGTCGCTCGAAAAAGTCGTAGAAGCGGCCCGTGCACACGATGTCGCACGGCACGCCTTCGACGGTGGCCCGCTGCGAAATGTTCATCTTGGTCTGGCTGATTGCCCGCGCGCCCGCAACATCGATCGCGGTGCCGCCGAGGAAGTGCAGAATGCTCACGCCCCGGTCCGAAGCTTCCTTGCTAACGCGGATGAACTCCTCGGCCGGTCCCTGGAACCAGGTGGCCATCATGACGCCGTCGTCATGCCAGACGCCGCGGAAGCGATCCCAGTCGCCGGCATCGCGCCATACGACCCAGTTCTCGACGACCTCGCGGATCGCCAGGCGCTCCATCATATTCCCGTCCATTTCCCACCCCCCGATCGGCCGGCACGGCCGCCGTATCAAACCCCGAGGTCGCCTCCAGACCACGATCACGCGCTGGCGACGCGGCGCGCTCGTGGATGCCGCAGCCAACCCGCACCTCGGTTCGCTCGCGGCGCCTAACCTGCGGCACAGGGTTGCTTAGCGCGACGGCGCGGCAATCGAACCCGCAGCCACGAAACGATCGCGCCCCTCAGCCTTGGCCCGATACAGGGCTGCATCGGCCAACTGGATCCAGGCGTCGACATTCATTGTCTTGGCGTCGGCTTCTGCGGCACCGACGCTGACCGTGCCGCGCAAGTCTGGAGCGTTGTCGAACGTCTGGGCAGCGAGATGGCCGCGGATGCGCCGGGCGGCTGTCTCGGTTCCGCGCAGATCCGTATCCGGAAGAACGATCAGGAATTCATCCCCGCCGTAGCGGGCGACGACGTCGACCGCGCGGGAGCATTCACGCAAGGTCTCTGCCACGGCGCAGAGCACCTCGTCTCCCGCCGGGTGGCCGTAACGGTCGTTGATATCCTTGAAGCGGTCGATGTCCAGAATGAACAGGACCGCGGGCCGGCCGGTGCGGTGGTTGCGCGCCAGTTCCTGTTCGGCCTGGGTGAAGCCTTGGCGGCGATTGGCGAGGCCCGTCAACTCGTCAATGCGACCCAACGCATCCAGTCGCCGGTTCTGTTTGGTAAGCTTGCGCGCCATCGAGTAATTGACCGCGCTGATCGCCAGCGGGTAGAGCACCAGCAACGGTATGCATGCGACGATCACCGGCATCGGCGTCGCGAGATCGACCGGGAAGCCAAGCAGCGCCGCAGTCAGCACACATGCAGCGGCCAGCAAGGCCGAGGTACGCAATAGCAGCGATAGCCCGCCCACACTGACCTTGTCAACCGAGAGCATCGCCGCCAGCAACACGCTTGGCAGGAGGTTGAATTGCATCACCGCGATCCACATGCCGCCGAGCGTGGAGTCGGCCATCAGATTCCGAAACTCGGCACGCCGCGGGTTGCCACTGCGCAGCGCCAGCATCGACGCCACGTGCGACCAAACGAAGCCGTTGGCAAGCAGCAAGATCCACCAGCCGACGGTCGCGTCATGAAGGCGCAGGACAGACCCGACACAGAGCGCACCGAGCCCGAGACCTAATGTGCGCAAGCGGTAGATGCGGCGAACGAAGCGCAGGTCGCGTGCGTGGTGCGCGATGACGGCTTGGGTCGACTGTTCCTTGGCATCGTTCGCGGAGAAGCCGTTGCCGCGCAGAGGGTCGGCTGCCGCAGCGTCGGAAGGCGCTGCTAGCGAAGCTGCATCCGTGCCACCCTCATCACGCTCATGGTTCATATTTGACCACCGACGGCGATGTTCCGCGCCTACGTTAGTATTGCTCCCTTCGCACCGATTCAGCAAATAGCTTGCCAGCAAGCCGCGCGGGGGTCTTGCGATCCGCTGCTATCAACCCTCGACATGCCGCGCAACATCGTTCATCCCGTCGTGCGCCACACCCCCGTTGTACCGCCCAGGGCTGCAATGGAAGCCTGGGGCGCGACCAGATTGACCTCGGCGGCGGCGACGATAATATGCGGACGGCCACCAATGGACGATCGGGAGTTACACATGGTCAGGACTTCACGCTCGCCATGCTGTTGGGCCGACTCCTGCTCGGCGCGCTGTCTTCCCTCTGCGCCGGCTTGACGCTGGCCTGGATCGCGAAGGGGAACGACAGGGCGGTCAAGGTCCTCGGTATCCTGTCGACCCTCGTGTTCATTCCGGTCCACTACCACGTGTGGGACAAGTTTCCCCTCGCGTATCACCTGATATTTCTGGCTTCCCTTCTGCCCGTTACGGTTCTGGGTGCACGCCTGTCGGGTCCGGCTCAGTTGACCGACAAGGCGCCACGACCTAAAGTCTACGCTCCGAAGAGGTCGCGCATCGGTCGCTTGCGCGTGCCGCCCGCTCATTGATTCCGACGCCCTTCTCCCGCCCATGACCTCGACACCGATACCCCTGCAAGAAATCGCTCCGCGCTGGACGTGGCTGCCAAGACTAGGCACGTGGAAGTACTACGCGTTGCTCGGCGCCATAGGCATTTTCGTCCTGGGCCCCCTAGGTGGACTCGCAGCGGCGTACATGAATTTCTCTCTCGGATTCTTCGTCGGTGGACAGGTGCTCGCGGGCATACTCGGCTCAACCGTGACCTTCGGGTACGGCGCGGCGGGACGTCATGGGGCCAACTACATCCAGACAACCGCTGCCTCGGTGGCCGGAATGAGCGCCATGGCGGTCGTGATTCAGGCAATGAATTGGCTGGGATTGCCGCGACCACCGATCTGGGAGCTCATCGTGTACATGCTGTGCATCGGCATGTTTGGCGTCGGCGTCGGCATGCTCTACACGCCGATTCTTGTCGACCGCCTCCAGCTCAAGTTCCCCTCCGGCCTCGCGGTCGCCAACATTCTGCGCGCCCTGACAGATCCCGAACTGCTCCGTCGCTCGGTGGCGCGCCTGTTCGGTGGCATGGCGCTGGGAATCGCCGGCGGTATTGGCGCGGCCAAGACCGCGCTGCTCGGGGCGATCGACCTGTCCACGTCCACGTTCGGAGCGGGAATGATCGTCGGCGCGCGCATCGGCGTCGCGGCGCTTGCCGGCGGGCTTGTAAGCTGGGCAATGATTCCCTATTTTGTCTCGATCGGTTGGCTCAAACCCGGCGAACCGTTCCGCAAGATCACATTCCTGATCGCGCTGGGAATGATCATGGGCGCGGCGCTTATCGACGTTTCACTGATACTTTATCGTGCGTACCGGCGGGCGCAGGAGAGCGCCGCCGCTCCGGTCGAACAGGAAGACTGGAAGCGAACCAATATGCGTCGGCTGGTTGCCTGGGTCGTATTCTGGGGCATCGCCATCGTCATCGCGGGATCGCAGCTGCTGCACGAGCCGGTTGGCTACCTCGTGTTCGCGGTGCTGCTCGTATTCGTGTTCGCGCTGGTGAACGGCATCTCCGTCGGCATGGTGGACTCGAATCCTATTTCATCGGCGTTCGTGGTCACGGTGATCTTGATGGCCGCCATGGGACTCAACGACCCCGCGATCGGCCTGATCGCGGCGACCGTTCTGCTTGTTTCAACGAGCGAAGCGTGCGATATGCAGCAGGATCGCTCGACCGGCTGGCGACTCGGCACGAATCGCACGATCCAGTTCCGCTTTCAGGTCGCCGGGATCGTGATGGGAGCCATCATGGCGGTTGTATTCGCCGAGCTGTTCATGAGCGCCTATCCGGTGCTGCGGCTCGATCAAACGACGTTGCCTGCCGATCAGCAGCCGGCGAAGTGGACCTCGGCGATGACCTACAAATTCGTCGGGGTGTTGCGCAGCCTCACCGACGACAAACCGTACCAGCGCACCGCGATCTGGGTCGGCGTCGCGATCGGCCTTGCGACGGAGGTGCTGCGCAAGGTCATTAAGTCGCGCTCCGCATACCAGAAGTTCGCCACCACAAGCCGGACCGGATTTGCGACCGACTTCCTGCTCGATGCGGTGCTGCTGCCTTCGCCTTACGCGTCGTCGTTTGGCGGCTTCGTCAACCTGCCCACATCTGCATGGTTCGCCGCCGGCGGCGTGGTCGCAAGCATCGCCAACAGCATACCGAAGGGAAAGGATGAGGCTGCGGCGCTTCCCGAAGACATGAGCACGGCTTCGCTTGTGGGCGGCGGCCTCATTGCCGGTGACGCACTGGCCGCGCTCGGGTTGGGCGTCGCCGGGCTGCTCGCGACGATTTTTGGCTAAGGCGATTGCCGGCGCGGTCCGGATCGGTCATCCGGCCGCAAGCGGGTCTGTGCCGTAGCTGCCTGTCAGCCAGGCCTGCCGGTTCGCGGTACGATGGCGCCTCGCCATGGCTCGCGCGCAGAACGCAAAAGACCTCGCTACCTACGCCAGCAAGCGGGCGTTCGATGTCACGCCCGAGCCGTCTCCGGCCGTTCCGCTGCGCTCCGGGCCGTTGCTGTTTGTGGTCCAGGAGCATGCTGCGCGTCGCCTGCACTACGACTTCCGATTGGAGTGGGACGGCGTGCTCAAATCCTGGGCGATCCCCAAAGGGCTGCTCATCGACCCGGGCGAGAAACACCTGGCGGTGCACGTCGAGGATCATCCATTGGACTACGGGCCGTTCGAGGGGGTCATTCCGCCCAAGCAGTACGGCGCAGGGAAGGTGATCGTCTGGGACTGTGGAATTTATTCGCCCGACGAAGACGGTGTGCTCGCCTTTGACGACCGTGCTGCGGCAGAGCGGCGCATGCGCGCGGACATGGCCAAGGGCAAGATCAGCGTCACGCTCGCTGGCACCAAGCTGAAGGGTTCCTACGCGCTGGTACGCACCGCGAAGGAACCGAACTCCTGGTTACTGATCAAGCACCGCGACCGCTGGCCGAAGCGCATTCTGGCCGAGGGTCTTGCCCGCTCGGTGCTCACGGGACAGACGGTGGAATCCATCGGCCCGTCGCCGCGACGAATTGCATTGGCGGCTTTGATACCCAGCGGGCCGCGCGAGAACCTGCCGGCGAAGCTCGCGCCCATGCTGGCCAGCGATGCGGACGAGCCGTCGAGCCGTCCAGGATGGTTTCACGAGCCCAAGCTCGACGGCTATCGCGTGCTCGCGTTTATAACCGCTGGCAAGGTTACGCTGCGCAGTCGCAACGGGCTTGACCTCACGCCCTCCTATCCGACCATTGCCGCGGAACTGGCAGCGCAACCGGTACACCCGGCGATTCTCGACGGCGAAATCGTCGCCTTCGAGAACGGCAAGCCTTCCTTCAATGCCATGCAAAGGCGTTCGCAACTTTCCACCGAACGCGAGATCGCCGAGGCGGAACAAACCCTGCCGACCGTGTTCTACGCCTTCGACATCCTGCATCTTCTGGGCATGAACCTACGCGGCGCAACCTACGAGGATCGGCGGCGCTACCTGAATCAGTGCCTGATTCCGCTTGCCCACGTGCAGCCGGTGCACACCGAGACCGACGGTTACGCGCTCTACCAGGCATCGATCGCGGCGGGGCTGGAAGGTATCGTGTCGAAGAAGGCCGATAGCGCTTACGAACCGGGAAGGCGTTCGCCCTTCTGGCTCAAAGTCAAGGCCGTGCAAAGCGCCGAATTCGTGATTGGTGGTTTCACGGCCGGCGAAGGCCATCGCCGCGATGCATTCGGAGCCCTGCTGCTGGGCTACTGGGACGACCGCGCGAAGCTTCGCTATGCCGGTCATGTAGGCAGCGGATTCAACGACCGAACCATGGCCGAAATCCGCCAGCGACTGGTCGCGTTGAAGACCGCAGAAAGCCCGTTTTTTACCCAGCCGGACCTGCATGCGCCGACCACCTGGATTCGCCCGGTTTTGGTGGCGGAGGTGCAGTATCACGAATGGACGCCAAGCGGGACCTTGCGCGCCCCGGTGTTCTTGCGCCTGCGCGACGATGTCGACGCGAAGAGTGTCGGGCGCAAAGGCACGGCGGGGATAACTGCGCGCAACGAATCGACCGACCTGGTGACGAGCGTGCTGCGGCAGCTCGCGACCAAGGAATCGTCGCTGTCGCTGCAGGTCGGCGCGCATCGCATAGGTGTTTCCCAACTCGACAAGGCGCTCTGGCCGGCACACAGGAAGTGGCGCGCGGCGACCAAGGGCGACCTGCTGCGCTACCTGGCCGCTGTGGCGCCCTATATGCTGCCGCATCTTGCCAACCGCCCACTTACCTTGATCCGCATGCCCGACGGCATCTACGGCGAATCCTTTTTCCAGAAGCACCTCACGCAGAAACTGCCACCGTTCGTGGAGACGGTGGAGGTGTTCTCGAAGAGCAAGACCGAGAACCATACCTACCCTCTGTGCAATAACCTGCCGACGCTGTTGTGGCTCGGCCAACTGGGCACGCTCGAGTTTCACGTGTGGCACTCCAGCCTCGCCGAATCCGAGGAACGCTCCGCCTACACCGGATCCCTGGCCAACCTTGAAGCCTCGGCGCTGAACTATCCCGACTACGTGGTATTCGACATCGACCCGTACATCTATTCGGGCAAGGAGGCCCCGGGGGCGGAACCCGAGTTCAACCGGAAAGCCTTCGCAGCGGGCAAGACGGTCGCGTTGTGGCTCAAGGATCTGCTCGACGCCATGTCGCTGCGATCCTTCGTCAAGACTTCGGGCAAGACCGGACTGCACATTTTCGTGCCCATCGCGCGTACCCTTACCTTCGCGCAGGCGCGCTCGGTGTGCGAGTTAATCGGTCGCCACCTGATGGCACAGCATCCGGACCTCATCACCATGGACTGGAGCGTGGAGAAGCGGCCGGGCAAGATTTTCTTCGATCACAACATGAACGCCCGCGGCAAGACCCTCAATGTGGCCTATTCGCCGCGCGGCGTCGCCGGCGCACCGGTGTCCATGCCCGTGACCTGGGAGGAGCTGCCCGACGTGGAGCCGCCCGATTTCCGCATGGAAAACGTGCCCAAGCTAATGGCTGCTCGGGGGGACGTCTGGCGCGACCTGCTCGCGACGCGGCAGAGCTTGGAGGCGGCGCTGAATATATCGACCGCCTAGCTTGAGGTGGATCCGATCCTGGTATAACCTTGCCGGTTCGTGAAAACGCGTGGCGGCGCGTCTTGGACGAACGGACGCGCGCGGAGCCACGCGCTAAGGATCCAGCTTCGAACGGAGGAGGTCCGATGGCTGCTCGTTCAATTGCTTCACTTTCGCTGACTTTCGGCCTGGTGTCGATTCCGGTGAAGGTCTATCCCGCTACCGAGAGCTCGGGCGGAATCCGCTTCAACCTGCTGCACAAGACCGATGGCTCGCGCCTCAAGCAGCAGTACATCTGTATCAAAGAAGGCGTACCGGTGGAACGCGCGGACATGGTGAAGGGCTACGAATTCGAGAAAGACCGCTACGTGATGTTCACGCCGGAAGAGCTCGCGGCGCTCGAAGACAAGAGCGAGCACACCATCGACATCGTATCCTTCATTCCGACCAGCGCGATCGATCCCATCTATTACGACAAGGCGTACTACCTTGCGCCGGACAAGCGCGGTGCCAAGCCCTATAACCTGCTGGTCGAAGCCATGCGCGAGACCGGCCGCTGCGCTCTCGCGACCTGGGTCTGGCGCGGCAAGCAGTATGTGGTCCAGGTGCGCATCGGCGGCGAGGGT
This sequence comes from Casimicrobiaceae bacterium, assembly GCA_035939595.1. Taxonomy (GTDB): domain Bacteria; phylum Pseudomonadota; class Gammaproteobacteria; order Burkholderiales; family Casimicrobiaceae; genus PALSA-1003. The sequence continues at coordinate 51,219 of DASZFQ010000119.1, forward strand.
CTGGTGTTGCAGCAACTGCTCTACGCCAGCGAAGTACGCTCGATGAAAGACCTGGAGATCGAAAAGACCGAGGTCAAGAAACCGGAATTGACGCTGGCGCTGCAATTGATCGACCAGATTTCGGAGGACAGCTACGACCCCACCGCCTACAAGGACGAGGAGAAGCAGCGAATCGAGGCCGCGATCGACGAGAAGATCGCTGGCAAGCAGATTGCCGTCTCGGCCGAGCCTGAGCCCAGTGGCGGACAGGTGATCGATCTCATGGACGCCTTGCGCGCGAGCCTGGAAAAGAAAAAGACCGCCAAGGCCCCGGCGGCAGTGGCCGATACCGCCGTGGAAGCCAAGGTGCGCAAGACGGCGAAGCGCGCCGTCGAGCCGGGCGCTGGAGAGCTGAAAGGACGCGAACGCGCCAGGAAGTGACTGCTGAGCGCAAGACCACCTACACCCTGCGGGAGATCCAGGCGATGCTGGGTATCTCGCGGTCGGCAATCAGCAGCCTTATGGCGGCCGGATTCGTGTCACCCGGCCGCGGCCGGCGCCGCGAGTACCGTTTCACTTTCCAGGATGTGGTGATGCTGCGCACTGCGCATAGCCTGCGGGAAGCAAAGATTCCGGGGCGCAAGATTCTTCGTTCGCTGCGGCGCCTTCGCGATACGTTGCCGTCCGAGCTGCCGCTTAGCGGTCTGCGCATCACCGCGGCCGGCAATGAGCTCGCGGTGCGCACCGGCGACGCCCAGTGGCAGGTCGATTCGGGCCAATTGCTGCTCGACTTCGAAGTCCAGCCGTCGGGCGCCAGCGTCAGGGTGTTGAGCAAGCCGCGGCCGACCTCCGAAGTCGTCCCGGCATCGGCGGGGCGGGCGAGCAGCGACCAGGCGCCGGACAGGGCGGCCGGCGGGCAGGATGCCATGCATTGGTTCGCACACGGGACCCGGCTCGAAGACGACCATCCCGTCGAGGCGGAGGCAGCCTACCGCAAAGCGCTCGCGTGCGAGCCCGCCTTTGTCGACGCCTACCTCAACCTGGGCTGCCTGCTCGCCGATGCCGGTCGCGGCGTCGAAGCGATGAGGCTTTATCGGACCGCGCTCGGGCACTGCCCCGAGGAGCCTTGGCTCCATTTCAACCTGGCCATCGTGCTCGAAGACCAGGGCAAGCCTGCCGAGGCATTGATTTGTTACGAGAGGTGCCTGGAGTTGTCCTGGGACTTTTCCGACGCGCATTACAACGCCGCGCTGCTGTACGAACGACTCGGGCAGACGAGCAAGGCGATCAAGCACATGAGCGCTTTGAGACGGCTGCAGAAGCGCTAAACCACCACCCGGGGCGAACCGACCGCGCCGGGCCGAAACATGCGCGTGGACGAACACCGAATCGAGGTCGAACCGGGGAACGAAGTCTCGTCCGCGTGGGCCTACCCGACGGGATTCTCGGCTGGCCGGTCCCCCGGCTTGATACTGGCTCACGGGGCGGGTACCGACATGCGCAACCCGTTCCTGAGCTTTATGCAGGTGGCGCTGGCGACCCGCGGCATCCTGACGGTCAAGTTCAACTTTCCCTATCGCGAGGCGGGCCGAAAAGCACCGGATACCACGCAACGATTAGTGCAAACCTGGCGCACGGTGATTGAACGGGTCCGCGCCGACGCTGGGCCGGGAGCACTTTTCCTGGGTGGCAAAAGCATGGGTGGCCGCATCGCATCGATGGTGGCCGCTGACGGCGAGCCCGTAGCCGGGCTGGTCCTTCTGGGCTATCCGCTGCAGCCGGCCGGGCGGCCCGAGGTGTTGCGCGCCGAACACTTGGCCCGGATCAGCTGTCCGATGCTTTTTGTCCAGGGTTCGCGTGATCGGCTCTGCGACCTGACTTTGCTGCGCGCCGTGCTGGCAGGCCTTTCCGCGCCCTCCACCACGTACGTGATCGAGGAGGGGGACCATTCGTTCAAGGTTCCGAAACGCACCGGCAAAACCGAGCAGCAGGTATGGGACGAAATCGTGGCCGCCGTGGTGTCATGGCTGAAGCAAGCGGCACCCGTCGGCTTCAGCGCGCCATAGCCAACCCGACGCGATCCGCCAAGGCAAATCCTGGAGAAGGCTGATGTCCTTACTGGCTGGAACGAGCGGATTTTCCTACAAGGAGTGGCTGGGACCCTTCTATCCGGAAAAACTCCCTCCGCGCGAAATGTTGCATTACTACGCCGAGCGTTTCCCGACCGTGGAAATCAACAACACGTTCTACCGCATGCCTGCCGTGCAGATCCTTGAGCAATGGTCGGAACAGGTGCCCGATCAGTTCGCCTTCACTTTGAAGGCTCCGCGCCGGATTACCCACGAAAAGCGCCTGCGCGAGACCGAACCGCAGGTGACCGAGTTCATGCGCCGCGCAGCCGCCCTTGGAAACAAGCTCGGCGTGGTTCTTTTCCAGCTGCCGCCGTACCTCAAGAAGGACCTGCCACGGCTGCGGGATTTTCTTCACCAACTGCCGTCCGGCCGGCGCATCGCCTTCGAGTTCCGCCACGCTTCGTGGCAGGACGACGAGGTGTACGAGGCGCTGCGCAGCCAAGGCACCATGCTGTGCGTTACCGACAGCGACGAAGGCGACACGCCGTTCGTCGTCACCGCGGATTGCGGCTACGTCCGCCTGCGACGAACGCATTACGACGACAACGAGCTGCGCGCCTGGGCGGCACGCATCGGGGCGCAGGATCTGGTCCGGACCTATGTCTACTTCATGCACGAGGACGACGCGCTTGGAACGAAGTTCGCGCGCCGCCTCAGCGAGCTGTGGGACGCGCGCGCTGCGGAGTGAACACATCCCGCGGCCGCGAGTCGCGGCCCAAATGGAGGCGCGCGCTCGACTTGCTAAGATGACGCTCAACACCTCGCCTGGAGCCATCCTTGGCCACCGAGTTGCTGTTTCGCAATGACGCCTACCTTACGACCGCGGAAGCCCGGGTTATTGCGGTGCATGAGCGCGGCATCGAGCTCGACCGCACGATCTTCTACCCGATGGGAGGAGGGCAGCAGGGTGATACCGGCACGCTGCGACGGGCTAGCGGCGAGCCGATCGTCATCGCCGATACGCGCAAGGGCGAAGCGCTCGACAGCGTGTTGCACATCGCGGCCCCCACGATGCGCCAGCCGGAACCCGGGGAGGTCCTGGGGCTTGCGATCGACTGGCAGCGTCGCTATGCGCTGATGCGGCTGCACACCGCGCTGCACGTAATGTCCTGCGTCATCGTCGCGCCGGTTACCGGTGGCAACATCGCGCCGGACAAGGCCCGGCTTGATTTCGACATCGACGTGAGCCTGCTCGACGCGGCGGCGATTGAGCGCGAGACGAACGCACTCATCGCGCGTGGCGCGCAGACCGAGACCGAATGGATCACCGAAGCGGAGCTCGACGCACGACCCGAGCTGGTCAAGACCATGAGCGTGCAGCCGCCACGGGGCTCAGGACGCGTGCGTCTGGTCAAAATCCCGGGTATCGATTTGCAGCCCTGCGGCGGCACGCATGTTCGGAACATCGCCGAGATCGGCGCCATCCGCGTGCTTAAAATCCGCAGCGAGGGAAAGCGTAACAAGCGGGTGGAGATTGCGCTGGCGAACTGAAGTCGTGGCGATCGCCCCCAAATTGCCATGACCGATCTCAATCCTCAGGCCAAGCAGATGGCCGACGAGTCAATGGTGCGCACGCTAGCCGCGCAGGCGCAGGCTATCTGGCCGCAGGAGGTTCCGTTGCTCCAGCGCTACCCCCTCCCGGCCGAAGCACGAATTCTCGATGCGGGCTGCGGCACCGGCGAGGCGGCATCGCGGCTGGCCAAGCTCTTTCCCCAGGCGCATGTGCTCGGGGTCGACATCATCGACAGCCACCTGGAGCGTGCGCGGGCGCGCTATGCAAAGCTCGCGCCGCGGCTGGCGTTCGAGCACCAGAGTGTGTTCGCGCTCGATTCGCCTGACCGGAGTTTCGACCTCACCGTTTGTCGCCACGTCATTCAATCCATTCCCCACCCGGACCGGGTGATCGCCGAGCTGACGCGGGTCACGCGCGAAGGGGGCTACCTCCATCTCATCGCTGAGGATTACGGCATGTTGCACTTTCAGCGCGGCGTTCTCGACCCACGGGAATTCTGGCATGTCGCGCCACCAAGCTTCGAGGCTGCAACCGAGACCGACCTTTTCATCGGTCGCAACGCCTTCGGGATCCTGGCCGCGCTGAACCTGACGGAGATCAGGGTCGACTACATCATCGTCGATACGGTGCGCGTACCACGTGCAACGATGGCGGCAATCCTCGAGGCCTGGCGCGATGGCTACTCCGACGCGATCGGCAAGCTGACTCCGATCAGCAGCGAGTCGGCACGGGCGTATTTCGACCAGATGATCAGCAACGTCCGCGACCCGCACCGCTATGCCGTATGGATGGTCCCTGTGGTGAGCGCGCGACTGCCCCGGGGCGGGGCTCAATGAGCAGGGGGCGGCTGCGTGCGGCCGGCTTCCCCGGGGTAACGGACTAGGTCTTGAGCCGATATCCGGTCTTGAAGATCCATGCCACGATCGCCAGCGACAGGGCCATGAAAACCATGGTCATGCCAAGGCTGACGGCTATGCTCACATCGGCCAACCCGTAGAAGCTCCAGCGGAAGCCGCTGATCAGGTACACCACGGGATTGAACAGCGTGACCTTCTGCCAGAAGGGTGGCAACATGTCGATGGAGTAGAAACTGCCGCCAAGAAAGGTCAGCGGCGTCACAATCAGCAGCGGCACGAGTTGCAGCTTCTCGAATCCATCCGCCCAGACTCCGATGATGAAGCCGAAAAGACTGAAGGTCACTGACGTGAGCACGAGGAAGAGGAGCATCCATCCCGGATGGACGACCTGCAGCGGAACGAACAGAGCTGCGGTGCCCAGGATGATCAGACCGAGGATGATCGACTTGGTCGCGGCCGCCCCGACGTAGCTCACGACAATCTCGAAATAGGAGATCGGAGCGGACAGCAGCTCGTAAATCGTGCCGACAAACCGCGGAAAGTAGATGCCGAACGAGGCGTTGGAGATGCTCTGCGTAAGCAGCGACAGCATGATCAACCCGGGCACGATGAAGGCGCCGTAACTGATCCCACCGACCTGCTGGATACGTGAGCCTATGGCTGCACCGAAGACGACAAAATAAAGGGAGGTCGAAATCACCGGTGAGATGATGCTCTGCATCAGCGTGCGCCGGGTACGGGCCATCTCGAATGCGTAAATAGCGCGGACGGCGTGCAGATTCATTTTTTCTCCCGCACCAGGTTGACGAAGATATCTTCGAGCGAGCTTTGCGTCGTGTGCAGATCCTTGAATCTGACGCCCGCACGGTCAAGCGCCTCGAGAAGTGCTGCGATACCGGTGCCCTCTCCCTTGGCGTCGTAGGTATAGACCAGTTCGCTTCCGTCGTTCGCCAGCTCCAGGTGATACTCGGCGATCCCAGCAGGAAGCCGCTCCAGCCTATTCTGAAGCTGCAGCGTCAACTGTTTCTTGCCGAGCTTGCGCATCAGCTCGACCTTGTCCTCGACCAGGATAATCTCGCCCTTGCTAATGACGCCGATTCTGTCCGCCATCTCTTCGGCTTCGTCAATGTAATGCGTGGTCAGTATGATCGTCACGCCGTGCGCCTTAAGCGCGCGAACCAGGTCCCACATGGCGCGCCGAAGCTCGACGTCCACACCGGCCGTCGGCTCATCGAGAAAAAGGATCTGTGGCTCATGCGATAGCGCCTTGGCGATCATCAGGCGCCGTTTCATGCCGCCCGATAGCGTCATGACCTTGCTGTCCTTGCGGCTCCACAGAGAGAGATCCTTGAGCACTTTCTCGATATGGGCGGGGTCAGGCGGTTTGCCGAACAGGCCGCGACTGAAGGACACGGTCCCCCACACGGATTCGAACGCGTCGGTAGTCAGTTCCTGCGGTACCAGTCCGATGAGGGAGCGGGCGGCGCGGTATTCGGTGACGATGTCGTGGCCGTCGACGAGAACGCTGCCCTCCGATCGATTGACAATTCCGCAGATAATGCTGATCAGCGTCGTCTTCCCTGCACCATTGGGACCCAGCAAGGCGAAGATTTCGCCGCGACGGATATCCAGTTGAATATGCTTGAGGGCCTGCAAGCCCGAGGCGTAGGTCTTGGAGAGATTGGTGACGGAAATTACGGGCGACATGAAACGAGCGATGGCAGGATCTGACGGCTCAAGTCTTGCAGGCAGAGCGCGCGCGACCATCTCTCCGGCTGTTTACGCAACGCTGCCAAGCGGGTCGAATCGTCGCTGCGCTCACGACCGCTTCTTGCCTTCGAGCAGCGCCTTGAGATTGGCGAACGGCGTATGGGTTGCGCCGCCGCTGTCGCCGCGGGCATGGTCGCCATCGCGGGCCGCTTCCAGCTGGCGCTGGTGTTCGTTGTCATGGCAGTACAGGCACAGCAGTTCCCAGTTGCTGCCATCGGGCGGGTTGTTATGGTGGTTGTGGTCGCGGTGATGGACCGTCAGTTCGCGCACATTGGCCTGGCTGAATTCCCGCCCACATCGACCGCAGATCCAGGGGTAGATCTTTAGCGCTTGCGCCCGGTAGCCTTGTTCGCGCTCCGTGGCGGTGCGGCGGGTCTCAGCCAGAATGCGGTCGAGCTTGCTCCGGTCGTTCGCTGTCATGCCCTGTGGTCCATTGCACTCATGCGCGGGCTAGTTCGTTCGTCTTGGCCGCCATGATGAAGTCGTTCTCGTGAAGGCCCTTTATTTTCTTGGTTTGCCAGGTAATCCTCGCCTCGCCCCAACCGAAACTGATATCGGGGTGGTGGCCCTCGCTCTCAGCTACGGCGCCGACCTTGGCGACGAAGTCCAGAGCTTCTTTGAAGTTCTTGAAGCGGAAACTCCGCTCGATCCCTCGCCCTTCGTGCACCAGCGCCCAACCGGGCACTTGCGCCAAATAGCGCTGGGCCTCCTGCACCGTAAGCGGCGGAATCCCACCGCGACACGGTGTGCAGCTCTTGGACTGCAAGTCGTCGCTCATTTCAGCTCCCAAAAAATGGGGCTCCGATCCGCCCGCGAATCATTGCGGCGGTGTTGCTTCGAGCGACCGCCGATCCCAATGGCCCAGGTCCGCCGCCGCTTCATAGCTGCTTTGAAGAAACGCGAGAAGTTTCTCCCCCGGATCCTTCGCCTCGCTGACCGCTGCATAGGGCAAAACGAACTCGTGCAGCGCCACGTCATAACGAGCGCCGGATGGCCGGATTGGGGCGGCGGCAAAGCCGTCTGGTTCCGGGTAGGCATAGCTGTAGAAGAGCGGATACGGCGCAGGGGCGCCCCCCGGCCAGAACCCGCAGCTGCTTACCTCGTGCGAGTACGCATCGCGAGTCACCCGATCAGGAAGGTTGGGTACCCCTCCGGGATGAGGCGGTGCGGTCCGTCCCGAGAAACGCGTGACGGCGAGATCGAAGCTGCCCCAGAAAAAATGCACCGGACTGGCCTTGCCGTAAAAACCGGAGCGAAAGCGCCTGAGCACATCGGCCGCAGAACGGAGTATGCGCCAGCAGCGATGCGCGTACTCGCCATCGTAGGCTCGATGCACGGTATCCACGTCGAACGGTATTTGACCCTCCATTTCCGTCGGCTTGCGGTAGATCTGGACCGGCATCCCGACCGCGGTTAGCGTCGCCATCAGGGCATGGTAGAAGTCAGCGACTGCCATTGGCGCCAAGGGGATGTTGCGATGCTCGCCGCCACTCGTTTGCACGACGAGTTCGTGCGCAATGAAGTCGAAATCGATCTGCAGATGTTCTTCGCCATACGGCATCGGCCCGGTGGTGAGGCCCCGCGCCGAAGGATAAAACGTCACCTGCCAGCAGTGGTTGATCCACGGCATCCGGGCGAGGCGAATCTTGCCCACGATCTGCATCCACAGGTGCAGCGTTTCATACGTGTCCTTCCACTCCTCGTAAGGGAGGGGCGGCCAGCCGATGTGCGTCATGCAAACCTCCACCGCGTAATGCGGTCCGAGACCGCCTGGTTACCGGTAGTGCCTCGCAGCGCCCCGGATCTTAGCCCTCGGCCGGACGCGTGGCGAGTGTCCCCGCGGCTGCGCGTTGCTCGTGATGATCCGCCGCCAACAGCATGTACACCGCCGGCACAACGAACAGGGTGAACAGCGTGCCGATCGACAGGCCGGTGAAGATCACCAGGCCCATCGCATGGCGACCCGCCGCGCCCGCGCCAGCGGCGATCACGAGCGGCACGACACCGAGCACCATTGCAAAAGTAGTCATCAGTATCGGCCGCAGCCGGACTGCCGCGGCTTCCTCGATGGCCTCGCGCTTCGCCTTCCCGGCGCGCTGCAAGTCGTTGGCGAACTGTACGATCAGGATGCCGTGTTTGCTGACGAGCCCCATCAACGTGACCAGTCCCACCTGCGTATAGATATTGAGCGTTGCCGCGCCCAGATTGATGAATATCAGCGCTCCGAACAACGCCATGGGCACCGACACCAGGATCACGATCGGATCGCGGAAGCTCTCGTATTGGGCCGAGAGCGTCAGAAAGACGATGACGATGGCGAATAGCAGCGTCACGACAAACCCGCCCGACTCCTGGACAAACTGCCGCGACGGGCCCGAATAGTCGACCTGGTAACCGGACGGGGCCAGCTGAGAAATCGTCTGGCGCATGAAATCCAGTACCTGTTTTTCCGACACCGTAGGCGCGAAGACACCGAAGATCGTGGCGGAGTTCAATTGCTGAAAATGGTTGATACCCTCCGGAATCGTTTGCGTTTTCTGCTTCGTCACCGTCGATACCGGCAGCAAAGAGCCGTCGGGCGCACGCATGTAGTAGTCGAGCACCTGCGAGGCGTTAAGCCGGTCCACCTGCAGGACTTGCGGAATGACCTTGTACGAGCGTCCGGCAATCGAGAAATAATTGACGTACCCTCCACCCAACGCCGCGCTCAGGGCGGAACCGAGGTCCTGCTGCGTCAGACCGATGGTCGCCAGCATGTCGCGATCGACGGAGACGATCGTCTGCGGCTTGTCGAACTTCAAGTCGGTGTCGACGTAGAAAAACATCCCGCTTGCGCGCGCTTTATCAAGCACCGCCTGCGCCACGTCATTCAGTCGCTCGAACGGTTCGGTGGTCTTGATCACGATCTGCATCGGTAGACCGCTCGAGCCCGGCAGTGGAGGGAACTGGAATGCGGCGACAGTCGTTCCGGCGATTGTGCTCCACTTCTGCTGCAGTTCCTGCTGCAGGGCGAGCGCCCCGCGCTTGCGTTCATTCCAGGGCGTGAACAACACACCGCCGAATGCCTGATTGGTCGTGGGGGTGCCGGTGATCTGGAAGATCTGATCGTATTCCGGCAGCGTGCGCGAGAGATCGAATATCTGCTTCGAATACTCGTTCATCTGCTGCGGCGTGGCGTTCGGAGGACCGATGGCTTGATAGAGCACGACGCCCTGGTCTTCCGGCGGAGCGAGCTCCGCCTTCGAGGTCATGAAGAAATAAATCGTTCCGCCAAGCAAGATCAGACCCATGACAACGATCACGACCCAGGTATCGAGCAAGCTATGGAGCAGGCGTTGGTAACCGCGATGCAGACGCCCGAATTGGCCGTCGATGAAGTGGACGAAGCGGCCCGACTCCTGTTCCGAACGGAAGAAGCGCGAGGTCATCATGGGGGACAGGGTCAACGCCACGATACCCGACACGGTGACGGCGCCGACGAGCGTGAAGGCGAACTCGGTGAACAACGCCCCGGTGAGTCCGCCCTGGAAGCCGATCGGAATGTATACGGCGACCAGCACGATGGTCATGGCGATGATCGGGCCGCCGAGCTCGCGGGCTGCCAACAGCGAGGCTTCCAGCGGTGGCTTGCCCTCCTCCTTCATGTGGCGGTCGACGTTCTCCACCACGATGATGGCGTCGTCGACGACCAGGCCGATCGCCAACACGAGCGCGAGCAGCGTCAGCAGGTTGATCGAGTACCCGAGCACCAGCATGAAAAAGAACGCGCCGATGAGGGACAGTGGCATCGCGATCAGCGGAATGACGACCGCGCGGAAGCTCCCGAGGAACAGAAAGATCACCACGCTGACGATCACCAACGCCATGATCAGCGTCTTTTCGACCTCGTCGATAGAGCTGGTGATGAACTTCGTCGAGTCGTAGACGATCTCGCCGGTGATCCCGCTGGGCATCTGGGACTGGATGTCCGGGAAGACTGCGCGCACGCGCTTGGCCACTTCGAGGACGTTGGCATCAGGCGCTGCCTTGATGCCGATGAACACCGAAGCCCGTCCGCCGAAGGCGGTGGTTAAATTGTAGTCCTCGGCGCCGAGCGTGACAGTGGCGACGTCGCCAAGGCGAACGATAGCGCCGTCCTTCTGCAGGATCACGAGTTGCTTGAACTCATCCACGGAGTGGAGGTCGGTGCTTGCCGTCAGGTCGACACTCACCATCTGCCCCTTGGTCGTTCCCAGTGCGGCAAGGTAGTTGTTGTTGGCGAGCGAGGTGCGCACGTCGCTGGCGGTCACGCCGTACGCAGCCAGCCGCTGTGGGTCGAGCCACGCGCGCAGCGCGAACTGGCGCGCGCCGATCATTTCCGCGGTTTGAACGCCCTCGATCGAATCGAGCTTCGGTTTGACTACGCGTACCAGGTAGTCCGTTACGTTGTTGTTCGGCAGGATGTCGCTGAAAAACCCCATGTACATGGCGTCGATGGTCTGGCCAACCTGCACGGTCAATACCGGCTGCTGCGCTTCCGGCGGCAGCTGGTTGCGTACCGAGCTGACCTGGGTGTTGATCTCGGTGAGCGCGCGATTCGCATCGTAGTTAAGCCGCAGCGTGGCGGTGATGATCGATGCACCGGTGGCGCTCGTCGACGACATGTAATCGATGCCCTGCGCCTGTGCGATGGCACTTTCGAGCGGTTGCGTGATGAAGCCGGCGACTGTCTGCGCATCGGCACCGTAATACGCCGTGGAGATGGTGACGACCGCGTTCTGGGTTTTGGGGTATTGGCGCACCGAAAGGCTGGCCAGCGAGCGTGCACCCAGCACCAGGATGAGCAGGCTAAGCGTGGTCGCGAGGACCGGCTTGCGTATGAAGATGTCGGTAAAGTTCATCGCCAGGCTTTCACTTTTCCTGCGGGGTCGGGTTGGGATTGTTCAGCGGCTGAATCGAATTGTTGATGATGAGCGGTGTGCCGTTCTTGAGCTTGACGCCCCCGCTCGTCACGACTTCGGTTCCCGCCTCGAGGCCGGTGAGGATCGCCACCTGGTCGCCGCGGGTGGGTCCGGTGGTGACGAATACCTGCTGCGCAACCAGCGTTGGTTTCGCCTTTTCGTCCTTCTTCTCGTCTTTGCCCTCGGATCGCTTGACGATGAAAACGGTGTCGCCATAGGGGTTGTAGGTTATTGCTGTTTGCGGCAGGGTTAGGTACCGATGTTCCCCGCCGGAGTTGAGTTTCACGGCCGCGAACATGCCGGGAAGCAGCAGGCGCTTGGCGTTGGGCACCGTCGCTTCAATCTCGACGTTGCGCGTGCTGGTATCGACCTTGGGGTTGATCGCATTGACTTTGCCGATGAACGTCGTGCCAGGATAGGCATCGGCCGTAACCGTGACCTCCTGTCCCATGGCGACCTGCGGCAGCTGCTGCTGCGGAAAGTAGAAGTCCACATAGATCGGATCGATGGTCTGCAGGGTCACCAGCTTGTCGCCCGGGTTCAGGTACTGGCCCGGATTAACCGTGCTGATACCGAGCTTGCCGGCGAAAGGAGCGCGTATGGTTTTCTTGTCGAGCGTCGCTACCTGTTGCGCGACCTGCGCGCGTTTGCTCTTGAGGTCCGCGGCATCGTTGTCGAGCTGCGCCTGGCTAAGCACTTCCGCTGCAACTTGTGCTTTGTCGCGCTCGTACACGGTCGCCGCCAGTTCCGCCGCTGCCTCCAGGGAGTGCAACTGCGCCAAGTCCGAATCCGCGTTGAGCTGGGTGAGCACCTGGCCGGATTTGACCTCGTCCCCGGACTTGAAGTCGACGCTGCGCACGAGCCCGGCGATCTCGGTGGTGACATCGACGCCGCGCACCGCACGCAGCGTGCCGACCGCGGTAAGCTGCGGCTGCCATTGTTGGTAGTCAGCCTTGCTGGTGCTGACCGTCGCCGGCGGCACCGGGCTACTGGCCATGAATCGCTGAATCATGACGCCCTTGAAGATGTTGAACCCAACCACGCCACCGATCAGCAGCCCTACGACGATGAGCATGATCGTCATGCGCTTTTTCATTGCTTCTCCGTTCGATTGATTACCCAGCGTGGCCCGCGACCGGCGAGCGCGACTAGTCTTTCTTGCCTTCCACTGGCGCGGCGGCCTCGTCCTCGCGCCGCCACCAGCCGCCACCGAGAGCTTGGAACAAGGCCGCCGTATCGGCGTAGCGGGTTCCCTGAGCGGCCGAGAGCGAAAGCCGCGCCAGCTGGTATTGCTGCTGGGCGATCAACAGCGTCAGCGAACTGGCCCCGCCAAGCTGATACTGGCGTTGCGTGAGATTGAGGGTTTCTCGCGCCGACATTTCCGCGTCGGACTCCGCGCTCAGCGTTCGCGCGTCGGTTTCGAGCGCGCGTAACGAATCGGCGACATTCTGAAACGCTACCAGCACCGTCTGACGGTATTGCGCCTGGGCCTGGTCGTAGGCCGCGATTGCCGCGCGCCGATTGGCTTCGAGCTCCCCGCCGTTGAATAGCGGCTGCGCCAATGAAGCCGCGAGGCTCCATATCGGTGGCCCGAAAAAGCTGCCCGTGGTCGTCGCCTCCCAGCCGAAAGCTCCCGACAGGCTCACCTTGGGATAAAGATCGGCCGTCGCGACCCCAATCTGAGCGCTGGCCTGATGCAGCAGGGCTTCGGAGGCACGGATGTCCGGACGCTGCCGGGCAAGGCGCGAGGGAAGGCTGAGAGGGATCTCCTGCGGCAACGTCAAATGGTCGAGATCGAACTCCGGCAGGGCTGCTTCGCTCGGCAGACGCCCGCAGAGCACCGCGAGCTGATGGCGTGCTTGCGCGAGGTTGCGTTGCAGCGGTGGGAGCGTGGCCCGCGTCTGATCGAGCTGCGTGCGCAAGATCAGCACGCTCAGACGGGCGACGCCGCCGAGCTCAAATTGACGTTGCACGAGATCGAGCTGCTTTTGCTCCGCCGCGATGATCTCCTGCGTGGAAGCGATTTCAGCGCGCAGCGTGGCCTCGTTCACCGCCGTCGTGACAATGTTCGAAGTGAGGGTTAGGTAGGCGCCCTCGAGCTGGTAGGACTGATAGTCGACGAGCGACTGCAATGCCTCGAGCTCGCGTCGATTGCCTCCGAACAGGTCAAGCAAGTAGGAGACGTTGACAGAAGCATTGTAGAGATTGAAGAGGCTGGTGCCGGCACCAGGGGCGCCGAAAGACGCGCTGCTGAACCTCTCCCGGGTGGCTCCGGCATTCAGGTTGGCCTGGGGATACAACAGCGCACCTTGTTGCGCGGTAAGGTTCTCCCGCGCCTGGCGCAACGTTGCCTCGGCCGCGGCGAGATTGGGGCTGTCCTCGATCGCCTGACGAATCAGCGTATCGAGCGGCTCCGAGTGGAAAAGAGTCCACCATTGCGCAGGTATGTCACCTCCCGGTTGCAGGTGCTGGACGGCACCTCCAAGACCGGGCGCGGCAACGGTCTCTTTTGGCATCGGCGTTTCGGTGTAGCGACTGGCGATGGGGGGCTCGGGCTGACGAAAATCGGGTCCGACCACGCACCCCGACAGGGCGCAGGCGACCAAGCCCACAGCCGCCAGCCTGAGATGACGCACGCCGGCGCACCCGTGCGATGCCCGTCTGCCCCGGGCTTCAGCGCCCGACCGATCGCTCATACTTTCTCCTTGGCGCCGGACGTAACGCGGGCTTTGCTGCATCGCCGCCTTACGCGCGTGAGATTCTTGCGAAGTTCGATCCAGGTGCTCCTTAACCCGCCAACATCACGCTTGATGTCAGCGAGAAGCCGTTCCGAGAACTTGCATTCCGCCCGGGTCATTTCGCTGTGGTACTCCCGTTCCAGAGAGAACAGCCGGGACAATTTCATTGCTTTGCAAAGGGGGCCCTCCTCAGCGTGGTCTTCCAACTCCTTCTTGAGGAGATTGACCCGGGTCTGCAGCAGTTCGACCACCTCGTCCGGCGGAAGTGCTGGAATAAGAGACAGCGCCGCTTCAAATTGGGGAAATTCCTTGACCGGATCGCTGACCAGTTCACGCATCCAGTTGATCAGCTCGGTCTCCCCGATGGGGGTAAGCTCGTAGACCGTCTTCTCCGGACGCTTGCCTTCTCTTAGCGTTTCACGCGGAAATATGAACTGCTCGCGCTGCAGTTGCTCGATTATGGTGTAAAGCGAGCCGTAATTGAGCTTGATGCTTGCTTCCTTGTGCCGTTCCCGAAGTGTGCACGCCATCTCATAGGGATGCATCGGGCGCTCATAGAGCAGCACCAAGACCGCGAGCGCAAGCGGGTTCGACAGGCGGCGCTTATCATCAATCATTCGGGAACGACTATACGCGCGAATATATTTGTAACCGAGTATATGTCAGGCACGTCCGCTTTGGCAAGACGGCCGCAAGACGGAGAGGCAAAGGGGCGCAGTTGGGCGACTTGCGCAGCGCCTTGTGCCGAATCGTCGCTGACGCGGCTTGAACCCTAAGCGCCTATCGTTTCAATGCGCCGGGCCGGACCCATCGAAGCCGAAATCATGCATGAGGAAACTCTCCAGCGCTGCGTTGTCCGCAAGGCGCGCGGACAACGTAACGTCGCGGTTACGTGAGCGCCAGACAAAGTCTTCCTTGGAGTACTCGCGAATGATCGAGATCATCTTGCGCACGACGGCGATCTCCATGCTGCTGTTGTTGCCTTTTCGTACTTCGATGGTTTGCGGGGTTTTGCGCCCCATTTCTTTGTTCCAGCCAAAGAACAGGAACTCGGCATCGTCGTAGTCCATGCGCTTGATCTCAAATATGCCGCCGCCTTTGTTGGGGTCTGGCGTGGCCACGCCGGTGGCCCCGCTGGGGAGGTTGGCCGCGATGCTGGCATTCGGGTCGGCCTTCGGCGTCTCGACCGCCGGTGCATCCGACTCTCCACGCTCGCGGCGCTTGGCCTGCAGATAGGACCACAGATCGCCCTCCTCCGGGCGACTCGGCCGTGGCGGGGTGGGCGGCGCGGGCACCGGCGGCGGGAGGGGCCGCGCGGGCGCTGTTAACGCAATAACGGGCGGTTGCTTGGGCGCCGGCGGCCTTGGCGCGCGCGCCGGCTTTGGCAGCGCCGCCACGACTTCGCGCGCCGGCTCGGCCGCGGGCGCCGGTGTGGGCTGGGGCGGGGAGGTTAGTCGCACTTGCAATTGCTCGCTTGCCTCCTGTTCTCCCTCGCCCGGAGTCAGGAGACGCGTTTGCTCCAACACCAGCAACAGCGCAACAAGGTGAAGCAGGAACGATAGCGCGATCGTCACCCAGAGGGTGCGAACCGTCACGAATTCGTTCTGATCCCGCCCTTCGTCGAGCCAGTAGACCATCGGTAAGTCGATCCTGCGCGCAACCTGCACGGGCGGCGCTGGAAGTGCAGCGGCGTCGACGCGTTTGACCCGCGATACCTCCCGGAAATCCTGATCCATGCGTAATTTTCGCACAGGCAGGGATCGGTCCGCTCTCCCGGCAATGCTCCCGCTCGCCCTGCGCAGGATTGCCCGTGCACTTGCGTCCACAACGCCGCCGGGTCCAGCGCGGACTTTTGGCCGGGGTCCAGGCGACCGCTAGTACTGGGCAGCGACCCTGGCAGTGGTTTCGGCAACTGCCGGAAACAG
>DASZFQ010000120.1:0-1648 GCA_035939595.1 Casimicrobiaceae bacterium
AGTCTTCGTGCTGCGCACAAACACCGACCTTGCGCCGCTTGATGCCATGCTCTGTTACAAACAGCTGACGATGGTGGAACAGACCTTCCGCACAGCCAAGAGCCTGTTCGCGACACGGCCGATCTTCCACAAAGTCGACGACACCATTCGCGGTCACGTGTCCTGCAGCTTCCTCGCCCTCGTCCTGAAGAAGGAGTTGGAGGAGCGCATCGCCGACCTCGGTCGCAAGGGCTCCTGGCCGGACATTCTCGCCGATCTCGACTCGCTCACCGAGACCAAAGTCGAACAGGACGACAAATGCTTCCTGCTGCGCTCGCCACCGCGTCCCGCCGCCAGTCTCGCGCTCGCCGCCGCCGGCGTCGCGCTGCCGCCCACCGTGCGCCAGGTCAACCAGGCCTGATCGCGACGCCGTCCGTCTGCAGATGTAGTGCCAACGCATCCAGGCGGCGCAGATTCTCGTGTTAGATCAATCAGTTGAATATTGGCGCTGTCGAAGATGAGCATGACTGTGCGGATCGCCCGGTGCGAGGATCGCCTCGCAGACCTCCTTGGTCGTCCGACTGAAGAAGCGCGGCGCGCCGCGTCCCGTCGCTGCCGCGGCGGCGAGTTCGTCCGCCGCCGTCAGCGCCGCCAGGCGGTCCTCGGACCCACGCGTGATGGCAAAGCGAAGCAACAGCAATAGCCAATTGCGAACCTGGCGTTCTCGCAAGTCGTCGGGGCCGAAAGCACCCATATTTGCCCGCCCGCCAAAATGGACCCCTTCGCGCACGGGCAATAAGTGTGCCGCAACGGATTCAAGGAGCGAGCCAGGCGAAAGAAGGGTCGATTGGGCGATGCACGGCCGCGGCGCCGGGGCCTTGTTTGATTTTTTTCCAATCTTGCAACAGCTTAGCTGCACATGCGGCCGCCGTGCAGCAGGCCGCGCCGCCTTTGACTGACATGGCCGCGTTGGGCACACCGCGCGGCATCTTTATGAGATTCCTATACCGTCTGTATTCGATCCCCCTCGAAAACCTATGCGGCGGGTGGCACCTGATCGACACCAAAGCGCAACGGTGAACGCCTCGCCATCAGTGATGTGCGTCAGCACGGCGTCCCGTCGGCATCGGTCTACTCAGCGCGCGTTCGCGGCATTGGCGCATCAGGCGCCGCACGGAGCCCCACATGCTCGACATCGTCCTGTTGGCCCTAGGCCTCGCCTTCTTCGCCCTGTCCGTTGGCTACACGGTCGCGTGCGACCGGCTGTAGGAGGACATCCCATGATGTTCGACTATTCGCTCGCCAGCCTCGTGACCGCGGGGCTCATGATCTATCTCGTCTACGCCCTGCTCCAGCCGGAGCGGTTCTGACAAAGGTTCGCGACCATGACCGTCATCGGTTGGATGCAGATACTGCTCTACTGCGCGATCATCGTCGCGATCACGCCGGTGCTCGGCGCCTATATGACGCGCGTCTTCAACGGGGAACGCACGTTCCTCACGCCGGTGCTGCGGCCGGTCGAGACCGTACTCTACGGTGCCGCAGGCGTCGATCCGCGCCGCGAGCAGAACTGGGTCATGTATGTCGTCGGCATGTTGTTCTTCCATGTCGGGGGCTTTCTGATCCTCTATGTCCTGCAACGTACGCAGGCGATACTTCCACTGCAGAG
>DASZFQ010000121.1:0-23751 GCA_035939595.1 Casimicrobiaceae bacterium
CAGGAACCCGGCCGCATAGGTCGCGAACGCGGACAGCAATGCGGCTGTCTCGTTGCCCTTGGGAAAGAACAACGCAGCAAAGAACGGAGCAAGGATCGCGTACAGGTAGAAGTCGTACCATTCGAAGACGGTACCGAGCGACGAGGCAAAGATGACCCGGCGCTCCTCGGTCTTGGTGCTCAGTTGAACGTGAGCGACTCCCGGTCGGGCTGTCGAACTCATGATTCCTCCTAGTTTGTGCCGCAATCCCCCTCGCATCGGGGCAGCGCCCCCGCGCAATGCCGCAGTGCAACGCGAGAGCATCCCTCGGTCGTCAACTGCGAGCGCAATTTACGGCAATTTCCCGAGCGGCGCAACGGCCGCGCCCAGCCAGTCCAGAGGGGGACGAGCGCCCGATCGGACGCAATAAACTGCGTGTGCTATGGCCGACCGCTCAGTGGTCGCAGAGTGGCAGTGCGAGCGCCTGCAGGACGTCACCGTTCGCGCCGTCTTCCGCCAAGGCGACAACTTCCAGCGGCCCGCTGTCGCTGGGCAGCTGCAGCTCCAAGCGCTGCCGCAGTTCGCCGCTTGCATCCACCGCGAGCCCAGAGCGCCACGCGCGCACCACGTGATCGTGGACCAGGTGCTTGCCTTCGTTTTCGCCGGCCTTCACATCGCTGGCGAGGCCGCTCTGGACCAACGCGACCGCAACGATCGCACGCGCGCGCTCCGGCGCCTGCGGGACTCGCACATGGACGTCGACGGCGATTGCCGCGTGATCGGTTCGCGTCGCCGCCAGCTCGATCGTAGCCTTCGGTGGTCGCGCGTTGATCATGGCGAGTGCCCTTGTGGGCTGTCGCGCATCGCGCCAGGAAGCAAAGTCGTTGCCCTCCAGCAGCACTTGCGGGGTATAGACGAAACGGGTGTCGTGGCGCCGCATCTGTTCGTATTGGCGCTGGGTAAACTGCGCACTACTGAAGCGATCGTGCCAGCCGAGGCGATCCCAGTAGTCGACATGGAATGCCAGCGCCGCCGCGTGGGGCGTGTCAGGACCGAGGTGCAGCGACGAGAACCAGCGGTCGGCTGGCGGACAGCTATCGCATCCTTCGGAGGTGTAGAGCTCGAGCAGCGCGACGGTGTAATCTGGGCTTACTGCGCGGCAATCGGCTTCGCCGGCCGCTGGCCACACCGCGATTGCCGCAACGGCGACAATGCCGAGCTTCCGTCTCCAGGTCGTGTTCATCGCAGCCTTTCGCCTTCGATAGCCCTTGGTCGCACGACTAGGCGCAATCCTTACCGGAATCGGCTGTCCGTTTGTGCTAGCATGCGCCGGGTCAGCGGCCGCAGTGCCGAGTCAATGTCTGGTACCCACCTTTCCTGGGCCAGCATCATCACTGGAGGGCGTCCTATGGGGATCATGTCGATTATCGGAACGATCATCGTCGGCTTCATCGTCGGCGTGCTGGCGCGGTTCTTCTACCCGGGCGCGGTGCCCATGGGCTTCCTGATGACGGTGGCGCTCGGCGTTGGCGGATCGCTCGTCGGCGGCTTCATCAGCAGTCTGATCTGGAAGACGCCTGACGGCAAGTTTCATCCCGCCGGTTGGATCCTGTCGATCATCGGGGCATTGATTCTGCTCTGGGCCTACCTCAACTTCTTGCGGTGATGCGGCTGCCCTAGACAGGCTCTGCTTCCGGCCGGAGCGAACGCGGCCGAATTTCCTGCCCGAATTTCGACGCCGCAGCGCAGCGCGGCGTGCCTATAATTCGCACATGACTCTTCCTTCTGCCGAAGTAATGTACCGTGCGGTTGTCGCGCACGACCCCTCCTTCGAAGGCATCTTCTTCGTCGGCGTCGCGACCACTGGTATTTTCTGCCGCCCCACGTGCCGCGTGCGCACGCCCAAGCGCGAAAACGTCGAGTTCTTCGCCTCGCCGAGCGACGCGCTGCATGCCGGCTACCGCCCGTGCCGCCGCTGCCTTCCACTCGATCGCGGGCGCAGCGCGCCGCCGCTGGTGGGGCAATTGCTCGCCGCGGTCGAGGATGAACCGGAGCGCCGGTTGCGCGACGTCGATCTGGCGCGACGCGGCATCGACCCTTCGACCGCCCGGCGTACGTTCAAGCGCTATTGCGGCATGACCTTCCACGCCTATCATCGCGCGCGGCGCATGGGCCTGGCGCTGGCCGGGGTACGCCAGGGAAGGTCCATACTCGACCTGCAACTCGACCACGGCTTCGAATCGGGCAGCGGCTTTCGCGGTGCCTTCAACCGCCTCGTCGGCGCCCCACCGAGTCGGGCGCGCGACGCCGACTGCCTGTATGCGCAGTGGTTCGAAACACCGCTCGGTGCGATGCTCGCGCTGGCCGACGACAGCGGCCTCGCGCTGCTCGAGTTCGTGGATCGCCGCGGGCTCGAGCGCGAACTCGAGTCCGTCCAGCGCCGACTCAAACGCCGCATTCTGCCTGGAGCGCATCGATTGCTGGCGCAGATCGGCGATGAGCTCGCCGCGTACTTCGCGGGCCGCGCGCTGATTTTTGCCACGCCGCTTGCCCTCGCCGGATCGCCATTCCAGCGCGCGGTCTGGAACGAATTGCTTACGATTCCGGCCGGCGCAACGCGCTCCTACGCCAACATCGCCGCGTCCATCGGCCGTCCGGCGGCGGTGCGCGCGGTTGGCCGCGCCAACGGCGACAACCGCCTCTGCATCGTGGTGCCCTGCCATCGCGTTATCGGCGCCGACGGCACGCTGACCGGTTACGGTGGCGGGCTGTGGCGCAAGCAGTGGTTGCTGGAACACGAGCGCGTGCACGCCGGCGGACGCGGTCAGCTCGCGCTCGAGGTGGCGCCGCGACCCTACGCGGCAACCGCAGCCGCCGCCACTTGAGTCCATGCAGTCCGGAGACCTCGCCCGGCTGTTGCTTCTCGCCGGGCTCTGGGGCGGCTCGTTTACGTTCATGCGCGTCGCCGTGCCGACCTTCGGGCCGCTATGGCTCGCCTTTGCACGCGTCGCGCTCGCTTTCCTCGCACTGCTGGCCCTGGCATGGGTGCGCCGCGCCGTACCGCCGTTCTTCGCCCATTGGCGCAACTATGTCTTTATCGGTGTGGTGAATTCGGCATTGCCCTTTGCGCTTTTCTGCTTTGCCGAGCAATACGTCGGAGCGGCGGTGGCGGCGATTCTCAATGCGACAAGTCCCTTTTTTGCGACCGCCGTCGCCAGCTTGTGGCTCAAGGAGCCACTGTCACGACGCAAGCTCGGTGGAATGGCGCTCGGCCTCGCCGGCGTCGTGCTGATCGTCGGCTGGTCGCCGCAGGCCCTGACAGGCATTATGCTGCCGGCGACGCTCGCCTGCCTCGGCGCGGCCTTGTGCTACGGCGTGGCAAGCGTCTATGTCAAACGGCGCATGGCGGACACGCCGAGTTTCGCCATCGCGCTCTACAGCCAGTTCACTGCGGCGGCCGTGCTCGCTCCAGCGTTGCCTTTCGTCCCCCGGCCCGGACCGTTGACGCCGCTGGTCGCGGGCAATGCCCTTGCCCTCGCCCTGGCATCGACCGCTTTTGCCTACCTGCTCTATTTCCGGCTGATCGCCACGGTCGGTCCGGCGCGCGCACTTACGGTGACCTTTCTGGTCCCCGTGTTCGGTGTGCTGTGGGGGTTCCTTTTCCTCGGCGAGCCGCTAAGCGCCAATGCGCTCTCGGGCTGCGCCTTGATTCTCGGCGGGACTTGGATTGCGCTGCGCGGGGCGCCGGCGCAGTCGCGCGCGAAATCGAGTACCGATCAGAGCGCCGCCTAGACGTTATTACCGTCGTCGGCAGGGTCGTTGCCGCGTCTGGCGCGGGTCAAACCAGTTCGGCTGCGGGACCGAGGATCTGGGCGCGCAGTTCCCGATAGCGCGGCAGCGTCGGTGGGTAGACGCAGATATACTTGACCTGCGCCGCCTGCAGGCAGCGCTGCTTGATGATCTCGAGCTTCTGATCCCTGGGGTTCTGCACTTGCTCCGGCTCTTTGGCGTCGACGATCGCAACAATGGTCATGTCGCGGTCGCAGACAACGAAGCCGACGTGCTGGTTGGCGATCTTGCGAAAGGCGCGCAGCCGCTCCATGCCTTGCGGACCGATCTTGACCTGCAGCACATCGGCCAGTCGCACGCGGGCAAAAATTTCATGCCGTGGAAAAGCCGCCTTGAGCAGCAAATAGACAACGTTCTCTGCCTTGGACAGGAAGCGCGAGCGAAGCAGGTAGAGCCCGGGAACCTCGGCGCTGGATAACAGCCGAGTTGTTTCCCCCTCGGTCCATTGCGCGACCGTGTTCTGGGCATCGGGTGCGGCGCGCCCCCGATTCAGGCTCCGGCTGCGCCGAACCAGGCCGACGAGCACGAAGACGACAAGCGCGCCAACCCCCAGCGCCAAGACGAGCATCCCGGAGTTCATGCAAACGGGTCCCTGGGTATCGTGGTCCGGTGCGCATGGCGCTCCGCCTTCGCTCGGCGTTTGTCGGCGCACATCCATGCCGCCGCGATGCGCTGCATGGCGCCTAGTCTAAAGCATTTTGCGCACGCGCGGGGGGGCTCTCCCCCGGCACCGCCGCGTGGCTTGCGCGGTGACAATCCGCACGCCGCGGCGCCTCGGTGCGGGACTCCCCGGTTTGCACGTGCCTAAATCGGGGGCTGAGCGGTCGACCGCTCTTGCCATCGTCGCGCGGCCTCTTATGCCAAGCACCCGCCCTTGCGGCCCTCGCGCTGCCTGTTTAAAATCGCCCGGCCCCGACGATGAAGACACGAAGCCCTGGCGCTCCGCGAGCGCCCCTTTTGACTCGCCTTGCGGGAGCGGCGACGGGACTCATCGCATGCGCTGCCTTCGTGCCGCAGGTGCACGCCGCCTCGCTTGAGCCGGACGGGTTGGACCTCACCGCCGGCCAGGGTCACAGCGTGTTTATCTCCGGCGCAGGACTGCATTGGAATTCCCTGTGCGAATGTGCCTACCTGAAGGACAACAGCTTCGACACGCGACTCGTGGCGCAAATCAACTACTGGCACGCCCAAGTGCATCCGACGGACAACGGCTCGCTCTGGGACTTCGGTCTCACCCCGATGCTGCGCTGGCTCCCGTCATGGGGTAGTACGATCCAGCCCTATGTGGAAGCCGGCATCGGCGTCCACCTGCTGTCGCACGTGCGCATCAACAACAATCGTGACTTGAGCACGGCGTTTCAATTCGGCGAGAACGCCGGCACGGGCATTGCCTTCGGCGAAGATCACCGCTTCGAGCTCGGCGTCTACGTTCAGCACGAGTCGAATGCGAGCATCAAGGAACCCAATCCCGGCCTCACTTATCTGGGCGTCGTGTTGCGTATCGCGCTTCGTTAGCCCGAGGAGCTGGTAGCACCCCCCAGTTGGCAGTAGGCGCAAAACAAAGCCCCGCCGCAGCGGGGCTTTGTTGTTCTAGGCGCTTGCCCGGGGTCACATGTCCATGTCGCCCATGCCGCCCATGCCGCCGCCGCCCATGCCGCCACCCATTGGCTTCTCGTCCTTGGGTAGCTCGGCAACCATGGCCTCGGTTGTAAGCAGCAGGGATGCAACCGACGCCGCGTTCTGCAACGCGAACCGGGTTACCTTGGTTGGGTCGACGACACCCATTTCGACCAGGTCGCCATAAGCCCCGGTCTGGGCATTGAAGCCAAAATTGCCGCTCTTCTCGACCACCTTGTTGACGACGACCGACGGCTCGTCGCCGGCGTTGTTGACGATCTGCCGCAGGGGCTCCTCGAGCGCACGCAGCACGATCTTGATGCCCGCTTCCTGGTCGGGGTTGGCGCCGTGCAAGCCCTTGAGGTTCGCACGGGCGCGCAGGTAGGCCACGCCGCCACCGGCGACAATGCCTTCCTCGACCGCCGCCCGGGTCGCATGCAGCGCGTCCTCGACCCGTGCCTTCTTCTCCTTCATTTCGACCTCGGTGGCGGCACCAACCTTGATCACGGCCACGCCGCCGGCCAGCTTGGCGACGCGTTCCTGCAGCTTTTCCTTGTCGTAATCGGAGGTTGCTTCGTCGATCTGAACGCGGATGTTCTTCACCCGTGCTTCGATGGCCGACTTCTCGCCCGCGCCGTCGATAACGGTCGTGTCTTCCTTCGCCACCTCGACCTTTTTCGCGCGCCCAAGGTCCTTCAGCGACGCATTCTCGAGCTTCAGGCCAAGCTCCTCGGCGATCACCGTCCCGCTGGTGAGAATCGCGATATCTTCCAGCATTGCCTTGCGCCTGTCGCCAAAACCGGGCGCCTTTACGGCGACCGTCTTCAGGATTCCGCGGATGTTGTTGACCACCAGCGTCGCCAGCGCCTCACCGTCGACGTCCTCGGCCACGATCAGCAGCGGCTTGCCGCTTTTCGCCACCTGCTCGAGCAGCGGCAGCAAGTCGCGGATATTCGAGATCTTCTTGTCGTGCAGGAGAATGTACGGATCCTCGAGTATCGCCACCTGCTTGTCGGGGTTGTTGATGAAGTATGGCGAGATGTAGCCGCGGTCGAACTGCATGCCCTCGACGAGTTCAAGCTCGTTTTCCAGGCCCTTGCCGTCCTCGACCGTGATCACGCCTTCCTTGCCCACCTTGTCCATCGCATCCGCGATCGTCTTGCCGATCGAATCGTCGGCATTGGCAGAGATCGCGCCAACCTGCGAGATTTCCTTGCTGGTCGTGCACGGCTTGCTGATCTTCTTGAGCTCCTCGACGACGGCAAGAACCGCCTTGTCGATGCCGCGCTTGAGATCCATGGGATTCATCCCGGCGGCGACGTACTTGAAGCCTTCGGCGCAGATCGCCTGCGCCAGTACGGTCGCGGTCGTCGTGCCGTCTCCGGCGACGTCAGAGGTCTTGGATGCGACCTCCTTGACCATCTGTGCACCCATGTTCTCGAACTTGTCCTTGAGCTCGATTTCCTTCGCTACCGACACGCCATCCTTGGTGATGGTCGGCGCACCAAAGCTGCGCTCGAGCACGACGTTGCGTCCTTTCGGACCCAGCGTCACCTTGACGGCGTTGGACAGAATGTTCACACCGCTCATCATCTTGTTGCGGACGTTGTCGCCGAAGCGTACGTCTTTGGCTGCCATTTTCGTTGCTCCTAAACTGTATGTGATCGCGCGATCGTCACGCGATGATGCCGATGACGTCGTCTTCGCGCATATGCAGATAATCGTTTCCGTCCATCTTGAATTCCTGGCCGGAGTACTTGCCGAACAGAATCTTGTCGCCGACTTTCACGCCCATCGGAATCACTTTGCCGTTATCGTCGATCTTGCCGGGCCCGGCAAACATGATTTCACCCTGCGAGGGCTTTTCGGCCGCAGTGTCGGGTATAACGATGCCACCAGCGGTCTTGCGTTCCTCCTCAAGCCGCTTGACGATCACGCGATCGTGTAGGGGACGAATCTTCATGTTAGTGCTCACTCCTCAAAGAATTTTGCGAAAGTCCAGTACCTTGTCCGGGACGAAGGAGGCTAGGCCCAAGCAACTGTTAGCACTCGCCGCCAACGAGTGCTAATGATAAGGGAGCCGAGCGTTGAAATCAAGCCCGAAGTTGGTTCCTGTTGCTCGAATCGGCCCTGCGGGTCTCCCCAGGACGACATTTGGCCTGCGCCCCGGTACCCTCGGGCCCGCCAATCAGCCCGGGCGTGACCTGCTGTCGGCTGGGGGCCGGCCTCTTGCCAAGCGAACGCGGCGGAGCACAAGCTTTCTATGGCGCCAAGCCGCGATATGCTAAGGTTTCCATCCATCCGATCCGGCCATGCGCAGGGGAAGCACGATGCCGAACGCACCCACCCCACCCGTAGCGGGCGCAGGCGGCGGTGGCAATGACTGAGCCGCGCGCGGTCGACGCCGGGCGCGGCGCTACCTGGTGGGGCGAGGGTTGGCGCCTGTTCACGCCGGCCGTCGGCGTATGGCTGCTCACTATGGTCATCCTCATCGTTCTCTACCTGGTCGGCAGCCTTGTCCCGGTCGTCGGTACCCTGGCGATGCAGGTCCTCTACCCCGTCTTTGCCGGCGGCCTGATGCTCGGCTGCCGTGCCGTCGATCGCGGCAATCCGCTCACGCTCGGCCATCTGTTTGCGGGCTTCAACCAGTGCACCGGACCGCTGGTCGTGGTCGGTTTGATCTATACCGGCTTGGGCGTCCTTATAACCCTCATCGTCGCCGGCATGATGGTGGCGCTCTTTGGCGTGGCGATCTTTGGCATGCTGACCGGAGCGGTGGATCCGGCGCAGACCGGCATCGCGCTGGACAGTGCGGTGGTCGCGGTTCTTCTTGGCGTCCTATTCTTTTTGCTGCTGCTGCTGCCGCTCATCATGGCGATTTGGTTCGCACCCGCCTTGGTTATGCTCGGCGGGTTGAGCCCGGGTGCGGCGATGACGGCGTCCTTCCACGCCTGCCTGCGCAATATCGTGCCGTTCCTGCTCTACGGTTTGATCGGGATCGGGCTTGCCATCGTGGCGTCGATACCGTTCGGCCTTGGCTGGTTCGTGCTCGGCCCGGTTGCGATCGCCACCGTGTACACCTCGTATTGCGACATCTTCGAGGACCAAAGCGCAGCGTAGCTTCGGCTGGCCGCGGTCCCGCCCTGGGAATTTAGTTCAGGGGAGGTTGATTGCCGATAACGCCCCGTATGCGCGTCGTGACCGAAGCGGGAGCGTTAGCACGGACAAACCAGCGCAGGTGCGCGGTGTCACCGGCGTGGTCGAAGCCATACGATTTGAGCAGGTGTTGCACCGTGGCCCCGTAACGGGAGCCGCGGGGGATGCGAACCACCCACGTCTTCTTGCCCGGGGGTGTGGCGAACAGAGCCGTTAGCAGCGCGCGCCCCTGGCCCCCGCCGCGACGCCCGAACTCAAGGCCGGCCAACCAGAGCTCGTAGCCGTTCTCAAGCGCGCGAAACAAGCCGAATCCGACCGGTGGCGTGCCGCTGTTCCGGTCGTCGGGCCAGAATACGTAGCCGGGGACGGCAACCGCTTCGATGCGCCCCGTCTTCGGGTCTTCCTCGACAAAGTAGCCACTGACAAGCGCGCGCTTGAGTCGGGCGAAGAACTCGACGGCGGCCGGCGTATCAGCCGCCAAAAACCGCTCGAAGCTGCCCTCCGCTGCCGCCTCGCGGATGAGCGTTCGGAGCATCGCCAGGTGGCCTACGTGAGCCGGAGAAAGCACGGAGTAATGCGCGCACGGAACGCGCGTGAACGTCAATAAGATACGTTAACGTGGCCCACCGCTGGGTGTGGTGTCAGACTTACCGGCGGCGTGCATTGGCATACGAGCGGTCGATGAATTTGTTCACAACAACTTGGCGCGCCGTGCCATCTAATGCGCCTGCTCCCAATTGCGCCCGCTGCCCACGTCGACAACGAGCGGCACCCGCAGGCTCGTGACGCCGGTCATCAGCGCCGGCAGTTCGCCCATTATTCGCGCCGCCTCCGCCTGGGGCACTTCGAATACCAGCTCGTCGTGCACCTGAAGGATCAGACGCGACGCGAGCCCTTCGCGATCGAGCCAAGCCTGGACCGCGACCATTGCCAGCTTGATCAGGTCGGCAGCGGTGCCCTGCATGGGCGCGTTTATCGCGGCGCGCTCGGCGGCCTGGCGGCGCGGCCCCCCTCCGGCGTTAATGTCAGGCAGCCACAAGCGCCGGCCAAAGACCGTTCGCACGTAGCCCTGGGCATGCGCCTGCTCCCGTGTCTGCCGCATGTACTGGGCGACGCCCGGATAGCGCGCGAAATACTTGTCGATAAATTGCTGTGCGGCGCCGCGCTCGATGTTGAGCTGCGCCGCCAGCCCGAACGCGCTCATGCCATAGATCAGTCCGAAGTTGACCGCCTTGATATACCTACGCTGCTCGGAGCTCACCTGCTCGATCGGCACCGCGAAAATCTCCGCCGCAGTCGCGCGGTGAATGTCCGCGCCTTCGGCGAAGGCAGCAAGCAGCGATGGATCGCCGGAGAGATGCGCCATGATGCGTAATTCGATCTGAGAATAGTCAGCCGAAACGAGCACGTGGCCCGGCGGAGCGATGAAGGCCTCGCGAATGCGCCGACCCTCCGCCGTGCGCACGGGAATGTTCTGCAGATTCGGATCGGTGCTGGCGAGCCTTCCGGTCACCGCGGTTGCCTGCGCGAAGTTCGTGTGCACACGACCTGTGGTCGCATTGACCATTTGCGGCAGCTTGTCGGTGTAGGTCGACTTGAGCTTCGACAGCGCCCGGTGCTCGAGCAAAAGCTTCGGCAGCGGATAGTCCGCGGCAAGCTCCTGCAACACCTCTTCGTCGGTTGACGGCTGGCCAGTCGCGGTCTTCTTCACGACCGGCAGCTTCATCCGCTCGAACAGTACCTCGCCCAGCTGTCGCGGCGAGCCGAGATTGAACGGGCCGCTGGCGAGCTGATAGGCATGTTGTTCCAGCGCCGCCACCCGCTCTCCGAGCTCCCTGCTCTGGGCGGCAAGAAGCCGTGCATCGAGCAGCACGCCGGTCCGTTCCATGCGAAATAGCACTTCCCGCGTTGGCAGCTCGATGGCGTGGTAGACATGGTCCAGCTCGACGTCAGCGGCAAGGCGCGGGTAGAGCACGCCATGCAGCTGCACGGTGATGTCCGCGGCCTCGGCCGAGTATTCGGTCGCGGCGTCGACTGCGATCTGCTCGAAGCTGATCTGGGCAGCGCCCTTGCCTGCGATTTTCGAATAGGTGATCGTGTTGACGTCGAGATGCCGCCGGGCGAGGCTCTCGATGTCGTGCGCACGATGCGATTCGAGCACGTAGGATTGCAGCATCGTGTCGTGCGCGACGCCGGCGAGAGCAATGCCGTGACTTGCCAGCACGTGCTGGGCGTACTTGACGTCTTGCCCGAGCTTCTTCGCGACCGCGTTCTCGAACCACGGCTTCAGTCGCGCGAGCACGACGTCGAGCGGCAGCTGGACCGGCGCACCGGCGTAACGGTGCTCGAGCGGCACGTAGGCGGCGCGATCGGGCACGATGGCGAAGGAGAGTCCGACCAGGCGCGCCTGCATCGGATCAGGGCTCGTCGTCTCCGTGCCGAAGGCGACAAGATCCGCGCCTTCGATCGCGGCAACCCAACGCTCGAAGGCCGCTTGATCGAGGACGGTCTCGTAATGCCGCGCCACCGGGGCGCGCGGCGGAGCCTGCTCGGTTTCCGCCGCAACCTCCGCTTCCGCCGCGGTCCCGGCCGGTTTAGCCGGCGCGCCGTCCGGATCTTTGAGCCAGCTCTTGAACTCGAAACGCGCGTAAAGGTTCTTGAGCGCGATGCTATCGGCCGGCCGGGTGACGAGGTCGACCGGTTCGAACGGCAAGCTGCAGTCGGTCTTGACCGTGAGCAGGCGTCTGCCTTGCGGCAACCAGTCCAGCGCCGCCCGCAGGTTTTCTCCGACAACGCCGCCGATCTCCTGCGCGTGCGCCATCACGTTCTCCAGCGTGCCGTACTGCGCCAACCACTTCGCGGCGGTCTTCGGCCCAACCTTGGCCACGCCGGGCACGTTGTCGACCGCGTCGCCCGTCAGGGTCAGCAGATCGAGGAGTTGCTCGGGGCGGACGCCGAATTTGGCTGCCACGCCGGCTTCGTCCAGGGTCTCGTTGCTCATCGTGTTGACGAGCGTCACCCGCGGCGTTACGAGCTGGGCGAGATCCTTGTCGCCGGTGGAAATTACCGCATCGATGCCGCCCGCTTCGCCCCGCCGCACCAACGTGCCGATCACGTCGTCCGCTTCGACACCCTCGATCATCAACAGCGGCCAGCCATGGGCGCGAATCAGCTCATGCAACGGCGCGATCTGAAGCGCCAAGTCAGGGGGCATCGGCGTGCGATTCGCCTTGTATTGCGGATACCAGTCGTCGCGGAAGGTCTTGCCCGGCGCGTCGAAGACAACGGCAAAGTATTCCGGGTTGCCGTCCTCGAGCAAACGGCGCAACATGGCAATGACGCCGCGAATCGCGCCGGTCGGCTCGCCGCGCGACGTGCGCAGGTCGGGCAGCGCATGGAACGCCCGATACAAATACGACGAGCCGTCAACGAGAATCAGTTTTGACATGATTTTGACAAGCAAGATTCCCGAGTTGATCGACCCTCAGGCGATGTACTCGACCAACGGGCAGGAAGCGTGGCGGGTGCTGGGCATTATGGCAGAATTCGCCGTCGCGACCGAGCGACTGCGCGGCGTGCGTCCTGCAGTCAGCATGTTCGGCAGCGCGCGTATCAAGGCCGATCACCCGTACTTCCACAAGGCGGAGCGGATTGCGCGGCTCCTGTCCGACGCCGGGTTCGCGGTGATCTCCGGTGGTGGCCCGGGAACGATGGAAGCTGCGAATCGTGGCGCCTACGACGGGCGCTCTCCCGCCGTCGGTCTCAACATCCTGTTGCCGCATGAACAGGCCGGCAACCCATACCAGGACGTCGGCATCAACTTCCGTTACTTTTTTGCACGCAAGATGATGTTCGTGCGTTTCGCCTCCGCGTACGTCGTCATGCCCGGTGGCTTTGGCACGATCGACGAGCTCACCGAGTGCCTTACCCTGGTGCAAACCGGCAAGAGTCGCAAGATCCCGATCATCCTCGTCGGTGGCGAGTTCTGGCGCGGCCTCATCGACTGGATGCGGGACCGGCTGGTCGGCGAAGACATGATCGCTCCCGCGGATCTCGATCTTATGCAGATCATCGAGGAGCCTGAAGCGATAGTCGAGGCAATATTCGACTATTACGAGACACGCGGGTTCCAGCCGACGCGAACGGAACGCGACAAGATGCTAAACCTCTAACGGAAAGTCGCACCGAGCGACGCCTCCGAGCGACGCCAATCCTGCTAGAATCTGTTCGGGTCTGGTCAATCCCGCACCATGCGCCAAAATCTTGCTCCGATGGTTGCCGCACTGGCTGTCAGCCTGGCGCTGACCGCAGCGGCGCAGAAGGCTCCCCCTCCGCCGAAGCTCGAGCCGCTGCCCGAGGCGCAACCGCCACCCCCGGAAATCGCTGCCGACCCGGAACTCCAGCCCCAGGTCACGACGATCCAGCGCGAGAACGAAACCGTCGAAGAATATCGGGTCAACGGACGGCTGAACCTCGTCAAGGTGACGCCGCGCCACGGCCACCCGTATTATCTGGTTCCGGACAATGCCAAGGGCGGCTTCGTGCGTTATGACAGCCTCGATTCGGGACTCAAGGTCCCGCTGTGGGTGCTGTTTTCGTTCTGAGTTG
This sequence comes from Casimicrobiaceae bacterium, assembly GCA_035939595.1. GTDB lineage: Bacteria > Pseudomonadota > Gammaproteobacteria > Burkholderiales > Casimicrobiaceae > PALSA-1003. The sequence goes on from DASZFQ010000121.1 coordinate 13,210, forward strand.
ACCTTATCCCGGAGCGAAGGTCGCGGCCGCTGTGAGGCGGACGCGCGGGCTGATGTCTGTCTATACCCCCGTCACCGCCGATGAGCTTGCCGCCTGGTTGACGCGCTATGCGCTCGGCACGGTGTACGCCTTCGAACCGATCGCCGCCGGTATCGAAAACAGCAATTTCTTTCTCACCGCCACCAAGGGACGCTACGTGCTGACGCTCTACGAGCGCCTGCCGTCGGAAGAGCTGCCTTTTTATCTCAACCTCATGGCGCATCTTGCGCGCAGCGGCGTGATGGCGCCCGCGCCGGAGCCGGATCGCACCGGCGCCCTGTGGAGTTTCCTCAATGGCAAGCCTGCCGGCCTGGTCGCCCGTCTCGAGGGCGCACCGGTCGAGCGCCCGGGCGCATTGCACTGCGCCGCCGTCGGTGCCGCGCTGGGCAAGTTGCACCTCGCCGCGAAACAGTACCGTGGCCGCCTGACCAATCGCCGCGGCCCCGGCTGGTGGCGGCAAGCGGCGCGCGCGGTGCGCCCGCTGCTAACGGCGGAGCAAAACGCCCTGGTGGCGAGCGAGCTCAAGTACCAGGCCGGATTCGCCAAGACGAAACTGCCGCGCGGGGCGATTCACGGCGACCTGTTCTGTGACAACGTGTTGTTCGTCGACGGGCGCGTTTCCGGCATCATTGATTTCGGTTTTGCGGCGACCGATGCGCTGGCCTACGACCTGGCGATCACGGTCAACGACTGGTGCGTGCCGCGGGACGCCCAACCCGTCGCCACGCTCGATGACGAGAGCGTTCGCGCGCTGATCGGTTCCTATGCGGCCGTGCGGCCGCTGACGTTCGAAGAGCGCGCGCTTTGGGGACCGTTGCTGCGCGCCGCGGCGCTGCGCTTCTGGCTGTCACGACTCTACGACCTTCATCTTCCGCGCCACGGTGAGCTGACGCACGCCCATGATCCCGCCGCATTCGAGCAAGTCCTGCGTCATCGTGTGGCGCACGAGCCCCGGTTTCCCGACCTCTGATGCAGACGCCGCCGGCACCGGCAATTGCGTTCGTGCGCCGTGATGCGTGGCGCGGGATGTTCTGGCTGCGCCAAGCCTATTCGATGTTCCGCGCGGCGCCGCTGCGGTGGCTGCTGCTGATCGCGGCGTACTACGTGCTCGTCGCTGGGGCGCAGCTTGGGCCCTGGCCGGCGCTAGGCAAGTTCGCCGCGGCGATCCTCAAGCCCGTGTTCGCAGTCGGTTTTCTCGCCGCCGCGTGGGGACAGGAGCGCGGCGGCAAGCCGCAATTCGCGGATCTGTTTCGCGGCTTTCGCAGCAATCTCCGGGCGCTGCTTTCGCTCGGCCTGGTTTTTTTCGTCGGCATGACCCTTGCGGTAGGCGCAACCGCGGTGATCGACGGGGGGGCGCTCATCGCGTGGGGATCCGGCGGAGAGGAGCCGAGCGAAGAGCTGCTTTCGAGCGGCAGGCTGCAGCTCGCCATGCTGTTTGGCATCCTCTGCGCGCTGCCGACGCTGCTCGCGCTTTGGTTCGCGCCGGCGCTGGTCGTATTTCACGATGCCGGCGCGCTGACGGCACTGAGCACCAGCCTGCGCGCGACGCTCGCCAATTGGCGGCCTGTGGCGGTTTTCGGGATCGCGATCCTGTTCTACGGCGGCATGGTGCCCGCGCTAGGCGATGCGCTCATGCGCCTGCTCGATACGCCGGTCAGCACCGTGATCGGGGTGGCCCTTCTGCTCCCCTACGGGCTCATCTTTCTCGCAACCCTACAGATTGCCGACTACGTCGCGTATCGCGACGTCTTTCATGCCGACGAACCGACGCCGATCGACGCGGATCAGGCCGGCTGAAGCTTGGCGTATTCCAGCGCCAGCCATTTCACGCCGGCATCGCGGAAGTTCACCTGCACCCGCGCGTCGCTGCCGCGGCCTTCCGCATCGATGATAATGCCCAGACCGAACTTGGCGTGCTGGACGCTTTGACCGATGCGCCACCCGGGCCGCTCGGCCGTCCACGCATCGCGCCGTGCCGCGACGGCGACTTGCTCAACCTCGCGCGCAAGCAAGGCGTCGGCCCGCCGTGGCGACAGCCAGCGCACCAACCCGTCGGGCAGCTCGTCGAGGAAACGCGAGGCGATGTTGTAACGCAGCTGGCCGTGCAGAATACGGCTCTGCGCTTGCGTCAAATAAAGCCGCCGGCGCGCGCGGGTCATGGCGACATAGGCGAGGCGCCGCTCCTCCTCGACCCCGTCAAACTCCGACAGGCTGTTCTCGTGGGGGAACAGCCCTTCCTCCAGGCCGGTGACGAAGACCGTGTGAAACTCAAGGCCCTTCGCCGCATGCACGGTCATCAGCTGCAACGCCGCGTGTCCCTCCGCAGCCTGGGTCTCTCCGGCTTCGAGCGCGGCATGCGCCAGGAACGCGGTCAGGGCGCCGCCGGCTTCGAGCTCGGCGTCGCTGGCAACTTGCCGCTCGACATCGCGCACGAAACTCTCTGCCGCGTTGACCAGTTCCTCTAGGTTCTCGATCCGCTCCTGACCATCCTTTTCCGCGCCGTAATGGGTGAGCATTCCACTCGCCTGTACGACGTGCTGGACGATCCCCGAAAGCGGCAGCTCCGCGGTCGCGCCGCGCATCGCCTCGACCTGCTTCACGAAGGCTGCGACGCCCGCGCCCGCCCTACCGCCGAGATGCGCCCCACATGCGGTCTGCCACAAGCTCGTGCCGGTTGCGCGGGCCCGGTCCTGGAGCACCTCAAGGGTTCGCGCGCCGATCCCTCGCGGGGGAAAATTGGCGACGCGCAGAAATGCCCCGTCGTCGTCGGGCGCCGCAATGAGGCGCAAATATGCGAGCGCATGCTTGACCTCGGTGCGCTCGAAAAATCGCATGCCGCCATAGACCCGATACGGCATTCCGGCGTTGAACAGCGCATGCTCGAGCACGCGCGACTGCGCATTGGAGCGATAGAGCACCGCGATTTCAGCCGGCGACACGCCATCGTCGACGAGGCCCTTCACGACGTCAACGACAAAGGCGGCCTCGTCGACGTCGGACGGTGCCACAAAAGCGAGTACGGGCTCGCCCTTGCCATCCGCCGTCCAGAGGTTCTTGCCCAGCCTTGCCTGGTTGTGCCCGATGAGCGTATTCGCCGCGTCGAGGATGTGGCCGTGGGAGCGGTAGTTCTGCTCCAGCTTGATCAGTTTTACCGGCACTTCGGGCGTGGCGAAATCGCGCTCGAAGTGCTGCATGTTGGCCACGTTGGCGCCGCGAAACGCATAGATCGACTGGTCGTCGTCGCCGACCGCGAACACCGCCGCATGCGGCCCGGCAAGCAGCCTCAGCCAGCGGTATTGAAGCGCATTCGTGTCCTGGAACTCGTCGACGAGCAGATGCAAAAAGCGCCGCTGGTAGTGCTCGCGCAGCGCCTCGTGGCTGGAAAGCAGCTCGAAGGTCCGCAACAGCAATTCGGGGAAATCGACGACACCCTCACGCCGGCAAGCCTCTTCATAGAGCGCAAAATGCTCGACCTGGCGACGCATGAACTCGTCGTGGGCCTCGACTTGGTTCGGCCGCGAGCCCTCCTCTTTGGCTGCGTTGATGACCGCCTGCAGCTGGCGCGCCGGGAAGCGCTCCTCGTTGATGCCGTGCGCCTTGTACACACGCTTGATCAACGCCAACTGGTCTTGCATGTCCATGATTTGGAACAGCTGCGGCAGTCCGGCATCGCGGTAATGCGCGCGCAGCATGCGGTTGCATAGCCCGTGAAAGGTGCCGATCCACATCCCCCGCGTGTTCACCGGCGTCAACGCGGACAGCCGCAACAGCATTTCCTTGGCCGCTTTGTTGGTGAACGTAACCGCGAGCACCGACAGCGGGCTGGCCTGGCCGTTGGCCAGCAGCCAGGCAATCCGCGTCGTGAGCACGCGCGTCTTGCCGCTGCCCGCGCCGGCGAGAATCAGCGCCGACCCGTGCGGCAGGGTGACCGCGGCGAGCTGTTCCGGATTGAGATTGGCTAGAAGCGGGGAAGGCATGCTGGGTAAAGCAACGCACGCCCATTATATAGTCGAATCGATGCCGCATTGAGTATCGCACAGGAATTCAATAGACTCTGCGCCGGTGGCCGACGCTATGCAGTTGATCGCTCCTTACACGATCCGGAACGGCGCGGGCGGCCGGCACCGCGGCTAAGCGTGGCGATGCGATTCGATCCGCAATCCTTCGTACCGTGGATACGCGCGGCGGCGCCCTACATCCACGCCCTGCGCGGCCGGACGATCGTCATCGCCTTCGGCGGCGAGGTCGTCGCCGACGAGACCTTCCTCGGCATCGTGCACGACTTGAACCTGCTGCACAGCCTCGGCACGCGGCTGGTGGTGGTACACGGCGCACGCCCGCAAATCGAAGCGATCCTCAAGCAGCAGAACATTCCGAGTCGTTATCACAAGGGGTTGCGCATTACCGACGTGGAGACGATGGATTGCGTGCTCGAGGGAATGGGCCACGCCCGCAGCCGCATCGAAGCGTTGCTCTCGCTCGGACAAGCCAATTCACCGATGGCCGGCGCACGCATCCGCGTCGTAGGCGGCAATTTCATCACCGCCAAGCCGATCGGGATCGTCGACGGCATCGACATGGGATTGACCGGGGAGGTTCGGCGCGTCGACATCGAGGGTCTCCGCCAGCGCCTTGACGACGGCGACCTGGTCCTGGTATCCCCGCTGGGCTATTCGCCGACCGGGGAAATATTCAATCTGGCGCTCGAGGAGGTAGCCACTCAGGTCGCGGTGCGGCTGTCCGCGCACAAGCTCATTTTCCTGATGGAAACCGAGGGCGTGCGCAACGGACGCGGGCGGCTGCTGACCGAACTGTCCACGCGCGAGGCCGAGGCGCTGCTCGCGCGCCACACCAAGCTGCCGCCTGACGTACTGCACTATTTGCCGTGCGCGATTCGTGCCTGCGACAACGGCGTCAAGCGTGCACACCTGATCAGCCGTCATCGCGACGGATCGCTGCTGCTCGAGCTATTCACCCGCGACGGCGTCGGGACGATGGTCGCCGCGGCGCCGCTGGCGCATCTGCGCAGCGCGACCATCGACGATGTGGGCGGGATCCTCTCCATCATCGAGCCGCTGGAGGAGGAGGGCGTGCTGGTGCGCCGCTCGCGCGAGCGGCTCGAAATGGAAATCGAGCGCTTCGTCGTCGCCGAACACGATGGCGCCATCGTTGGCTGCGCAGCACTCTACGCGTTTCCCAAGGAGCGCACCGGCGAACTGGCCGCGCTCGCGGTGCATCCGGATTTCCGCCGCGAGGGCTATGGCGAGGCGTTGCTGCACGAGATCGAGCAGCGGGCGAAGAAGCTCAGGTTGCCGCGCCTGTTTGTCCTGACGACGCGCACCTCCGGCTGGTTTCTCGAGCGCGACTTCGTCGAGAGCGATCCCTCACGTCTGCCGAAACAGAAGCGCGATTTGTACAACTGGCAGCGACGCTCGCTGGTGTACGAAAAACCGCTGCCCTAGCGGGACGTGCGATAATCGACACCAGCCTTTCTTTGCAGCAGGGGAATTCCGATGGCACGGATGGTTCATTGCATCAAACTCGGCCACGAAGCGGAAGGTCTCGATTTCCCGCCCTACCCGGGCGAGCTCGGCAAGCGCATCTACGAGAACGTCTCCAAGGAGGCGTGGCAGCAGTGGTTGAAACAGCAGACGATGCTGGTGAACGAGAATCGGCTGAGCCTTGCAGACCCGCGCGCGCGCAAGTATCTGGCAGAGCAGATGGAGCGCCATTTCTTCGGCGCCGGGGCAGACGTGGCGTCCGGATACGTACCACCGCAGTCCTGATCACACAACGCGGCTGGGGCACGCACAGCGTTATCTGCCTGCGGAAGGGGGCCGCGACAGCGACTACAAAGTCACGCCTGTTCGTCCGATCCCTTCAGGTTGTCGGGCCCTTTGGGCGGCGAGTAGCGGCCATGCTGCGAACTACTCGGAACGATACTTCACCGGATCACTTCGTCTGCCCGTAGCAGTACCACCTGCGGGATCGTGACGCCAAACGATGGAAGTCCAAGACAGTACCAACCAATAGCCGACAGCCACGAATAAATTGGCAGCAGATAATGACGATGAATGATGGACGAATCGGTGCTGGGTCCTGATACGTAGCATTCTTGGCCCCTGGACCCTTGTTGGAAAAATGACGCTTAGCTTTGGAAATCGATTCTGGCAGCAGCGCAACTAGGCCGAGTAATCCCACAACCCCTAGTACCTCACAGAGCTAACCCAAAACAATAAATCCGGCCAAGCCGATGGGATATGCACCTCTCACAGTGATTAGCCGGACCCACCGGTCCGAACCACGAAATTCTATGCGCGTCCGTCCGCTTTGCGGAAACCTCGCGACCGGCTGCCCCTGGCCGGTCGCCGGCATTGATGCAATTCGACTGGGCGGCCGCAGATTAGCGCACATCGGTCACCGATGCGCGAACGGCCGGGGTCGCTCGCAGTGCCACCGTTCGGGGCGGCAGAGCGTTTGACCGTGCCCGACCCGTTGCCGCCGGTCGCGGGCTAGCGAAGCGGACGTTCGCGGACTTCGCTGAACAATCAACAACGGACATTGAGCAACAATGCCAAACGGGAAGAGTGGGTCAGATGGCTCAAGTAGCGAATTGACAAAGGCGCGAAACTGGCTGTTCTTGTCACTCGCGTGACACGCACCTACGCCCGGGGTAGGCTACTTTCCCTCCTACGTGGCGCGGAAGGGATAAAGATGAGCCGTCGATGGCGCGGACGCTTGGGTGCGGCGCTTTTCGCGCTGGCCACGATTGCTGCGCAGGCGGCGGATCCCGCCAAGGTGCTCCGTGTCGCCTTCCAAACGGACGTGACAGGATTCGATCCGCAGGTCGCCAGTGAAGCCTACTCTGGATGGATCTGTAGGGCAATCTTCGATTCGCTGCTCCAATACGACTACCTCGAACGTCCTTACGTGCTCAAGCCGTCGACGGCGCAGGCGCTGCCGGAGATCCGCGACGGCGGCCGCACGTTTGTCTTCAAGCTCAAACCCGGCATCTACTTCACGCCGGATCCTGCCTTCAAGGGCAAGGCACGCGAACTCGTCGCCGAGGACTACGTTTATAGCTGGAAGCGGCTGATCGACCCGAGGATGCGCTCGTTCTGGAGCTTCTTGCTCGACGGCAAGCTGGTGGGTGCGGACGAGGTCGTGGCGGCGGCCAGAGGCAACGGCAAGTTCGATTACGACGTCAAGTTCGAGGGACTGCTGGCGCTCGACCGCTATACGCTGCAGATCAAGCTCAAGCAGCCGGATTATCTCCTTCTCGAGTTTATGACCACGCGCGTGATGTCGGCGGTTGCCCGCGAGGTCATCGAGGCGTATGGCTCGCCAGCGAACGGCTGGACGATGGACCATCCGGTGGGCACCGGGCCGTTCACGCTCAAGGAATGGAGGCGGGGCAGCAAAGTCGTTCTTTCCGCCAACTCCGGATACCGTGATGAACGCTTCCCGTCCGCAGTCAACTCCAGCGAAGACCCGTCCGTGCGCGCCAACGCCGGTAAGCGCCTGCCCCTCGTTGGCCAGGTCGAAGTGAACATCATCGAGGAAGGCAATCCGCGCCTGCTAGCATTTGATGCGCAGCAGATCGACTATTTACACGTTCCGTACGACCTCGTCGACCGCGTTCTTGAAAACGGTTCGCTTAGGTCAGAGTATGTGGGCCGAGGCGTGAAGTGGACCCGGGTGCTTGAGTCCGCCTTCACCTACACGTACTTCAATATGGAAGACCCGGTCGTTGGCGGCTATACCCCAGAAAGGGTAGCCTTGCGCCGCGCGATCGCCATGGCCTATGACGTCGATAGCGAAATCCGCGTGCTGCGTCGAGGACAGGCCATCCCCGCGACCCAGATCATCCCGCCGGGTTTGCTCGGGCACGATCCGACGCGTAATCGGCGTGCGGGCTACGACCCCGCAGCGGCTCGGGCGCTGCTCGACAAGTTCGGCTACAAGGTGCTCGGACCCGGAGGCTATCGTACGCGTCCCGATGGGTCCCCGCTCGTACTCAAGCTCGGGTCACCGCCCGACAGCGAAAGCCGCGAGTTTGATGAACTTTGGAAGCGGAGCATGGACGCGGTGGGCATCCGCATCGAGTTTGTCAAGCAGAAGTGGCCTGACCTCTTGAAGATGAGTACTGCGGGCCAGCTCCAGATGTTCCAACTCGCACGGTTGGTTGCGCTACGCGACGGAGGCGTCGCGCTCGAAATCCTTTATGGCAAGAATATCGCCAACGGCATGAACGACGCTCACTTCAACCTGCCGGAGTTCGACCGTCTCTTCGAGCAGGCGCGGATGCTGCCAGACAGTCCAGAGCGCACGCTCCTTTACCAAAACATGGCCCAACTCGCCGCCGCGTACATGCCGCTGATGCTTGGCACCTATCGGTATCGCAGCGAGCTGGTGCAGCCCTGGTTGCTCGGTTTCAAGCCCGACTCCTTCTTCTCAGAACCATGGAAGTACCTCGACATCGATCTCGCGCAGCGGAAGGCTGCGCACTGACGGCCCGGCGCGGGCCGCTTAGAGATCGCCACGGGGATGCTTGCATCGAAATACCTCGCCGGCGGCACGGCGATGGGTCGAGAGCACCATCGAACGGCCGCTGTCGGCGACTTTGCCGTACGGCCGGTCATGGCCCGTGAGCAGCCCTGCGCCCTGTCAAGCCACTTCATCGGCTGCGAACTTTACAGCGTCTTCTGAAGCAACAGGCCGAGACCAAAGCGAGTTTGGGTTGTTCCAATAATATCAAAGCCACAAGCGAGGTAAAACTGCTGCGCGTGAGGATTTCCTACGACATGCAGCCCGTTTGATCCGTTTGACCGCGCCACTTTTTCACAGTGCTCGATCAACAGCCGTCCTATTCCCTTGCGCCAGACGCGTGGCTCTACAAACAAGCCCTCTAGTTCCGTGTCTCCGTCATCCCGCGGCACTGTCGATGCAAAGGCTACGATTGCACCACGTTGCTCCAATACAAACACCCGTCCAGTCGCAATTTGCTCTGGCGGTAGTTCGATAGCGTCCGGGTTCGCGAGTAGCGCTTCGCGATCCCCAGGATTGCTAAGGGAAGAACGCCTTTGCAGCGCTTCGAGAGTGTCGCGTTCGGAGAGAATCGCGGGACGAAATATGAAGCTTAGCGTCACAGCAGGATTAAGCAGCGGCCGCTTCACCGATAGTGTACGCGGCTATTTTGGCCAGTCCAGGGTTTGTAAAGCGATAGTAGGGAAGGGCGATCAGTCCGAAGGATAGCGCCCAGCCGCGCCCGCGGGCCCAAGTCTCGTCATCGACTTGCAGCGCAGTGCGGAAAACGTCCCTAGACTCAGCGGAAAGCAAATTCCATGCGACCATTAAGTCGCATGCGGGATCGCCCACTCCCAGACATCCAAAGTCGATGACGGCGGACAGGTGACCATGTTGCACCAACAGGTTCCCAGGTTGCAGGTCTCCGTGGATCCAGACGGGCTGGTAGTTCCAATCCGATGCTTGGAGGGCTGCGTCCCAGGCTAGTGTAGCGGCTGCAACATCAATCGATCCGCGCAATGTGGTGATCGCGGTGCGGGTCTCCGTGTCCCGCGTCGCAAGCTGTACGCCGCGATATGAGTTATGCGCCCCGGGAGTCGGTCCGCCCGAAGGGTCAACCCGCTGCAGGGTCGCGATGAACTGCGCTAGTTCCAGCGCGGTTTGGCATGGGTCGACAATGCTCCCATTCGTCGCGGCCTCACCTTCCAACCAGCGGTAGACGGACCAATGCCAGGGGTAACTGTCGCCGGGCGCCCCCTTCGCCACCGGGATGGGGATTGGTAGCGTTAGGAACGGGGCCAATTTTGGCAACCATTGCTGTTCCTTGTCCACCTGCGTGGCGGCAACTTGAGTGAGAGGGAGTCGTACGACCTTGTCGTCGCCAAGGCGATAAAGCGCGTTATCGGACCCAGAGGAATGGACCGATTCGATCGATAGCTCTGCCCATTGCGGGAACTGGGCGGCAAGCAACCTGCGCACTAGAAGTGGGTCGCTAGCCACCTCGTCGATATGCATCTTGCCAGCGGGCATGCTTCCCTTAGAGGCGAGCCACCGGCTCGAAGTATCGAAATTCTAGGCTCGACTGTCCGCTCTGGGGGAAATATGAGAATGCCCGCTCCTGGCCGTGAGCTGCCTGTCGTTTCGAGGACCGTTCACGACCCACTCCGGTCCGTCGAACTTCCGGAAAGCGGCCGCTCGCGGGTCGCCTGCGACCGACCGTCCCCATAGATGGGGCGCGTTGGTAACAGGGGTTTAGACCCAGCGCTTCGCGCGCATGTGGTATGTGGTGACCGGCCTGGTGCCGGCACGGATAGAAGTTAGACCGAGCAACGGGCTCGGCGGCTATAACCCCGACCTTGAGTCTCAGATGCACCTTGGGTCAACGACAAGCAAGCACCTGCAACCGAATCATGGATAACGACGTAACGACAACCGTATCGGAAGGAGACACTCCATTGAACCACTGAACATCTGAAT
>DASZFQ010000122.1:0-1732 GCA_035939595.1 Casimicrobiaceae bacterium
AAAGCGTGGGGCGTCTCCAACTTCAATATCGATCAAATGGAAGCTCTCTTCCGCATTCCAGAGGGCAGTCGCTGTGCGACCAATCAGGTTCCATACAGCCTCAACAGCCGAGGTATTGAGCGTGACCTTTTTCCTTGGTGCACGCATCACGATCTCCCGCTCATGGCGTATTCTCCACTCGGCGGCGAGAATAGCCCATTGATAACCGACCGCACGCTCGCGCAGATCGGTGCGGCTCACGGTTGCTCGGCGGCCGCGGTCGCGCTGGCCTGGGCTGTCCGCAGGGGCAACGTTATCGCAATTCCCGAAGCCGGCTCTCCAGCACACGTCAAGGAGAACGCCGTGGCGCTTTCACTTACGCTCACCACGCAAGAACTTCAGACACTCGACACGGCCTTTCCGGGATCATCATGGCCCGACTAGCCAGCTAAGGACCATTGCTGCTGTGCTTGTGCCTCTCGCCATGCCCTGTTCGGCACTGTTAGATGCTATGCACCTATCGAGTACCGCACCGCGCAGCCCGCAACTACCATTGGTCGTTGCCTGCGCATTTCATCCGCGCAGCTCGACGCTTGGATTGGGCGGGTGGCGTCCGGGCAGTTCCCTTCGCGAGTAATGCACGGAGTGCCGGACTTTTTCTTCATCGGCATTACCGACATACCGGCGTCTCTGGGTCTGACACCAGTTGCACATCCAAGGATATCAGGCGTTGAGCCGCCGCCCATTGGGGCAAGCGGCTTCAGCTTATGCTGGCAGGAGCGCGGCCGGACCAGCTGCGCCGTTACCCGCCGTCGAATTTCGCCGGTTGAAGTGGTTTTCCGCGCTTCAACTGCTTATCGTTTGAGCGGCGCGCGAGCCTGTCCGCGATCGCGACCAGCGATCCCGGATTTCGCGGAGGTGTCCTCGAGTCGCAGCCCGGATTTCGCTGACGCTCATCCGGGCTATTTGCTGACCGATTTTATGAGCCGGGCATTGCGCCGCGGCAATTCCGGGCTAGTCTCTTCATAGTTGTAGGGAGGGGATGGCGGTTGTGTCCCGGCTTGCGGCATTCGTCTTCGCGTTCTTGTTGGTGGCGGGTGCCGCCGCGGCGGAGAACCTCAGCCCGCGCGCCTTCACCGATGCATTTGCAGCGTCCGTCCGCGCGACGATACCCGGCGCTAAGGTCACGGTGACGGGCGATCTGCAAACCGAAACCCGCGACGGCAGCGGCAAGGCGACGGTATCCGACCTGAGAAATGCGTACGCGCTTTACCTGCAGAATCCCGAGCGCCTCGTTGCGCTGCTTCGCGACTACGTCGGCGTACTCGCTGAGACGATGCACGTGGCCGACGCGAAGGCGCCGGACCGCTCGCGGATTGTTCCGGTGCTGAAATCGCAGCGATGGGTAGATGAGTTGCGTCGCGCGCGAGGGGGGCAAACGGCGGATGCGGCGCCCGAGGTTTTGACCGAGCCCTTCAATTCCGAATTGGCGATCGTCTATGCCGAAGATCAGGCGTCGTCGATGCGCTTCCTTACCACGCGCGACGATGTCGGAGACCGCGCACGGCTTCGCAATCTGGCGCTGGGCAACCTAAACCGCTTGCTGCCCAAGATCCAAATGCGCCCCGGCGCCGATGGCGTCTCTCTCATCACCGCCGACGGCGTTTACGACGCGAGCCTGTTGTTGGCCGACGCTCTGTGGTCGAGCGGCCAGATCGAGGTTGAGGGCGACATTGTCGTGGCCGCGCCGGCA
>DASZFQ010000123.1:0-2391 GCA_035939595.1 Casimicrobiaceae bacterium
CGAGTTCCAGAGAGAGATGTCCAGATGGATACACGAAGGCAAGATCACGTGGAAGGAAACCATAGAGCACGGCATCGAGAACGCGCCCACAGCCTTTCTCAAATTGTTTAAGGGCGAGAACTTCGGAAAGATGCTGGTGAAACTAAGATGAGGCGAACGGACGGGAGTTGCCAAGTTTTTGGTGGGCGGGTACGAATGTCGGGTTGTGCTACGCGCACGTGACCGGCGCGGCGGAATTACGAAGGCACCTTGGGTCAGAGAAGGTTCGTTGCTTATGTTCGCGGGCGAAAGCAATCAACATCCTGAGCACTTGTTAGCGACAAGCGATAGGAGCTTCAAATGCACGTCGAATGGCAGGGCGATCACAGACTACTCGGAGATGATGTAAAACAGGATTTCGAGCGCGAACTGACGCGTCTTGGGCTCGACCCAAGCAAGTTCTTGGCAGAGGTGCGACGCGAGCCTGACACGCCGGAGGCGGACGGACTCGACGCGATTCGCTACGACGTCTATATCACTGACCTGGAGCACCCGGAACGGGATACGTGGAAGCTACAAGGCGGGCAGGGCGAGAACTGGATCGCGCAGTTGGCCCAAATCCGCCGTCGGTAGCATTTTCAGGGGCACGGTTGCCACACTTCTCATCGTGTGCCCGGGCGCGTTAGCGCGTATCGCTTGAAAGTCCACGACTCGGAATCTGCCGTGCCCAACGATCCGCCTGAAGTCGCGAACCGACGCGATCAGATGTTTCCGGTGCTTACCGACCCGGAGGTCACGCGCATCGGCCGGTTTGGCACCGTGCGACGCTTTGAGCGCGGCACCCGCCTGTTCGCGACCGGCGAACCTGGCCCAGGCAAGTTCGTCGTATTGCAGGGCGCTCTGGCGCTCAGCCAGCGTGACGGGATGGGTCGCGTGGTTCCCACTGTGACCCTGGGACGAGGACAGTTTTCCGGCGAAGTCGCTCAACTTTCCGGTAGTTACTCGCTGGTGGACGCGTATGCCGAGGAGGATGTCGAGACGCTTCTTGTGCCGCCTCCGCAACTGCGCGCGCTGATCATTGCCGAGGCAGACCTTGGCGAGCGTATTGTCCGCGCGCTGATACTGCGTCGGGTGGCATTGATCGAAACCGGCGCCGGCGGCCCGGTCCTGATGGCTAGGCCGGAATCTCGCGAGTTGCAGCGACTGCAGAACTTCCTGACCCGCAATGCCCGTCCGCATCGGGTCGTCGATGTCACCCAGGATGGCGACGCCGCCGCGCTTCTTGAACAATACGGCGCGGCATTAGCCGACGCGCTCGTCGTGTGCCCCGACGGGTCGATACTGCTCAACCCCACCGAAGACGCGCTTGCCCGCGTGCTGGGTATGCTCGATTCGGTCACGCACAACGAGCTCTTCGACGTTGCCGTCGTCGGAGCGGGACCCGCCGGGCTCGCAACGGCCGTGTACGCGGCCTCGGAGGGCCTGCATGTCGTCGTACTGGACTGCAGGGCGTTTGGCGGGCAGGCAGGAGCAAGCGCGCGCATCGAAAATTACCTGGGCTTTCCAACCGGCATCTCCGGTCAGGCGCTTGCCGGCCGCGCCTTCGTCCAGGCGCAGAAATTCGGCGCCGAGATGATGATCCCGGCAGAGGCCGCGGCGCTGGACTGCAGCAAGGCTGGGCCTAGCGGCGAGTTGTCGTTACAGCTCGCCGACGGGCGCCGTCTTCGGTCGAAAACGGTGGTCATTGCCAGCGGTGCCCGTTATCGCCGGCCCGCAGTGCCGCGCCTGACCGAGTTCGAAGGCCGGGGCGTTTCGTATTGGGCCTCCGCCTACGACGCGAAGATATGCGCGCACACTGAAGTCGTCCTGGTAGGTGGCGGCAACTCGGCCGGGCAAGCTGCGGTCTTCCTGGCGCAGCAAGCAACCAAGGTATTCGTTCTGATACGAGGGCCGAATCTTGCCTCCAGCATGTCACGCTACCTGATCGACCGCATTGATGCCACGCCGAACATCGAACTGCACCCTCACACGGAACTGACGCAGCTTTACGGTAACCTCGAGGAGGGCCTTAACGCGGTGTCCTGGCGTGACAAGCAAACAGGTCTCGAGGAAAAACGGCCGATCCGCCATGTGTTCGTTTTCGTGGGCGCGGACCCGGAGACGAAGTGGCTCGCTGGGTGCGGCGTGGCCCTCGACCCGCATGGGTTTGTGCTAACCGGTCAGACGGAAGGCCTCGCCGCAGGGCATGTGCCCGCTCCACTCGAGTCGAGCGTGAGCGGCGTGTTCGCGATCGGTGACGTGCGCTCCGGTTCGGTGAAGCGCGTGGGCGGTGCGATCGGCGAAGGCGCCGCCGCGGTGGCGCTGATCCATCAGCATCTCGCCGCTGACGGCGCAGTTCCCACGTAAAAGGGC
>DASZFQ010000124.1:0-3042 GCA_035939595.1 Casimicrobiaceae bacterium
CCATATCGGCGCGACGACTGCCGCCCCCGCTATGTGGACCATATAGATCCGCAACCGGCCCATGGGCCGTTGGCGCTCTTGGTTCAAGTCTTCAAGCGCGCCGGCAATCTGGTCGATCGCCGGCCGCAGCCGATCGAGCAAACGCCGGCCGGCGTCAGTCAGTGACACGCTGCGCGTCGTGCGATGCAGCAAGCGCATCCCAAGACGTTCTTCCAATTGCCGCATCGAATGGCTGAGCGCCGACGGCGTGATGCCAAGTTGGGACGCCGCGGCACGAAAGCTTAGGCGATCGGCAACAGCGACGAACGCTTTCAGTTCGGCCAGATTACCGCGATCCATTGCTGAGTTCCTTTCAACACCGCATGCAATAGATATAGGATTTTCATTTGCCCCTTCCATCGACACCTAATTGATACGCAAGCGGCACGAGTAATCGCCCGCCGAAGGAGATCCCATGCCCGTTGACGCGAAATTGGCTTTCCGGCGCCCTGCGGAAGCGCCCGAGGCGCCGGCGGCGAGGCACGGTGCGCCGCAAGAGCAGCCAGAGCGGCCGCACTTGCCTTCCGATGTGCCGGCCGCGAGACGCGAAGCGCCACCGGGGCAGCCGGAACGTCCGATCGAGAAGACCTCCGCGCCCCAGAAAGTGCAATCTCCGCGACGGCCCTGGATTCGCTGGGCATTGTTTGCTGCGCTGCCGCTCGCCCTGATTGCTGGAGCCTACTGGTACGTTGCCGGCGGCCAAGTGATGTCGACGGACGACGCCTATGTAGAAGCCGACACGGTCGGCATCTCGACCGACGTCCCGGGGATCGTCGAAGAGGTCGACGTCACCAACAACCAGCATGTCGAGCCTGGCCAGGTTCTATATCGACTTGATCCCCAACAGTTCCAGATCGCTCTCGACAACGCCAAGGCCAGCCTGTCGCAGACCGCGCTGAATATCGAATCGATGAAGCAAGACTACCAACGCATGTTGAGCGATGCCGCCGCGCAAGAGGGGCAGGTCGCGCTCGATCAGGCGACCTATGACCGCAACGCTGCGCTGTTGCCTAGCGGTACGACGTCCAAGGCCACCTACGACCAAGCCCGATTCACGCTCGAAGTCGACAAGAACAAGCTCGAATCCCTGCGCCAGCAGGCCGCGGTGCAGCTGGCAAGGCTCGCCGGCAACCCGAACATTCCGGCGACGCAACACCCGCAGTACTTGCAAGCCAAAGCACAGGTCGACGAGGCGCAGCGCCAACTTGATCACACCATCGTCAAGGCGCCGTTTGCCGGCACCGTAACGAACGTACCCTCGATCGCACCGGGCAAGTACCTCGCGGCCTCGATGACAGCCTTCTATCTCGTCGATAGGGATCACGTCTGGGTCGACGCAACACCAAAAGAAACTGAGTTGACCTATGTGCAGCCGGGGCAGTCGGTCACGGTGACGGTCGACACATATCCGGACGCGGAATGGCGCGGCACCGTGGAAAGCATCAGTCCGGCGGCGGCGCAGCAGTTCTCGCTCCTGCCCGCGCAAAACACCAGCGGCAACTGGGTGAAGGTTGTGCAGCGCGTTCCGATGCGCGTTCGCGTCCAGACGAGCGACAAGAACCTGCCGCCCCTGCGCGCCGGGATGAGCGTCGAAGTCAATGTCGATACCGGCCACGCCCGCGGCTTGCCGCGCTTCCTGACCGCGCTGTTCGTGCATGTTCGAGGCAGTGCGTGATGCCTGCGGAGCGCACCGCTGATGGCGGTAATCGGTTAGCAATCACCGTCTGCGTGATCCTCGCCACGCTGATGCAGGCGCTCGACACCACCATAGCCAATGTCGCGCTGCCCTATATGCAGGGCAGCGTCTCGGCGACCCAGGACCAGATCGACTGGGTGCTGACTTCTTACATCGTCGCCGCCGCGATCATGACGCCACCGACCGGCTTTCTCGCCAGCCGATTCGGGCTCAAGCGGCTCTTCCTCGTCTCCGTCGCCGGGTTCACCGTCGCCTCGATGCTGTGCGGCATGTCGCAGTCGCTGACGCAGATCGTGCTGTTCCGCGTTCTGCAAGGCGCGTTTGGCGCGGCGCTCGTTCCGCTCTCGCAATCCGTACTGCTCAACATCAATCCGCCGGAGCGGCAGGGATCGGCGATGGCGATGTGGGGCGTCGCGGTGATGGCCGGTCCTATCCTCGGCCCGGTCCTCGGCGGCTGGCTGACCGAGAACTACACGTGGCGCTACGTCTTTTACATTAACCTGCCGATCGGCATTCTGTGCTTGCTCGGCGTGAGACTCTTTTTAACCAACACCGCGGGCAACGCCAATGAGAAGCTGGACTGGCTCGGCTTCGGCACGCTCAGCCTTGGGATCGGCGCCCTGCAGGTTCTGCTCGACCGCGGTGAGCAACTCGATTGGTTCGGCTCCGGGGAGATCATCATCGAGGCGATCATCGCCGCCTCGGCGTTTTATCTGTTCCTCGCTCACACCTTCACCGCGGACAAACCCTTCGTGAGACCAGGTCTGTTCCGCGATCGCAATTTTGTGGCTGGCACGCTTTTTGTTGCGATCGTTGGCCTCACCTATTACGCCTCGCTAGCGCTGCAGCCGCCTTATCTGCAGAATCTCATGAATTATCCGGTCGTCACCGCCGGCCTCGTCCTGGGTCCGCGGGGCATCGGCACGATGGCAGCGATGCTGGTCGTTGGCAGGCTGATCGGGCGCATTGATACGCGGCTGCTGCTTGGCTTTGGCCTCGGGCTTACGGCCTGGGCGTTCTACGCGATGACCGGCTGGACGCCGGATATCTCACAATCGGCGATCGTCGAAGTCGGAGTGGTTCAGGGCATCGGCCTTGGCTTTCTCTTCGTGCCGCTAAGCACGGTTACACTCGCCACGCTTTCTCCCGGGGACCGGACCGAAGGCGCCGGCTTCTACAACCTGTCGCGCAATATCGGCTCCAGTGTCGGCATCTCCGTCGTCAACGCTTTGTTGATCCGTAATACGCAGGCGAATCACGCCGACATCGCGCAGCACGTCACGGGGGTGAACCGGGCGTTCGAGAGC
>DASZFQ010000125.1:0-2868 GCA_035939595.1 Casimicrobiaceae bacterium
GTCGAGATGATCGAATGGCTGGAAGCGCACGGCGTCGAGTTCGATTCCGCAGTGCCTCCATGCAAGACCTCATATCCCGCCGACGGCTATTACCTTTATTTTTCCGGCAATGAGACCGTTAAGGATTATGCGGGGAAACATTCGCCGGCGCCGCGCGGGCATCGAGTCAAAGGCGCGGGGCTCTCGGGTGCGATGCTGTTTCGGGCGCTGCGCAAGAGCGTGCATGCTTCCGGAGCACGCGTGATGACCCAATCCTCGGTGCGGCGGCTGGTAGTCGACGATAGGAGCGGCGCCGTGCTCGGGGCCGAACTCTGGCAATTTGTAAACTTAGACCGCGCTTCGCGACTCCATCGACGGCTCAGCCGCTGGGCCGAACGAATGTACTATCCGATGCCTGGTGTCTCGGACGTGCTGCGCCGGCGGACGCTTGCGGTGGAACTCGCCGAAGCACATCCGCGGCTGGTCCGGGCGTGCGCGGGAGTGGTGCTCAGTACGGGTGGATTCATATTCAATCGCGAAATGATAGCGCGTCACGCGCCGAATTATTTGCGCAACTTTCGCCTCGGAACATCGGGATGCGACGGTAGCGGCATCCGCCTCGGCCAATCGGTGGGCGGAGAGTGCGCGCGGCTGGAGCGTGTCTCTGCATGGCGGTTCATCAATCCGCCCCTGGCGTGGGCGCGCGGCATGATCGTCGATAGGGCCGGCGTGCGCTTCTGCAACGAGGAGGTTTACGGCGCGAAGCTCGGCTACGAAATGTGCGAGCATCACGACGGCAAAGCCTGGCTCGTTATCGATTCAACGATCCGGCGCGACGCCATCGGGGAAGCGTTGTTCGGCGGCTTGTGGGGATTTCAGAGTGTGCCGGCGCTCGTCCTGACTTTTGCGGGAGCGAAGCGCAGCGGCTCGATTGAGGATCTGGCACAGCGGATCGGCGCTGACGCGAGCGCACTGCGACAGAGCTGGCAGATCTACAACCAGGCGGCGCAAAGTGGCGACGACCCGTTTGGCAAGTCGCGCGATTTGCTGCATCCGCTCGAAGCGCCGCCGTTCTATGCTCTGGACATTTCGGTCGACAGGCGAGTGTTTCCATGTGCTGCGCTCACGCTTGGCGGCCTTCGCGTCGACGAGACAGATGGAACGGTAAGAACTGCCAGCAGCACCGTGCCCGGCCTCTACGCCGCGGGCCGCGCTGCCGTCGGAATCGCGTCGAATCACTACGTGAGCGGACTGGCGCTCGCGGACTGCATCTGGTCGGGGCGGCGAGCCGGCCGCTCCGCAGCGGCGACGTTAGCGCAAGGCGCAAAACGTGCGGGAGCAACGGCGTAGGATCAGCGATGGCAAGAAACGGCAAGGGACGCGTTCAAGGAAAAGTTGTGATCGTCACGGGCGGCGCCAGCGGTATTGGCAAGCAAGACGCCCTGTTACTCGCCAGCGAAGGCGCTCGCGTTGTAATCACCGATCTTAATGAGGACGGAGGCCTCTCTCTGGCGCGCGAGATTGGCGACGCGGCGACTTTCGTCCGCCACGACATCTCGAGCGACGACAACTGGAAGGCCGTCATGACTGCCGCCCAGGAACGATTCGGCCGGCTCGACGGGCTCGTCAACAACGCCGGCATCCTCGTCATGGGCTCGATTGAGGACGCTACGCTCGAAGAATGGCAGAAAGTGCATCGCGTCAACGCCGACGGATACTTTCTTGGCTGCAAATACGGCGTGGCGGCCATGAAGTCGAGCGGCGGAGGCTCGATTGTCAACATGTCATCGATAGCGTCGGAGGGCCTGCCGTTTGCCGTATCGTACAGCGGTTCAAAAGCCTCGGTCGCGGCACTCACCCACAGCGTCGCCGTACATTGCAAGAGTTGCGGCTACCGGATTCGCTGCAATTCGATTCATCCCGACGGCGTGCTGACGCCGATGACACTTCCGCTGCTAGGCAATCCCGATCCCGAGCGCGTGAGTTACGACGCAGACCCGACTTCGCGCTTCTGCGATCCGAAGGACGTAGCAGACCTGGTGCTGTTTCTCATTTCCGATGAGTCGCGTTTCATCAGCGGAGCCCAACTTCGGATCACGAACGCGCACTGAGCGTTGGATGACGTTGTGACCGAGCCTGCCTACTACTCTCTTCGGTTCGCGAAGTGATCGACGATACTGCCGACGCGAAGTCCATATTTTTGGAAATCCCGACCGAGCACGCCGAGGCGTTTCGCCATCGGTCGGGCAGTTTCTAACGCTGCGCATCGCGTACGACGGGCGCTACCTGCTTCGCTGCTATTCGCTCGCGAGCTGCCCGCTGCTCCAAGAACCTCTCCGCGTCACCATTAAGCGCGCCACGCAAGGGCTTGTATCCAACTGGATATGCGATCAAATCAAAGCGGGTGACGCGATCGAAGTTAAACCGCCCGCCGGCCACTCCACCCCCCCGCTCGCTTGACGACGACTTTCTTCTCTTCGCGGGCGGCAGTGGTATCACATTCGGCGGCATTGCGGGCGGGCGGGTTGATAGCGTTGGTGCTATGCGCGCCGCGAGGGCTTGCACGTTGGCGACGGGCCGGCTTGGAGGTCATGTCGCCGAGGTGCCGCCATCGACCATGTAAACGCCGCCGGTGCAGTAGCTGCTCTGATCAGATGCGAGGAACAGCATCACGTCTGCGACCTCTTCGGGTCGCCCGTAGCGCCCGAGGGGAAGCATGCTCTGGAACTGTTCCTTGGCCTGACCTGGATGACCGGGGGCAAGCTGTTCTTCGATTGAGCGCATCATGCGCGTCTCGATGGGCGCGGGATTGACGGTGTTGACGCGGATCTTTAGCGGCGCGCATTCGAGCGCCGCCGTGCGCATCATTCCGATCACGGCATGCTTGCT
>DASZFQ010000126.1:0-4866 GCA_035939595.1 Casimicrobiaceae bacterium
CGCAATGACGTGGTCAGTCCAGGCACCGGCGCCCGCCGCGGTGGCCTCGATGCGGGTCAGATCGCGGTCGCGCGCGAAGCGGATCAGCCTTGTCACCCAATCGGCGCTGTATTCGACGGCGCGCGGAAAATTGCCGAGCCCAGCATGCGGGCCCATCACCATCAGCAGGTTGGGGAAGCCGTCCACCAGGATGCCGAGAAAGGTCTGCGGTCCCTCTTTCCACTTCTCCTTCAGCGACTCCCCGCCGACCCCGCGGATGTCGATGCGGTCGAAACTGCCCGTGATCGCGTCGAAACCAGTGGCGTAGATGATGATGTCGAATTCGTACTCGGCGTCGCTGGTCTTGATGCCCCGAGTCTTAATGCCCTTGGGGGTGATGCGCTCGATCGGCGTCTCGTTGATGTCCACCAATTTGACGTTGGGCTTGTTGTAGACCTCGAAATAGCCGCTCTCGAGCGGCACGCGGCGGGTACCGAAGCCGTGGTTCTTCGGGATCAATTTTTCGGCGACCGCCGGATCCGTGACGCGCTGGCGGATCTTGCGAGCGACGAAATCCGAGATCAGTGCGTTGGCCTCACGGTCCACCAGGATGTCTCGGAAATTGTCCATCCAGATGCCGAAGCCTGGCTCGCCGTAAAGCTTCTCCCAGAAAGCCTCACGTTCCGCTCTTGTTACCTCCAGGGCGGCGCGCGGATCGGTCGCATGGATAAAACAGCCGTAGGTCTCCTGGCAGCGCGCGAAGATATCGGAATAGTTGGCCCGGATCCGGCGCATCTCTTCCTTACCGATCTTGCCGTTGTGCAACGGCGCGCACCATTGGGGGGTGCGCTGGAACACGGTCAGATGACCGACCGTCTTGGCCACTTCCGTAATGGTCTGCACGCCGGTCGCACCGGTCCCAATCACCGCGACCCGCTTGCCCTCGAAGCGAACCGTTTCCTTCGGCCAGTAATGGGTGTGGCAGGACTGGCCTTGGAACGTCTCCACACCTGGGATGGTCGGCATCGTTGCCGCGGAAAGCACGCCGACGGCGGTGATCAGGAAGCGCGCGCTGTAGTGCCTGCCGTTTTCCACCTCGACGTCCCAGCTGCGGGTATTCTCCTGATAGTGCGCGGCCCTGACACGGCTCTTGAACTGGATGTCGCGACGCAGATCGAATTTGTCGGCGACGTAATTCAGATAACGCTCGGTTTCGGGCTGGCCCGCGAAGTGCTCGTCCCAGTCCCATTCCTCTAGCAGTTCCTGCGAAAAGGAGTAACCGTAGGTCCAGCTCTCGGAATCGAAGCGGGCGCCGGGATAGCGGTTCCAGTACCAGGTGCCGCCGACCCCGCTGCCGGCTTCGAACACCCGCACCGTGAGCCCCAGTTCACGCAGCCTGTAGAGCTGGTAGAGGCCGGAAACACCGGCGCCGATGATGATCGCGTCAAAATCCGTGCTCGGATCCGTCCAAGCCTTGTGCGCCGCCGCCTGCGAGTAAGCCATGCTCTGATTCCTTGCAGTGATGCTTACGGAAACCTCCAACGCAAAACCACACAGTCAACCGAGACGCAGCAATCGCGCGCTCTCCGAAAGCCGCGCCGCTGCCGACTGCATCGCACGGCTGAGCGCGCCCAGCGCCTCGGCATCCAGATCATGGAATGTCCAGCCGCGGTCAGGATCAGCAGCAGCTCCCATGACGGCGACAGA
The DNA here is from genome assembly GCA_035939595.1 of Casimicrobiaceae bacterium. Taxonomy (GTDB): domain Bacteria; phylum Pseudomonadota; class Gammaproteobacteria; order Burkholderiales; family Casimicrobiaceae; genus PALSA-1003. Next base: position 1,687 of record DASZFQ010000126.1, read on the forward strand.
ACTGGGACGGAGACCAGCGTGATCCCCTGAAACATCGCGCCCCGATCGACCGCGAAACCGCATTTCTTCGCTTCCCGAACGCGGGCCAGGAAATCGGTGAAAGACGGTTTCTGGTACCACGCGACTTTCGAGAACAGCGCTTCGAGCTCCGACTCGCTGCTGCTTCCGAAAGCAGCCATGATGACCCCCGATGCGCCCGCCGGGACCGGGGAGGGGCGCCCCACGGTGACATACAGGTCCGTGCGGAACGCGACGCCGACCCAGTCCAACAGCAGCAGAGACGAAGGGCCCAGCACCTTAGACAGATAAACCGACACGCCGCGCTCATCAGAGATCGCGTGCATCAGCGGCCGCGCCAGATCCATGAGCCCGCTGCGACGCAACACGCCATAGGCGAGTTCGAGAATATGCAGGCTGACCGAATAGCTGCGGGTCGCCTCGTCGTAACCGACAAATCCCTCGGCCTGCAGCGTCCGAAGAATATTGTACGCGGTGCCGCGATGGAGGCCGGCGGCGCGGGCGACCTCGCTTGCATTCAGCGGACGCTCCGACGCGTGCAGCACGCGCAGAGCTTTTGCCGCAGCGACAACCGCGCCCACCGGTTTGCCCAGATTGCCACGGCCGAGATCACCAGCAATGGCCGCGCTGGACGACTCGGTTTCGCTTCCCTTTGCTTGAAGGACGCTGGCTGGCGAGCCCACTAGCTGCGGCCGGTCCATCTCTCGCCTGATCAAGCGCATTGACCCATGCAGGTTGAGATGATAAATCCCGTGCCGGTTTCTCGCAATACAAATCGTACGTCTTCTACGGAAGACAATATCAACGCGGACGTCGCCGCCGCGGATGAGTCATTCCCGAGACAGCAGAGGAGATCGCAATGCATGACCTCGTGATCCGCGGCGCCACCGTGGTCGACGGGCTCGGGCACGACCCGATCCGCGCCGATCTTGCGGTGCGAGACGGCCGCATCGCCGCGATCGGCGATTTGGGCAAGGACGCGCCCGAGATCGTCGATGCCGGCGGGCTCGCGCTGATGCCGGGCATCATCGACTTGCACACGCATTACGACGCGCAGGTCACCTGGGACCCGACCCTGTCGCCGTCGCCCTCGCTCGGGGTCACAACCGCGATCATGGGCAATTGCGGCTTCGGCATCGTGCCCGCGCCGGCGCCGCTGCGCGACACGATTATGCGGAACCTGGCAGTTGTCGAGGGTATGGACCTCGACGCGCTGCGCGCCGGCATAAACTGGCAGTTTCAGTCGTTCGCCGAATACATAACGATGCTGCGCGGGCGCGGCGCGTACATGAACCTCGGCGTGCTGGTCGGGCATTCGGCGATACGCACCGCCGTAATGGGCGAGGACGCCTCGATGCGCAAAGAGCCGACCGCCGCCGAACTCGCTGAAATGAGGCGGCTCGTCGCCGAGGCGATGGACGAGGGCGCGATCGGAATGGGCGCTTCGTACTCGCTGAACCATTCGGGTTGGGGTGGCGTGCCGATGCCGTCGACAATCAGTGAATTGTCGGAATTCGATGCGCTGGTCGGAGCGATGGGCGGGCCTGGGCGCGGTGTGGTCGAGATTTCTTCCGGCCCAATCATGCCCGAGGCGATGGAGGAGATCGCCGCCCGGCACGGGCGCCGCATTTTTATGAGCACCGCGGTCGCGCTCTATAACGAGCAGTATCCAAGGCGGGCACTCGGCGTGTTCGACTCCTGCGCCGCGGCCCAGGCCCGCGGCAACGAGCTCTATATCCAGATCACCTGTCAGCCGCTGTCGTTCGATTTCACACTGGCGAGCGCCTACCCGTTCTACAGCCATCCGGCGTTCGACCCGATCAAGGCCTATGACCGCGAGCAGCTGAAGACGGTGTTCCGTGACCCGAGCTTCCGCGAGCGGTTCCGCGCTGACCTGCGCAACCCCAAGCCGGGCACCGTGTTCCAGGGGAACTGGCAGCGCGTCATTATTGCCGCGCCGGTGAAACCCGAGAATGCCGAGCTCGCCAACCGCACTATCGCCGAGATCGCGCGTGAAGCTGGTCGCGACCCGCTCGATGTCTTGCTCGACCTCGCGCTTGATGAGAACCTCGACACCGGCCTGATCGGCCGCTTCTTCAACGCCGTCGACGACGGGGTTGAGCCGCTGGTCAAGCACAAGGCCGGAGTGATCGCACTTTCGGATGCCGGCGCACATCTGGTCTATCTGTGCGATGCGGGCTTCGGGCTTTATCTCCTTGGCCACTGGGTGCGCGAACGCGGCACGTTCGACCTCTCGGAAGGCGTGCGCCGTCTGACGAGCCATCAGGCCGGGCTTTACGGCATTCCGGATCGCGGCCGCATCGCGATCGGCGCGCATGCCGATCTGTTGCTGTTCGATCCCGCCACGGTTGGCATCACGGCGCCGCGCCGGCTCAACGACCTGCCTGGCGGCGGCGCGCGCACGATCCGGGACCCGATCGGCGTGCACGGCGTGTTCGTCAATGGCATTCGGGTTTTCGACGGCAAAGATTACGAGCGGCTCGAGAAAGGCCCGGGGCAAGTGCTCGACCGCTTTCTGCCGGCCCGCGCGGCACCCTTGGCGAGCGCAGCGCAATAGCCTCGGCCTCGACAGGGACAAGCGATGCCTGTCGATCCGCAGATCCAGGCCCTGTTGGACAGGGGCACGGGCGTGCCCGCCACGCATACCCTGCCGGTCGATGTGGCGCGCGCGCAGTACGAGGCGCGCATCGCTTTGATGGCATCCCCGTCCGAGATCGCCGGCGTCCGCGAGCAGGCTATCGATGGGCCGGGCGGGCCTTTGCGCATCCGCATCTATACGCCGCACCGTGAAGGCCCATTGCCGCTAATGGTGTTCTTTCACGGCAGCGGGTTCGTGCTGTGCAGCCTTGATACCCATGACGGGATGTGCCGCAATCTGTGCGCCGGTGCGGGGTGCGTCGTCGCGTCGGTCGACTATCGCCTCGCGCCCGAGCACAAGTTCCCCGCTGGGATCGAGGACTCTCTGTATGCGACGCGCTGGGCGGCCGCGCACGCCGCCGCGCTGGGCGCCAACCCAGCGCGCATCGTCGTCGCGGGGGACAGCGCTGGTGCCAATATAGCGGCGGTCACCGCGCTCAGGGTACGTGACGAGGGCGGTCCGGAATTATGTGGTCAGCTGCTGCTCTATCCGGTAACGGACTA
>DASZFQ010000127.1:0-37601 GCA_035939595.1 Casimicrobiaceae bacterium
CCCAGTTTTTCGAGCCTTGCGACTTCGGCCGGAATGTCGTCGGTCTCGATATCAATGTGCACGCGGCTTTCGTGGTCCACGCGCTGAATCTGCACGCTGAGCTCGTCGGTCGGCGTTTCCAGCATGCGGTAATTGCCGCGAGTTCCCGGATGCTTCATATCGACCGGACGGCCCAGCGCGTCCGCCCAAAATCGCGCGGCGGCGTCGATATCATCGGTCTTGCAATCGATCAGCAGCCCATTGATGCGCGAGCGATGCATGCAATCTACCTTCGAGCCGGACACATTTGCTCGTACGAATGGGATTCTAGGCGCGACTGGCCACTTTGTGGGAACCGCGTGGCGGTCCGCAATCAGCGCACTGCGCCGTTCCCGTTCGAGGGCTCCTTGAGGGCCTGCTCAGCGTAGCGCTCCGCGGCGACGGATGCCTGATCCCGCCTCAGCGACGCTAGAATCGCACACCGACATCTTCTTCGTGGCAGCAACACATCGGCGCCACGCAGTCGCTCGCGACTGAACGCTCGCGGGCCAGTCGCTCGAATAGTTCCGCTGCCGCGACTATCCCCCCGCCAGAACGAAACGAGCGTTGCAAGTCGGCCACCCGCGCCTGCGTCGCGCCGTCCCGTAATAGGTCGTCGATCACGGCACCGAGCCTTTGTGGAGTCAATGTATGGGGATGAATCGAGCGACCAAGTCCAAGGCGCTCAACACGTTCCGCGGAAAACGACTGATCGCCGATACCGCTCGGTATGGCAATGACAGGAACGCCTGCAGCAACTGCTTGCCAGAGAAATGCGTTCCCGCCATGGCCGATAGCGAGGCGGGCACGTGAGAATGCAGTGTCATAAGGCTCCCAATCCAACGCACGCACGCGACCCGAAGCGGCGCGGAGCCGTGCGGAGATTGCGGCGTCACCGGTCAGGATTTCGATGCGTGGACGCTCCGGTGTGGAGAGGGTGACCAACGACGACAGCAGTGCATCGCGAACTTCGGGACGATAGGACGTCCCCAGCGTGACGAGCAGGGAGTCGCGCACGGTGTTCGTGACCGGCGCGTCGCCTCCAACGAAATGGCTATGCTTGCCTCCGTCGACGCCGTAGAAATGGCGAGTAAAAAAAGAGACATTCAAGAGCGGTGATACCCCCCAGAACGTCGAACGCGACTCGGTTGGATAATCGGTAACGCCAAGCTGCCGTGCTACCTCCCCGGCCGGTGAGTGTACGAAAATTCCATGTTGGACCCCTCGTCCGGCTTCGGCCGTCCATTGCGCGCCGTCGCCGCCAACGACGGCCCACGGAACGTGCGCAGCATGTGCAGCGATTGAGGCCAAGACCGACAAGCGATCGATAATGCATGCGTCGGCTGCCTCGTCGCGGATGTAGTGTGAGAGAGCTCGCACCGCGTCGATCATCTTTGCGTCAAGCGGAGCATTAAGATCAAATGGGCCTGCAAGCCGCACGACCGGAACGCCCGCAGCGGTGATGGCTGCTTCGGCATCGGCGGCACGCCGAGGTTCCGCATAACCTGGCCGCAGGTTTGCGGGCAACAACCAGCGCACCCGATGACCGCGGTCGATAAGGTGGCGTGCTGTACGGAGATAGCTCCCTCCGCCGAAGTCGAGGTGTCCCAAGGCGGGGTGAGAAACGAATACAAAACGAGCCATCGTCACCTGTACACGATAGGCCGCCGCATCTCAGGCACCTGCAGCGTATGCGGGGCGCGGATCCACCTGCTCGTGAGCGGATCGCAAAAAGCGGAAGGGGTAAAGCGCAAGCATCGGCATGGTCGCATTCTAAGCTCCGGCTATACTTCGACTCGAGGGTTGTTTTCCCCAACGGCCGCGGAATTGGCCCCACCGTTGCTAAGTATGAAATATAAGCAAAATCAATTATATACATGCTGTCTACGAGCTAATGTCCTGCACTTTTGTGACCTTAGTCCCGACGCTGGATGGCCGGGACAGGGGCATCGAGGGCGCATTCGGAAGCGCCACACGCGCCCCGCACTCGCCGACGACGAAGTTCGAGCATGCGGGCGCCGATTGAACGACACCCGCTCGGCGTCAATCTCTAGGTGTTCATGCGCATACTCGGCGGCTCGCGGATGACCGCGGCGACAAGCGCGCACAACGCGCAACGGGTTTTTTGCTTCGACCGAACGTGCGGCCGCCCCGCGGTAGCATCGCGAAGATGATTGATTTGAGTCAATACGTCACCGGTTTCGCCGGCTTGGCCCGCTTGCTCGAATCGGGCATTGATTTTTCGGAATTGGGCCCGCGGCTGGAAGCGCGCAGCCGAAGCGACCCGTCCGACGCCAATGCACTGATGGACCTGTCGACACTGATGCTGATGACGGGGAATCCCGACCTACGTGAACTCGCCTTCAAGAAGCAGCACCAGGCACTGCAGATTAGTCGGATCTATCGCCTGCCTCCGACAACGGCTGCCGTGGCACTTCGACTCCTGGTAATCATGGCGCCGGGTGACATGACCGCCAACACGCCGGTGGACTGTCTGCTCGAAGACACGGATATCGAAGTAACGCTGTTTTACTTATTTCCGGGCCGCCCGTTTCCGGAATCGCTGCCCGACCATGATTTGATTTTTGTCGCGATTGGGGAGTCGGACCAGAGCCAAGCTCTGCTGGGGCAGCTGGAGGGCCTTCCCGGCCTGTCTACAAAACCGGTACTCAATTCCCCCGACAAAATCGGACACCTGACTCGGGATCGCGTCTCATTGCTCTTGCAATCCATCCCCGGCGTCGTCATACCGCCTACAGCGCGGGTAGATCGCCAAGTGCTACTGGAGATCTCTCAAGAACGCTTTGCACTCGCCGAGATACTTGATGCCGGGCGGTTTCCCATCATTGCGCGGCCGGTCGCTTCGCACGGTGGCAAGAACCTTGCCAAGATCGACGACGCCGCGGATCTATCGACCTATGTGGCCGCGCTATCGGACGGGGAGTTCTATATATCCAATTTCATTGACTATCGATCAACCGATGGCCAATTCAAGAAATACAGGGTTGTCCTGTTGGCAGGCCAGCCTTTCGCCTGCCATATGGCCATTTCATCGCATTGGATGATCCATTACTTCAATGCGGACATGGCCAGCAGCGACTTCAAGCGCAAGGAAGAAGAGCATTTCATGAACAACTTCGAGCAAGAATTTGCGCTAACTCACAAGCAGAGTCTCGCATCGATAGACCGCTTGATCGGCCTGGATTTCGTCGTCATTGATTGCGCGGAAACGAAGGACGGAAGCTTGTTGCTGTTCGAAGTGGATAACGCCGCAATCGTCCATGCGCTGGATGATCCCAAACTGTTTCCCTACAAGCGGGCGCAGATGCAAAGGGTTTTCGCGGCGTTCCGGGAAATGCTGTTTGCTCGGGGTCGCGCCGGCGAGGACGGTAAACCCGCGTCACCTAATCCCTTGACGCGCCGGATAATGTAGTCGTTGCGAGAGCGCCCCCTCTCGCTCGGTTGCAATAAACGCCGCAATCGGCTCGAGGCTCCAAAAGGACCTGACGAACGTGCGAACCGTAGCCTGCCCGAACTGCGGCGAGGCAGTCCAGTGGACGGCCGAAAGTCGATTCCGTCCGTTCTGCTCGGAGCGCTGCCGGCTGATCGATCTGGGCGCATGGGCGACCGAGTCGTACCGGGTCCCGGTCGCAGAAGAAAAGCCGGAGGCGGAAGATGGGCCACCGGAGACGGCTTGACCTAAACTGGCCACGCCGCGCGGCGCAGCGCGATGCCGTGTGCACCGTGCGCGATCGCCGTGTCGAGATCGGCATGATCGAGCCCACCGAGCGCATAGACGGGCAGCGATGTCCCGCGCAGCAACGCCGCGACGCGTGGCCAGCCCAGCGGTACCGCCGCCGGATGCGACGGCGTTGCCGCGACCGGACCCAGGACGGCGAAATCGAGCTTGAGCTCAGCCGCGCGCGTAAGTTCGGCGCGATCGTGGCACGATGCCGCGCAAAGCATTCCGAGGGGCCGGGCGCGGGCCTCGCGCAGCATGGCGGAGGTCCAATGCACGCCGGCACAACCGAGCCGGCGCGCCAGCAAGGCATCCCCGTTTAGCAACACCCGCGCACCTGCCGCCTGGGCCAACGGCAAGAGCCGCTCCGCCAAGCGCTCGACGCGCTCGCCTGGCCACGATTTTTCACGCAGTTCGATCAGGCGCAGGCCACCACCAAGCGCCCTCCTGACGCAGCGCAGAAAGTTCTCTTCCCCGAGATCCTCGGCCATCGAGATGGCGTAGATCGGGGGCAGCGACAGCGCGCCCAGAATCGGCGCGTTCGCAGGCAGTAGCGGCGCAACTTCGAACGCTCCCGGCACCTGCCAGGTGATCGCTTGGCCGTCGCGGCCGATCGGCTCGCCGCGCCAGGCGAAGACACGAAAGAAATTGAGCTCGACACGCGCGTGCGCATACACATGCCGCTGGACCAGCCATGGAGCCGCGCGCACGATGCTGATACCCAGTTCTTCGTCCAGCTCGCGCGCCAGCGCATCCTGCGCCGACTCCCCCGCTTCGAGCTTGCCACCGGGGAACTCCCAATACCCGGGATACGGGGTGCCAGCGAGCCGCTGCGCGAGCAGTACCCGGCCATCGGATCGCAGCAGGATCCCGACCGCCACGCGCACGATCGACGCGCCGGTCAATGCGCTCTGGCAGCCTTCAACGCGCGCTGGCCCGCGTGCGCCCGCGCGAACTGCCACGCGACGCGGCCGCTGCGCGATCCGCGCTGGAGCGCGAACTGGATGGCTTCGCGATGCAGCGCCTCGACCGCGGCAACGTCACGCGGCAACGTCAGCTTGTGGTAGCGCAGCCACTGCTCGACGGCGGCAAGATAGTCGTCCTGGCTGAACGGATAGAAGGATATCCACAGTCCAAACCGCTCGGACAGGGAAATCTTCTCCTCCACCGATTCGCCCGGATGGATTTCTTCTCCCATGTGCCGGGTGTCGAGATTTTCGCTGAAGTACTCGGGCAGCATATGCCGCCGGTTCGACGTTGCGTAGATCAACAGGTTTACCGACGGTGCAGCAATGCTGCCGTCGAGCATCACCTTCAGCGCCTTGTAGCCGGGCTCGTTGGCGTCGAAGGAGAGATCGTCGCAGAACACGATAAAACGCTCCGGGCGGCCGTCGATCCGTTCGACGATGTCGGGCAGATCGACCAGGTCACTCTTGTCGACTTCGATCAGCCGTAAACCCTTGTTGGCGTACCTGACCAGCACTGCCTTGACCAGCGAAGACTTGCCCGTACCGCGCGAGCCCGTGAGGAGCACATTGTTGGCCGGCAGCCCGGCGATGAACTGTCGGGTGTTCTCGTCGATGGCGCGCTTTTGGTCATCGATAGCAACCAGATCCTCGAGCCGAATCGCCTGCGGGTGCCGCACGGCTTGCAGAAAACCGCGCGTCACGTGCTTGCGCCACCGGAATGCGCGTGCCGTCCAGTCCGTTTCTGCCGGTGGCACTGGCAGGAGCGCTTCGATGCGGGCAAGCACGCTCTCGACCCGGTCGAGCGCCCGCATGAGCGGATCTGCCGCAGGCTTGCGTGTCATCAGCTTCGATAATCCGCGTTGATCCGGATGTAGTCGTGCGACAGGTCGCAGGTCCAGAGTGTCGCGCGCGCTGGCCCGCGGCCGAGCGCGACCCGGATAGCGATCTCGGAGCCGGCCATGACACGCTTGCCATCCTCTTCGCGGTAGGAAGTCGCTCGGGCACCGTCCGTCACGACCAGAACATCATCGAGCCAGAAAGACACGCGTCGGGGATCAAGGTCTGGAATTTCCGCGTTGCCGATGGCGCAGACAATTCGGCCAAGGTTCGGATCGGAGGCAAAAAACGCCGTCTTGACCAGTGGCGAGTCCGCGATCGCGCGAGCAACCCGATCACACTCGCCGGCGTCGCGTCCGCCCTCGATGACGATTGCAATGAACTTGGTCGCACCCTCGCCGTCGCGCACCAGCGCCTGTGCCAATTCCACTGCTACGGCGGAGATTGCCGCTTTGACCGCGGCAAGGCGTGGATCATCTCGCCGTACCAGCGGCAATACCGGCGCGCGATGCGTCGAGAACAACACGAAGCTGTCGTTAGTTGACGTATCGCCATCGATGGTGACGCGATTGAACGAGACGGCAGCGACCTCTCCCACGATGCCTTCGAGCAGCGGGCGGGCGATGGGTGCGTCGGTGGCGATGAAACTGAGCATGGTTGCCATGTTCGGGGCAATCATCCCGGCACCCTTGGCGATGCCGGTAACCGTGACCGACCCGCCTTCGACTCGGATGCGGCGCGACGCCCCTTTGGGCACCGTGTCCGTAGTCATGATCGCACGCGTTGCGCTCGGCCATCCATCTTCGGCCAGCGCGTCCCGACACGCAGGCAACGCGGCAACGATGCGTTGCACAGGCAGCGGTTCCATAATGACTCCCGTTGAGAACGGCAGCACGGCGTCCGCGGCGCAGTCGAGCAAGTCGGCAACGGCTGCGCAGGTTGCGCGTGCATCGGCAAGCCCGCGCTCGCCGGTCCCGGCATTGGCGTTGCCGGCGTTCACCACCAGGGCGCGCACGGCGGCGCTGCGCGCAAGGTGCTCGCGGCAGATCGTGACCGGCGCCGCGCAGAAGCGATTTTGGGTAAAGATGCCGGCCGCTTGGGTTCCCGGCGCCAGGCTCACGAGCAGGAGGTCCGCCCGCGACCAGTTCTTGATCCGGGCCGGCGCGGTCCCCAGCGCGACGCCGGGAACCGGAAGCAACTGCTCGGGCGTCGGAGGGGCGTAGTTGACTGGCATCGGCAGTTTGCGCAGTTAGCCCCGAATTCTACGGCATGACCGCTCTGTGGCGGCCTGAAAAGTGATGGCTCAAATCCTGCCGTGACAATGCTTGTACTTCTTCCCCGACCCACAGGGACATGGGTCGTTGCGGCCGACCTTCTGGCCGACGCGTGTGAACGGCGGTGGCGCGACGGCGGCCGGCGCCGCGCTGCTGGCGGCGGCCAGCGCCTCGTCGTAATCGGCGTGCTGATAGCGCACGTTGGACACGGCGGGCGCCTCCTCGACCACCTGCACGTCCTGCGGCGAGCCCACCTGCACCGTGAGGACGTACTTCACCACGTCCTCCTTGATTCGGTCGAGCATGTCCGAGAAGAGCTCGAAGGCTTCGCGCTTGTACTCTTGCTTCGGATTCTTCTGCGCGTAGCCACGCAAATGAATCCCCTGGCGCAAATGATCGAGCGCGGACAGGTGTTCGCGCCAGTGCTGATCAACCATTTGCAGCATAAGATTGCGTTCGAACGGATGGAACAGTTCCGGCCCCACCTGCGAGAGTTTCTTTTCGTACTGTTGAAGGGCGAGACCGCGCACGCGTTCCCGCAGCGCGTCGTCACCAAGCTCCGGCTCGGCCTTGATCCATTCGGCCAGGTCTGCCTTGATCTCGTATTGCGCGGCCAGTGCGCCCTCGAGGCCAGCAATGTCCCATTGCTCCTCGACGGATTCCGGCGGGACATACAAACGCGCCGTACCATCGATCTGACCGGCGATCATGTTGCGGATCGTGTCGGATACGTCTTCCGTTTCGAGCAACTCGTTGCGCTGCTGATAAATGACGCGACGCTGATCGTTAGCGACGTCGTCGTATTCGAGCAGCTGCTTCCGGAGGTCGAAGTTGCGCGATTCGACGCGATTCTGCGCTTTGGCAATCGAGCGATTGACGATCGAGTGCTCGATCGGTTCGCCTTCGGGCATCTTCAGGCGCTGCATGATCCCCGACAGCCTTTCACCGCCGAAGATTCGCAGCAGGGGATCCTCGAGGGACAGGAAGAAGCGTGACGAACCTGGGTCGCCCTGGCGGCCAGCTCGGCCCCGTAACTGGTTGTCGATGCGGCGCGATTCGTGGCGCTCGGTGCCAACGATGTGCAGCCCGCCGGCGGCGATGACTGCATCGTGGCGAACCTGCCATTCGGAGCGCAGCTTACCTATCTGCAGGTCCCGCTCGGCTTGGGGCAGCGCTTCGTTTTCGCGAATCGCCAGGATATGCGGCTCGACGGAGCCGCCGAGCACGATGTCGGTGCCACGCCCCGCCATGTTGGTCGCAATGGTGACCATCTTCGGGCGACCTGCCTGCGCGACGATTTCCGCTTCGCGCGCGTGCTGCTTGGCGTTGAGTACCTGGTGCGGCAATTTCTGTTTCTCCAGGTAACCGGAAAGTAACTCCGAGTTCTCGATCGAAGTCGTGCCGACAAGCACCGGCTGGCCGACCCTGTAGCACTCCTTGATGTCGCCGATGATGGCATCGATCTTTTCCTGGAGAGTCCGGAAGACGAGGTCGTTTTCGTCTTCGCGGACCATTTGCAGATGGGTCGGGATCACCACCGTCTCGAGATGGTAAATCTGCTGGAACTCGAACGCCTCGGTGTCGGCGGTGCCGGTCATGCCAGCAAGGCGCTCGTACATGCGGAAGTAGTTCTGGAAGGTGATCGATGCCAGCGTTTGGTTCTCGCGCTGGATCGGCACACCTTCCTTCGCCTCGACGGCCTGGTGCAGACCATCCGACCAGCGTCGGCCGGCCATCAAGCGGCCGGTGAACTCGTCGACGATGATGACTTCGCCGTTCTGCACCACGTAGTGCTGGTCGCGGTGGAACAGCGCATGCGCGCGCAGCGCGGCGTAGAGATGATGCACCAGCGAGATGTTGTGCGCGTTGTAGAGGCTCGTCCCCACGGGCAGCAGGCCGGCGTCGGTCAGGATATTCTCGGCGCGCTCGTGACCTGCTTCCGAAAGCAGCACCTGGTGCGCCTTCTCGTCGACCCAGTAGTCGCCCGCCCCTTGTTCCTCGGTCTGGCGCTGCAGCTTGGGCGCCAGCTCGTTCAGGCGATAGTAGAGCTCGACGTTGTCGTCGGCCTGGCCAGAGATGATCAAAGGCGTTCGCGCCTCGTCGATCAGGATCGAGTCGACTTCGTCAACGATCGCGTAATTGAGGCCTCGCTGGACGCGCTCGGAGGCCTGAAACACCATGTTGTCGCGCAGGTAATCGAAACCGAATTCGTTGTTGGTTCCGTACGTGATGTCTGCCGCATAGGCCACCTGCTTGTCCGGATGGCTCATCTGCGACAGATTGACGCCGACGGTCAGGCCCAGGAAGCGGTAGATCCGACCCATCCAGTCGGCGTCGCGTTGGGCGAGGTAATCGTTGACGGTGACGATGTGCATGCCTCGCCCTGCCAGAGCATTCAAGTACGCCGGCAGGGTGGCCACGAGGGTCTTGCCCTCGCCAGTGCGCATTTCGGCGATCTTGCCGTAATGCAGCGCCATGCCCCCGATCAGCTGCACGTCGAAGTGCCGCATTTGCAGCGTTCGCTTGCCGGCCTCGCGCACGATTGCGAACGCCTCCGGAAGCACCGCATCGAGGCTTTCGCCGTTGCCCACGCGCTCGCGCAGGGTAACGGTCTTCGCCCGCAGCTCCGCGTCGGAAAGTGCGGAAATCGCCGGCTCGAGGGCGTTGATCTGGCGCACACCCTGGCCGTACTGCTTGAGCAGCCGCTCGTTGCGGCTGCCGAACACCTTGGTGAGGATATTGGAGATCATCGCTCGCTAGCTAACGGCGCCGACCGGAAAAAGCAAGGGGTGAGGATTTCCTCACCCCTGCCCTGGATTGACGCGTCCTTTGGATCAGCCGGTCGACTGCAGGAACCGCGCCGGGTTCTGCGGCACGCCGTTCAGGCGCACCTCGAAATGCAGGTGCGGGCCGGTGGCCCGCCCGGTCGACCCCACCGCGGCTATCCTTTGGCCCCGCACCACCAGATCGCCCTCTTTGACAAGCAGCATCGAGCAATGGGCGTAGCGCGTCACAAGTCCATTACCGTGATCGATTTCGACCATTTTACCATATTGCGCCTGCACATCCGCGAAGATGACCTTGCCGCTCGCGGCCGCGATGATCGGCGTTCCCGGTTCAGACGCGAGATCCAGACCTTCGTGAAAGCTTTTCTGACCGGTGAACGGATCGATGCGCCAACCAAACCCTGCCGAGAGCCAGCCTCCGTCCAGGGGCGAGAGCGTGGGCAGGAATTTCTTGATGGCCGAGCTGCTGACGAGCAGCGCCTCGAGCACGCCAAGCTGATCGGAACGCTCGTCGACCCCGCGCGACAACTGACCGAGCAGGGTGCTGAACTCAGCCACGGACAGGTCGCGCGACAGCGTCGGCGCCGGCCCCCCGCGACCGGGCGTCTCGCCCGGTTCGGTCGGCGGCAGGTCTTTCGGCTTGAGTCCCGCCATCTGCGCCAGGCGGTCGCCCAGGCCGTTGAGCTGTAACAGCTGCGCCTGGAGCTCGCCCAGCTTGATGGCCATCGCGTTGAGGTGTCCTTGGACGATTTCTTCGGCCCGGCGCGCCTCCTGCCGCTGATCGTCGAGCAGAATGGCCTGCAGCAGGGGGTGCTTGATCGCGGCCGCGTAGCGCAGGGTGACGTAGTTGAAGAGCAGTGTGAAGGATAGGAACAGCACCAGCAGGCCGAAGCCCCCAAGCGTCCAGTGTCGCCAGTCGAGGGTGAGCGTTCGAGCCCGGCCCATGGCGCTGGAAACGACAATAATGTTCAAATTGACCCTTCCTCCGCCCTCGCGCGGGTTGCGTCCAGGGCGAGTCATCCAAAGGCGCTACACTACCCCTCGCATGCGCCCGCTGCGACAAATACTATCCGCCGAAGCGACCCTCGCCGGTCTTCTGAACCGTCGCCAACGGGAAGTCGCGGTTCTACAGTGCGTTAGGGACAACCTGCCACCAGCCCTCGCCGCACAGGTCGGGGTCGATGACGCCCGCGCGCCCGAACTTGCCCTGGTCGCCGCGACCGGCGCCGCCGCCGGCCTGCTGCGGCAGCGCGTTCCGTCCCTCGTCAACATACTGCAGCGCGCGGGGTTGGAATTTACTGGAATACAGGTCCGCGTGCAAGCCCGCCCGCGCGGCGGTTCCTCTCATAAAACCATTGCAAAACAATTGGATAGCGCGTCAGCCGCGGCATTGCGCGGGCGCGCCGGGGCGCTTGCTGACGCAGAACTCGCCGCCGCCCTGCGGCGACTGGCCGACCACGCCGACGAACCGGTTTCAACCGCCGCGCAGCAGGCGCGCGAAGGCATAGAAAAGAAGCACCCCGAGTAGGAGCAAGACCGTGTATTGGGCGACCTTGCCGATGAAGCGCAGGTAGCGACGGTCCCGCTTGAGCACAAACAGTCCCAAAGCGATGGCGACGGCGGCAAAGGCAAAGAAAAGCAGCAGCCGTACGAGGACCAAAGATTGCTCTTAGCGCGGTGGATCGAATGCAACCGTGGCGCGCAGGCCGGTCACGGCCGGCGGGCGTGAGCGCCCGATGGCAGCGGCGTAAATCAGGCCGGCTGCAGCCGCCAGGCGAGAAAGGCGCTCGGCACCTCATCGGGAGCGGCGAAGGTCACCAACTCCCAGGCGTGGGGTCGGGCGAGCAGTTCGCGTGACAAGGCGTTGTTGAGCGCGTGCCCGGACTTGTAGGCAGTGTAGATGCCGATCAGCGGGTGGCCGAGCAGATAGATATCGCCGATCGCGTCGAGCACTTTGTGTTTAACGAATTCGTTGTCGTAGCGCAACCCTTCGCTGTTGAGCACGCGCGTCTCGTCGAGAACGATCGCGTTCTGCAGACTGCCACCAAGCCCGAGTCCCGCGGCGCGCATTGCCTCGAGGTCGGCCATGAAACCGAAGGTGCGGGCGCGGCTGACTTCCTTGGTGTAGGAGTGTTCCGCGAAATCGATCACCACGTGCCGGTTCTCGGTGCCGAACACCGGGTGCGGAAAATCGATCGTGAAATCGAGCTTGAAGCCGTGGTATGGCTCGAAGCGCGCCCATTTGTCGTCAACTCGGACCTCAACCGGCTCCTTGATCCGCAAATAGCGTTTGCGCGCCGGCTGCTCCTCGATTCCGGCTGACTGCAGCAGGAAAACGAATGGGCCGGCACTGCCATCCATGATCGGCAGTTCGGGCCCGGCGACGTCGACGTGCAGGTTGTCGACGCCCAATCCGGCGAGCGCCGACATCAGGTGTTCGACGGTCGAAATCTTCGCGCCGTCCTTCTCCAGCGAGGAGGAAAGCCGGGTGTCGCCGACGTGCCGGGCATGCGCCGGAATCGCAACCGCCTGAGGCAGATCCACGCGGTGGAACACGATGCCGGAGTCGGGAGGCGCCGGGCGCAATGTCAAATCGACGCGGGTGCCGGTGTGCAGCCCTACGCCGGTCGTTTTGATCGATTTCTTGAGCGTTCGCTGTTGGAGCATCGTTGTCGTTCGCTGCCGCGTCGAGGGCGCAGCGCCAGTCATCGCGCGCCGCGTGCAGGGCCGTTAGTTTAGCACAGGACCCTCTCGAGGACGGTCGCGCTCCTAGTCGGCCTGCTTCCTCAGGAACGCCGGGATGTCGGAGGGATCGAATCCAGGCGCAGGGGCCCCGCCCGGTGCGGGCGTGCGCCCGCGGCGGATCACCGCCGGCGTTCGCTCCAGGCGGTCGTAGTCGACTGGCTCGACGCTCGACCCAAGGCCGTCGGTACCGGTCCGCTCGAGCATCGGCTCGACGACTTCCAGCCGCGGCGCACGCACCTTCGCCGCAGTGCTGCCCAGGCCGGTTGCGACCATCGTCACCCGCAGCCGGTCCTCCATCACCTCGTCGATCACCGTACCGACGATCACCATCGCATCCTCGGCAGTGAACGCCTTGATCGTATTCATGACCTCGTGGTACTCCTTCATCTTGAGGCCAGCCGATGCCGTGATGTTGACGAGCACTCCGCGCGCGCCGGCGAGGTTGACCTCCTCGAGCAGCGGGCTTGCGACGGCGCGCTCGGCGGCCTGGTGCGCACGATCCGCGCCGGCTGCAGTCGCCGATCCCATCATCGCCATCCCGATCTCTGACATGACGGTGCGCACATCGGCGAAGTCGACATTGACCAACCCGGGGTTGTTGATCACCTCCGCGATACCGGCGACCGCGCTGTACAGCACTTCGTTTGCCGCGGCATAGGCGTCGAGGACCGATACCTCTTCGCCGAGCACCTGCATCAGCTTGTCGTTCGGAATGATGATCAGCGAATCGACGATCTTCACCAGTTCGTCGATTCCGGCCTGAGCTACTCTCTGCCGTTTGCCCTCGAACTTGAACGGCCGGGTGACGACCGCCACCGTGAGGATGCCATTCTCCTTGGCTACCTGGGCCACCACAGGCGCTGCGCCGGTGCCCGTGCCGCCGCCCATGCCGGCGGTGATGAAGAGCATGTCCGCACCGCCGATGGATTCGACGATGCGGTCGCGGTCTTCCATCGCCGCATCGCGACCGATCTCCGGTCGCGCCCCGGCGCCCAGTCCGCGTGTCAGGTTGCTGCCGAGTTGGAGCTGTGTTCGCGCCGTGGACCGCTTGAGCGCCTGCGCGTCGGTGTTGGCGGCGATAAACTCCACACCGGCGAGACCTTTGCCGATCATGTGTTCCACCGCGTTACCTCCGCAACCGCCCACACCGATGACTTTGATCACTGCATCCTGAGGACTCTGATCGATAATTTCAAACATGTGCACTCCTTTCCTGTCTGGTGTTTATCCTGCTGTTTGTAGCTGCCTTGCGCTAAGCCCTGTACAGCGCGTTCAGAAATTGGCCTTGAACCATTGCTTCATCCGCCCCGCCATATTGGTAAGACCGCCCCCTTGCGCGCGCAGTAGCTCCGCACGCAGGAAATGGTCGCGGCCGTCGAGTAGGAGGCCGACTGCAGTCGCATAGCGCGGACTGCGCACAACGTCCGCCAGGCCGCCGACGTATGCCGGCACTCCGATACGTACCGGCAGGTGAAAGACTTCCTCGCCCAACTCGATCATGCCGGCCAGGAGTGCCGAGCCTCCGGTAAGCACGATGCCGGACGACAGGAGCTCCTCGAAACCGCTGCGGCGGAGCTCCGCCTGTGCCAGCGTGTAGAGCTCCTCGATCCGCGGCTCGATCACTTCGGCCAGCATTTGCCGCGAAAGCTTGCGCGGGCCCCGCTCGCCGACGCCGGGAACCTCGATAATGTCGTTCGGATCGGCGAGCTGCCGCAGCGCGCAGCCGTGGCGCAGCTTCAGTTCTTCGGCATCCTTAGTGGGTGTGCGCAGCGTCATCGCAATGTCGTTGGTCACTTGATCGCCGGCGATCGGGATCACGGCGGTGTGCCGTATCGAACCACCAGTGAACACCGCGAGATCGGTCGTGCCGCCACCGACATCCATGAGGCAGACGCCGAGCTCCTTCTCGTCGTCATTGAGCACGGCCAACGCCGAGGCCAGCGGCTGGAGCATCACATCCTGGACCTTCAGCCCGCAGCGCCGGACGCATTTGGTGATGTTCTCCAGCGCGGAGACTGCGCCAGTGACAATATGAACCTTTACCTCCAGGCGCACGCCGCTCATGCCCAGCGGCTCGCGTACGTCCTCCTGCCCGTCGATGATGAATTCCTGTGGCAGGATGTGCAGAATCTGCTGGTCGTTCGGGATCGCGATCGCCTTGGCGGTTTCGACCACGCGATCGATATCGGCCTGGGTGACCTCTTTCTCCTTGATCGCGACCATGCCGCTGGAGTTGAGGCTGCGGATATGTCCCCCGCCAATGCCGGTATACACGTCGGTGATTGCACAGTCCGCCATGAGCTCTGCTTCTTCGAGTACACGCTGAATCGAGGCCATGGTGGCCTCGATGTTGACCACGACGCCCTTCTTCAGCCCGCGCGACGGCTGTGCGCCCAGACCGATGATGTTGAGCCGCTTCTCGCTCGTCAGCTCAGCGACGATGGCGACGATCTTCGAGGTTCCGATATCCAGGCCGACGATCAGGTTCTTGCTGTCTTTCACCATGTTCGCGTCCCTATCCCATCTTCCGCGCCGGCTTGCCCGTGGCACTGGGCACGCGCACGGCGAAGCCGTTGCGGTAACGCAAGTCGACGTAATCGACCGCTGTGCCGGCGCGCGCCAGCGCGCCAACCGTTCGCGCCTGATACGTCGCGAAGCGCGACAGTCGCTCGCTCGGTTCGTTTCGTCCGAGTTCGATCGAAAGCGCGGCGTTGCCGCTAGTCCGCAGCCGCCAGCCACCGCGGGGCGACAGGCGCAGCTCGGCGATGGTCAGAGCACAGGGTGCAAGGGTTGCGCTGAACTCGCGGAAATGTTGAGCGAGCTCGGTCGAGGTGCCGTCGGGTCCGGTGAACTGCGGCAACTCGCCGTCAAAATCGGCGCTGAACTCCTCGCCCTCGGTATCGACGAGCGCGGCCTCGTTCCAGTGCGCCAGCGGCTCATGCTCGACCACCGTGACCTCGAGCCGATCGGGCCACTGCCGCCGCAGGGCCACGCTTTTGACCCAGGGGACGCGCTGCAGCGAGGCGCGCGCGTCGGCGAGGCTTAGCGTAAAGAACGTTCCCTTGAGTTCCTCGCGGATCACCGTTTCGAGGTGTGCGCGGCTGGTGCGGGCAAGGTTGCCGTCGACGACGACATGCCGCAGCGCGAACACCGGCTGCCGCGCCGTCCACGCGATCGCGCCGCAGGCGAGCAGCACCGCCGCCAGCACAATCAACGGCCAGGCGAGCAGATTGAGCGCGCGTGGGCTATCCCACATGGGCCCCCCGCAGGATCTCGACGCAAAGGTCGGGGAAGGTCATGCCTTCGGCCTTTGCCGCCATCGGTACCAGGCTGTGGGCGGTCATGCCTGGCGAGGTATTGACTTCGAGGAACTGCCACGTGCCATCGGGCACGAGGATGAGATCGATCCGACCCCACCCCGAACCGCCGACGAGTGCAAACGCCTTGAGCGACTGGGCGCCGATCGCGTTCTCGGTCGCCTCCGGCAGGCCGCAAGGGCAGTAGTAGCGCGTCTCGTTGGAGAAATATTTGTGGTGATAGTCGTAGTTGCCTTGTGGGGCTTCGATGCGGACGAGGGGCAGCGCGCGGTTGCCAAGAATTGACGTGGTCAACTCGACACCGGCGACGAATTCCTCGACCAGCACCAGGTCGTCGTGCTTTGCCGCCAAGGCATAGGCCAATGGCAGCTCGCCGTCGTCGACCGACGTCACCTTGGATAGCCCGATGGTCGAACCCTCGCGCGCCGGCTTGACGATCAAAGGCAGGCCGAGGGCGGCGACCACGGACCACCAGTCGGTTTCGGCATCGACGATGCGGTAGCGCGGCGTCGGTATACCGCTGCCAATCCACACCAGCTTGGTCCGCCATTTGTCCATGGCCAGTGCCGAGGCCATTACGCCGCTTCCGGTGTAGGGAATGCCGAGCACTTCCAGTGCGCCCTGCACGGTGCCGTCCTCGCCGAAGCGGCCATGCAGCGCAATGAACACGCGCTTGAATCCGTCGGGAACGAGTTCGTAGAGGGAGCGCTCGGCGGGATCGAACGCGTGCGCATCGATTCCCCTGCTCCGGAGCGCGGCAAGCACTGCGTTGCCGGAGAGCAGCGAGATTTCGCGCTCGGCCGATGGGCCGCCCATGAGCACGGCTACCTTGCCGAACTCGCTCACGCGGCGTCTCCGATAATCTGCACCTCGAGCTCCAGCATTACGCCGGTCTTGGCAGCGACGACGCGCCGCACCTGCTCGATTAGCATCTCGATGTCCGCTGCGCTTCCAAGGCGCTGCGCATTGACGATGAAATTGGCGTGTTTCTCCGACACCCGCGCCCCGCCGACGGCAAGGCCTTTCAGGCCTGCGGCCTCGATGAGTCGGGCGGCGTGATCGCCAGGTGGATTGCGAAACACGCTGCCGGCGTTGGGCAGGTTAAGCGGTTGGGTGGCGATGCGCCGCGCCAGCAGCTCCCGCATGCGCAGTCGCGAGGACTCGCCGTCGCCGGGAGGAAAGCGGAACCACGCCGCGGTAAAGATGCCCTCTGTCGTGCGGCCATCGGCGCGCCTGACACTGCGGTAGCCGATCGCGTAGTCGGCCGGCGTGCGCACGGTGAAACTGCCATCACGCAGGAGCAGCTCCACCTTGGCCACATGAGGCCAGGTCTCGGCTCCGTAGCAACCGGCATTCATCGCCAGCGCGCCGCCAACGGTACCCGGCACGCCGGCGAGAAACTCGGCGTCCACGCAGCCGTGGCGCGCGACGAAGCGCGCGAGCTTCGGGCAGGCGACGCCGGCGTCGGCATAGATCAGGCCGTCGGCGACCGCCAGCGCACCGCCGGGGTTGTGCATCAGGATCACCGCGCCGCGCACGCCGCCGTCGCGCACGAGAACGTTGCTGCCGAGACCGAGAACGGTCACCGCCTCGAAGATCGGCAGCTGGCGCAGAAACAGCGCCAGATCGTCGCGGTCGGCGGGAACGTACGCGATGTCGGCGCAGCCTCCCGCGCGCCAGCTCGTGTAGCGAGCAAGCGGTGCGTCGAGCGTGAGGTTGCCGCGGAGTCCGGCGAAGTGCCGAGGTTCGACCATGTTCATGCGGCTTCTTGCATGAGTTGTTGGGGTACGCTGCCGATCGACCCCGCGCCCATCGTGAGCACGATGTCGCCATTCCGCACGACGGCTCGTATCGCCTCCGCCACGCCGCCCACGTGTTCCACGAACACCGGCTCGATCTTGCCCGCGACGCGCAACGCGCGCGCGAGCGCGCGTCCGTCTGCGGCGATAAGCGGGAGCTCGCCAGCGGCGTAGACATCGGTCAGAATCAGTGCGTCGACGCTTGCCAGGACCTTGACGAAGTCCTCGAACAAATCGCGTGTTCTGGTGTAACGATGGGGCTGGAAGGCAAGCACCAGACGCCGTTCGGGGAAGGCGCTGCGGGCGGCCTCAATGGTTGCCGCCATTTCGGCCGGGTGATGGCCGTAGTCATCGATGAGCGTATAGCCGCCACCTCGAGGCAGACGAACCTCGCCATAGCGCTGGAACCGGCGTCCGACGCCTTTGAATTCCGACAGCGCTTTAGCGATGGCCGCGTCGGCAACGCCGGTCTCGCGCCCGACCGCGATGGCCGCGAGCGCGTTTTGCACGTTGTGCCTGCCGGCCAGGTTGAGCTCGACATCGAGGTCGTCCCGGTCTGCGCTGCGGGCGACAAACCGCATGCGCCCCGAGGCGGCTACGATCGCTTCGGCGCGCACTTGCGCATCCGGCGCAAAGCCGTAGGTCACGATCGGCTTGGTCACCGCCGGCAGCATGTCACGCACGTTGGGATCGTCGAGGCCGAGGACCGCAACGCCGTAGAACGGCAGCCGCTGGGCGAACTGCAGAAAGGCCTCCTTCAGGCGCGCGAAGTCATGGCCGTAGGTTTCCATGTGGTCAGCGTCGATGTTCGTAATGACCGCCAGCACCGGCTGCAGGACGAGGAAGGAGGCGTCGGATTCGTCGGCCTCGGCGACAAGAAACTCGCCGCTGCCCAGCCGCGCATGCGTATCCGCGGCGAGCAGGCGGCCGCCAATAACGAAGGTCGGATCGAGCCCCCCCTCGCCAAGCACGCTGGCAATCAGACTCGTCGTCGTCGTCTTGCCGTGCGTCCCGGCGACGGCGATGCCTTGCTTCAACCGCATCAGCTCGGCGAGCATCAGCGCGCGCGGCACGACCGGAATCCCCTGCTCCCGGGCTGCGACGACCTCGGGATTGTCCGCGGTCACAGCAGTAGACACGACCACCACGTCCGCCTCGGCTGCGTTTTCTGCCGCATGACCGAGATAAACGCGCGCGCCGAGCTCCTTGAGCCGTCCAATCACCGCGCCATGCGCGAGGTCCGAGCCCGTGACGCGATAGCCCTGGGTCAGCAGGACTTCGGCAATGCCACTCATTCCGGCGCCACCGATGCCGACGAAATGCACGCGCTTGACCTTGTGCTTCACGGCCTCGCCTCCGCGACGCACGCCTCTGCGACGCGCTCGGCCGCATCCCTGCGCCCGACGCGCCGCGCCGCGACTGCCATTTCCAGCAGGCGCTCGCGCGAGATGGCACGAAGGAAATCGGCCAGGCGTTCGGGCCGGAGCTCGTCTTGCGGGATGAGCACCGCGCCGCCGGCGTCGACGAGGAAGCGCGCGTTGTGGGTCTGTTCGTCGGCGATGGCCCCCGGCAACGGCACCAGTAGCGCCGCCACGCCGACCGCCGCCAGTTCGGCGACGGTCAGCCCGCCGCTGCGCGAAATCACCAGGTCGGCCAGCGCATACCGACCGGCCATGTTGGCGATGAATGGCACGCACTCGGCTTCGACCCCGGCTGCAGCGTACGCGGCGGCAAGCGCTTCAAGGTGGCGTTCGCCCGCCTGATGCGTCACGACAGGGCGCGATGCCGAGGACAGGAGCGCGAGCGCGGCCGGCAGAAGCTTGTTCAGCGCCGCCGCGCCCAGGCTGCCACCGAGCACGAGCAACCGCATCGGCCCCGAGCGGCCGCGATAGCGCGCTTCCGGCGGCGCCACAGCGGCGATATCGTCGCGCAACGGATTGCCCACCCACTCGGCCTTGGCGCCATGCCGCCCCGAAAACGCGCCCGGAAACCCGACCAGGATGCGGTCGGCGCCGTAGGCGAGGAGGCGATTAGCGAGTCCAGCAACGGCATTCGCGTCGTGGATCACCAACGGCTTGCCGCAGGCCACCCCCATAAGCGCGCCGGGAAAGGAAGCAAACCCGCCTAAGCCAAGGATCACATCGGGCGTCCGGCGGCGGATGATCGCCAGGCTCTGCTGAAAGGCGCTCAGCAGCGCAAACGGGCCGAGCAGCAAGCGGCGCACGCCCTTGCCGCGCACAGCGGCGAATCGAATGCCCTCAAAGTCCACCCCGTGCTGCGGCACGAGCTTCGCCTCCATGCCCTCGCGCGTGCCCAGCCAGAACACCCGCCAGCCGCGGGCGATAAGGCGCGCGGCCACTGCGAGCCCGGGAAAAACGTGGCCGCCGGTACCGCCGGTGGTGATCATGACCGTTCCGCTCATACCGCGAACCCGCGCAACAGGCGCCGGTTCTCGTAATCGACGCGCAGCAGAATCGCGATCGCGAGGCAGTTCGCGACGATGCCGCTGCCGCCGAACGAGAGCAGCGGCAAGGTCAGACCTTTCGTCGGCAGCACGCCCATGTTGACGCCGATGTTGATGAACGCCTGAACGCCAAGCCAGATGCCGATTCCGTGCGCGGTAAGCGCCGCGAAAGGGCGCTCGAGCCGGGCTGCCTGCCTGCCGATGGCGTAGGCGCGCAGGAGCAGCCACACGAACATCGTGATCACCGCCAGCACGCCGACAAAGCCAAGCTCCTCGGCAATCACTGCGAGCAGGAAATCGGTGTGCGCCTCGGGAAGATAGAGTAGCTTCTCGACGCTCGCACCGAGCCCCACTCCGAACCACTCGCCCCGCCCGAAGGCGATGAGCGAATGCGACAGCTGATAACCCTTGCCGTAGGCGTCGGCCCATGGGTCGAGGAAGCCGGTGAAGCGCTGCAGCCGGTACGGCGCGATCTGGATCAGCACCCACAAGGTGATCGGCAGCAGGACGCTCAAGCCGAGCAGCAGCCGCCAGTCGAGGGCACCGAGAAACAGGATCCCAAAAGCGATGGCCACGATCACGACGCAGGCTCCGAAGTCAGGTTCCTGCAAGAGCAGTGCGCCGATGGCGACCATGACCGCGAGCAGCGGCAGAAACCCACGCAACAGGGTCTGCTTAAGCGGCTGCTCAGCGTGCAGGAAGTCGGCCCTTCGCACGGCGTAGCTCGACGCGTAGAGCACGACGAAGAGCTTCATGAACTCCGACGGCTGCAGGTTGACGATACCCAACGACAACCAGCGCTTGCTGCCATTGATGGCACGGCCGATCCCAGGGACGAGCACCGCGCCGAGGAGCGCGGCGCCGACGATAAACAGATACGGG
Organism: Casimicrobiaceae bacterium; assembly: GCA_035939595.1. GTDB lineage: Bacteria > Pseudomonadota > Gammaproteobacteria > Burkholderiales > Casimicrobiaceae > PALSA-1003. The sequence goes on from DASZFQ010000127.1 coordinate 20,830, forward strand.
GCCAAGGTACGCCAGACACTGACTGGAATCTGGAAGGCGATCAGGCCAGCGGCAAGGCCGATGGCGAGGAACAGCGCGTGTCGGGCGAGGAAGTACCAGGGCCGATAGCCGGTATACGCCGACGCCTCCGCGGTCGCGATCGAGGCTGAGTAGACCATCACCAGGCCGAAGGCGAGCAACAAAAGCGCCGTCCAGGCGAGCGTCGGATCGTAGCTGAGCATGGTGCGGCTGTTGCGCGCTGCCCCAGCAGGCGCAGACCAGCGCGGCAGCGTCGCCAGCAGCCCGTCCCTAGGCATGCGCAACCTCGCGTGCATGCGCCGCAACGGCGGCCTTGAAGCGCTCGCCCCGATCGACGTAATCGCGAAACATGTCCAGGCTCGCGCAGGCGGGCGACAACAAGACGACGTCGCCCGGCCGCGCGAGCGCGATCGCCCGCCCGACAGCGACCTCCAGCGCGGGCGCGAACTCCACGACGGGGGTGATGCCCGAGAGCGCGGCGGCGAGCGCCGGCGCGTCGCGCCCGAGCAGCACGACCGCGCGGCAATGCGCTGCGACCGCGGGCTTCAGCGCGGCGAAGTTCTGTCCCTTGCCATCGCCGCCGGCGATGAGCACAACGGGGCGCCCGATGCCGTCGAGCGCTGCCAGCGTTGCCGCAACCGTCGTGCCCTTCGAGTCATTGACGAAGCGCACCTCGGCGATGTCGGCGACACGCTCCATCCGATGCGGCAGGCCGCGGAACGCGGTCAGCGCAGCCAGGGTTTTCTGGTCGATCTTGGCGACCGTCGAGGTGAGTGCAAGGGCCGCCAGCGCGTTCAACGCATTGTGCCGCCCCAGCAGCGTGAGTTCGTCAGCCGCAAGCAGCAGCCCGCCACCGCGCGCGAGCCATGGCGCACCGGAGCGCTCAACGAGTCCCCACTCGTGCTCGCCTTGCGGAACGCCGGCGCCGAAGGTCTGCACGCTGCGGCCGGGTCGGGCCATCGCCAAGGAGCGGGCATCGTCGCGATTGAGAATCTGCTCGCCGCCACCGCGGAAGATGCGCGCCTTGGCGGCCGCGTACTCGACCAGGCTAGCGTAGCGATCCAGGTGGTTTTCCGTGACGTTGAGCACGGTCGCGGCGACCGGCTTGAGGCTCGACGTCGTCTCGAGCTGGAAGCTCGACAATTCGATTACGAGCACGTCAGGCCAGCGCGCTCCCTGTTCAAAGGTGGAAAGTACGTCGAGCACCGGCTCACCGATGTTGCCCAGAGTCGTCGCGAGCAGACCCGCGGCACGCAAGAGCTCCGCGGTGAGTACGGTGACGGTCGTCTTGCCGTTGGTGCCGGTAATTGCCAGGATCTTCTGGCCCGGCGGCAGCGCGCGGGCGAAGAGCTCCACGTCGCCGACCAGTTCGGCCCCGCGCGCGACGGCGTCACGGATCGCCGGCTGGTCCTTGGCGAGGCCCGGGCTGATGACCAGGGTCTGCGCACCCGACAGCGTAGCGTCGCCGATCGGCCCGGTCGTCAACTGGACCTGTGGCAACTCGCTGCGCAGCTGCGCGGCGCACGGTGGATCAGCGCGCGTATCGGCAACCCTCACCCGCGCACCGCGCCGCACGGCCCAGCGTGCCGCCGACAAGCCCGTGATTCCGAGGCCAAGCACCACCACGCAGCGATCCTTGAGCGTCATCGTCAGCGCAGCTTCAGGGTCGAAAGGCCAAAAAGCACCAGCAGCATGGTGATGATCCAGAAACGCACGACGACCTGATTTTCCTTCCAGCCCTTCAGCTCGTAATGGTGGTGGATCGGTGCCATACGGAATACGCGCTTGCCGGTGAGCTTGAAGGACGCCACCTGGATCATCACCGAGAGCGTCTCAACGACGAACACCCCGCCCATGATCGCCAGCACGATCTCTTGGCGGACGATGATGGCGATCGCGCCCAGCGCGGCGCCCAGCGCCAGCGCACCCACATCGCCCATGAAGACCTCGGCCGGGTAGGCGTTGAACCACAGAAAGCCCAAGCCCGCGCCAACGATCGCGGCGCAGATCACCGTCAGCTCGCCCGCGCCCGGGATATGGGGCAGCAGCAGGTAGGTCGAGAAGTCGGCGCGGCCTGTGACGTAGGCGAAGATCCCGAGCGCGAAGCCGATCAATACCGTGGGTCCGATGGCGAGGCCGTCGAGCCCGTCGGTCAGATTGACCGCGTTGCTCGCGCCGACGATCACGCAATACGAGAGCACGATGAAGCCCCACACGCCCAGCGGATAGGTCACGCTCTTGAAGAACGGCACAATCAGATCGGCCTTCGACGGCAGATCGAGGCTGAAGCCACTGAACAGCCAGGCGAGGAACAGCTGCAGGAACTGGGGATTCGACGGCGTGGAAACCGAAAACGCGAGATAGACCGCGGCGAGCAGCCCGATCACGGATTGCGACCCGAACTTGGCCCGTGCCGAGAGGCCCTTGGGATTGCGGGAGACGACTTTGCGGTAATCGTCGATCCAGCCGATCGCGCCGAAGCCCAAGATCACCAGCAGCACGACCCAGACGAAGCGGTTGCGCAGGTCGGCCCAAAGCAGCGTCGTGATCGCGATCGACACCAGGATCAATGCCCCGCCCATGGTTGGGGTCCCGGCCTTGATCAGGTGCGACTGCGGACCGTCGTCGCGTATGGACTGCCCGATCTTGTACTCAGTGAGCTTGCGGATCATGCCCGGGCCGACGACGAACGAGATGATCAACGCAGTCATCGTCGCCAGCACCGCCCGCAACGTTATGTAAGCGAAGACGTTGAAGGCCCGCACCTCGGGTGCGATCCAATTGGCGAGCGCGAGCAGCATCACTGACTCCCGCCGGCGACGACACCGGTCAGCGCGGCGACGACGCGTTCCATGCGCATGAAGCGCGAACCCTTAACGAGCAGGGTGACGCTGGCGCCATTGGCGCGCAGCTTGGCGTCGGTCGCGGCGATCAGCGCGTCGATGTCGCCGAAATGCTCGCCGCCCGGTCCGAACGAGGCGACCGCGTGCGCCGCGAGCTCGCCCGTCGTGAGCAACCGATCGATACCCGCCGCGCGCGCGTATTCGCCAATTTCCCGATGAAAGGCGATGCCCTGGCTGCCGACTTCACCCATGTCGCCCAGCACCAGCCAGCGCGCGCCGTTCGCGCGAGCGAGCACGGCGATGGCCGCGCGCACCGAATCCGGGTTCGCGTTGTATGTGTCGTCGATGACGGCGGCACCCTCGGCGGCGGTTTTCGCCTCGAGCCGCCCAGCCAGCGGCCGAAACGCGGACAGGGCCCGGTGCGCCGCGTCGAGGCTCGCGCCGGCCGCGGTCGCGGCGGCGATCGCCGCCAGGGCATTGGCGACGTTGTGCCGCCCGGGCGCACGCAATTCGAAACTCTTCGCGGCCCCCGGGGTCTCGACCTCGACCAGGCTGCCCCAGGGTTCCGCGCGGCAACGTGCGGACACCACGGCCGGCGCAAGCAGACCGAAAGCGCGTACCGTGATGCCCGCGCCCTCCGCGTTTCGCCGCGCGACGACCCCGTTCCAGAATGGTGCGTAGTCGTCGTCGGCGTTAAATGCGGCAACGCCGTCGTTGGGCAAGGCATTGATGGCCGCGGCGTGCTCCGCCGCAACATCGGCGACGCTGCGCATGAATTCCTGATGCTCGCGTTGCGCATTGTTGATGACGGCGATGGTCGGCTGCGCGATGCCGGCCAGCGCCGCGGTCTCGCCGGGATGGTTCATGCCGATTTCGAACACGGCGACACGATGCGCAGTGCGCAGGCTCAGCACCATGAGCGGCAGGCCAACCTGGTTGTTGAAGTTGCCGACCGTTGCGAGTACCGCATCGGCTCCGAACTCGACACGCAGGATCGCTGCGACCATCTCCTTAACTGTCGTCTTGCCGTTGCTGCCGACAACCACGATGACCGGCAGCACGAAACGCCGGCGCCAGAACGCGGCGAGCCCTCCCAAGGCCGCCAGCGGATCGGCGACCGCGAGCAAGCTGCCGTGCCTGGCAAGCGATCCGGCGCGGTCAGCGGCGACGACCGCCGCGACGGCGCCGCCTTGGAACGCCTGGGCCACGAAATCGTGGCCGTCGAAGCGCTCGCCTTGGAGCGCGACGAAGAGATCACCGGGCTTGAGCGAGCGCGAATCGGTGCTGACGCGATCGAAGCCAACGTTGGGCCCGGAAAGCGTGCCGCCGATTGCGCGAGCGGCGGTTGCGGTGTCCATCATCGGCCGCTCCGTGCCGCGAGAGCGCGCGTGGCGTGATCGGCGTCAAGAAACGGATGCCGCACCCCCGCATGTTCCTGGTATGGCTCGTGTCCCTTGCCTGCCAGCAGCACGACGTCGCCGGCCTTGGCATCACCAATTGCCGTGGCGATCGCCGTCGCCCGGTCGAGTTCAACCGCATAGCGACGATTGCCGGTGTCGCGAATACCGTGCACGATGTCGCTGACAATTGCGTCTGGATCCTCGCCGCGTGGGTTATCGCTGGTTACGATCACCCGATTGGCCAGCCGCGCCGCCACGCGGCCCATTTCGGGTCGCTTGCCGCGGTCGCGATCGCCGCCGCAACCGAACACGCACACCAGTTCGCCGCCGGCGCCGACCGCGGAGCGTAACGAAGTGAGCACCTTGTCGAGTGCGTCGGGCGTGTGGGCATAATCGATGACGACCAGCGGTGCGCCGTCGCCCCCCAGACGCTGCATGCGCCCAGGCGGGGCTTCCACGTTGGCGAGAAATCCCAGCGCGGCCTCCAGCGCAACGCCGCTGACCAGCAGGATGCCGAGCACGCCGAGAAGGTTCGCGGCATTGAATGCGCCGACCAGACGGGTGTAGATCTCGCCCTTTCCCCAGGGCGTTTCGACGGCGAAGGCCAGGCCCGAGCTCATTGCCGTCAGGCGCGCGCCGCCGATGTCGGCGGCGCCGAACCCGTAGGTGAGAATCTTGCGGCCCTTGAGGCGGGCGACGTCGATCAGGCTCTGGCCGAACGGGTCGTCGGCGTTGACGACGCCGACCCGCAGCCCGGGCCACGCGAACAGGCGTGCTTTCGCCGCGCCATACGCGGCCATCGTCTGGTGGTAGTCGAGGTGATCGCGCGAGAGATTGGTAAACAGCGCGAGGTCGAAGGCGACGCCGTTCACGCGCCCCTGATCGAGGCCGTGCGAGGACACTTCCATTGCCACCGCGACTGCACCCCTGGCCCTGAGGCCGCGCAGCAGCTCCTGCAGCTCCGCGGCGTCGGGTGTGGTGTGGGTTGCCGCGTCGAGCGCGCCCCACAATCCGTTGCCCAGCGTGCCGAGCACCGCGGCGCGTCGTCCTGCCGCGTCGAGGCCTGCCGCGATCCAATGCGCACAGGAGGTCTTGCCGTTGGTGCCGGTGACGCCGACCATCCACAGTTCGCGCGAGGGATGGCCGTAGACCCGATCGGCGATGCTGCCGAGGCGGGCTTTCAGATTATCGACCGGGACATGCGGAATCTTCCACTCGCGGTTCCAGCTGAAGCCCTGCACGTCCCAGAGAATCGCGCCGGCGCCGCGTTCGATCGCGTCGGCGATGAAGCCGCGGCCGTCCTTGTGCGTGCCAGGATAGGCGGCAAAGATGTCGCCCGGGCGCACGCGCCGGCTGTCGGACGTGATGCGGGTGACCGGAACCGCCAGCTTGGAGAGCAGTGCCGCGATCTCGGCATCGGGCGCGGGCACGATTGTCGCCGCGTTGTTCACGTCTCCTCCCGTACCTCGTCGCCATTCGGCGGCAGCGGGTACTGGTTGTTCGGGGCGTCGGTCGGTATCCCGAGCAGGCGGAGCGCCGCCCCCATGACGTTGCTGAACACCGGCGCAGCAACGCTGCCGCCGTAGTATTGGCTGCCTGAAGGCTCATCGATCATCACGGCGATCATCAAGCGCGGATCCGAGACCGGGGCGAAGCCGACGAAGGAAGACACGTACTTGTTCACGTAGATGCCGCCTTCGAGCTTGCGCGCGGTGCCGGTCTTGCCGGCGACGCGATACCCGGCCACCTGTGCCTTCGGCGCCGTTCCGCCTGGTTGGGTGACCATCTCGAGCATGTGCCGAACGGCGCGCGCGGTGGCCGGCTTGATAACCGGGGGGCCGGCGACCGGACCGGCCTCCTTGAACAGCGTTACCGGCTTGAGTTCGCCATCGGTCGCAAAGAGGGTGTATGCGCGGGCAAGTTGGACGAGATTGACCGCAATGCCGTGGCCGAACGCGATCGTCGCCTGCTCGATCGGTCGCCAGCCTTTCGCCGGGCGCAGCCGGCCGGAAACCTCACCGGGGAACCCCGATTTGGGCGGCACGCCGAACCCAGCGCCGGATAGTGTTTCCCACATTTTCTCGGCCGGCAACGAGAGCGCGATCTTGGCCGCACCGACGTTGGAGGATTTCTGGATGACCTGTTCGACCGTGAGTGCGCCCTCACGGTGTGCATCGTGGATTGTCGCGGCGCCGATTGTCAGAGTCCCCGGCGCGGTATCGATGACGGTAGACGGCTCGACCTTGCCGGCTTCCAGCGCGGCCGCAATCGTGAACGGCTTGAGGGTCGACCCAGGTTCAAAAATGTCGGTCAACGCCCGGTTGCGCATGCGCTCGCGCGGGACGTGGTTGCGGTTGTTCGGGTTGTACGACGGCCAGTTGGCGAGGGCGAGAATCTCGCCGGTCCTCGTGTCGAGAATGACCAAGCCGCCCGCTTTCGCCTGATTGTTCTCGATCGCGGCCTTGAGCTCGCGATAGGCGAGATATTGCAGGCGGCTGTCGATGGACAAGGCGAGGTCGCGGCCTTCCCTCGGCGAGCGAATGTTGGCGACATCCTCGACGACCTCACCGCGGCGGTCGATGATTACGCGGCGGCTGCCAGGTGTTCCGCCCAACCATGACTGCTGCGCAAGCTCGATCCCTTCCTGCCCGATGTCGTGGTCACCGGTGAAGCCAAGGATGTGGCTCATCACCTCGCCGCTCGGATAGTAGCGTCGATATTCGTCATCGTCGTGCAGCCCCTTGATGCCCAGTTTGGTAACGCGCGCGGCGACTTCGGGCGCAACCGCCCTCTTGACGTAGACGAAATCGTCCCCGGTACCAAGCCGTGCCGCCAGTACGCTGGGGTCCAGGTCGAGGACCGCAGCCAGTGCCCGCAGCTGCGCGGAGGTCGCCACGACCTGGTCCGGCCACGCCCAGATCGCCTTGACCGGCGTGCTGATGGCGAGCGGCTCGCCGAACCGGTCGAGAATGCGCCCGCGGTGTGCGGGAACCTCGAGGTCGCGGCTGTAGCGCGATGAGCCCTGTTCTTGCAGAAATTCATTGTCGATCCATTGCAAGTACAGCGCCCGCGCGACCAGCAAGCCGAATAGTGCGATCAGCGCGCCGAACAGAAGCGGGGCGCGTATCCATGGCGCCCTGGGTGGGCCTGCGCCGCGCACCGAGCTTGCCATGGTCATCGCGCCGTCCCATCGAGAGCGCGAACGCGACCGGGTCCCGGCAGCTGCATTTTCAGTTGCTCGCGGGCGATCTTCTCAACTCGCGCCGGCATCGCCCAGGTGCTTTGCTCAAGCTGCAGCTGTCCGTGTTCGACTTCGTAGCTGCGCGAGAGCGCTTGCTCGCGCTCGAGCTCGACGAAGAGCAGGCGCGCCTGATGCCGCGACGTGACGAGCGACAGGGCGCAGGCAACCAGCGCGGAGAGCAGCAGCAGATTGAGCCTTACCATGAGCTGAAGGCGCTGCCGGTCCGCTCGGCGACGCGCAGGCTGGCGCTGCGTGATCGTGGGTTGGCCGCCACTTCGGCTGCGCGCGCACGGATCGCACGTCCCACCAGACGCAGCGGTGGTACCGGCAGCGCGTGCTCGGCGATGGGCAACCGCGCCAGGCGCGCGTTACCGCCGTAGGGCTGACTGTGGCGGCGCAGGAACTGCTTGACGAGCCGGTCCTCAAGCGAATGAAAGCTGATGACCGCGAGCCGCCCGCCTGCGGCGAGGCGTGGCAGGGCGTGGTCGAGGGCTAGCGACAATTCCGCGAGCTCCTGATTGATGTAAATCCGTATAGCCTGGAACGTCCGCGTGGCCGGATCCTGACCCCGATCACGCCCCCGGCGCGCGCCGACGGCTTTTGCCACGACCGCGGCCAGTTGCCCCGTGCGGACGATGGGCTGGTGCGCGCGAGCCGCAACAATCGCTCTTGCAATCTGTTGAGCAAACCGTTCTTCACCATAGTCCGCGATCACTTTCTTGAGTTCGCTTTCCGTGACCCGTGCGAGCCATTCCGCCGCGCTCCTGCCGCGGGTCGGGTCCATGCGCATATCGAGCGGCCCGTCGGCACGCAGCGAGAAACCGCGGTTCGCGTCGTCGAGTTGCGGCGACGAGACGCCGAGATCGAGCAGGAGCCCGTCGATTGCCGCAATGCCCTGCGCGTCGAGCACTTGCGGCAACTCCGAGAACCAGGCGCGATGAAAGCGAAACCGCGAGTCGCGCCACGCAACCGCGACGGCTTCTGCTTCAGGATCGCGATCGAGCGCGAGCAGCCGCGCGCGGGGGCCGAGCTGCGTGAGAATGCCGCGGCTGTGTCCGCCGCGGCCAAAGGTTGCGTCGACATAGATCCCTTCGGGTTTGATCGCCAGCGCGGCCACGGCTTCGTCGAGCAGGACCGGGAGGTGGCCGCCATCCGGAATCAAAGCGAGAAGCCGTCGAGCTCGGGTGGCAGCCCGCCGGCTGGAAACGCAACCGTATGCTCGGTTCGCTCGAGCCACTTGGCTTCGTCCCACAACTCGAACTTGTTGCCTTGGCCTACGAGCACGATACGTTTGTCCAGGGCCGCGTATTGGCGCAGCGCAGGAGGTACGAGGATGCGACCGGCGCCGTCGAGCACGACATCGTCGGCATGACCGACCAGAAGGCGTTGTAGCGCGCGCGTTTTCTCGTTGAAACTGGACAGACCCATCAGCCGCTGTTGAATCGGCTCCCACGCAAGCAGCGGATAGAGCAACAGACAATGGCTGGGATCGGCGGTGAGTACCAGGCGCCCTTCGGCGTGGCGAGCCAGCGTCTCGCGATGCCGGGCGGGAATGGCCAGCCGACCCTTGTTATCGAGCGCAAGATGGGTAACGCCTCGAAACACAGCCCCTCCTTCAGCCACGGCACGTTGGGGTGAGCGCCCACTTTATCCCACTTTTTCCCACCCGGCGCCACTATATGTGAATGAAGGCAGAGGGTCAACAGAATTTCAGTTTCCGAACAAAGACTTAGCTCGCATGTTGCATAAACCACAAAGTACTTGGATAAATAATAGTTTAGCGATGATATTGAAAGTAAATTAATACATTGGGCGGGAAAAGACCCCGGCCGGGCGCCTTGTGTCGAACCGCAGGGGAGCGACCTACTCGGGCGGTGGCGATATATGCCAACGGCATCGGACTAATTTAGCGCTGGGTCGCCAGTCGGGTATGCGGAGAACCCGTGCGGCGACTGCATGCACCGCGACAACCAGTGCCCTCCTCCCGGGTAACACTCCTGGGCATTGTGGAAGCGCAAAATGCTTTGCCGCCCCCCGGCTCGGCCGCTGCCGCTTGAGCGAAACGATCAGCTTCTTATTCGAGTTGAACGATGAATGGTTCCGAGGTGGCCAAGACATGGATACGCCCGCTATTGATACCTGCCTTTCGCGTATATATCCGCTACGCGCCAGTCGCCCTCGGTAAGCATTTTGTCTGGAATGCGCTCAGCCACCTCTTTCAGTTCGCAGATCACCGGTTCAAAGCGCGCACCGTCTTTGGTATGGAAATTTCGGGAAATACAATCGATCACATTCAACGGCGCATTTATTATTTCGGGACCTGGGAACCGAACTTGACGGCCTTCCTCATGAGGCGTCTCTCCCCAGGTGACTTGTTTGTAGATGTTGGAGCGAACATCGGTTATTTTTCACTATTGGCAGCCAAGCTCGTTGGCACGTCGGGAAAGGTGCTTGCCATAGAGGCATCGCCGTCCATTTTTGCAAAATTAGCGAACAACCTCAAACACAACAATCTTGATAACGTGGTGGCGCTCAACCTTGCAGCATCGGACTCCGCCGGCGTTACAAACGTCCATCTCGGGCCGGAAGCCAACATCGGACAAACAACAGTGCTCAAGACAGACGGCTATAGAGTTGAATGCGAAATTCCATGCAGGCGCCTTGATGACATTCTGTCGTCTAAAGATCTGCAGCGCGCCAAGATAATCAAGATAGATGTTGAGGGAGCGGAGTGGGCGGTCATGACTGGCCTGTTGCCGTTGCTCAAATCGTTCCCGCAAACCCTCGAGGTCGTCATCGAGATCAATCCAAGGCGCTTGGCAACTCTCGGCAAGAATGCGGGGGAGATTCTACAAATGTTCGACAGTACCGGTTTTAATGCCTACGAATTGGAAAATGACTATTCCGACGCAAGTTACTTGCCGAGGCTATCTGAGAAGAGACCCACTCGACTAAAGCATTCTATCGACGAGCGTGCAGCTGTTGATCTTGTTTTCTCTAAGAAGGACCTGGATGTACTTTGACGTCGCCAACCGGTGTCGGAATAGAGCAAGGAGGGACGGTGGGCAAAGCCTCGACAGGCGTCACGCAAGGGCGTCTTCGGTGCAACCGAGTCGCGCCAACCGCACCGATCTCAAACAGCGCGGCGCACTTCGGGCTGGATCTTAAGCCGGGACCTCTACCGGGTCGAACGATGGTGTGTGTGGCCGTCGGGCCTGAATCGCCAAGGTCACCTTGTGCGATGGAGTCATTCGGCTACCAACCACCGAAGGCAGAGACTTCGTACGCATTTTGATTCGTCCGAAGTTGGGACCAAAGGCAGAAGTTGTCATTTTGCTGACGAACGGCCGCCGGGGTCAGCGTTAAAGTCGCTAGAAAAACAACGAACTCCACCCGATTGAACTATATCTGCCGAAGGGGGGGACAATGTTGCGTCAGGGAAGTGCGCTTGCGCTTTCGGTTTGAAAACCCGCGAAATTGAAGGTCAGACCCAGTCACCTGAAGTAGGGAGCGCAACGTCCGCGTGGGAACCGCAAGTTCACCTCTACGGTTGGCCATAATAGGATGTGGTCTGGCCGTCGAGCAGTGCCATCTTCCGGCCCTGCGGAAAATCGCCGGCCTTGAGTTGGTTGCGCTCGTTGACAGCGACCTTGCGCGTCTCAACCGGATTGCGGATCGCGCCGGGGTACGGCGACGTCACACGGATTATCGGGCGATGCTAAACGATGCGGGCGTCGATCTAATTGCGGTTTGCGCTCCGCCTCACCTTCATGCCGAAATCGGGCTTGCCGTGGTCGATGCTGGCAAGCATCTCTTTATGGAAAAGCCCTTGGCGCTGAGCCTTCACGACGCGGACCGGCTGGTCGAGCGTACGACCGCAGCCGGTGCCAAAGCCCTGATCGGGTTCAATTTGCGCTGGCATCGCCTGATTCGTCGGGCGTCGAGCATCATCGATGCTGGAGGTCTGGGGCAGCTGGCCACGATCCACACAACGTTCACGTCGGCGAGCGGGTTTCGGCGGGAGGATTCGGCCTGGAGGCAGCGGCAAGATTGGGGCGCCGGTGTGCTGTTCGATCTCGGGATCCATCACTTCGATCTGTGGCGGTTCCTGGTGGGATGCGAGGTCGAGGAACTGTTTGCACACCGTCGCAGCGACGGCCCGGGCCACGAGCGTGCTACGGTCTGCGCCATGATGGCTAATGGAGTTCTTGTCACCTCGGCCTTCTCTCACGGGGTGAGCGACACCAACGAGTTGGAGATCTGCGGGGCAAAGGCCAGCTTGCGGCTGTCGTGCTACCGCTCCGACAGCCTGCGCGTCTATGAAAATGGCGCGCCACGCGGCGCGGTGCGGCATTGGCCAGGCGACGCAGTCCGGGTCCTGCGCAATGTGCCGCAGGCGTTTGCCCGGCTGCTCGACGGCGGCGACGTAATCGTCTCGTATCGAGCCCAGTGGCAGCACATCGTCGACGCCATCCGCAGCGGCGCGCCGATCAAGCCCAGCCTCGAGGAAGGTCGCAGCGCACTCCAAATTGCGCTGGCTGCGGCGCAATCCGCGCGCAGCGGACGACCGGTTAGAGTAGCCCAGGCCGCGGGTGCGATCGCGCCCCTTGCCACGGCTGCGCCGGGTACGAGTGCCGCCGGTTAGAGGCGCGCGTGATTGATCAGCCTCAATTAGTCCCAGGCGGCCTTCCTGCGATGTCCGTCGTGGTGATCACGCCGGACGGGTATGACACCATTAGCGCGGTTTTGCGCCATGTGAACGCGCAGTCCGTCAAGGAAGAGTTAGAGATTGTCATCGTCGCACCGACGGTTGATGCGATCCCGCTCGACGCGCCAGCTATGCAAGGGTTCCGGTGCGTGCGTGTGGTGCCATTTGGCGCCGTTTTGGCCGCTACGGCGGCGGCGCGAGCCGCAGGAGTGCGGGCCGCATGCGCGCCAATTATCGCATTCGTAGAGGACCATTGCTTTCCGCAGCCGGGATGGGCCGCCGCGCTGATTGCCGCACACCGCGAGCCGTGGGCGGCGGTGGGGCCCGCAGTCGGCAACGCAAATCCGCACAGCGCCATCAGTTGGGCCAACCTCCTGATCGAGTACGCGCCCTGGTTGGAACCGGCGACGGCAGGAGCTGTACAGCATTTGCCGGGACACAATAGCAGCTACAAGCGCAACCTCCTGCTGGAATACGGCCCCGCTCTGGAGACCATGCTCGAAGCCGAGAGCATCCTGCATTGGGACCTGCGCGCCAAGGGGTTTGCTCTGCTTCTGGAACCGGCGGCCAAAACCCTGCACATGAACGTCACCACGATTGGTGCTTCGATGCGATTGCGCTTTCACGGCGGACGAATGTTCGCCGCTGCGCGCGCGCGACGCTGGCCGCTAACGCGGCGGCTTGTATATACGGCCGCTGCGCCGCTCATTCCGCTCGTGCGCTTGCGGCGCATCCTGGCGCAAGTCTGGCAACGGGACCAGGCACCGCTGCCTGCCAAAGCCCTTCCCGCGCTCACGTTTCTGCTTGCCTGTGCTGCCGCCGGAGAAATGGCGGGATACCTCTTGCGCGCGGGTGCCGAGGCACAACGCGCTGGCGAATTTGAATTTCATTTGGACCGTCACGCAACCGCGGCGGCGCGACGCGAAGGCCGCGACCCGTGAAGCAGGTGGACATGCCGAATCAAGACGGCGATGGTTCTGCGCTTTTTGCGCTGGAACACGTGAGCGTTGGGCATTCCCCCGCAATGTCAGTGATCGTCACGACGCCCGACTCCTACGACACTATTCGCCAGCTCATCCGGGCTTTGCGCATGCAAACGGCACGCGATGCACTCGAGGTAGTGATCGTCGCGCCATCGGCAGCTGCAATACGCACGGGTGTCGCCGACCTTCAGAGCTTCCGCTGCTGGCGCATCGTGGAGTTAGGGGTTTTTCACACGGTGGCGCAAGCAAAAACTGTGGGTATCCGCAGCGCGACCTCCCCGGTCGTAGTGCTGACCGAGGACCATTGCTTTCCGGATCCGGGCTGGGCACATGCGCTGATTGAAGCGCATCGCGGGGATTGGGCGGCAGTGGGTCCCGCAATGGACAATGCCAATCCGCGGAGCCTGATTAGCTGGGCGGATTTCATCCTTGGATACGGTCCCTGGTTTAATCCGCCCGGGGCTGATGAAGTTGATCTGCTGCCCGGGCACAACACTTCCTACAAACGCGACCTTCTGCTCGGTTACGGCGAGCGCCTCGAAGCACTGCTCGGCGCGGAGTCAAACCTCCATCAAGACCTCCGGGCGCGGGGTTATCGGCTTTATCTGGAACCAGCCGCGAAGGCCTTCCACACCAATTTCACCGAACCGTCGCGCTGGATACCTTACCTGTTTTACTCCGGACGCATGTATGCGGCGGAGCGCGGGCGCAATTGGCCCCCGCTGCGCCGCGCGGGATATAGCGCGGGTGCGTGGCTGATCCCCCTCGTCCGGCTCATACGCCTGCTACCGGGGGTCGTCCGTACGCGTCCCGACCTGGCTGCGGGCGTGTCTGCTCCCCTGCTGTTCGCGCTGGTTATCGATGCCGTGGGTCAGGGGGTTGGCTATGCCCTGGGTGTCGGCCGGGCCGCAGAGAAGGTCGCGCGCTTAGAATTCCATCGCGAAGCCCGGTATCGAGACTGATGGCATCGCGGCGACCGTTTTTCTCGGTCATCATCCCGACCTACTCGCGTCCAGCGGAATTGCTCGGATGCCTGGAGGCGCTGGCGCGGCAGCAGTTTCCCACCGATTCGTTCGAGGTGATCGTGGTTGACGACGGCAGTCCGTCACCGCCGGATGCCACCGTGCAAAAGTTTCACAATCGCCTTGCCGTCAGCCTAGTCACGGCCGGCCACGGTGGACCGGCTGCGGCGCGAAACCATGGCGCCGGACGGGCGGCCGGCAGGTTCTTCGCCTTTACCGATGACGACTGCCGCCCCGCGTCGGAATGGCTGTCGGCGCTTGCGGCGCGATTTGCGTCTCTGCCGCATCACATCATCGGGGGGCGGACGATAAACGCACTCGCTCAGAATCCGTACGCGGCGACCAGTCAGCTTATCGTTGACGTTGCGTACCGCCATTTCAACGGTACGGGCCCAGGCGAGGCGCAGTTTCTTGCCGGCAATAACCTGGCACTGGCAGCGGACCACTTCGGGGCTATCGGTGGTTTCGACATCACATTCACGACGTCGGAGGACCGCGAGCTGTGCGACCGCTGGTTGCGCAATGGACACCCCATCACCTACGCGCCGGAGGCCATCGTGTTCCATGCGCATCCGCTCAACCTGCGCCGCTTATGGTGGCAGCACTTCGGATACGGACGCGGCGCCTGGCGCTTTCACCGTCTTCGCGAGCGGTATGGTCACCCACGCTTCCGGCCAGACTGGAAATTCTACCTGCAGTTAGCGATGGCTCCGTTCGCGCAGGAGCGCCTGCTCCGGACACCGGCAATCGCGGCCTTGATGGCGGTTACGCAAGTGGCAAACTGCGCCGGCTTTTTCTATGAGAGTCGCCGGAGCAATCCCGATCAGCCGGACCTTATCAAAGATTGGTAAACAGCGTGCAATTGCGCACCAACGACTTCTGGCGAAAAGCGTTCCCTCGCAAATTGGGAAATCCGTTGCCGCGAGTAAAGGTGCAGGTTGTTGAGCATCTGGTCCAGCCCCTGAAACAGAGCGTCAGCATCTCCGCAGGGCACCAAGAAGCCGACGTCTTCGACTATGAACTCCTCCGGTCCTCCGCAGCGCGTGGACAGGACGGGTGTACCACACGCCAACGCTTCGGCGGCCGGAACGGAAAATGTTTCGACGAGGCTGGGGAGCACGAACAGATCAGCCCGACGCAGGAACTCCGCCACTTCCCGCCTGCTTCTGGAGCCATGGAAGGTTGCCATGTCGCCAAGCTTCAAGTCCGCCGTCAGGCGTTCATACTCAACCCGTTCCTTTCCGTCTCCCACGATGTCCAGATGCCAGTCATCCCGCTTGTTGCGCAAGTGGGCGGTGGCTTTGAGGAGATAGTGAATACCTTTGATCGGCGCAAGCTGCCCTACAAACACTATCCGTTTGACGCCTGATCCATTTCGCACCTCCAGGGGAGGAAAGAACAGCCTGGTGTCGACCACATTGGGTATCACTTTAAAGCGCGCACGCAAACCATACCGTTCGATCGCATGTTGTAGGGCACGACTAACCGGAAGGACCCTATCGGCCCATCGAAACGCCAGCCAGGCTTTGGCGAGATCAATGCGACCGAGCAACCGCCTGGGAAAAACGGAAAAGTGTTCAGCCACTACGACGGGGATCCGGTTGAGTTTGGCGATAAAGACCGCGGGCGCCCCGGCGTCATAGACATGCACATGAATCATATCCGGGCGAAATCCTTCACGGGCTATCTGCTTGACGACCTGGAAGACACTCCACAGATAGATCAAATACGTAGTCCTGGGAATTGGTGAACGCCGATAACACATTCGGTAGGTCGGAATACCTTCCCGCAGATCTTCGTCGTCCTCAGACTTGATCCGCCAGAGCTTACCGAGCTTGGCCTTGGGCGCCACACAATGGAGCACGGCCACATCGTGATGGAGGCGCACCGCTTTGGCGTACTCGCGGACCCAGATCGCCTTCAGCGGCTCCTCGCGGCTCGGATACCAATTGGTAATGAAAAGTACCTTCAGACGCCGGGAGGTCATTATCGTTTCATCTATGGCAGTGCGGCCCGGGATCGATCTTTCAAGCGGCTTTGACCACGGATATTTTTGCGCGTGAAATCAATCAGCAAACCGGCCGCTAGACCCACGATGGTTGAGGTAATGGAGTAGTTCCAGAAAGAACCAGCACGCCTGGCGCTGTCCCCTGTTGTGAAACACGCGATTCAGAGACCAGTTGATCGCGATCGAGCACGCGATGCTGAGCCTTGGCCTACTCCGAGCTCCCGGCGCAAGCTGATTGCTTACATTGATCACCTCGCCGAAATCGCAGGGGATCGCAAGGCTTGGCTGGGCATTACGAAGACCTGTCAGGGTGCGGGATTTGCGCGCGTCTACCCCTGCCTGCCGCGATCGAACCCGGGCCTGTCTTCTACACTGCGCGCACCGTCAGGCCAACGCGGCGGGCGGCCCGGAGTTGGCGCGTGTCGGCCGAATCGAACAACGTGGGCGCGTAGGCGATTGCACAGCCAAGTTGGACGGCGTCAAGGGTCCTCAGCGGTGCGGATTCCAATTGCACCAAGGTGTGCTTCATGACCTCTGGCGTAATGTCGC
>DASZFQ010000128.1:0-53550 GCA_035939595.1 Casimicrobiaceae bacterium
CATGCCACCGCCGTCGAACAGCTTCTGGGCTTTCTTCGCTGGTTTGGCGTTTCGTGCCGCTGTGTCGGATAGGGGCATTGGGGGTAGTCTATGAGTGTCTAGGATAACTTACCCCCAAAATTACCCCCGAGTTTGCCCAGATGTCAACAAATTGACTTGGACATCTTCGGACGTTATGTTGTCGGTTACAGAGGGAAAAGAAAAGGCCGTCGGATTTCACCGGACGGCTTTGGAAGTTCATGTGGTGGAGACGAAGGGGATCGAACCCTCGACCTTCGCATTGCGAACGCGACGCTCTCCCAGCTGAGCTACGTCCCCGGCGCGTCGAAATTATAGCCAGATGGGTCTCCGGCGTAAACTCTTGCATCACGCGGCCTTCGTGTTGCTCAAGCGCAGCGCTCTGAGCTCATAGCCCGATGTTATCGGTTTTGGTCTTGACGTCGCGATGGGCCGCCCCAATAACACCCGGACCGATACTCATTCTTGCAGGGTGCTTCCTTGAACCAGCTGATGGCACTCATTCACCAATACGGCGTGGGCTTTGTTTTCCTGAACGTGCTCGCGTTGCAGGCCGGCTTGCCTTTGCCGGCTTACCCGACGCTAATGGTCGCCGGCGCACTCGCTGCCATGGGCGGGGCCCCGGTGTATGAACTGGTCGGGGTTGGCGTGGCGGGCGCTCTGATCGCCGACACCGGGTGGTACGCCGCCGGGCGCAGGTTTGGCATGCGCATCCTGAGCACGCTGTGCCGTGTGTCGCTGTCGCAGGACACCTGCGTTCGGCAGACGGAGTCGATTTTTCAGCGTTTCGGCCCGTCGTCGATGCTGTTCGCCAAGTTCGTGCCTGGGTTTGCATCGGTGGCCACAGCGCTTGCCGGCGCCATCCGCCTGAATTACGCGAAGTTCGTCGCCTTCGACATGGTCGGCGCCGCGCTATGGGTTGGCGTTGGCGTGGGACTCGGCTACGTGTTCCACGATGCTGTCGGTGCGGTGATGATGAAGCTCTCCGCGCTGGGCGAGTACGGATTGATCCTGATCGTGGCGGCGTTGGCGCTGTGGATTCTCAGCAAGTGGCTGCGTCGCCACCTGTTCATCAAGCAGCTGCGGATGGATCGCGTTACCGTGCAGGAGCTGCGCAGCCTCATCGAGACGCAAAAAGTGCAGGCGCTCGTCGACGTGCGTTCTCCACTGACGCAGGCCGCCACCGGCCGCATTCCGGGCGCGCGCGCGATTGACATGAAAAGGATCGCCGAGGGTTTGAAAGACGTGCCCATCGAGGGCGAGGTGATCGTCTACTGTGCCTGCCCGAACGAGGCCACGGCGGTGAAGGTCGCGGAGAAGCTGCGCAAGGTCGGCTTCAAGCGCATCCGGCCGCTGCTTGGAGGGATCGACGCCTGGATCGAGGCGGGGGAAGAAGTCGAGCACTGATCGCGGACGCATCTGCCCGCCGTGGTAAATTGGCCGCGAGGAGGGTCTTATGAGCAGACAGGCGATCCACAGCAGCGCGGCGCCCGCGGCGATCGGGCCCTATTCGCAGGCGATTCGCGTCGGCGAGACGGTCTTCCTATCCGGTCAGATCGGACTCGATCCGGCGACCGGCGTCTTGCGCGAAGGGACTGAGGCGCAGGCACGCCAGGTATTCACCAATCTGCAGGCGGTCGCCGCTGCGGCGGGCGGAACCCTGGACGACATGGTCAAGGTAACGCTGCTGCTCGCCGACATAAGCGACTTTGCGCGCGTGAACGACATCATGGCCGGCTTTTTTTCGCCGCCCTATCCAGCACGCGCGACGTACCAAGTGGCGGGGCTGCCCAAGGGCGCACGCGTCGAGGTCGACGGCATCCTTGTGCTCAAGCAGGCTTGACCGGGGGGTTCCGTCCTCGCGCATGGCCAAGGCAAAGAAGACGGCTGAGGCGAAGGCCGGTAACACGCTCGCAGACAAGCTCGCGCGCCTGGACATTGTCCGCGAGCAGGACCTGGTGCTGCATCTTCCCCTGCGCTACGAGGACCATACCCACCTCTGTCCGTTGCAGGCGCTTAAAGCCGGCCAAGCCTGGCAGGTCGAGGCGGCCATTGCCAACACCGAGATCCACTACCGGCCGCGGCGGCAGTTGGTTTGCCTGCTCGAGGAGGGACCGGCGCAGCTCGTACTGCGCTTCTTTCACTTCTATCCCAGCCAGCAGAAAGCGCTCGCCACCGGCAAGCGCGTGCGCGCATTCGGCGACGTCCGGGAAGGCCACTTCGGGCTCGAGATCGTGCATCCGAGCTTTCATGTCGTCGCTCCAGGGACGCCGTTGCCGGACCGGCTGACGCCGGTTTACCCAACTACTGCGGGCCTTGCCCAGGACGACCTGCGCCGCCTCGTATACCGCGCGCTGGGACGTGATCCGGCGTATCTGGCCGAGACACTGCCGCCATGGATCCGGGAGCCGCGCCGGCTATGGGGCTTCGCGCAGGCGGTACGTTATCTGCATGAACCATCGCCGGATGCATCGCAATCCGCGCTCGACGAACGCACGCATCCGGCATGGGCGCGACTGAAGTTCGATGAGCTCCTCGCGCAGCAGCTTTCGCTCAAGATGCACCGCCGCGCGCGCGCGCGCCGCCGTGCGCAACGGCTGCCCGGAGATGGCTCGCTCACCCGCGCATTGTACGCGCGGCTGCCTTTCAGGCTGACGCGAGCCCAGCAGCGTGTGATCGCAGAGATCCGACGAGACCTCGCCAAGGCCGATCCGATGCAGCGGCTGCTGCAAGGCGACGTCGGCAGCGGCAAGACCGTGGTCGCAGCGCTGGCCGCCCTGCAGGCGATCGAGTCGGGCTATCAGGTGGCATTCATGGCCCCTACGGAAATCCTGGCGGAACAGCATTACCGCAAGCTCGCTGCGTGGCTCGAGGGCCTGCCGCTGAACGTAGCGTGGCTGTCTGGTGGCTTGCCAGCGAAGGAGCGCAAACGCGCGCTGGCGTCGATCCAGAGCGGCGAAGCGCAGTTCGCGATCGGCACGCACGCGCTTTTCCAGGACGAGGTAACGCTGCCAAAACTGGGTCTGGCCATTATCGACGAGCAGCACCGTTTCGGCGTCGCGCAGCGCCTCGCGCTGCGCCAGAAAGGCATCGGCGACGCGCACCAGCTGATGATGAGCGCGACGCCGATACCGCGTACGCTGGCGATGAGCTTCTACGCCGATCTCGACGTATCGGTCATCGACGAGATGCCTCCCGGAAGAACGCCGGTTGCAACCCGGCTGGTGAGCCAGCGCCGGCGGGCTGAAATCGTCGAGCGGGTGCGCAAGCTAGGCGCCGCCGGGCAGCAGGTATATTGGGTCTGTCCTCTAATCGAAGAATCGGAGAAGCTCGAACTGCAGACCGCCGTCGCGCTGCATGCTGAGCTGACCGCGGCGCTCACCGAACTCAAAGTCGGCTTGTTGCACGGACGGATGAAGCCGGACACCAAGAGCGCGGTTATGGACGGGTTCGTGCGCGGCGAGGTCGACGTGCTGGTGGCGACGACGGTTATCGAGGTCGGTGTCGATGTGCCGAATGCGTCGCTGATGGTCATCGAGCACGCAGAACGCTTCGGGCTCGCGCAACTCCACCAGTTGCGCGGCCGCGTCGGCCGCGGCGCGGAAGAGAGCGTCTGCGTTCTTCTCTTCGAGGAACCGATGTCGGACACGGCCAAGGCGCGGCTCAAGGTCATCTATGAAAATCATGACGGTTTCGAGATCGCCCGCCGGGATCTGGTCATCCGCGGACCTGGCGAGTTCCTCGGGGCGCGGCAGTCCGGCGTGCCGCTGCTCCGATTCGCCGATCTCGAGCGCGACGTGGCGCTGCTCGAAGCGGCGCGCGATGCCGCCGACGAGCTGCTCCGGCGCGAGCCAGCCGCAGCCGGCGCGCATCTCGAACGCTGGCTGGGCGCGAAACGCGATTTCGTCAAGGCCTAGCGGCCGATCGCCGGTGCGTCCACTCCCATCCCGGCTGCGTAACAACGCACTGTAGGGCGCCGGTTGAATTGGATCGAAATCAACCCGTTGCGGCCGCTTCCTGCAACGGCTGCGGTAGAATATCGGGTTCAACGCAAGCACCGCCACATGCCGCTTTTCGCGCTCGGCCTCAACCACACCACCGCGCCGCTCAGGGTGCGGGAGCAAGTCGTGTTCCATGGCGACACGCTGCCGACCGCCTTACGCGACCTGCTTGGCCAGCCGAAGGTCAAGGAAGCGGCGATCCTGTCGACCTGCAACCGCACGGAAGTGTATTTCAACGGCGGAGACGCCGAACCGGTGCTCGACTGGCTCGAGCATTTCCACCGCGTTCCAAAGGCATCGCTGTCGCCCTACGTCTACACCTTGGCGCAAGACAAGGCCGTACCGCATGCGTTTCGCGTCGCCAGCGGGCTCGACTCGATGGTGCTGGGCGAGCCCCAGATCCTCGGCCAGATGAAGCAGGCGGTGAAGATCGCCGAGTCGGCCGGCTCGCTCGGGTTGGTGCTCAACCGGCTGTTCCAGCGCACCTTCGCCGTGGCCAAGGACGTGCGCACGCAAACCGAGATCGGCAGCGCGTCGATCTCGATGGCCGCAGCGGCGATCAAGCTAGCCGAGCGCATCTTTCCGTCGATTGGTGCCCAGCGCCTGTTGCTGATCGGAGCGGGTGAAATGATCGACCTGTGTGCGACGCATTTCGCCGCGCGCCAGCCTAAATCGATCACCGTCGCCAACCGCACGCTTGAGCGCGGCGCGCTGCTCGCATCGCGCGTACAGGCGGAGGCGATAACGCTCAACGAACTGCCCGAGCGTCTGGCGCAGTTCGACATCATCGTTACCTCGACGGCAAGTTCGCTGCCCATATTGGGCAAAGGCATGCTCGAGCGCGCGATCAAAACACGCCGCCACGTACCGATGTTCATCGTCGATCTCGCGGTGCCGCGGGATGTGGAGCCGGAGGCGTCCGAACTCGACGATCTGTTCCTGTACAGCATCGACGACCTCGCCAACATCGTCAAGGACAACCTGCAGATCCGCGTCGACGCGGTGCGCGAGGCCGAGGCGATGATCGCAGCGCAGGCCGAAAGCTTCCTGCGTTGGCTCGAGGGGCGCGCGATCGTGCCCACGATCACGGCGTTGCAGGGCCATCATGAAGCGCTGCGCGCGGCGGAGCTCGAGCGCGCGCGGCGGCTACTCGCCAACGGCGTTGTGCCCGAACAGGTGCTCGAGCAGCTCGCACGTGGGCTCACGCACAAGTTCCTGCACGGCCCGACGCAGGCACTCAACCAAGCCGGTGAGGCCGAACGCGCCGAGTTGCTGGCGCTGTTTCAGCGCATCTATCACCTTCCAGACGAGCCTTAGAGGCTGCGTGTACTAGTTGGGACTGGGCCTGGCCGTCAAGGCTGCTTTACCCCCCGAAGCCGCAGCATCCAAGTCGCGCGTCAGGTCTTTATCCCCGAATCCGTGGGGAGCACGGCGTGGTCAAATGAAGAACGACAGCGCATGAAATCGTCATTGTCCACCAAGCTGACACAGCTTGTCGCCCGGCGCGAAGAGCTGGACGGCCTGCTGGCCGCGCCAGATGTCACCCGCGATCTTGACCGTTATCGCGCGTTGTCGCGCGAGCACGCGGAGATCGACCCCGTGGTCGCGCTGTACCGCGATTGGCAGCAAGCTGAACGCGAGCTCGCCAACGCTCGCGAGCTCCTTGCTGATCCGGAACTGAAAATGCTCGCCGAAGCCGAGGCAAAGGAGACGAAAGCGGCGATGGAGCGCCTCGAAGAGGAGCTGCAGCGTGTCCTGCTGCCCAGGGATCCCAACGACGAGCGCAATGTTTTCCTCGAGATCCGCGCTGGTACCGGCGGGGACGAATCGGCGTTGTTCGCCGGCGACCTATTCCGCATGTACGCACGCTTCGGCGAGCGCAATCACTGGCAGGTTGAGATCATCTCGGAGAGCGCCGGCGACATGGGCGGTTTCAAGGAGGTCATCGCGCGCATCGCCGGCCAAGGTGTCTATTCGAAGCTCAAGTTCGAGTCAGGCGGGCATCGTGTGCAGCGGGTGCCTGAAACCGAGGCGCAGGGACGCATCCACACTTCCGCATGCACGGTTGCGGTGCTGCCGGAGGCCGATCCGATCGCGGACATCGCGATCAACCCGGCAGACATCCGCATCGACACCTTTCGTGCCTCCGGCGCCGGCGGTCAGCACGTCAACAAGACCGATTCCGCGGTGCGTGTGACGCATTTGCCAACGGGAATTGTCGTTGAATGCCAGGATGATCGGTCTCAACATCGCAACCGTGCGCAGGCGATGGCGGTGCTGGCCTCACGCCTGCTCGACCGCGAACGTCAAGAGCGGCAGCAGAAGGAGGCTGCGACGCGGAAGTCGCTGATCGGCAGCGGTGATCGCAGCGAGCGTATCCGGACTTATAATTTTCCTCAGGGCCGCGTCACCGACCATCGCATCAACCTTACGCTCTACAAGATCGACCAAATCATGGACGGCGACCTGTTCGAGCTTACGCGGGCGCTGGCGCAGGAGTTTCAGGCCGAACAGCTCGCGGCCTTGGGCGAAAGCCCGTGAAAGCGTTTCTCGAGACGCCGCGCCTGTCGCTGCGCGAATTCCGTGCCGACGACGCCGACAACCTCTATCGCTTGCATAGCGACCCGCGTGTGATGCGTTACATCGGCGATGGCTCCGTGCGAACGCGGGAATCGGTCGCCGTGGCGCTGGCGCGGGCGGCTGGCCATTATCGTAACTACCCTGGCCTCGGGATCTGGCCGGCAGCGGAGCGCGAGAGCGGCGAGTTCATCGGCTGGTTCTGCTTGAAATACGTGCCGCAGACCGTCGAGATCGAACTGGGTTACCGGCTGCTGCCGCAAGCCTGGGGATACGGCTACGCGACCGAAGGCGCGAGCGAGCTGATACGCTATGCCTTCGAAGTCCTGGGGCTTTATCGCGTCATCGGTTTGACCAACCCCGGCAACACAGCCTCACAGCGCGTGTTGCTGAAGGCGGGCATGAACGACGCCGGGTGGGGCCACTATTACGATCGCGATCTGCGGTTGTTCGTCGCCGGCGAGAGCTGATAGCGGTCGATCGTGGCGCGTTGACGGGAGGCCCCCTGCACGGAATGAAGCGCCGATGACTGCGGCGACTGTTTCCGCCGCGCTGGCGATGAGCGGCCTCGTGCCGTTCGAGGCCAAGCTCTTGCTGGCGCACGTTCTTGATTGCGACCGGGCGTGGCTCGCGGCGCACCGCGATGCGCCGCTTACCCGCGAGCAGGCGCTTGCGTTCGACGCACTGGCGCGCCGGCGACGTGAAGGCGAACCGGTGGCCTATCTCACCGGCCGGCGCGAATTCTTCGGTCTCGATCTCGAAATCACGCCTGATGTCCTCATTCCGCGGCCGGAAACCGAGCTTTTGGTCGAGCTGGCCCTGACTTGGCTAGACAAGGATGCGCCGGCGCGTGTGCTCGACCTTGGCTGCGGATCGGGCGCGGTCACCCTGGCGGTTGCATCCCGGCGACCGCGCAGTGCGGTCGTCGGCGCCGATGTTTCGGCTGCGGCGATTGCCCTCGCCCGCCGCAACGGCGAGCGCCTGGCTATCCCCAACGCCAGCTTCCTTCAATCCGATTGGTTTGCGCGTGTGCCGTCCGATCGCTTCGCATTGATCCTCGCCAATCCGCCCTACGTGGCCGAAGAGGACGCGCATCTCCGGCGCGGCGATTTGCGCTTCGAACCGGCCGCCGCACTTGCATCCGGCAACGACGGGCTCGACGCGATGCGCATCATCGTCGCTGGCGCGCCGGGGTACCTCGCACCCGGTGCTGCGCTTGCCCTCGAGCACGGCCATGATCAAGCGGCTGCGGTGCAAGCGCTGTTGCGCGCGTCGGGACTGCGTGATGTCGCTTCGGCACGCGATCTTGCCGGGATTCCGCGCGTGACCTATGGGTTCGTGCAGGGAGCGAAAGGCGCCTGGAGCGCGAATTCGCAACTACGACGAAATCGGAAGCGGCGGCGCGAGGTCGTACTTTTTCGCCCAGGGGACCAGCGCGGGAAGGATCGTCGGATATAGGGCGACCCCGCGCGCAAGCCCGTCCCGATAGCGCTGCAATCCACGCTCGCCTGGCAGCCGCACCGGTTCTCCGGCGCGTCGCGGCTTGGCCCCGCGCGCGGCGCCGGAAATGAAGTCGAGTTGCCGCGTAAATGCACTCAATCCGCTGAATGCCTCGGGATCAACGACGTGCACGTAAACGGTGCCGCCCCAGCCGGCTGGAGGATCGGCGCGCCCATGGCCGGCCAGCCCGGCGGTCAGTGCCTCGATCAACAGCGCCAGGGCAAAACCCTTGTGGCCCGCGTCGAGACCCCCGAGCGGCAACAGGGCGCCCTTGGGCTCCTTGAAAAGCGCGCTCGGATCCGCTGTCGGCTTGCCCTCGGCGTCGATGAGCCACTCGCCGGGAAGCATTCTTGCGGCGAGCATCTGCTGGCGCGCATAACCCATGCTCGTGATCGAGGTCGACACGTCGACGAGGATCGGATCGCCGGACGTGGGCAGGCCTGCGGCTATGGGATTCGGGGTGATGAAGGGCGTCAAGCCGCCGTGCGGAGCCACCGCGGCGACAGCGGGGTCCGAGCTCTCGATCAGGGCGACCAGGCCCTGGTCGGTGGCGCGCTTCAGGTATGCGGCAAGACAGGCGATGTGATGCGAATGCCGGACTACGACGGTGCCCGTGCCACACTCCCGCGCCATGGCGGCGGCTGCCTCGAGCGCGCGCAGCGTCAGCCAGGGGCCGGGAAGCCGTTCACCGTCCCAAGTCTGGACAGCGCGCCGACGCGAGATGATCGTCGGTTCGCCGCTCCGTGCCATCCGGTCGTGCACAAGCTCGTCGAGATAAGGCGCAAGCAGGGCGAGGCCGTGCGTGGTGTGCCCGAGCAGATCGCCATCGACGAGCACGTCAGCGACGTCGCGGGCCATGTCGCCGCGCATCTTCGCGCGCTCGAGCAGCGTGCGCGCGAATGCGCGCAGATCCGACACAGCGTAGTGGAGTTCGGGATTCGCGCTCATGGGGTCGACGCAGTCCGGCCAGCGATTGACGCAAGCGCGGCAATCAACGACGATTCTAACCCAGCCTGCGATTTCCGCCCTTGGCCTTGACTCCTGTAACGCTGACGGTCAGCATCGTCACGTATAAGCCGGACCTCGTGCTTCTCGAGCGCTGTCTTGCGGCGCTCGCGACGGCGCTGCGAGACGCGCAGGACAGCGGCTTTCTGCGCGTCGCCAACGTTGTACTGGTCGACAACACCGGGTCGCGGCAGACGGCCGAGGCCGTCATTGCTCTCGGCGAGGCGGGATTCAAGGACTCCGGCGTGACCATGAATTATCTGCATCGTCACGCTAACATCGGTTATGGCAGCGCGCACAACCTGGTTATGCACGGTGGGAATACACATCACCATCTTGTGCTCAATCCCGATGTCGAGCTGGCGCCCGATGCGTTGACCGAGGGGTTGAAGTTCCTCAACGCAAGTCCCGAAGTAGGCGTCCTCGCACCCGCGGTCTTCACTCCCGACGGCGCGCCTGAATTCCTGTGCAAGCGCTACCCTGCCGTGCTCGACCTCGCGCTCCGGGGTCTTGCACCGACCTTGTCGCGCCGACTGTTTTTCAGGCGCCTCGAGAGCTACGAGATGCGCGATACCATCGGCAGCGGTGAAACCGTATCGCCGGTGCCCATGATGAGCGGTTGCTTCATGCTGGTGCGACGCAAAGCCATTGAAGCCACCGGCGGTTTCGATCCGCGTTACTTCCTCTACTTCGAGGACTTCGACTGGAGCGTGCGGCTAAACCGCGTGACGACGAGCGCGTACGTGCCGACTGTGCGCGTCGTCCATCACGGGGGCGGCGCGTCGCGCAAGGGCTGGCGCCACGTCTTCATTTTCACCCGGAGTGCGGTGCGGTTTTACAACAAGCATGGCTGGAGATGGGCTTGACCGCACCGTTTGCAGGCAAAGTTCTGGTGACGGGCGCGGGCGGATTCATCGGCCGCGCGCTGTGCACGCGGCTCGCTGCAGCGGACGTCGATTACGTGCCTGTGGTGCGAGCGGCGGCGCCGGACGACAGTCGGCGCGGTGTCGCCGTGGCGCTCGGCGACTTCGCTGCCGCCGACTGGCAGGACATCGTGCAGGGCGTGGACGCGATCGTGCACCTGGCCGGCCGCGCGCATGTTCCAGCCGGTCGTGCGGCCGACAGGCCGACGCCTTTCATTGTTGCCAACGTGCATGTCACACGGCGCCTGGCCGAGGCCGCAGCCCGGGCGGGCGTGCGCCGCATCGTCTTCGCGAGCAGCGTCAAGGTGTACGGGGAAGCGAGTGCGCCCGGCCGGCCGTTCGCTGTCGGCGACTTGGCCGCGCCGCAGAGCGCCTATGCCCGCAGCAAGGCCGAGGCCGAAAGCGTGCTCGGTGAAATCTGCCGCGCGCATGGGATGAACGCGATCGTTCTGCGCCTGCCGCTGACCTATGGTCCGGAGGTCAAGGGCAATTTTCTCACCCTGCTCGCGGCGCTCGCCGCCGGGAGGCGCTTGCCGCTCGCCGGCATCCGCAACCGGCGCAGCCTGCTCTATGTCGGCAACGCGGTAAGCGCGATCGAAGCAGCGCTCGTTATGCCGAGTCGGCCGGACGAGGCGCTGCCGATCGCCGATGCCGAGGTGGTGTCGACCACCGAACTCGCCATCCGGCTCGCGCGTGCGCTGCGCGTGCAGCCGCGACTGTTCCACGTTCCGGCGACGTTTCTGCGCGGCACCGCGGCGTTGATCGGCCGCGGCAGCGACGTAGGCCGGCTACTCGACTCGCTCGAGGTCGATGACTCTCGTTTTCGCCAGCTGACCGGGTGGTCGCCGCCACGCTCGGTCGACGAAGGACTGGCCGCTACCGCCGCCTGGTGGCAGACACGGCGGGCGCGGTGAACCCCACGCCGGTGATCTGCTGGCAGCGACCGTTATAATCGGCATTTCGGATGGACGGAAACACGCGATGAGCGTTCGCGCCTCAGGCCGACGCGGCGATGAGCTGCGGGCGGTCCGCATCACCCGTCATTACACGCGGCATGCCGAGGGTTCGGTGCTGATCGAATGCGGAGACACGCGCGTGGTGTGCACCGCAAGCGTCGAAGCGGGCGTACCGCCCTTTCTCAAGGGCCAGGGAAAAGGGTGGCTCACCGCGGAATACGGCATGCTGCCGCGCGCAACCAGCACGCGCGCGCGGCGGGAGGCCGCCGAAGGCAAGCAATCCGGGCGGACGCAGGAAATACAGCGGCTGATTGGCCGCAGCCTGCGCGCGATAGCCGACCTCGCGCAAATGGGCGAACGCACGATCCGCGTGGATTGCGACGTCATCCAGGCCGATGGGGGAACCCGTTGTGCGGCGATCACGGGCGCCTGGGTTGCGGTGTGCGACGCGATCGCTTGGGGCAGGATGCAGGGCGTATTCAGCGGCGAGCCGATCTCCGATGCGGTTGCCGCGGTTTCGGTGGGAATCGTCGATGGTGTGCCGACCCTCGATCTCGATTACGCCGAGGACGCAGGCTGCAGCACCGATATGAACGTCGTCATGACCGGCAGTGGTGGCTTCGTCGAAATACAGGGAACCGCCGAAGCCGCGCCGTTCACGCGGCCCGAGCTGGATGCGCTCGTGGCGCTCGCGGGGCACGGCATACGCGAGCTGGTCGCGGTGCAGAAGCGCTCGCTCGGGGCGTAATGAGCCCGTTTAGAGTGTCACCGTGCCGCCTTTTCCCCGCCTCGTCCTTGCCTCCGGCAACGAAGGCAAGCTGCGCGAATTCCGTCGCCTCTTCTCGCCGCTTCGCATCGAGGTCGTGCCCCAGGCGGAGTTGGGCATCTCCGCGGTCGACGAGCCCCATGCGACCTTTGTCGAGAATGCGCTTGCGAAAGCGCGACACGCGAGCCGGCTTTGCCGACTGCCCGCGCTCGCTGACGATTCCGGGGTATGCGTCGCCGCACTTTTCGGCGCCCCTGGTGTTCAATCGGCGCGCTACGCGGGGACTCCAAGGTCCGATCGGCGCAACAACGCGAAGCTCATCGCCGATCTTGCAGGGGTTGCCGACCGCCGCGCACATTACTACTGCCTGCTCGTGCTGCTCCGACACGCAGATGATCCGGAGCCAATCCTTGCCGAAGGGCGGTGGGAGGGAACAATCATCGATGAGGCCAGAGGCCGGGGAGGATTCGGTTACGATCCGCACTTTCTCGACGCGGAGAGCGGCATGACCAGCGCCGAGTTGCCTTTGGCGCAGAAAAACGAGCGCTCGCACCGGGGTAAAGCGATGCGGGCGCTGATTGCGCAGATCGGCATGGAGGCATAGTGGCAATCCAGAACGTCGCCCTGAGCCCACCTTCGACGCCGCACTTCGCCGCGCTTCCCCCGCTCGCGCTCTACGTGCATATTCCCTGGTGTATCCGCAAGTGCCCGTACTGTGATTTCAATTCACACGAGCAGCGCGGCACATTGCCGGAGACCCGGTACGTTGACGCGCTGATCGCCGACCTCGAATTGGCGCTGCCCTCCATCTGGGGACGACGCGTCGTTTCGGTTTTTTTCGGCGGCGGCACCCCGAGCCTGTTTGCAGCGGTAGCAATCGATCGCATCCTGGCGGCGATCCGCGCCCGTGTTCCGCTTTCACCTGATGCCGAGGTGACGCTGGAAGCGAACCCCGGAACGTTCGAGCGGCTGAAGTTCGCGGGCTTCAGAGCCGCGGGCGTCAATCGCCTGTCGCTTGGCGTGCAAAGCTTCAATCCTCGCCATCTGGCAGCGCTCGGACGCGTGCACGACGAGCGCGAGGCGCGCGCTGCCGCAGCTGCGGCGCTCGAAATCTTCGACAACGTCAATCTGGACCTCATGTATGCGCTGCCGGGGCAGACACAGGACGATGCGCGCACCGACGTAGCGGCGGCACTGGAACTCTCGCCGCCACATCTGTCTTTCTACCATCTGACCATCGAGCCGAACACGTTATTTCACCGCCATCCGCCGCCGTTGCCCGATGACGACACGTCGGCTGCGATCGAGGACGAGCTCGAGGATGCGCTCGCCAAGGCAGGATATCGGCACTACGAGACCTCCGCCTTCGCGAGGACCGGCCGCGAATGCAGACACAATCTCAACTACTGGCAATTCGGCGATTACCTCGGCATTGGCGCGGGAGCACACTCCAAGCTCTCGTTTCCCCAGCGCATCGTGCGCCAGATTCGCCCTAAGCAGCCGCAGCAGTATCTCGAAGCGGTTGCACGCGGCGCGCCACTTGCCGAAGAGCGGGAGATTCCGCGCGGCGACGTCGGCTTCGAGTTCATGCTCAATGCGTTGCGGCTGACCGACGGTTTTCCCATCACCCAGTTTGCGGAGCGAACTGGATTCACACTCGCGATCGTGCAGCGCGATATCGACGAAGCCGAACGCCGTGGTCTTCTTGTGCGCGACCACCGACGGGTTCGGCCGACGCCGCTGGGCCGGCGCTTTCTCAACGATCTGCAGGCACTGTTTCTGCCGCCGGCGTCCCCGTCCGGCACCGCGGCGGTGTCACGCACGCTGGCGCGCGCGACGCCATGAGTGTGCCTTTGCATGCGCTGTCCCTGACCGATGCACTCGCCGCATTGCGTTCGGGCACGATCACCAGCGCAACCTTGACGCGTGCGTTGCTCGAGCGTATTGCCGCGACCGACGCCAATGTGCAGGCGTGGGCGTACCTCGATGCCGATGCGGCGCTCGCGGCGGCGCGCAAATCCGATGTCGAACGCGAGGCCGGTGCGGCAACCGGATCGCTCGCAGGCGTTGGCATCGGTGTCAAGGATATTGTTGCGACAGTTGACCAACCGACCCAGCTGGGCTCGCCGATCTATGCGGGGGCGCAGCCCATGTACGAAGCCGAATGCGTCCGCCGCCTGCGTCGGGCGGGCGGATTCGTTCTCGGCAAGACGGTGACCACCGAATTCGCCTTCATGCATCCGGGCAAGACGCGCAATCCCTGGAGCGCAGCACACACGCCTGGCGGCTCGTCTTCTGGCTCCGCCGCCGCGGTGGCGCTGGGGCAGGTTGCGGCGGCGATTGGCACCCAGACCAACGGTTCGGTGATCCGACCGGCGGCATATTGCGGCGTCGTCGGTTTCAAGCCGACGATCGACGCGCTGCCCTTCGAGGGAGTCAACCTATTCAGCCCGACGTTCGATACGCTCGGCGTCTTCGCCCGCAACGTTGCGGATTGTGCCTTGCTCGCATCGTGTCTGGCTGATCCCGGCCGCATCCAAAGCGAGGCAGCGGCGAAGGCGCATCCGCCCCGGCTTGCGTTACTCCCCGGGTTCCCCTGGGTCGGCACGGGTACCGAACAGGAACGCGCCATGCTGGCAGCGATGGCGAGCTTGCGCGACTCCGGGGCGATGGTCACGACCGTCGCGCTGCCCGAGGCTTGGTCCGACGCCCAGCGCGTCCATCGCACGATCATGTTTTACGAAGCGGTGCAGCAGATCGGCGAGTTGCAGGCGCGCGACCGGGGACGCCTGTCAGTCAAGCTCAACGCCGCGCTCGACGAGGGGCGGGAAATCGACACCGCCGCTTATTCTGCGTCGCTGGCGCGCCGCGACGTCCTGATCGCCGCGGCGACCGAATGGCTGGCGCCGTTCGATGCCGTCGCTTGCCCGCCGGCACCGTCGGTCGCCCCGGCCGATCTCACCCAGACCGGCGATCCGGCTTGTTGCACGCTCTGGTCCCTGCTCGGGTTTCCCGCCGTCTGCCTGCCGATCGCAGCTGCGGCCAACGGCCTGCCGCTGGGTCTGCAGCTTGCTGCGATCGCCGGCGGCGACGAGCACCTGCTCGCCGTCGCGCGGTGGTGTGAGGCGCGCGCGCCGTTTGTGGGTCTGGTGTGAAGCGCGCCAAGCCGCGCGCGCCTTCCAGGCCCCGCAATCCGGTCGTGCGCTCGCCCCTGCTCGGCAAGGGCGGCGCGCACGGCAAGTCGACGGCGGCGAAACGACGGCGGGACAAGGTCGAATTGGTACAGCAGATCCGCCAAGTCGAGCCCGAGCCGTGACCCTGTCACGTCGCGATCTCGAGGAAGGGCGCATGCGCGCCGTTTATGCGGCGGCGCTGGACCCAAGACACGCGCTCACCGACGAAGAGCTTGCCGCCTCCCTGGCCACGACATTGAAACGCAAGCCGCTCGGCTCTTCGTGGTGGGTGTTCGCGTACGGCTCGCTGTTGTGGAATCCACTGTTTCCGTTTGAAGACGCGCAGCCCGCGACGCTCAGCGGCCGACACCGGCGTTTCTGCCTCTGGTCCCTCGCTTCGCGCGGTACCTCCACGCAACCGGGATTGGTGCTCGGCCTGGACCGCGGCGGTTCCTGTCAGGGCGTGGTCTACCAACTGCCGGCGCGCGTCGCGAAAGATGAGCTGTTGCTCCTCTGGCGGCGGGAGATGGTACTCGGCGCGTATCAGCCGCTTTGGGTTACCGTACGCCGCCGACAATCACCACTCGTGGCGCTGGCATTCGTCGTCGATCGCACCCACCGGCAATACACGGGCAAGCTCACCCTCGGAGAACAGGCGGAGGTTATTGCCAGCGCAGCAGGTGCGTTCGGTTCTTCGGCCGATTACCTGGAGCGCACTCGCGTTGCGCTCATCACGCACGGTGTCGTCGATCCCTATCTTGAGCGCTTGGCCGCGCTGGTCGCGCGACGA
This sequence comes from Casimicrobiaceae bacterium, assembly GCA_035939595.1. Lineage (GTDB taxonomy): Bacteria > Pseudomonadota > Gammaproteobacteria > Burkholderiales > Casimicrobiaceae > PALSA-1003. Next base: position 15,710 of record DASZFQ010000128.1, read on the forward strand.
AGGGGGCGTGTACTGCCGTCGCCCTCGGCAGGCGAATCGGGGTGACGCACGGGCTGCAGCCGGGCCGGACGCGCGACGTCGACTCCGAAACGGCGGCGCTTCCGCGGCGTGGCGAGACACGCAGCTTCGGGATTGCCGCCGGCTGCCGATTCCCCCGGCGTGCCGGTCTGGCCCCGCCGCTCAAAGCGCGACGTGCCTCCCTCCATCGACATTGATCGTCTCGCCGGTCACGTACGTTGCTTCGGCGAGCAGAAAATGCACCGCCCTGGCGATGTCTTCCGGAGTGCCCTCGCGTTTCAGCGGCGTGTGCGAAATGATCCTCTGGCGTGACAACTCGTCGAACGTATCGTCATCGGGCCAGAGGATCGGCCCCGGCGCGACCGCGTTGACGCGAACCTCGGGCGCAAGTTCGCGCGCAAGTGAACGTGTCAGTCCGACAAGCCCCGCTTTGGCGACGCTGTAAAGCAAGTAGTTCTTGAGCGGCCGCTCGGCATGGATGTCGGTAATGTTGACAATCGCTCCCTGAGCCTTCTTGAGCGCCGGCGCGGCGGCCTGGGCGATGAACAGCGGCGCGCGAAGATTGGCGCCAATAAGCGTCTCCCAATCATCGGCGGTGATTTCGCCGACGGGCGTGGGATAAAAGCTCGCCGCGTTGTTGACCAGCGCATCAAGGCGGCCGAAGATTTGAACCGTCTGGTCGATCAGCGAGGGCAGCTTGCCGAGATCGAGGAGATCCGCCTGGATCAGTGCCACCGAGTCCTTGCGCTGGTGATTGAGCTCCGCCTGCAGCAGCCGCGCTTCGCCGGCTGAGGCACGATAGTGCAGCATCAGGTTGGCGCCGGCGACGTGCAACCGGCGGCAGATGGTGGCGCCGAGGCGCTTGGCCCCTCCCGTGATCAAGACGACTTTGCCCTGCACGTGGCGCTCCGGCTACACTCCCCTCGACCTGCCAATCTAGCACATCGATGTCCACGGCTCCACTCGACACCCGTCCGGGCGGCTTTCCGCCACTGTCTCCAGCGGAGCGCGGGCACAGCGATCGCCTTGTTGCACATCTTGTGCATGCCATCGCCGAGGCGGAGGGCTGGATTTCGTTTGCCGATTACATGCACGCGGTGCTCTACGCGCCCGGCCTCGGATACTACGCGGCCGGCGCGCACAAGCTCGGCGTCTCGGGTGACTTCGTGACCGCGCCTGAGCTCACACCGCTGTTTGGGCGCGCGCTTTCGGCGCAACTCGCGCAAGTGCTCGCGCAGGTTGCCGACGGCGAGATCGTCGAGCTGGGGCCCGGCAGCGGTCGTCTCGCAGCCGACGTCCTGACGACGCTGGCGGAGCAGCGTGCCCTGCCGGCGCGCTACCTGCTGCTCGAGGTGAGTCCCGATCTGCGCGAAAGGCAGCGTGGGCAATTGGCCACGCGAATCCCCTCGCTCATGCCGCGAGTGGCATGGATCGACGCCCTTCCCGAGCGGTGGAGCGGTGCCGTTATCGCCAACGAAGTCCTCGACGCCGTTCCGGCGCACCTGGTGGCACGGCGCGACGGCGAATGGTTCGAGCGCGGGGTGACGATGGACGCGAACGCGGGTCTCGTGTTCTGCGACCGCCCGCTCGCAGGCGGCGTGCTGCGCAACATGGCGCAATCGCGCTTCCCGCCAGGCGGCGACTATGCTTCGGAGTTAAACCCGGCAGCCGAGGCGCTGGTGACTTCCCTAGGCCAGCGCTGCGACCGGGGCTTGATGCTCCTCGTCGACTACGGCTTTCCCGCGGCTGAGTACTACCATCCGCAGAGGGACAGCGGTACGCTGATGGTCCATTATCGCCATCGTGCGTTGGTCGACCCGTTCTTCTGCCCGGGGTTGAGCGACATGAGCGCGCATGTCGATTTCAGTGCCGTGGCGCGCGCCGGCGTCGCCGGGGGCATGACAGTCGCCGGCTTCGCGAGCCAGGCGCAGTTTCTCCTTGCCTGCGGCGTGCTCGACGCACTCGCGCGCTGCGGCGATCCGGAATCGGCGGCGTATCTGCGCGCGGCAGGCGCGGTGCACAAGCTCACCTCACCGGCGGAGATGGGAGAGCTGTTCAAGGTGCTCGCCTTGACGCGCGGCCTCGACAACGAACTCGTCGGTTTCCGCGACGACCGCAGTCACCGGTTGTAGGTTTTCGGTCCCGAACCCCGGGGGTTAATGCGCGCCGGCCGCCGCGTCCACGGCGGCGCCGCGTTTGAGCGGGCGGGCGAGCCAGACCACACCGATCAGCAACAGGAACAGCAGCGCCGAAGCCAGAAAGATGTCGTTGGCCGAAAGCATGGATGCCTGCTGATCGATCAGCCGGTTCATCAACGCCGCGCTCTGCGCCGTATCGAGGCCGTTCGCATGCAGGTTTGCGAATGCCTGCGCCGACGACGGGTTGTAGGGGGTCACCTGCTCGACGAGTTGCGCATGATGCAGGCTCGCACGCCGGTCCCAGAGCGTGGTGGCGATCGAGGTGCCGAAGGAGCCTGCCGTGATGCGGGCGAAATTGAACAATCCGGAAGCTGCCGGGATGCGCGACGGCGCAAGCCCTGATAGAGCCATGGTGATGAGCGGGATGAAGAACACCGCCAGCGCGATTCCCTGGACAATCGTCGGCACCATCAAGGTCGCAAAGTCGGCATCGGTGTTGAAGTGCGAACGCATGGCCAGCACCAAGGCCAGTACCGCGAAGGCGCCGGTGGCAAACCAGCGGGGATCTACTTTGTCGATGTAGCGGCCGACCAGCGGCGTGAGCAGAATCGCGAAGATTCCTACCGGCGCTAGCACCATGCCCGCCAGGGTCGCGGTATAACCCATGTATTGCTGGAGCCAAAGTGGAAGCAGCACGACATTGCCGAAAAAGGCGCCGTAGCCGAGTGACATGGCGAGTGTACCGGTCCAGAAGTTGCGGCGCTTGAACAGCGTCAGGTCGACTACCGGGTGCCGTTCGGTGAGCTCCCAGACGACGAAGATGGCGAAGCCGACTATGGCGGTGATTGCCAGCGTCGTGATTTGCCACGACTGAAACCAGTCCAGATCCTTGCCCCGGTCGAGCATGAGTTGCAGCGCCCCGACCCAAAGCACGAGCAGACCCATACCGACGGCGTCGATCGGCAGCCTGGCCGTCGGCGTTTCGCGCTTCTGGTAGATAAACCAGGTCACGCTCGCCGCGGCGAGTCCGACCGGGACATTGATGTAGAAGATCCAGGGCCATGCGATGTTGTCCGTGATCCAACCGCCGAGAAGTGGTCCGACGACCGGGGCCACCAGCGCGGTGATCGACCACGCCGCCAGGGCGCTGCCTGCTTTGGCCTTGGGATAACTCGATAGCAGCAGCGCCTGCGACAGTGGAATCATGGGACCCGCGACTGCGCCCTGGATGACCCGAAACACGATTAGCGACCCGAGCGAAGGCGCGAGACCGCACAAGAACGACGCCAGCACGAACAGCAGCACTGACGTGGTGAACAGCCGCACCTGTCCGTAGCGCTGCGTCAGCCAGCCGGTAAGCGGCAATGAGATCGCGTTCGCGACGGCGAAAGAAGTGATGACCCAGGTGCCCTGATCGGGTGCCACGCCGAGATCGCCCGCTATTGCCGGAATCGACACATTGGCGATCGAGGTGTCGAGCACGTTCATGAAGGTGGCGAGCGACAGCGCGACGGTGCCGAGCGCAAGCGCGCCGCCCTGGAGAGGGGCCAGGGGCGCCGGCATGCGCGCTGCGTCGCCTGTCACAGGCGTTTGAGCCATGGCGACTCTCGTCAAATCTGCGCTGCTACAGCGTGGGCCGACGCGCAGGGGCCGCGTCTCGCGTTGCGGTGAAGCCGGCGAGACGGCTGAGGGCGGCGGCATCTTGCGGCGCATGGTCCTGGACGACGTGATTCGCGCCGCCCAGGTTGGCGGCAATGATCGTCTTCACGCGCTCGTTGGCGATCGAGTCAAGCGAGCCGAAGACGTCGGTCGCGTACACGGGCACGCTGCGCGCGACTTGCGGCAACCGTTCGCCGCTGCGGTCGTGCGTATCGACCTCGACCTGCATCGACAACCCGACTTGCAGCGGATGCGCGGCGAGCTCTTGCTCATCGAGCGCGATGCGCACGGGGACGCGTTGCACGACCTTGATCCAGTTGCCGGTAGCGTTCTGCGCCGGCAGCAGGGCGAACGCCGAGCCGGTGCCGGCCCCGAAGCCTGCAACCCTGCCATGGTACTTGACCTTGCCGCCGTAGAGATCGGCGCTCAGCGTAACGGGCTGCCCGACGCGCATGCCGGCGAGCTGCGGTTCCTTGAAGTTGGCATCCACCCAGACCTGGTCGAGGGGGACGATGGCCATCAGCGGGCTACCGGGGCTAACGCGCTGCCCGAGTTGCACCGCACGCTTGGCCACGAAGCCGGCGACCGGCGCCGGCAGAGCGGTGCGCGCATACGTCAGATACGCGTCGCGCACCCGAGCGCTGGCATTCTGCACGTCGGGATGATCCTCGACGGTCGTGTGGTCGACGCGAACCCGGTTGGCGGTGAGCTGCTGCTGCGCCGCGAGCAATCCGGCCTTGGCGCTGTCTAATGCATCACGCGCGTGCTGCATTTCTTCGCCGGAGATCGCCCCGGAGCTCGCCAGCCGTTCGCGGCGAGCGAGGTCGGCACTTGTCCGGTCGAGATCCGACCGACGCATCACCACGGAGGCCTGCAGCTGTGCCGACGTCGCAAACAGGCTCCGCACTTCGCGCACAGTCTTGGCGAGCTGCGCTTCGGTTTCATCCAGCGCGACCTTCGCATCGGCCTGATCGAGCCGCACCAGCAGCTCGCCGGCCTTGACGAACTGCGTGTCGTCGGCGCCGATCGCAACCACGGTGCCAGAGATTTGTGGCGTGATTTGCACCACATTGCCGCTGACGTAGGCGTCGTCGGTCGACTGCCAGTAGCGCAGGGCAATCGCCCAGTACGCACCGTAGGCGATGCCGATCGCGGCGAACGCGCCGATGAGGATGGCGAGCCAACGCTTGCGCGTCGTCTCGAGCGGCGTAGGCGCGGGAACTTGAGTATCGTTTGGCATGGCGTCTTTCCTTGGCTTCGGCTTGGCCGCGGCTTAGTAAAGGATCGACACCGGCAAAGCGCCGGCGTCGGTGCTGTAATCGGGGATGCAATCGTCGCCGGGAGCTAAAGCATTTGCATCGGCGGTGGAAAGCGGCAACGGCCCTTGTCGGATCGCCCACGATTCGGCCTGGACGATGACGATAGCGACAACGATTGCGCCCGCGATCGTCGCCAGCGGCCTGCCGATGTATCGCCACAGCGCGGTCGCCAGTTCACGGCCTGCTTTGTCGTGGAGTATTGTCGAGAGTTTCTTCATGAGCGCTTTCAACGCGCGACGGCGACCGGACCGGCGGGCACGGTGAAGCCGCCACCGAGCGCGCGCACCAGGCTGATCGAAATCTCGAGGTCGCGTGCGCGCAGGTCCGCTTCGAGGCCCTGCTGCACCAGTAGCGGCGATTCCGCGCTCAGCACCTGCAGGTAGTTGCCGATGCCCTCCCGATAGCGCAGCAGCGCCAGGTCATAGGCCTCTTGCGCATCCGCGAGCGCCTGTCCCTGTTCCCGGTGCTGGGCTTCGACGCTGGCAAACGAGGTCAGCTGATCGACGATATCGCGCAAAGCATCAGCCAACAGCTGGTTATACTGCTCGACGGCAATGTCGTAGTCGGCGTTCGCGCCGGCGAGATTGGCGCGCAGCCGGCCGCCTTCGAAAATCGGCAGCGTGACCGCCGGACCGAAACCGACCATGCGGCTCGCGGCGCTCAGAAAGCCTGAGGCTCCGAAGCTTTGCAGGCCGATAAAGCCCACGAGATTGATGTCGGGATAAAACGCGGCTTTCGCGCCGGCGATGTCTTTCTGCGCCGCCTCGACGCGCCAGCGCTGTGCGATGAGGTCGGGCCGCCGGCCGAGAAGTTCCGCCGGAATGGCCGAAGGCAGGGCAACCGGTTGCAGGACGTTTGCGACAGGCCGTGCGATCGCCAGCCCGCGATCGGGACCGGCTCCGAGCAGTGCCGCTAGCATATTGCGCGCGAGACCAATCGTCTCCTGCAACTGCTCGATCTGCTCGCGCGTCGCGGGCAGCGCGGCTTCGGCCTGCTTGAGTTCGAGGCGCGAGTCGATGCCGGCCGCATTGCGATCACGCGTCAGCGCGTAGATTTGTTCGCGCTCCTTGAGCGTGGCTTGGGCGACGTCGAGTTGCAGGTACGCGCGGCCCAGCTGCACGTACGCCTGCGCGATAGCGACCGAGAGCGCCAGACGCGCGGCATCGGCATCCACTGCGGCCGCCTGCGCCTGGCCCAGCGCGCTTTCATATGCGGCGCGATTCTTGCCCCAAACGTCGAGCTCCCAGTCGAGCGTTGCCTGCAGCTGGTACAGCGTTCCCCAGAGGCCGTTGAACGGGGGTGGCGTCAGGCCATGGTCGGGAAATCGTTGCCGATCAACCTCAAAGTCGCCATTGACCTGCGGATACAGGGCCGACTTCGTTGTCGCGGCGAAGGCGAGCGCCTTGCGCGTGCGCGCTTCGGCAACACGCAGGGTCGGGCTTTCGGTCAGCGCCTCTTCGATCAGCGCGTCGAGCTGGGAGTCGTTGTAGGCAGTCCACCAATCGCTGCGTGGCCACGCCGACGATGACCGCGCGGCCGCCGCAAGCGTCTTCGCTGCCGCCATGTCGTTTGCGTCCCGGAGCGACGCCTCGGGTGCCAGGCCGTTGGTGCTGGCGCAAGCGGCAAGCAAGAGCGCTGACGCGAGCGCGCCAGCGACCGGCTTGCGGTCAATCCTCTTCATCTCACGCCCGTGCCGATTTGTGGTTGTAGAGCCACAGCAGCAGCGCCAACAGCGAGCCGCCGGGTAGAACCAGTTCCACCAAGAGGTAGGGCCCGAGCGCGCGAATGCTCTGCGGCAGAACAGCGAAGCTGCGTTGCATCCAAAACATGAACCAAGTTTTCATTGCCTTTTCCTTTGCCGGTGCTACTCACTGCCGGGGCTAGCATTGCTAAGTCTGTAACTGCCTAGGCAATTCACTACCAAAAAAAAATTACTGGCTGTCGAGCATGCGTTGCAACAGGCTTTCGAACTGCTGCGCCTCTGACTTGGTAAAGCCTTCCAAACTGCGGTTGGTTACCTCCGCTGCGCTCGCGATGAGTTGGGGATACACAGCCTTCCCTTCGTCGGTGAGCGCAAGCTTAACCACGCGCCGGTCTTCCGGACAACGCACGCGCCGGACCAGGCCCTTGCGTTCCAGCCGGTCGATCATGCGCGTCATGGCGCCCGGATCGTATGACACCCCTTTGCATAGGCCCGACGCCGAATCGATTCCGTTGGCCAGACCGACGAGAATGACGTACTGCGCGCCGGTGATGTCATAGGGTGCGAGCTCGCGCTCAAGCGCGTCGAACAACTTAAGTTTGACCCGCGACACCAGACCGCCGATCGCGGTCTTGGGGTTAAACGTCTTCGGGTCGTAGATCGCAGTCACGGGCGCCGCCGCAGATCACCTTGAGCAAATAATATATTGCCTAGGCAATACTTGTCAAGGCCTATATTGACCGCGGCCGGCAGGCGACCCCTCATGGCCACAGCCTATCGGTAACATGGTGATTTTTTTGAAGAATTAAGACGATTAATGGCGTCTAGGCCGCCGTCGTGCCGCCGTCCACCGCGATGATCTGGCCGGTGATGAAGGCACTTGCATCCGAGGCAAAGAGGGCGACCAGTCCCTTCAGGTCCTCCGGGCCGCCCATGCGCCGCAACGGTGCCCGTTCGAGGATCGCGTCGCCAGCGCTCTCCAGCACGCCTTGAGTCATTTTGGTCGGGAAAAAACCCGGTGCGATGGCGTTCACATAGATGCCGTATGGCGCCCATTCGACCGCGAGCGAACGCGTGAAGCTGATGACGCCGCCCTTGGTCGTGTTGTACGCGAGCGTGGCCGCGCGCCCTGGATCGCCGCCCCCAACAAGCCCCAGGATGGAGGCGATGTTGATGATCTTGCCGCGCCGCCGCGGCACCATGCAGCGCCGGCCGACTTCCTGCGTGATCACAAACAAGGCGGTCAGATTCAGCGCCACGACCTTGTTCCACGCCGCCAGCGGATGCTCGAGCGTGGGTGCTCCCCAGGTCGTGCCGGCATTGTTGACCAGGATGTCGATCGGCCCCAATGCGGCGACGGCGCGCTCGACCACGGCGGGTATCGTGGCCACGTCGGCCAGGTCACAGACCAGCGGCAGCGCCTCGATGCCGATCCGCGACCGCAGGTGCGTCGTGGCGGCGTCGAGTTCGTCCGATTTTCGCGCCACGAGTGCAACGCGCGCACCCTGCTCACCCAACGCTTCGGCGATCTGCAGCCCCAGGCCGCGCGATCCGCCGGTCACGAGTGCCGTCCTGCCGGTGAGGTCGAATAGTTGCTTTATGCTCATAGCGGGTTCCTTATACTTCGAGCCACTCCTTGCGCACCAGGTCATTGCTGCGCAGCGCCTGCGGTGAGCCTTCGAACACGATGCGGCCGTGGCCCATGACGTATAGTCGATGCGAAATCGCCAGTGCGATCGTCAGCTTCTGTTCGATCAACAGGATCGCGACACCGCGCTGTGCGATGCGTTCGAGCAATTCGCGCACCAGATCAACGAGCATCGGCGCGAGCCCCTCGGTGGGCTCATCGATCATGATCAAGTCGGGATCGCCCATGAGGGTGCGACAGATCGTCAGCATCTGCTGCTCGCCGCCGGACAACACCTCGCCCGGTGCATCGGCGCGCTCGCGCAGCAGTGGAAAGAGCGCGAACATGTCGTCGAGCGACCAGCGTCCCTGCGGGCGCGCCGCTTTCATTCCCAGGAGCAGGTTCTCGCGCACAGTCAGGCCGGAAAAAATCTCCCGGTCCTCGGGAACATAGCCCAGCCCCCGGCGCGCGATCTCGTGCGGCTTCAAGCCATCGATCCGCTTCCCCTTGAAGCGGATCGAGCCAACCGGCCTGACCTGGCCCATGATGGTCCGGATCGTCGTCGACCGTCCGGCGCCATTCCTTCCCAGCAGGCTGATAATTTCACTCTCGTTCACCTGAAACGAGACACCCTGGAGGATGTGGCTCTTGCCGTAATAGGCATGCAGATCCTCGACCTCAAGCATGGCGCGCGCTCCCGAGATAGGCGCTCTGCACGGCCACATTGCCCCGAATGCGTGAAGGGACGTCGGTGGCGATGATTTCGCCGTACACGAGAACCGAGATCCGGTCGGCGAGATCGAACACGACCCCCATATCGTGCTCGACCATGACCAGCGTTCTGTCTTGCGATACCGTACGGATCAAGGTCACCGCGTGCTCAGCCTCGGCCCGGCTCATTCCGGCGGTCGGCTCATCGAGCAATATGACCTGTGGGTCTCCAGCGATCGTTATGCCGATCTCCAGGGCGCGCTGTTCGGCGTAGGTGAGCACACCGGCCGGTGCGTCGCGCTTCGGCATCATCCCGATCGCTTCCAGGATGTGCTCGGTACGCTCATTCGCATCACCCAACCGGTTCACATTACGCCAGAAGCAATACTTGTAACCGAGCGACCAGAGCAGGCTGCAGCGGATATTCTCGTAGACGGACAGGCGGGGGAAGATGTTTGTCACCTGGAAGCTGCGGGCAATGCCGCGACGATTGATCTTGAATGGAGGCTGCGCGGCGATCGCTTTGCCATCAAACAGGATGGAGCCACCGCTGGGCGCGAAGCGACCACAAATAAGGTTGAACAGGGTGGATTTGCCGGCGCCGTTTGGACCGATGATCGCATGGCGCTCGCCACGAAGGATGTCGAGCGAGACGCCACGGATGATCTGCATCGCGCCGAAGCTCTTGCGCACATCCTTTAACTCCAGCGCGCAACGCGCCGACGCGTGGGCGGGGCTGTCTGGGGTCATTGCCTGCCCTCGCTTTGCGCCCGGGCTTCGCTGCCGGCGTGCCGCCAGGCTGCTGCCACCAACGGCCAGCTCCTGCGGAAGGCATAGAACCCGGTGATGACCAGGACGATCGCCGTGAGCCACGGCCACGGCGTCGACGTGTCCATCGTCACTCCAAGCAAAGTCACCCGGGGACCGGCCTCCGGCTGGGTGGCGCGGCGGTAGTTGATCTCAAGTAGCGTGGCCGCGCCGGCGAGCATGACCAGCGCCGGCAACAAAGCAATCGTGTAGGCTTTGAGCACGCCGACCCAGCCGCGGTTACGGAGCAATGGAACGTGCATCAGCAGCAGGCCCGCCAGGCCGCCCGGCGCGAACAGAACGACCGCCATGAAAAACAGCCCGAGGTAGAGCTGCCAGGCCGTGGTGTAGTCGCTGAGGCTGACCTGCAACCAGGTGATCACGATCGCGCCGAGAATGGCGCCGAGGAAGTGGCCGATGCCGCCGATATACGCCATCAGGAGCACGGCACCGGACCTGCCGGCACCGACGGCTTCCGCCGCGACAATCTCGTAATTGAGCGCATGCAGGCCGCCGGCCAGCCCGGCGAACATCGCCGCGGCCGAGAAGGCGATAAAACGCACGCGCACCGGATCGTAGCCGATGAATTCCGTTCGCACCGGGTTGTCCCGGACTGCGTTGCAGAGGCGGCCGACGGGCGTGCGCAGGAAGGCAACCATGAGCGCGGCAGCGAGCAGCGCCCACAGGACAATAACGTAATAGACCTGCAGTTGTGAGGCGAAGGTCAGCCCGAACGGGTGTGGGCCGACGCTGCGATTGGCCGTGATGCCCTCCTCGCCGCCGGAGAACCCCTGCGCCAGGCGCACCGTGGCCAGGACGAGTTCGCCCACCCCAAGGGAGATCAAGGCGAAGACAACGCCGGCACGGCGCGTAGTCAAGGCGCCGAACAGCATGCCAAACGCAAGTCCCGTGACTGCCCCGGCAATGGGGACTAGGGGCATAGGAATCGGCACCCCGCCGTTGATCGCGCGCATCAGGTGAATACCGGCGTAGGCGCCCAGACCGAAATAAACCGCGTGGCCAAACGACAGCAATCCGGTCTGGCCGAGCAGGAGGTTGTACGACAGGGCAAACACGGCGGCGATGCCCATTTGCGACAGAAGCGAGCGGCCGAAATTGGTGTCCAGCCCCGGGACAAAGGGCAACACCAACAGCAGCGCTGCCGCGCCGAACCAAAGGCGCTGGGCCAGGGCCCATTGTCGCAGCGCGGCCGCCGGGGCAATTCTAGGGCCGTCGGCGTCGCCGTCGCGGGTCATGTTTCGCGCGTGCCAAGGAGACCTCGAGGGCGGACGATGAGCATGACGACGAGTAACAGATACGGCATCAAAGGCGCGACCTGCGCGATCTTGATCGTTCCGATTTCGTAGAACGGTGAGTCGGGCAACATCACCACGCGCAGCGTGCCCAGGAGATCAAGCAGGGAATAGTCGAGCGCTACCGCAAAGGTCTGGACGATGCCGATCAGCATCGACGCGATGAACGCGCCGGAGATCGAGCCCAGGCCACCGACGACAACGACGACGAACACGATCGGTCCGAGCTCCTGCGCCATGGAAGGCTCGGTGAGCAACGCAAACCCGCCGATGACGCCAGCCAGGCCCGCCAACGCGCTGCCGATCGCGAACACGAGAACAAAAATCCGCGGCACGTCATGGCCGAGCGCGCCGGCCATTTGCGGATGTGTCAACGCGGCACGGATGATGAGCCCGAGTCGGGTGCGCTTGAACGCGAGGTACAGGAACGCGAACATCGCCACGGCGATCGCCATCATCAGGCCCTTATAGAACGGATAGCTCGTGCCGTAGAGTGTGAATAGCGGAAAATCGATCGTGACGGGCACGCGATACTCAATCGGATTGCGGCCCCAAACCATGACCACGCACTCGACGATCAAGTATGCCAGGCCGAACGTGAACAGGATTTCCGCGACATGTCCCTGGCGGTGGACGTGGCGTAGCCCAAAGCGTTCGACCGCGGCGCCAATTGCGCCTACCAGCAGCGGTGCGATGATTAGCGCCGGCCAAAAGCCGATCCACCTGCTGATCTGATACGAGAAGTAGGCGCCAAGCATGAACATGCTCGCGTGCGCAAAGTTTAATACGCCCATCAAGCTGAAGATGAGCGTAAGCCCGCTCGAGACCATGAACAGCAGCAGCCCATAGACCACACCGTTCAGGAGCGAGAACGCAATGATCTCGTGCACTTTGGATCCTGGCGCGCCGGGGCTGGCCCCACCAACCGCCCCGCCCTGCCGTCGCGGTGCGTCCGGCCGCCGGCTCAGTTCGGACGCTGCATCTGGCAGGTCGTCGGCAGCGCCGTGTCCTTGGCGTTGACCTTGGCGTCGGTCTTGAATCCCAGGCCTGTTTGCTCGACGTCGTACTTGACGTTGTCGGAGAACGTCGACACAAACAACGGCTGCAACAGCTGGTGGTTGTCGGCGCGCATTTCGACCTCACCGACAGTCGTATTGAGCTTCATGCCCTCCAGCGCCTTGGCGACCTTGATCGGGTCGTTCGATCTGGCCTTATTCGCAGCCGCGACGAACAGCAGGAACGCGGTGTTGAGCCGATAGTAGCCGAACTCGTCATCCTTTCCCGTGAAGCGCTTGCGGAATGCCGCGGCGTCGGGATCGAGCTCGGGCAAGGCATTGTTGTGATATTCGCTCACCTGTTTGACAACACCGATGCCGTCGCGGCCGATCGCACCGGGCGAGCCGAGGGTGCCCGCATAGTAGGTATACCAGTTGACCTTGAGCCCGGCATCCTTGCCCGCCTTGATCAGCAGCAGCATATCGTTGCTCCAGTTGCCAGTGATCACGGTGTCCGCGCCCGAAGCCTTGATTTTGGCAACATAGGGCGAGAAGTCCTGTACCTTCTGCAGCGGATGCAATTCGTCGCCGACGATCATGATGTCGGGCCGTTTCTCCGCGAGCATGCGTCGCGCCGCGGCGGCGACCGCCTTGCCGAACGAGTAGTCCTGATTGATGAGATACACCTTCTTGATCTGCGGCTGCTTCGCGATGACACTCACCAATGCGGCCATTTTCATGTCGACATCGGCGTCGAAGCGGAAGTGCCAGAAATTGCACTTGGCGTTGGTCAGCGCCGGATCAATCGCGGCGTAGTTGAAGAAAAGCGCTTCCTGGCCCGGGTTGCGCTCGTTGTACTTGGCAACAGCGTCGGAGATGGCGAGCGCGACCGAGCTGCCATTGCCCTGGAAAATGTAGCGCGCGCCGTCGTCGAGCGCCTTCTTGAGCGCGATCAGCGACTCCTGGGGATCGACCTTGTTGTCGAAGGAAAGCAGTTGCAGCTTTTCACCGTTCAGGCCTCCGCCGGCGTTGACCTTGTCGACCAGATAGGTCATGTGCTTCTGGGCGTTGATCCCGGCGCTGGCTGCGCCTCCGGAAAGCGGATCGATGAAGGCGATTTTGATGTCGGCAGCGGCGGGGCCACCGCAAAGCGCCGCTACAAACACCAGCCACGCCGCGGGGCGCGTAGTGTTTCGCATGGTCCTCCTCCATCTCACCAACAGCATCGTCGCCGGCTTGGGGTCGGAAAGCCGCGCCGAGGCGCCGGTCGGGCCGCTGGAACGGCGATGCTACCGGGGCGGCCGGGGCATTTCAAGCACCGCGCTAGAATGTGGCGCGGGCAACCTAAAGCGCTGCCGCACCGGAGGAGGACTTTATGCAAGGTCTCATGATGGAGGTGCCGCTCCTGATCTCATCGCTGATCCGGCACGCGGACCGCTATCACGGTGACGCCGAGATCGTGTCGCGGACCGTCGAGGGGCCTATCCATCGCTACACTTATCGCGATGCGCACGCGCGTTCTCGGCGCCTCGCCCGCGCCTTGGCGCGGCTCGGTGTCGGGCCGAGCGACCGGGTCGCGACGCTTGCCTGGAATGGCTATCGTCACTTTGAGCTTTATTACGCGATTTCCGGCATGGGCGCGATCACGCATACGATCAATCCGCGGCTTTTCCACGATCAACTCGCCTACATCATTGGGCATGCCGAGGACAAGATCGTGTTCTTCGACCTCAGCTTCAGCGCTCTGGTCGAGCAGCTCGCAGCGGGGTGCAAAGGTGTCAAGCACTGGGTGGCGATGGCCGATCGCGATCGCCTGCCGCAGATGGCACTGCCCGGACTGCTGTGCTACGAGGACCTCGTAGCGGCCGAGAGCGAGGATTTTGACTGGCCGGAATTCGACGAAAACACCGCCGCGGCGCTTTGCTACACTTCGGGCACCACCGGCAATCCGAAGGGCGTGCTCTTCAGTCACCGATCGTCGCTTCTGCATGCCTATGCGATCTCGCTGCCAGACACGAAGTGCCTCTCGGCGTCGAGCGCGGTACTCGCGATCGTACCGATGTTTCACGTTAATGCCTGGGGCATTCCCTACGCCGCGCCATTGGTCGGCTGCAAGCTTGTTTTTCCGGGACCCGCGCTCGATGGCGCGAGCCTGTACCAACTCCTGGAGAGCGAAGCGGTGGACAGCACGTCGGCCGTGCCGACCGTGTGGATGAATCTGCTCAGCTACGTGCAGCAGAACAAGCTCAGGTTTTCGACGCTGCGCCACACGACCATCGGCGGTTCGGCATGCCCGCCAGCCCTGATCAAGACATTGTCGGAGGATCTTGGGGTGCGCGTGATGCATGGCTGGGGCATGACCGAAATGAGCCCGGTCGGCACGCTCAATGCGCCGAAGAGGAAGCACGCCGACTGCTGCGCCGAGGATCGGTTTCAGCTCTCGCTCAAGCAAGGCCGGCCACCTTTCGGCGTGGACATGAAGGTCGTCGACGGCGAGGGAAACGAGCTGCCACGCGACGGGAAATCCGCAGGCAACCTGCTGGTACGCGGGCCCTGGATCCTGCGCCGCTATTACCGGGACGCCGGCGGCGATCCGCTGACCGCGGACGGCTGGCTGCCAACCGGAGACATGGGAACGATTGACGCGGACGGCTATCTGCAGATCACCGACCGCTCCAAGGACGTCATCAAGTCCGGTGGTGAATGGATCAGCTCGATCGAGCTGGAGAACATCGCCGTCGGACACCCGGCGGTGCTCGAGGCGGCGGTGATCGGCGTGCCCCATGCCAAGTGGAATGAGCGCCCACTGCTAATCGTCGTCAAGCGACAGGGTGCGGATCTCACGCGGGAAACGATGCTCGCCTTCTACGCCGGGAAGATCGCACGGTGGTGGCTTCCCGACGACGTCGTGTTCGTCGACGAGTTGCCGCACACCGCCACGGGCAAGCTCTCCAAGCGCACGCTGCGGGAGCGCTTCCGGGATTACCGCCTGCCGACTGAATCAGCGACAAAGGCGTCGCCGACTTGACCGATGAGTGCAGCCGCACAACGCCACTTCCCGCTCCATCCGCATGCCAAGGCAAGCGCAGTGGCCGTGCGTCTGCGCAAGGAAGTGCAGGGCGAAGTCCTTTTCGACGCCTTTAGCCGCGGCCGTTACAGCACCGATGCGTCGATCTACCAGATCATCCCGATTGGCGTCGTCGTGCCGCGCACCGAAGAGGATGCTGTATGTGCCATGCAGATCGCCGCCGAGGCCGGCGTGCCAATCCTGCCGCGCGGCGGCGGCACGTCGCAGTGTGGGCAGACTGTTGGCGAGGCGTTGATCATCGACCACAGCAAGTATCTCAATGGCGTGATCGAATTCGACGCGCAGGCGAGAACGGTGTGCGTGCAGCCTGGTATGGTCCTCGATCACCTCAATAGTCACCTCAAGGCGCAGCATTTGTTCTTCCCCGTGGACCCTTCGACAGCCGACCGCGCCACGCTCGGTGGCATGGCTGGCAACAACAGCTGCGGCACCCGTTCACTGCGCTACGGCAACATGGTTCATAACGTGCGCGCCATCGATGCAGTGCTCGCGAGCGGCGAATCAATGCGTTTCGGTGCCGTGCCGGCGAATCTCGACGCCTTCGCCGCACCGGCCCGATACCTCGAGCTCGTGCGGACGGTGCGCGCGCTGCATGAGCGCGAGGCATCGGAGATCGACGCACGCTATCCGAAGCTCCTACGCCGCGTTGCCGGTTACAACATCGATACCGTTCTTCCCCATGGGCACAACATGGCGCAGCTGCTGGTTGGATCAGAAGGCACGCTCGCCATGTTCCGCCGGTTGCATCTTGATCTCCAGCCAACGGTGGCGCACCGGGTCCTCGGCATCTGTCATTTTCCGCGGTTTCGTGACGCCATGAAGGCGACCCGCCCGATCGTCGACCTCCAGCCCGCCGCGGTGGAGCTCATCGATCGGACCATGATCGAGCTCGCACGCGACATCGCGGCGTTCCGGCCGATCGTTGAGCGCTGCATAAAAGGGGAACCGGACGCGATTCTGCTGGTGGAATTTGACGGCAGCGAGCGGACCGAACTACTGGCGCACGTGCACCGCCTGTCCGAGCTCATGGCTGAGCTTGGTTTTCCTGGCTCGGTGGTCGAAGTTACCGACGAGGCAGAGCGGCAGAGCGTCTGGGAGGTGCGCAAGGCCGGCCTCAATGTCATGATGTCGATGAAGGGCGACGGCAAGCCGGTCTCCTTCATCGAGGATTGCGCGGTGCGCCTGGAGGACTTAGCGGATTACACCGACCGCCTTACGCAAGTGTTCGAGAAATACGGCACGCGAGGCACATGGTACGCGCACGCTTCGGTCGGCTGCCTGCACGTGCGCCCCGTGCTTAATCTGAAGACGGAGGAAGGGGTGCGGAAGATGCGCGCCATCGCCGAAGAAGCTTGTGCGCTGGTGCGCGAATACAAGGGGGCGTATTCGGGCGAGCACGGTGATGGACTCGTGCGCTCGGAATGGATCGAGCCGATGCTTGGTGCGCGCATCATGCGCGCGTTCGAGGAGATCAAGGACGCCTTCGACCCCAAGGGGCTGCTCAATCCGGGGAAGATCGTTCGCGCCCCCAGGTTTGACGACCGTAGGTTGTTCCGTTTCCAGCCGGATTACCGGGCCGTGGATTTCGATACCGTGCTCGATTGGTCGCAAGACGGCGGATTGGCAGCCGCAGTCGAGATGTGCAACAACAACGGCGCCTGCCGCAAGAGCGCTCCCGGCGTCATGTGCCCGTCGTTTCGCGTCACCGGGGACGAGCAGCATCTGACGCGCGGCCGTGCAAACACCCTGCGGCTCGCTCTGTCCGGCCAGCTCGGAACCGACGCGTTCACCTCGGATGCCATGTTCGAGACGATGGATCTGTGCATCGGCTGCAAGGGCTGCAAGCGCGAGTGCCCCACCGGCGTCGACATGGCGAAGATGAAGGTCGAGTTTCTTGCCCACTATCGCCAGCGCCACGCCTTGCCATTCGGCGAGCGGCTCATCGCATACCTTCCACGCTACGCACCGCTTGCGCGCCGGCTCGGGCCACTCTTAAACCTAAGGGACAGGGTGCGTGGCGCTGCGCCGCTGACCGAGCGATGGCTGGGTCTGAGCGCGAAGCGCAGGCTTCCTCAATGGCGGCGCGACGCGTTTCCGGCTGAGGCACGCGCTGGCGGCGGGAAGGCGGGCGAGGTCGCCTTGTTTGTCGACACGTTCAACCGCTATTTCGAGCCGGAAAACGCGGCTGCCGCACTGCGGGTGCTGCAAGCGGCGGGCTATCGGGTGCACTTGCCCGGCCCGCAGCGCGGGCGACCGCTGTGCTGCGGGCGGACGTTTCTTGCCAGTGGCCTGGTCAACGAAGCGCAAGTAGAGGCCCGCCGCCTACTCGAGGTTCTGCAACCCTATGTAGCACGCGGCGTTGCGGTGGTCGGCCTCGAACCGTCCTGCTTGTTGACTTTGCGCGACGAGTTCCAAGCACTGTTGCCGGGTGAGGCAACGAAGGCTCTGGCGCAGGAAGCGTACCTATTCGAGGAATTCCTCATCCATGAGGGGCACGCGGGCAGGCTCAAGCTGCCTCTGAAGCGCATCGCGTCGAAGGTGCTGCTCCATGGCCATTGCCACCAAAAGGCATTCGGAGCAATGCCTGCCGTAGGGCAGGCGTTGCGCCTGGTCCCCGGTCTCGACGTCGAAACGATCGCTTCCGGATGCTGCGGCATGGCCGGTGCGTTTGGCTACCAGGCGAAGCATTACGACCTTTCCATGAAAATGGCCGAACTCGATCTGCTGCCGCGGCTGCGGAGCGCGCCCCGGGATACAATCGTTGTCGCCGATGGTACCAGCTGCCGGCAGCAGATTCGCGATGGCTCGGGGCGCGAGGCGATCCACGTCGCGCGTCTGCTCGAGGCCGCCTTGGCCTGATCGCACGTCGGGACGAAGCAGCGCAGGATATATCGCCGACATGGCACGGACGCCAATCCATACCCTGAAGCAAAGCGAGGTTGCGGATGCCAAAACTTACCCTGGATGCAGCAGTCCGCGTGATCGACGGCGCCCTCGCGAGGGGAGCCGAACTCGGATGCGCGCCCCTTACCGTGGTCGTGCTCGACGCCGGCGGGCACGATCTTGCCCTGAAGCGTCAGGACGGTGCGGGAATTTTGCGCTCCGACATCGCCCGCGGGAAAGCTTGGGGCGCGCTGGGCATGGGCTTCTCGAGTCGGGAACTCGCTGACCGGGCGCAGAAGGTTCCCACGTTCTTTGGCTCCTTGGCCGCCGTAAGTGGGGGCCGATTGGTCCCCGCCGCGGGCGGCGTCCTCATCTACGACGAAGCACGGAACCTGCTCGGTGCCATCGGGATAAGCGGCGACACCTCGGATCGCGACGAAGATTGTGCGCTTCGAGGTATCACGGCCGCCGGCCTGGAGGCTTAACGTTTGACAGACGTCGTCGCGGCTGTGGCGCCGGCGGTGCCGCCCGGGATCGCTAAGCGAGGTGCAGCAGATTCATGGCCGTCTGGCCGATGATCAACTCGCGCTCCTTCGCGCTGAGCGCATCGAGACGTTCGACGTCGGCCAACGGATCCGTTAGGCCCATGTCGAAGCAGTAATCGCTCCCCAGTACGACTCGGTCGGCGCCGACCAGGCGGATCAGGTTATAGGTTATCTGGGCATTGTGCCCGATCGTGTCGTAGGTGAAACGCCGCAAGTACGTACTGGGCAATGCCGTCATGTGGCGCAGTTCCGGCCGCACCTTGGTGCCGTGGGCCAGATGGCCGATGAGCCGGGGAACGTCCCGCCCGCATGGGGAAGATTGATTTCGAGCTTCGGAAAGGCGTCCAGAACGCCGCCGAAGACAAGGGACGCGGCCGCTACTCCGGTGTCATAAGGATTGCCCAGAAGGTTAAACAAGGTCAAGATCGAGTAGCCTTTCGCCAGGCGTTCGCAGGCGTCGGCTGGCGCCCAGCGGCGCGTGCTGCCGGACGCGGGGCCCGACCGGACGCGATCGAGCATTGAGGAGGAAGCGATGGACATCAAGCGTATCGACCATTACTCGATCCGCACGCTAGACGTCGAGGCGTCGCGGAAGTTCTACACCGAGGTCATCGGACTCAAGGTCGGCCCGCGCCCGCCGTTCAATTTTCCCGGATTGTGGCTCTACCGCGACGAACCGCCCGTCGACCTGGATCATGCTGCCGGAAACTATGGCATCGTCCATATCATGGGCGTGGATCTAGCCAATCCGACAGGTCTAATCGATACGTTGGGCTATGTCGATCCCGACACACTGCACGGCAGCACCGGTGCGCTTGACCATATCGCGTTAGCGGTGACTGGCCGCGAAGAGATGATCGAGCGCTGTCGTCGCGGCAATGTCGGCTTCTTCGAGCGTACCGTGCCTACTCTGAACCTGCACCAGGTGTTCATCAAGGATCCCAACGGCGTCACGATCGAGCTCAACTTTCCCGCTTCCGAGGCGCCGCAAGCGCAGAACGCCGCAGCCTGAGGCACAAGTTGTCCGTTGAAGTCGCAGCCCGCTCGGTGGCGCCGGTTCTCACGCCCGACGAAGCCTTGGCGCGTGCACGCGCCATGGTGCCGCGGCTCAAGGAACGCGCTCGCCTTGCCGACGAGCTACGCCGCTGTCCCGATGAATCGATTCGCGAGCTCGGGGAATCCGGCCTGATGCGTGTGCTGCAGCCGCGGCGTGTCGGCGGATCCGAGCTTCCCTGGGTTGTGCTCATCGACGTGGGGTCAGAGTTGGCGCAGGGCTGCGGCTCAACGGCCTGGAACTGGGCAAACTACGCTGTCCACCATTGGATGCTTGCGTTCTGGCCGCTCGCCTGCCAAGAGGAGATTTGGGGAGCAGATCCCGCGGCATTGATTGCCTCATCGATGGTGTTCCACGCGGGGAAAGCGGAGCGTGTCCCAGGGGGTTTTCGCCTCAACGGACGCTGGCCCTTCTCAAGCGGCGTCGATTCCGCCGCGTGGAACATGCTGGGCGGTATCGTCAGAGACGCGGCTGAGGCCGCCGAGTACCGGATGTTCCTGCTGCCGCGCGACGACTACGCGATCATCGACAACTGGCACGTGTTGGGACTGCGCGGCACGGGGAGCAAAGATGTGGCCGCCAAGGATGTGTTCGTCCCCGAACATCGCACCGTATCCGTCGAGGCCACGAAGGGCGGTGCCAATCACCCGGGTGCCGCGGCCAATCCGGCGCCGCTGTTCCGGATCCCGATCTTCGCGACGTTTCCCTACATGCTAACGGGCATTGCGCTCGGGATTGCGCAGGGTGCCTACGAGAGCTTCATCGACGGCTTGCGCGGGCGCGTTGCGCGTTATTCCGGCAAGAGTCTGGCCGATATGACTGCCGTGCAGTTGCGCGTCGCCGAGGCCGCTGCCTGCATTGACACGGCGCGCCGCATAATGCGCGACTACTGCATGACCGCGCAGACGCTGGCGGACCGCGGTGAGGTGCCGGACCTGCTCGCGAAGGCGACTTGGCGTCGCGACGGGGCGTTCTCAGCTGGGCTGTGCGAGCGCGCGGTCGATACGCTATTCAAAGGCGGCGGTGGAGGCGCGTTGTTCGACGACCATCCGCTGCAACGTGCGTTTCGCGATGTGCACGCCGCGACTGCCCATATCTCGATGATTTGGGAGCCGCAGGCAACGACCTTCGGTCGCGTCGCTCTCGGGTTCCCCTGCGACAATCCGACGCTCTGATGGCGCGCCTGGCCGGCGCGGTCGCTTCACAGGCCCAGGTAGAGCTTTCGGACCAGGTCGTTGTTGGCGAGCTCGTCGCGGGAAGCGCCCTCGTACTCGAGCTTGCCATGAACGATGACGTAGCCGCGATCGGCAATCCGGATCGCCTGGTGGAAGTTCTGTTCGGCCATGAGCACCGTGAGCCGATAGCGATCCTTGAGTTCGCGAATCTTGTCGATGGTGTGGATGACCAAGATCGGCGCCAGGCCGACGGAAGGCTCGTCGATGAGCAGGATCTTGGGCGCGGTCATGAGAGCGCGCGCGAGCGTGAGCATCTGTTGCTCGCCCCCGCTCATGCTGCCGGCAAGCTGCGCGCGGCGCTGGGCTAGGATGGGAAAGATTTCGAAGCAGAAGGCCAGGTTGCGCACGATGGCGGAGCGCGCCGTGGGCCGATACGCTCCGAGCAAAAGGTTCTCCTCGACCGTGAGTCGGGGGAACAGGCGTCGTCCTTCGGGTACAAGCACGATCCCGAGAGCGACGATGCTTTCCGCGGCCATGCCCGCCAGGTCGTGCCGGACGCCGTCGATTTCCGCCGTGATACGGCCGGCGCTTGGACGCACAAGGCCCATGATGCATTTCATGAGCGTGCTCTTGCCGTTGCCGTTGGCACCGAGCAGAGCCACCGTCTCGCCGTCGTTCACGGAGAGCGAGACGCCGTCGAGCACCCGCACCGCGCCATACCCGGCAGTAAGTCCCGTGACTTGGATGCTATTGGCCAAGGTAAGCGGTCACCACTTCCATGTTGGTCGCGACCGCCTGCGGGTCGCCATCGGCAATCTTGCGACCCGCAACCAGCACCGCGAGGCGGTCGGAGAATTTCATTACTGCACGCATGACGTGCTCGATCATGATGACCGCGACGCCCTGTTCTTTGAGTCCCGTAAGAAGGACCAGGATGTCGTTGACTTCCGACGTCGAGAGCCCCGCCATCGCCTCGTCCGAGATTAAGAGCTTTGGTTTTGCCGCCATCGCACGGGCGAGCTCTAGCTTTCTCATGTCGACCTGGGTGAGACGTCCGGAAAGCGTATCAGCCATGTCGCGCAGGCCCACTTGTCCCAGGATATGCAACGCTTCGTCGGTGATGTCACTCGCCGCGAATTTCTCGTGCTGCCGCGCCGCGTAGACCAGGGGAACGCGCAAGTTGTCGAGTACCGACATGCTGATAAAAGGTCGCGGGATCTGAAAACTGCGTGCCAGACCGAGGCGAGTGCGGCGGTGCGCCTGCTGGTTGCCGATGTCGCGTCCTTCAAAGCGGATCTCCCCTTCCTCATTGCGCAGTGTTCCCGAGATGCAGTTGACCAGCGTGCTCTTGCCCGACCCGTTGGGTCCGATGAGGCCGAGTCGCTCGCCAGGCCACACCACCAGGTCGACTTGGTCGAGGGCAGTGAAGCCGCCGAAACGCTTGGTCACGCCGGAAACCTGTAGCAACGGTTCGTTCATCACCTTCGACACTACCGCGTCTTCCTGCGCCGCCAAGCATCCACCCAGCCCATGACGCCATTTGGCGCGAGCGTCACGAAGACGACCAGCAACACGCCGACGATGAGCAGGTTCCAGGCCGACGAAACCGTGACTTGGACCACTTGCTGCGCGGTGCCGAGGAGCACCGCGCCGATCACGGGTCCGACCCAGCTCATCATGCCGCCGATAAGCGGCATGGCGATGCTGTTGACTGCGTAGGAGAGGTTGAAGACCGCGCTCGGTTCGACGTAGGAGAGGTAGTACGGAAACGTGGTCCCGGCCATGCCCATCAGTGCGCCGCTGACCGTAGCCGAAAGAATCTTGAGCCGCAGCGTTGGCACGCCGGCGCACTCCGCGGCAAGCTCGTCGTCGCGTATCGCCGCGAGGCCTTGTCCGATCGTCGACGTCTCGATTGCACGGGCGACGACCAGCGCCACCGCGGTCATCAGCACCATCGCCGCATAGAGCAGGTGAATATATCGCGGCAGGCCGAAGGGTACGTCGCGCGGCTGCAGGATATAAGCGCCACGCGCGCCGCCCACGTAGTCCCAGTTCACCACGAAGGTATACAAAACCACCGAGAGGGCGAGCGTGGCGATCGCAAAGAAGACGCCGCGCATGCGCAGCGTCAAATAGCCGACCACGAGTCCAAGGAGGCCGGCGGCAAACGTACCTGCTACGATCATCACCAGCAGCGGCGGTTGCAGCGCCTTGTAGAGGAAAACCGTGGAATATGCGCCGGTCGCAAAGAACGCCGCGGAGCCGAAGTTGACGTATCCGGTGTAGCCACCGAGGATGTTCCACGCCGTGGCAAGGATAATGAACTGCAACACCGTATACGCGGCGGAAAAGAAATAATCGTTAGGGATGAACCGGCTCGCGGCGACGATCACGAGGGCAAGCGCAAATGCTGCGCCGGCGAAGGTCCGGTTGCTCATCGTCCGAGCAGGCCCGAAGGCTTGAAAACCAGCGCGGCCAGGAGCAGCCCGAACGATACCGCTGGCGCCCACGAGGGGCCGAAGAAGGTGGAGGTGATCGACTCGGCGAGCCCCAGCACCAACGCGCCCAGCAGCGTGCCCCAGATCGAGCCCATCCCGCCGAGCACGCAGACTGCGAACACCAGGCCGATGTACTCTCGCCCGATTGCTGGCTGCACAGGCTGAATCACGATCAGGAACGCACCTGCCACGCCGGCCGTCGCGAGCGACAGCCCAAACGCGAGTTCCTTCACCCGGAATGGATTGACGCCCATCAGGCGCAGCGCGAGTTGGTCCTGCGCCACCGCCAGGACCGCGCGGCCGAAAAAGGTATGCGTCAAGAACAGTTGTATAGCCACGACCATTGTCACCGACACCAGAAACGGCACGACAAGACGCAGGGGGAAGTCGACGGCGCCAAGTCTCAGGGTCGTTTCCGAGTAGCTGGTCTGTACGAAACGGTAGTCGACACCGAAGATCAGTACCAGCGCAACTTCGGTGATGAACAAAATGCCGAAGAAAAACGCGAGTCCACGCAGCGATTCCTGTCCGCGTCTCTCGAAGCAAAGATAGTAAACGCGGTAGAGCAGCATCCCGAGCCCGAAGAAGAGCGGCGACACCATGATCGAGACCGCAATTGGGTCCAAGCCCATCCGTTCGTTGACGATGTAGGCGATATACGAGCCGAGGATGATGAATGCGGGGTGCGCGATGTTGACCACGTCGAGCATCCCGAACGAGATCGAGATGCCGACGCTCACGGCTGCATAGAAACCGCCGAGCAACAGCCCGGCGATCAGGGCGTTGAGAACCAACGCCGTCGAGGATTCCATCGTGAGAAACGCGACGCCTTCTGACCTCCGCCGGCGCGTTGCTGATCCTTATTTCCTGTTGTCTTGGTAGGGCACCATGACCGTACCGGTGGCGTAGCTGCTCGGGGCCAGCACGGTGACGTGACCCGGTTTCATCCACCCTTCGAGGTCATTGCCGGTGATGCCATGGTACTGCACGGTAAGCATGCGCGGCACCGCCCACTCACCATTCTTAGCAAAGCGGACCTTGCCCACGTAGGTGTCGAATTCGTATTTGTGCATATAGTCGGCGAGCGCCGCCTGGTCGAGCCCGCCAGTCGCCTTGATCGCTTGTTCCAGCACTTGCATCATCGCGTAGGCGTACGGCGGCAGATAGAAACCGAGCGGGTCGACACCTTCCTTGATGGCGCGCCCCTGGTACTTGATGAGGAATTGCTCCAGGAACGGATACTTTGCGGCGACATCCGGTGCATATGCTTCGTAATTGACAAGACCGTTCAGCAGCGGTCCGAGTTGCGTCTTGAGCGCGGCGAATTGCGTCCCCACCATGCCGCCGCCGAACATACGCGCCTTCAGGCCTACTTCGTTCGCAGCCCGTATCATGCCGGCCGAATCGGGAGGGTAGGAGGCGACAAACACGAGATCGGGATTGGTTGCCTGAATCGCGCGCACGATCGGCGAAAAGTCGACGGTGTTGGGCGGATAAGTCTTGTCGTAGACCACTTTCAGGCCGGTCCGCTTGACCTGGGCGCGTGCGCCTTCGAGCGCCAAAGCGGGGTATTCCGCATCGGCGCCAACGAGGGCGACCGTCTGCGGTTTCGGATTGAGGGCCATCGCGGTATCGAAAAAGCCCTGCGTCCAGCCGATCGCCGGATCCGGCCCCGCGGGCATGATCTGGAAGTAGCGGTCATAGCTGAACTTTGAGTTGACATTCAGCCCGAACAGCGCCATGAACGCCATGTTCCGCTGCATCACAATCGGCATCGCCGGGGCGATCACGTTCGTGCCGTAACCCGACACGATCAGGTCGACCTTGTCGACGTCGAGTAACTTGGTGTAGATGCTCGGCACCGTCGAAGGATTTGTTTGGTCGTCGTAATAGACGAGCTCTACCTTGCGGCCGAGAATCCCACCCCTGGCGTTGACCTCCTCGGCCCAGACCTGCATCGAGATCAATGCCGCCTTGCCGTTGCCGGCCAGTGGGCCGGTGAGACTCATGCCGAATCCGATGCGCAATGGCGGCTGTTGCGCTGGCGCCGGGGCAACGAGCGCGAGGACGAGAAGCCCCGTCGAAAGCCACGGCATCATTTTGTTCATTCCCATCTCCTCCTCCTAGGGTAGGCGATGCTTACATAGCGCTTTCTGCGCTGTCAATCAACCGGCGTCGACGGCGGGGCGATCTGGGCCCGGAACCAGTCAAGGATCTGTGCGCCTGTCCAATGCACGACGCCAGGCTTGCCGAGCACGTGCTGATAGAGCCGCTCGAGATAGCCGATGCGGTGCGGGACCCCCGAGATGTAGGGATGCACGCTTATCGCCATGACGCGGCGCACGGCCGCGCTTTCCTCGTACAGGCGATCGAAGTGATCGCTGCCGCGGCGCAACATTTCTTCGGCTGGATGGTGCTGCACGATCATCATTGGGATGTCGTTTACCTCGACGGTGTAGGGCACCGAGACCACTGGTCCGTGCGCAGTACTGATGTAGACCGGCTGATCGTCGAGAATCCAGTCAGCGACGTATTCGATACCGGCTTCGGCAAGGTAGTCGATGGTTTCGAAGGTCTCTGTCAAGCCGGGACTTTCCCACCCGCGTGGGGCCTTGCCGGAAAAGTCGCGAATCGCCTCGATGGTGTCTCGGATTGACGCGCGCTGATCCTCGACGTTATGCATCGGCACCTGCTGCCAGCCGTGACCGATGAACTCCCAACCCGCGTCTTTCGCGGCCTGAGCGACGCGCGGGTAGCTGCGACATACCGCGCCGTTGATGGCGAGGGTTGGCGTCACGCCGGATTTCTGCATGCAGTCGAACAGCCGCCAGAAACCTACGCGCATGCCGTACTCGTGCCAGGCCCAGTTCGGCAGATCGGGACGCAGGGGTTGACCCATCGGCGGCGACAGGATGGCGCGCGGCATCGGCCTCTCGATGCCCCAATCCTCGACGTTGACGATCGTCCACACGATCATGCGCGCGCCGCCCGGAAGGGTGAGTGGCGGCCGGTCGCCTATGGCTGAGTACGGTACACGCTCGGTCGGTGTCTTCGTCATGCTCAAAGCTCAGTCGGCTTGCGCGGGCGCAATTCAATGTCCCGCAGAATCGGATCGCCCGCGCGCGCAACCTCGTTCTCGATCAGCGCGCCACAGCCGGGACAGAAGAACTGCCGGAATACGGGCCGGTCGTCGATGTAGCGCCGGTAGTCGCCGATGTTCGGGTTAGCCGTGCTGATGTCGGATTCGCCCCGCACGCAGTGATCCTTGTAGTTATCGCGCAAGGGTCCGAGGTCGGCAGTGCACTTCGCACAAGCGGTACGCAGGCCTTTCTTCTCGCGCCGCAGGTCGAGATTGTCGGTGATGCGGGCGACCAGCTCGCCCTGGAGATGGACGACGCTGCCGTTCGTTCTACGATTCCCGCCACGCCGCCGTGCGCGCAGAAGCCGCGTCGCTTCCGCGTCGACTTGACCATCGGACGCGATCACGACGCCATAGATGTCACGCGCCGCGGCTGTCGACACCGAGCGGTTGTCAAACACGTCTTCGCGCACCCTTTCCGGAGCGCGCTCGAGAGGGTCGCCGAAGCCTCCCCCCGCCGACCAGATGACTGCGTAGACATCGACGGGCTGCTGCTGGAAGTTTTCCTGGCGCAGCTGCAGCGTCACCTCTTCGCCCTTGAGATCGGCGATGTCCGCGGGCATTGCCCGCGCGGAAAGGCGCGCGGCGATATCGGTTGCACGCTTGAACTTGTACACGTTGGTCGTCGCGGGGTACCCACCCATCATCCCGGGCGAGGTCGGGATGGCGTTTCCCGAGGACAGCGTGTCTTGGATGATCGTCTGGGTGTGGTGTGGAATGAAGCATGATTCGGCCGAGAGCCCGCCGCGGTAGCGGCCCGCGCCGCCGGAATCGACGACTTCCTTGCGGTACAGGAACAGCAGCGGGAACGTCTGCTCCGTGTGCTCCACGTTGGGCATTTTGCAGATCGGCGTGCGCGACTGGCCGCCGGTCGAGATGCCATCGCCGGTGGCGAACGCGCCAATTGCCCCACCGATCGGGTCCACCAACAGGTAGCCATAAGAATCGCCCCACTGATCGATGCCGCGAAAAATCGTGGCTGGCCACTGGCTGGTGCCGCCAATGCACATGATGTCTTGGCGCATCTCAGGGTCGCAGTGGATCATCTTCGAGAGCACGTTGTAGGCGGGATAGAGCGAGATCTCCATCGCCTGAATCGGTGCCGTCGATACCGACGCCGGATAATTGGCGCAGTTGAACGTCCCGGGAGTCGGATCGAACTCGACATGACGCAATGCCCCGCCAATGCAGAAATACTGGTCCCAACACAACAGCTGGTTTAGCGCCACCATGATGGAGCCGCGCCAGCCGGAGTAGGTGGCATTCATCGCTCCGGTCTGCGGTGCCGTGCCTTCGTTCTCAAAAACAAGCTTCGTGCCCTGCTTGCGCAGCGTAAGCATGACGCAATGCGCGCGGCGGTCGCCGGGGCGGCAGCACTCGACGTAGGAGCGTTCGCGCCAGACGCCGTCGGGCAGGCGCTTCAGTTTCTTCAGAAAGGCGGCTTCCGCGTTGGCGATGATTCGCTTCATTACCCCTTTGACCACCTCCGGTCCGTAGCGCCGGATCAGCGCCAGCACCCGGTCGCGGGCGGTGATGTTGCCCGCAAGCTGGGCGCGGAAGTCCAGGGCCACGGCTTCGGGTTTGCGCGAGGAACGTAGGTACAGTTCCTCGATGTCGCGCCTGATTTCGTTGCCTTCGACGATTCGCACCGGCGGGATGCAGATGCCCTCTTCGAAGGCGGATTCCGCTGAACCGCAGAATGATGACGGCGTAATCCCGCCGATATCGTACTGATGCAGGCAGTTGGTAACCCAGCAGAACAGCTCGCCCTTCCAAAATACAGGGCAGATGAGCATGACATCCTGCTGGTGCGCCGCCCCGACCCAGGGGTCGTTGGCGAGGAACATGTCGCCATCGTTAATACCTGGATTGCCGCTGCGGAATTCCAGCACCCACTTTACTTGCGTGTCGGTCACGCCGGACATGTACTGCATGTAGGGCCCGAAGTACACGAACTCGGCGTCTTCGGTGAGGATCGAGGGGTTTAGGTCGAGCGCATACATGGCAACAGGCGAGCCGGAGACTCGCTGGATGGTCGCGCCGTGCTCTTCGTTGACGTGCCAGAGTGCATGGCGCACGACCTCGTAAGTGATCGGGTCGATGCTCCCTGCGACGCCGCGGTGCAGCCTAAGCTTCGGAGAAATCGCCAGTGTCTTAGGTGGCACGTAACCCATATTCCTGCCGTCGAAGGCGGCGCCTGGCATCTGGCTCACCTTGGGCATGCTCATAGCGCGAACCTGATTTCGAAATTGCCGAATGCGTCGACCGCAAGCGAGCGTCCCGGATGCACCACTACGGTGGTGTCGGTGGTCTCGATGACGGCCGGACCTTGGATGCGATTGCCTGGCCACAGCAGCGCGCCATCGTAGATCGGGCTCGCGACCGCTTGCCGCAGCTCGTCCCAGTAGATCTTTCGCCTGCCCAGGGCCGCTCGGCTGCTCGGCGCCGCGCCCCTCTTCTTCGCAATGGAGAGTTTGGGATGTCTCGTGCCTGCGCTGGCACGCAAGCGCAGCGTCACGATCTCCAATCGAGCTTCGGCGTAGGACGAGCCGCGTCCGAAGAGCTGTTCGTAGCGGGTGTAGAAGCGCCGGCGCAGGCTTGGCTCGAAGCCGCTGCGCAAGCGCCTTACGGGGAGCATTATCTCAACCTCGTTGATCTGGCCCCGGTGCCGCATGTCGAGCGAGAAGCGGAAACGTCGACGCGGCTTCGCAATCCCGTCGCAGTCCATCTGCTCGTTTGCTTTTCGCTCCAGCACCTCGAGGGTGCCGTTGATGCGCCGCGCATCGAACGGGCTTGGCTGGATGTCGACCTGTTCGTACACGTGCAGGATGTCGGCGGAAGCGGCGCCGAAAGCGCACCAAGTCGAAGCGATTTCCTTCTGCGGGATGACCACCTTCTGCACCCCGAGTTCACGCGCGAACACGCCAGCGTGCGCAGGGCCGGCGCCGCCAAAGGCGAACAGGACAAAATCTCTCGGGTCGAATCCTTTCTCGACGGTCATCTTGCGGATGATGTCGGCCATCCTGAACTCGGCGATCCGGGCGATACCGCTCGCGGCCTCCATCAGCGACAGCTTAAGCGGGTCGGCGACGCGTTGCACGGCCGCGATGGCTCGCTCACGGTCGAGCTGCATGCGCCCGCCCAAGAAATTGTCCGGGTTGATCCTGCCCAGCACGACGTCGGCGTCCGTCACAGTGGCCGTCAAGCCCCCTTTGTCGTAGCACGCAGGGCCCGGATCGGCGCCCGCCGACTCCGGCCCGACAGTCAGCGTCTTGGCGGCCGTATCCACGCGCACCAGCGAGCCGCCGCCAGAGCCGATTGCCTGGATATCGACCCTGGGCAGGAAGTATTCGTATTGCGCGGCAGTGGATACGAACGAATAGGCTGGACGCCCATCGAAGACGATGCCGACATCGAACGAAGTGCCGCCCATGTCGGTCGTAATAATGTTCGGGCAGCCCATTAGCCGGCCCAGAAACGCCGATGCGGTGACGCCGGACACGGGTCCGGAGTCGAGTGTGAGCAAGGGTGACTTCATTGCCTTGTCGATCGAGATCGAGCCCCCCGCACTTTGCGTGATCTGCAGCGGCTGTGCGTACCCAGAGGCCTTGAGTTTTCGGTCGAGATTGCCGAGGTAACGGGCCATGACCGGCCCGATATAGGCATTGAGGACCGTCGCCGTCATGCGTTCGTATTCACCCCATTTCGGCGCGATGTCGATTGAGCACGAGACAAACAGGTGCGGTGCGAGGTCGCGGATCATTTCCTTCAATCGTAACTCGTGCCTCGGTGTCTTGAACGACCACAGAAAGCAAACGCCGAGGGCCTCGATGTCCTGCTCGACCAGGCGCCGGATCGCATCCTCGGCCTCGGTTTCGTTGAGCGGCACGACGACTTCCCCGAAGCAGTCAATGCGCTCGGACACGCCGGCGATGAGTCGCTTGGGCACGATGGGCGCGGGCTTCTGACTCTCCGGAAAGTGCACGACCTTGCGGATATCGCGAGAGCTCACCCCGCGCGAGCCGCGCATGATATGGATCGCGTCCTCGTGGCCGCGCGTGGTAATCAGGCCGACGCGCGCCCCTTTTCGCTGGATGAGGGTATTCGTACCGACGGTGGTGCCATGCGTAAGCACGGCGACGTCACGGCAGAAGCGTTCGAAGGAGAGGCCCAAGCGCCCCGCCGCCAAGCGCATTGCGACGAGCATCCCCTCGGCGAAGTCCTCGGGAGTGGACACCGATTTGGTCGCAGTGATCCGGCCACCGCGGTCTAGCACCACGCAGTCGGTAAAAGTGCCGCCAATGTCGACGCCGACGAGAAGGCTCGCCACCGGTACCCCCCTGTTTTGCAGCCGCCGCGCAGGCTCAGCGCGGACTCACCAATTTATGCCGCCGTCGAATTCGAACGCGTTGTGCGAGTCGCTATGCACTTGCACCCCGGTCCCGGCTGACATAGGAGCCGCTGGCCCTAGTCCCGAACTCTCCCCTCGATCGGAACCTCGCCGATCGCGTCCACTGGACTGGGCCGGCCAAAGCTTAATCCTGGCTGGCCGCAAGGCACAAATCGTTCCCGGGCATGTCAGGCATAACGCAGGTGAATGGCACGGGAGGTAACGCGCGCCAAGCCTAACGCCCTATCTTGAGCAGGCGCGCCGCGTTTCCCCCCTCGATCATGGCTCTCTCCGCGCGCTTGAGCCGCGGGACGCTGGCGATCAGTCCAACCGGGTCCTCTTCGCCCATGTCGTAAGGATAGTCCGTGCCAAGGAGCACGTGTCCGGCTCCGTATTGGTCGATCATGTGGCGCAGCATCTTCGGATCAAAACAGATCGTATCGAAGTACATTTTTCTGAGGTAGCTCGACGGGGCTTTCCTGATCACGGTCCGGCAATCCGGTCGCGCGCGGTGTGCGTGGTCCATGCGCGCCCAGTAATGCGCTAGATAGCCGCCCGCATGCGGCAGAACGATCTTGAGCTTCGGATTGCGTTGCATGACGCCGTCAAAGATGAGGTGGCTCGCCGCGATGGTCGTCTCCATCGGGTTGCCGATGACGTTGTTGAAGTAATGATCCACCAACCTCTCGCCCTGGGTGAACCCGATCGGATGCATGAAGATGACCGCATCGAGGGCTTGCGCGCTGGCGAAGAACTTCTCCAGGTTCAGCCGTGGGTCTGTGAGATCCATGCCGTTGACGCTGGGGTTGACCTCCACGCCGCGCAAGCCGAGCTTCCTCCGGCAACGCTCGAGCTCGGCGAGAGCCAGGTCGACGTTTTGCAGCGGTACCGTTCCGAAAGCGACGAAGCGGTCGGGCCACGTTGCGACGATCTCCGCAAGTCGGTCATTTACTTTGCGCGCGAGGCTTGCTCCCAGCTCCGGGTCGGTCCAGTAGTACGTCTGGTTTGGCGCCGGCGATACGGCCTGCATGTCGATGCCCATGCGGTCCATGTCTCTGAGACGTGTCTCGATTGTCGAGAGTTTGGGGCCACGATCGCGAATCTGCTTGAGGTTGACGTCGCGGGTTAGCGCATTGGCAAACACTACAGATGGCTCATGCTGCGCCGGATCGAGGTGCACCACCTGCTCTGCCACCGCCTGGTTGAGATAGTGACAGTGGATGTCGATGCGTAGGCTCTTGCCTCTGCGGTTACGAACAACGCGAGCCGAGGCAGCCGCACGCACGGCCGCAGAAGTGCGACGGCGCGATGTTTCAGTCCCGCGGTGATCGAGCCCCGCTTTGGCGAACCAGGGAGGCTGGCAAGTGAACATCATGACGAACGGTCCTTTTCACGGTGGGTTGGGCGGCCTACTAGAACACTCCAAGATGGTGCGTAACCAGCTCTTGATCGTCGCGCACCTGGCCTATCGTTCCGGCAAAGACGACGCGGCCGGTGTTTACCAACACCACGTCGTCGGCGAGATCGAATGCCAGCCGCACGTTCTGCTCGACCAGAAGGATCGACTGGCCCTCCTGTTTCAGGCGCGCGATGGTGCGCCCTACTTCGGCCACGATAAGCGGCGCGAGGCCCTCTGACGGCTCGTCCATGAGCAGCACGCGGGGATTGCCCATCAGTGCGCGTCCGATGGCGAGCATCTGCTGCTCTCCTCCGGACAGCGAACCGCCGTGCTGCTGCTGCCGCTGCCGTAACGGTGGAAACAGATCGAGCACGCGCTCGAGGGTCCACGATCCTTCTGCGTCGGACCGCGATCGTGCGGCCACCATCAGGTTCTCCCGCACCGTGAGACTGGCAAAGATGCGTCGCCCCTGGGGTACCAGTCCCACGCCCTTGCGTGAAATCGCTTCCGGCGAGAGGCGTGAGATCGTTTCCCCGAACAGGCGGATCTCGCCGTGGCGTGGCGGCAGGAACCCGACGATGGTGTGGATGCAGGTGGTTTTACCCGCGCCATTGCGACCGAGTAGCGCCAGGACCCGACCGGGGGCGAGAGTGAACGACACCCCGTGCAGGACATGGCTGTCGGCGTAGAGCGCGTCGACACCGGAGAGCGCCAGCGCGGCCTCAGTTGCCAAGGTAAATCTCGCGCGTTCTTGGGTCGGCGACCACGTCGCCGCGCGTGCCCTCGACAATCACACTGCCGTAGTGAAGCACGGTGATCCGCTCTGCGAGGTCAAGGGCGGTGTCCATGTCATGCTCGATCATCACCAGCGTGACGTCCCGCGGAATGCTGGCGATTAATGCTTTGACCGCGGTTCGCTCCTCGCGCGACAGCCCAGCTAGCGGCTCGTCGAGCAGCAACAGCCGGGGTCTTTGCGCCAGTGCCATGGCTATTTCCACGCGTCGCTTTTCTCCGTAGGACATTTCGGCGATCGGGCGTGAGGCGCGCGCCTCCAGACCGACCAGGCCCAGCACGCGGCGCGCCTCCTGGTACAGTTCTGTGCGGCTGGCTAGCGTGTCGAACAGGCTCCAGCGCAGCCTCGACAGCCCGAGCAGCGAAAGCACGATGTTGTGCTCCAGGGAATCCTGGGGAAACAGGGTGATGATCTGGTAGGTGCGGGCCAGGCCGCGATGTGCGCGTTGATGCGACCTCAGGCGCGAGATCTCCTCGCCGAACAGGCGAATCGCGCCGGCGTCGGGCGCGAGGTCGCCGGTGATCAGGTTGAACAACGTGCTCTTGCCCGCCCCGTTGGGGCCGATGATGAGCCGCCGCTCCCCGAGCCCCACCTCAAGTGAAACATCGTTCATCGCCGGTATGCCGCCGAAGGCCTTCTTCAGGCCGTTGAGCCCCAGTGCCAGGGTCATCTGTTTCTCCAGCGCAACCGCCAGCGCCGGATTCCGGGAACGACACCATCCGGCATGAAGATCACGATCAGCACGAAGACCACGCCCAGCAGCAAGTTCCAGCGCTCAAAGTAAGCCGAGACATAGTTCTTAAGAATCACCACGATTGTCGCGCCTACGACCGGTCCGGCGAGCGTTCCAGCCCCGCCCGCGATCACCGCCAGCAACGCCTCTGCCGAATTGGTCAGCGACAGCGTCGTCGGGTGTATGAATTTGTGGTAGTAGACGAACAGCAGTCCGGCGACGCCGCCCCAGAATCCCGAGTAGACAAACGTGATCCAGCGCACCCGCCAGACGTCGTGGCCAAGAGCGTTCATCCGCCGCGGCTCGTCGCGGGTGCCGCGCAACGCCGCGCCGAACGGCGAGTTCACAAACCGCGCCATTAACCAGAGGGCGAAGACGGTAACCGCGAGCGAAAAATAGTAGAACGCGCGCGGGCGGTCGAGATCGACGCCGAATGGCGAAGGGCGTGTCAGACCCGACAAGCCACTATCGCCATTGGTTACCGCGGACCAACGGTAGGCGGTACCCCACAGGACCTGGGACAGCGCCAGCGTGATCATGAGAAAGCCAAGTCCCGTGGCGCGCAGGGCGACCCAGCCGAACACGCCGGCAGTCAAGATCGTGATCGCGAGGGCAAGCGGCGCCGTCACCCAGTGATCGAGGCCGAGCCGCAACTGCAGCCATGCCGAGGTGTACGCGGCAAGGCCGATCCAGGAGGCGTGTCCCAGCGATACCAGGCCGCCATAGCCGACAAGCAGGTTCAAGCTGGCGGCAAACATGGCCGCAATGAAAATCTGGCTGGCCAGGTTGACGTAAAAGTCCCCACCGAGCAAAGGAAAGCCGGCTAAGGCTACGCCGAGCAGTGTCCAAATCGGCAAGGAGCGCCTGGTCATGCTCGGGGTCTGCTCATGTCGACTGGAACCCGTAGCGTCATCGTATCGCGCTCCGGAAGCCATTTGCCCGGTTGACTCCGCCAAGGCGCTCTGCGCAAGGGGCTCGAGCTGTTCGGCTCATGTTGTCACCTGTCCAAACAGTCCTCGCGGACGGAAGGCGATGACAACGATCATTGGCAGGAACAGGATCACATAGGCCAGATCGGGGAACAGAGCAGAGCCAAACGTGTAGATGGCCGCGATGATGAAGCTGCCTACAAAGGCCCCCAGCAGGCTACCGACGCCTCCGAGAATGACTACGATCAGCGCAAGCGGCAACATGTCGGCATCAAGCCCAGGATATGCCGACATGATCGGGCCGCCGATGACCCCCCCCGCGCCCGCGAGGGCGGCGCCGAGACAAAACACAGCGGTGAACAGCCGCGACACCGGGATGCCAACCGCGCGTGCCATCTGCATGTCATCGACTCCGGCGCGAATCATCGCCCCGAGCCGAGTCCATTCCATCAACAATTGCAACCCGATTGCGGTTACCACCGCGATGCCCAGCACGACCAGACGATATACAGGGAATGCAATGCTACCGACGATGAGCGGTCGTTGCAGGGACGTCGGCGTCGGCAGCGGTAGAGGGTCGCCACCCCAGATCATAAGGCAGAGGTCGGCGACGATGAACGACACACCCAGTGTCACCAGCACTTGTCCAAGCGGCTTGGTCATAAGCGGTCGCAGAAGCAGGCGCTCGATGAGGCCGCCAAAGACCGCGACCGCCAATCCGGCCAGCAGTGCGGCAACCCAGAGATTGGGCACAACCTTGAGCAGCGTTACGCCCAGATAGGCGCCGAGCATGAACAGCGAGCCATGCGTAAGGTTCGCAATGCGCATCACCCCGAAAATCAGCGAGAACCCCGCCGCGAGCAGAAACAGCAGGCCACCGAAGGCGAGGCTGTTCAACGTCTGAATGATCCAGAACTGCATGGCCGGGGCGGCCCGCTTGCGCCGGCGCGCTCGCCGATTAGGGCTCTAGGTTCTTGGCCGGCGGCCAATCGCGCGAATACACCGGGTTCTTGAGAAATTCCTTCGGATCGTAGGTCCAGAACTGGCCCACGTTGGGATAAGTGTGGATAACCGTATTGACCAGGCGCCCCTCCTTGCGCTCGACCTTGCGGATATAGACGTTGCCGACCACATTTCCATACTCGTCGAATGAAACCGGACCGCGTACCGTTTCCACTTTGGTTGCCCGCAGAGCCTTCATGAATGCCGTCTTGTCCTCGATTTTTCCCTTGACTGTTTCCAGCGCCGCTTCCAGCACTTCACCCTCGACATAGGTGGCCGCAGCGTAGAAGCCTGGGTCGTATCGCCATTCGGTACGAAACGCAGCCGCAAATTTCCGGTTGAGCGGATTGTCGAGTTCGGCCGAGTACCAGCAGGCGGTGAGGATCCCGATTGCCTCGTCATTCATGTTGCGCAGCACCGCTTCATCAAACGCGGTCATCCCGCCGACGACGCTGATCTTCCCCCTTAATCCGTATTCATTGAATTGCTTGTACCAGCGAAAGCCATTCGAACCCGCGAAGCCAAGGAAAATGCCGTCGATATTCGTCTTGAGCTGCGCGAGATAAGTCGCGTAGTCGGGAACCGTGAGCGGTGGGAACATCTTTTGCACGATCTTGCCGCCCGCGTCCTCGAACACACGCTGGAATCCCGCGGACATTTCGTGACCGTAGGCGATGTCGTCGGCGATGGTTGCCATGCGCCGGTAGGTGAGCGTTCGATAGCAATAGTCAGCCAGCGGTTGGGCGCACTGCGAGGACGTCGACGTGGCGCGCACGAACCAGGGGTTGGGATTGCGCTGCGTCAGGTCCTCCGCGGCGGCGACCGAAAGCGTCGGTAGTTGCTGCTGGCGGATGTAGTCGTCGGCGGCGAGTGCTTCGCCTGCGGCAAGAGGGCCGATCAAGACCTGGATCTTGTCTCGCTCGACGAGTTCCTGCAGCTTGGTGCGCGCCTGTGCCGGCACCCCCGCGCTGTCACCGACGAACAGTTCCACCTTGCGGCCGGCCAGCGTGTTGCCGCGTTCGCGCAGGAACTGAACCAGAGCGCGCTCCATATCGATCCCGCCAGACGCGAGCGGCCCGGTCTTGACAGTCATCAGCCCGAGGCGAATCGGCTCGCTCTGTGCCCTCACCATGGCTGGAATGCCGAGCGCCGAGACAGCGAACCCGGCGCCCGTTGCCTGAATGAATCTTCTGCGAGTCAATGCCATGTGCGTTCTCCTGGTGGGCCACACTCGTCCTAATGCGCCGGGCTTTTCGGTGCGTCCGGCTGCTTGAGCGGTTGCGAACGGTCGAACGCGTCGATCTTCATGCAACTGTCGAAAATCCGCCTGACCATCGGCATGGCCGTGATCTCCGCCTTGAAATAGCCGGCGGCGAACACCTGGCTCGCCAGGCAAATGTCGGCAAACGTCAGCGCATTGCCATGGCAGAACACGCCAGTCTCACGCTCCTTCGCCAGATGGGACTCGAGCGCGCCGAGCGCGTTCAGGGTCCAGTGTTGCAGCCAGCGGTTGCGCGCGCCTTCGTCCTGGTGCATTTCCTTTTCGAGATAGTCGCGGATGCGCGGCACGATCAGTGGATGGCCGT
Source organism: Casimicrobiaceae bacterium (assembly GCA_035939595.1). Lineage (GTDB taxonomy): Bacteria > Pseudomonadota > Gammaproteobacteria > Burkholderiales > Casimicrobiaceae > PALSA-1003. The sequence goes on from DASZFQ010000128.1 coordinate 53,213, forward strand.
CGCAGGCTACGATCAGGGACAGCCCTCGAACCCGCGCGCGGCCACGGGGATCTTTTGGCAGCAAGGGCGGATCGGGGTGCGTTTCCTCCAGGTATTCGAGGATCGCCAGCGATTGGAACAAAGGTGGCCCCGCGTCGATCTCCAGCGCCGGAACGACGCTTTGTGGGTTGACTGCCTTGTAGGCGTCCTGGTGCTGCGCCCCGTGCAGTAGATTGATCGATACCTCCTGCGCGTCTATGCCCTTGAGCGCCAACGCGACGCGGACTCGATACGTTGCCAGAGAGCGCCAGAATCCGTAGAGCTTCATGGTCGAGACTTTACTCCTTGTGTGTGCAGAT
>DASZFQ010000129.1:0-2310 GCA_035939595.1 Casimicrobiaceae bacterium
TCTTCGGCTCGCCGAAATAGACGCCGCCGGTCAGTTCGCGCAGGATGATGATGTCGAGCCCCTCCACCACCTCGCGCTTGAGGCTCGAGGCGTCGGCGAGCGCCGGATAAGAGATCGCCGGGCGGATGTTGGCGAACAGCCCCAGGTCCTTGCGCAGCCGCAGCAGGCCGGCCTCGGGACGCACATCGTAGGGTACGTTGTCCCATTTCGGCCCGCCGCAAGCACCGAGGATGACCGCATCGGCCACGTGCGCCTTCGCCACCGTCTCGTCGGTCACGGGGACCTTGTGCGCGTCGTAGCAGCAGCCGCCGATCAGCCCCTCCTCGATGTCGAACGCGGCGATCCCGGTCCTGGCGAAGAAGGCGAGGAGCCGTTTCACCTCGGCCATCACTTCCGGTCCGATGCCGTCGCCGGCGAGGAGAAGGAGTTTTTTTGCGCTGGGCATGAAATGACTGCCTTGAAGTTATCGCGTGGCGGGCAGTGCTAATGGCGGGGCCGGCCGATGGCAACAGGCAAGGCGCATCCCGCCGACCCCTGCTTGCGCTCGACTAGTCAACTGACTAGTCTACTACTACAAATGGCCGCGGAGATAACGAGATGAAGACTTGGCCCGTGCAGGATGCCAAGGCGCGTTTCAGCGAGCTACTCGAAACCTGCTTGCGCGAAGGGCCACAGCTGGTCACGCGGCGGGGCGAGAAGGCTGCGGTTCTGGTGCCCGCTGCTCAATGGCAGCAGTTGGCGGACGCCGGCAAGCCAACGCTCAAGGACCTGCTGTTGACCGATGTCGGGCGCTTTGACTTACCAATCCCGACGCGCGGCAAGAAGCGGCGGCATCATCCCCCGCGCGCCTTCGCTTAGGCCGCAATGTACCTGCTCGATACCAACGTCGTGTCCGAGCTCAGAAGACATCGTCCGCACGGCGCGGTCGTTGCATGGCTGCGCTCGCTCGATCAGCGCGACCTCTTTATTTCAGCGGTGACCCTGGGTGAACTCCAAGCCGGCATAGAAGTCACGCGCGAACGGGACGCGACAAAGGCCACAGAAATCGAGGCGTGGGTAGACCGGGTTTCGGAGACCTGGAACATCCTGCCGATGGATACTGCGACGTTTCGCATGTGGGCCAGGCTCATGCACCGGCGATCCGACGATCTGATCGAGGACGCGATGATCGCCGCCACGGCGCGCGTGCATGGCCTGCGCGTCGTGACGCGAAACGTCAAAGACTTCAAGCATTTTGGAGTTAGCGTTCTAAACCCATACGTGACGCGGTAGGCTTTGCTTCGCCGGACCGGGAAGGGTGCGGCTCATTGGAGAATAGGCGCAATGGATAGTGCTTCTACAGTCCGCTGAACCAGTTGTAGCCCTGGTTTTCCCAGTAGCCGCCCGCGTCGTTGTTCTGCACCCACACGGCGGTGACGTATTTCGGGTTCTTGAAGCCGAGCTTGGTCGGAATGCGGATCTTGATCGGGAAGCCGTAGGCGCGCGGCAGGACCTGGTGGTCGAACTTGAGCGTGAGCTGCGTCTGCGGATGCAGCGCGGTCGGCATGTCGATCGTGTTCGAATATCCTTCCGCGCACTGGAACCAGACATACTTCGCGGTCAGGTCGGCGCCGATCATCTTGAGGAAGTCCGCGAGCCGGACGCCCTGCCACGAGCCGATCGCGCTCCAGCCCTCGACGCAGACGTGGCGCGTGATCTGAGAGACCTCCGGCAGCTTGTAGAGGTCGGGGAGCGTCCACGGCTTCTTGTTGTCGACGAGGCCACCGATCTCGAGCTGGTAGGTCTCGCCGTCCACGTCCGGCGCCTCGTCCTGGCTGTAGTAGCCGTTGAACGGGAATGGCCGGGTGATCGCGCTTTCCGGATATTCCGGCGCCAGCGTGTTCGGGTTGAACAGCAAGGCCTGGACCCGGTCGTTGAAGCGCGAAATGACGCGCAATGCGTGCTCCGAGGTATCGCCGTCGATGATGTCGCAGCCGCTGAGCACGGCCAGCGCACCGAGGCTACCGGCGCCGCGGAGGAAGAAACGCCGCGACGGCTCCGGCAGGAGCTTCGCCGCATCCTTGAGCAGGAGCCTGGCGTCGACGCCCGCCACTTTTTTGCGCTGGGACATCGTTCTCTCCGGTTTCAGCGCCCGATGATCATGGCGCGCAGGCTCTTCGGGACCAGGACGGCGAGCGTCACATGCACCACCAGGAACGCCACGATCGCCGTCATCGCCGCGAAGTGGACGTAGCGGGCCGTATTGTAGCCGCCGAAGAAGGCGGTGAGCGCCTGGAACTGCACCGGCTTCCAGATCGACAACCCAGAGAG
>DASZFQ010000130.1:0-3856 GCA_035939595.1 Casimicrobiaceae bacterium
GGGTCTTGGTCGTGTAAAAACGGCCTTAGCGATGTCGCGCCTGGCAGGCGGCCCAAGTAGTGTCTCAGGCCACGATCGCGGCGATCAGCGGCTTGATCCCGACGATGTTCATTACCCGGGTCAGATTATAGGCGAGAACCGAGAGGGCCATCTCGGCGGCTACTTTTGGAAGCGTTTTTGTGAGGAAGTGCGTCGCCCCCATGCGGGCTTTCATCGTGCCGAACGGATGTTCGACTGTCTCGCGCCGCTGCCGCATGGCCAGGGGATTGTTGTCGAGGCGCCTCTGCACTTCTTCCAGCACGTGCTCATGCTCCCAGCGCGTAATCCGCCGCTCCTTGCCGGTTGTGCAGCTAGCTTTGAGTGCACAGTCGCGGCACGCATTGGTCCAATAGCGCCGCAGCTGCTGGCCGTCCTCCTCGTTGGTGTAGTGGTAGATCAGCTTTTCGCCAGCCGGACAGCGATACGCATCCTCGTCGCTGAGATAGACAAAGTCCTGTTTGCCAAAGCGACCCCGTGCCTCAAGACCTGATGTCATCGGCTTGGGAAGCGTCACCGCAATTCCCGCCTTGTCGCAGGCGAGGATTTCCTCGCCGCTGTAGTAGCCACGATCGGCAACAGCTTCGAGTTTTTCGACCCCGAGGACACTCTTTGCGCGAGAGGCGATGTTGGCGAGTTGTGCCCGGTCCGAGCCGGTGTTCGTCACCTCATGCGCGATGATCAGGTGATGGTCGGTGTCGACCGCGACCTGCACGTTATAACCGACGACGCCGGAGCCGCGACCACTCGTCGCCATCGAACGGCTGTCGGGATCGGTCAGCGAGATTTGCTGATCGGGCGACGCAAGCATCTGCTTCTCGTAGACGGCAAGCTTGCCCATTTCCTCCTTCAGCTTTGTCAGCTTCTCGGTGAGCCTTGTTACCTTCGCTGCCAGCGCCTCGGTCGGCTCCTGTCGGTCAGCGGTGTCGAGCTGGCTCAGATAGCGCGCGACGCTCTCCTCCAACTGCGCGCGCCGCCGCTCAACCTTGGCCCGCGTGAAGTTCTTGTCCCGGTTGTTCACGGCTTTGAACTTGCTGCCATCGATGGCGACGCTCGCCGTCGCGAGAAGGCCCATCTCACGGCAGAGCTCGACGAAGCGCGCACAGACCTTGCGTAGCGCCAGGCCGTTGTCCTTGCGGAAGTCCGCAATTGTCTTGTGATCTGGAGCGAGCCGACCCAGCAGCCACATGACCTCGACATTGCGCCCGGCTTCTCGTTCGAGCCGCCGGCTCGACTGCACCCGGTTCAGGTAGCCGTAAATGTAAAGCTTCAGGAGAACTGACGGATGGTACGATGGCCGGCCAGTTGCCGCCGGCTCAACCCCTTCGAAGCTCATCTCCGCCAGATCGAGCGCGTCGACAAACGCATCGATCATGCGAACGGGGTTACTCTCGTCAATGAAATCATCGAGGCATTCGGGCAATAGCGTCCATTGCCCACGATCCGCCTCCTCAACGAAGCGCCTCATCGATTCCTCCCGCAAGAATCACGCGAGAATCATAACAGCACCACGGCGTTTTCACACAGCCAGGGTCATTGTCGGAAGTCGAGAGGCGACCTGTCCCAGGTCGCGCCCTACCCGTAATCCCACGGATCAATAGCAGGCCGTCATCAAGCCGAGATGCTGATAAAGCCGGTCGATCGCCGACACTTCGTTCCTCATCTGCTCGGCGATCCAGTCCTTGATCTCGGCGGCGAGAGGCCGCATCGAGCGATTGCGCGGCGGAAGAAACTCGCACACCCGCCGCGTCGTGGAGAGCGCATCGGCGGCGGGAACGAGCGCGCCGGTCAATAGCCAATGCGAGGCCACCGTCAGCCAGCCGAGCGCGATCCCTTGTCCGAGCAGCGCCGCCTGCACGACGACCGCATAGTCGGGGAAGCTGAGTATTTTCGCCGGGCCGGACCTCCTGGTGAGAAAGCGCGGATATTCTTTCGCCCAGTCGCCAGGCCTGTCGGCGAGCTCGATGATGGTGTTTCCTTCCGACACATCGATCTCGTCCGCGTTCCGGTACGTCGGACTGCAAATCGGCAGCATGACTTCCTTCATTACCAGCGTCCCGCCGGCGTCGGGCTCGTCGCGATCGCGGAAACGCATACCGATATCGACATTCTCGACGGGGCCTCGCAGCGAACCGGAGATCAGCTGGAAGCGAAGATCGATACTCGGAAATTGCCGTTGCAGTTTGTCGATGCGCGGCATCAGCCAATGCGTGGTGAAAGCCGAGGAGACCGAGAGCGTGACGGTTTCGCTGCCATGACGCCGCCGCTCGATCTCGATCAGCCCGCTCTCGATGCTGCGGAATCCATCGACGACCCGCCGATACAGCAGTTCGCCTTCCTCGGTCAGAACGGCGCGGCCCGCGGCCCGGTCAAACAGCCGGACGCCGAGATGCTCCTCGAACTGTCCCAACATCCGGCTCACCGCCGGCTGGGTCACGTTCAATTCCGCGGCGGCAGCCGTGAAGCTGCCGTTGCGCGCGGCGGCATCGAAAACGAACAGCGCATTGCCCGAAGGCAGCATCCGGCGAAGGTCATTCATAACATCAGGTTATGCCCCCGGTAAGAATTTGGCAATTGCCTGAGATAGCCAACTCTGATTGCATCGAAAAAGACCTCGGCAGCAAAGGCCCAAGCGTAGGCGTCGGGTGGTTGCGGATCGCATCCCGGCGATAGCCCGGGCTGGGCCGATCTATAAGACGAGATCATGCCGGTTGAAGTGTCGCCCCTCGCAGAACGGGAGACGGATGACGGGTCGATCATCGAACGAGCGGGCGGAAAACGTCGAAATTCGGCGCGCGAGCAAGCATTACGGCGCGGTGCGCGCGCTTGATGACGTCTCGCTGAACGTCGCAGCGGGTGAGTTCGTCTCGCTGCTGGGTCCATCGGGATCCGGCAAGACCACGCTTCTCGGCATCCTCGGCGGCTTCATCCAGCCCTCCTCCGGATCGATTCATTTTGGAGACCTCGACGTCACCTTCATGCCGCCGCACCGGCGCGACATCGGCGTCGTGTTCCAGAACTACGCGCTGTTTCCGCACATGAGCGTCGGCGAAAACGTCGCGTTCCCGCTGCGCGCGCGCCGCCTGCCCAAATCACAATGGCCGGACAAAGTGCGCGCTGCGCTCGCGATGGTCGGCCTTGGCGGCTATGAGCAACGCGGCATCACGCAACTATCCGGCGGCCAGCGCCAGCGGGTTGCGCTCGCGCGGGCGATCATCTTCGAACCGCGCCTGATCCTGATGGATGAACCGCTTTCGGCGCTCGACAAGCAGTTGCGGGAATCCATGCAGATCGAGTTGCGCGAACTGCACAAGCGCATTGGGGCTACGATTATCTACGTCACGCACGACCAACGCGAGGCGCTGACGATGAGCGACCGCGTCGCCATTTTAAAGGACGGCAAGCTGGTTCAGATCGACCAGCCGAAGCGACTTCACGATGCTCCGGCGAATTCCTTTGTCGCGAGCTTCATCGGAGAGGCAAGCCTGCTGCCGGTCCGTCGTATCGATTCCTCTCGCGTGGCGCTCGGTTCGACGATCCTGCGCAGCACGCGGACCATCCCGAACGAAGATGCGCTGATACTGGCGGTGCACAGCGAAAAACTGCTGATCGACGACGGAAGCTGCGATCCCGCATCGAACCGCCTCAGTGGCACCGTCACCGATGTCGTCTATCAGGGCGAGAGCTTGCGGGTCTTTCTCGCGCTGGAGGATGGCACGCGGCTCAGCCTTCGTCAGCCAAGCCATCATGATGCCTATCGGCGCATCCCACCACCCGGCGACACCATCACCGTCGTTCTCCATCCCGAAGACACCATCGT
>DASZFQ010000131.1:0-2320 GCA_035939595.1 Casimicrobiaceae bacterium
GGCGCGGCGCGGACCACCACCTCGGTCGAGAGATTGGTGCCGGCGCCGGGCTTGTTCTCGATGACGAATTGCTGGCCCAGCCGATCCGACAGCGATTGCCCGATCAGGCGCGCGGCGATGTCGGGCGCGCTGCCCGCCGTATAGCCGACGATAAGCCGCACCGGCCGCGTCGGATAATCCAGCGCCGCCGCGGCGCGCGGCAGGGTCGGCACGGCGGCAGCGCCCGCTGCGAGTTGCAGAATGCGACGGCGGTGCAGCTTCATGGCGTTTCCCCTCCCAGCATCGGCCGTGGATGTTAGCCGGTAGATGGGGTAACGGGCCGGCGGCGGAGTAGCCGGACAGGCGGTCGTCCCTCACAGTGATGGTGTAGCGGAGTCAGGCGCGAACCTGCTCCAAGCATCAAGGAGGGACGACCATGGACCATTATGCAGGAATCGACGTGTCATTGGAATGCTCGAGCGTTTGCGTTGTGGATGCGAGTGGCAAGATCGCGCGCGAGAGCAAGGTTGCAAGCGAGCCTGAGGCGCTGATCGCTTATTTTGGTTCGCTGCGGCTGTCTGTTGTGCGGATCGGACTGGAGGCGGGACCATTGTCGCAGTGGCTTTACGCGGCGATGAAGGAAGCTGGTTTGGCGGTCGAACTGTTGGAGACCAGGCACGTGCGGACGGCGCTGGAGACGATGCCGGTGAAGAGTGATCGCAACGATGCGCGCGGTATCGCCCAGCTGATACGGCTGGGCTGGTTCCGACCGGTTCATTGCAAGTCGATTGGTGCGCAGGAGACGCGGGCGGTGCTGACGGCCCGCAAGCTGGTGCAGTCGAAGCTTTTGGATGTTGAGAACAGTGTGCGGGGGATTTTGCGCGGCTTTGGGCTCAAAGTCGGCCATACCACGAACCGGAGCTTCGCCGGACGGGTCGAGGACCTAGTGGTCAACCATGCGAGCCTTCACATGATCGCCGCGGCGCTGCTGTCTGTGCATGCGGTGCTGTTGCGCGAACTGAAGGCTTTTGACAAGCGAGTTCGATCGATGGCGCGCGTCGACGTCAAAGCCAAGCTGTTGATGTCGGCGCCGGCGGTTGGGCCGATCGTGGCGCTCACCTATGCGAGCGCGATCGACGATCCGGGACGGTTCACATCGTCAAGACGGGTGGGCGCGCACTTCGGGCTGACGCCCAAGAAGTACCAATCGGGCGAGACCGATTACACCGGCCGTATCAGCAAGATCGGCGACGCCACGGTACGCACGGCACTTTATGAGGCCGCCCACATCATGCTGATCAAGCCGATCAAGGGCTGCGCGCCGCTCAAGAGCTGGGCGATGCGGATCGCCAGGCGCAGCGGCATGAAGAAGGCTAAGGTGGCGCTGGCGCGCAAGCTCGCCGTGATCCTGCATCGGATGCTCGCCAACGCAACGCCGTTCAACGCCGCTAAGGCAGCGGCCTAACAGGAGACAAGCACAACAGTTTTCGAGCGGGTCACGACACCAGGCCTTCTCGAAGCGAAGTCCCCTCGCCGGGACGTTGGATCAGGTCAGACCGCTGCCCATCCAGTCGGCACTGCGACCACGCGTTCGTAGATTGGTCGGCCTGTCCTCTTCAAACCCCATCAGGTGGCGGCCTTGCGCCGACCCCGTACAGAAGCGAGAACCGGCGAGTGGATAACGCAAAGAGGGATTGACCTTTCAAGGCCCGTTACAGAAGGATGGGTAGAGCGAAGCGAAACCCACCGTGCAGCGCGGCGGGGCTGTTTGATGGGTTACGCTTCGCTCTACCCATCCTACAGTCGTCTATCGTTACGCCGCCGCGACCTTGATGCCGGCCTGCTCGCAAGAATTGGCCACGTCGCAGACCGTGGCGCGCTGCATGTCGCGTTTCCAGCGCAAGTCGTCGAACTCGGTGCCGCGGTGCATGGTGCAGCGGTTGTCCCAGATGACGAGGTCGTGCACGCGCCAGCGGTGGGTGTAGACGAATTGCCGTTGCGTGGCGTGCGCGACGAGCTCGTCGATCAGCGCGCGGCCGTCCGCTTCGGGCATGCCGAAAATCCGCCCGGCGTGCGACGCCAGATAGAGCGACTTGCGGCCGGAGTCCGGCAACGTGCGCACCAGCACCTGCGGCACCGGCGGCAGGCCCTGGCGTTCCTCGTCGCTGAAATTGGTGAAGCCGAGGCGCGCCCGCGAGTTGAAGATCGAATGCTCGGCGACGAGATTTTCGAGGCGGCGCTTCGTCTCTTCGGGCAGCGCGTCATAGGCCGCACGCTCGTCGGCAAATTCGGTGTGCCCGCCGACCGACGGAATCGAGCGCGCATAGAGCAGCGACGCCAG
>DASZFQ010000132.1:0-3130 GCA_035939595.1 Casimicrobiaceae bacterium
CACGTCTGGCGGCCTCGCGACCTCGTCATGTGGGACAACCTCGCGTGCCTGCACGCCCGCACCGATTGGCCGAGCGAACAGCGCCGAACGCTGCGCCGCTGCACCGTCGAGGGCGAGCCGCTGTACTAGAATCCAATAGTCGCGCAAACTCGTTGCGGGAAACGCCGTGAAACTTCCCCGCCGGAGTTTTTTGTATGTGGCAGCAGGTGCTGCGGCGCTGCCGGCGTTGCCGCGCATGGCATGGTCGCTCGATTATCCGACACGACCGGTGCGCGTGATTGTCGGCTTCCCGGCCGGCACCGGGCCGGACGTCATCGCCCGCCTGGTCGGACAACGGATGGGGGACCGTTTAGGTCAGCAATTCTTCGTCGAGAACCGGTCAGGTGCGGGCTCAAGCCTTGCCGCCCAGGATGTCGTGGCTGCGCCGGTGGACGGCTACACGTTGCTCCTCGCCGCCAACGCCAATGCAGTCAACGCCAGCCTTTATCCGAACCTGCCTTTCAAGTTCGTGCGCGACATCGCCGCCGTCGGCATGATCTGCAGCGCGCCTTTTCTGCTGACGGCCAATCCGGCGGTACCGGCGAAGACTTTCGCGGAGTTCATCGCCTACGCCAAAGCCAATCCGGGCAAGATCAACATGGCGTCGCCGGGCATCGGCACCACGCCGCATCTCATGTACGAGCTCTTGAAGATGATGACGGGCATCGAACTCACTCACGTGCCGTATCGGACCGGGTACATACCCGATCTGCTCAGCAGACAGGTGCAAGTGGCGTTTTCAACGATCACCCAGGCGATGCAGTATGTCGGGGACGGCAGATTGCGCGCGCTGGCCGTGAGCAGCGCAGCGCGGTCGGATGTCTTGCCTGACGTGCCGGCAGTGGGAGAATTCGTGCCGGGCTATGACGCCAGCGGCTGGTTCGGCATCTGCGCACCGAAGGCCACGCCGACCGCCATCGTCGACAAGCTCAACAACGAGATCAACGCCATCGTCGCCGAGCCGGACACGCGGGCGCGCCTGGTCGGCTTGGGCGTTCGGCCGCTGTCGATGACCCCCGCGCAATTCGGCAAGCTCATCGCCGACGATACCGAGAAATGGGCTGAGGTTATCCGGTCGGCCAATATCAAGACCGAGTAATCGCGACGTTCCTTAACGGGCCGTTGCTTCAAGCTGCCTAAATATCATTCGCAATGGCGTTAAGTTGCTCTTGCGGAATCAAGCAACACCATTAGCCAATATGACGGCCGGGTCAGATAGAGAGGCGGTAATGCGCGCCTATATCATGATCGCGGTCTTTGCAGCCCTCGTAATGTTTGCAGTCGCTCATACGGCGAGCCCTGAGGATCGAGTAATTGGCGCCCCTGACTGCACGGTCGATTGCCCGGGGCAGGCTGCCGATACCGATAACGGCATCGGGACAAGTTTGCCCGTTGACCCCAATAACTATGATGACGGTGACAATAACTGAAGGGGCGACTTTAGAAATTCCCCCGGTGAGTTCAACCGGTCAGTGCAACACCAGTCGCAGTCTATCGGCTGGGGTTGCGAAGCCCAAGGTCTTTCGCGGGCGTTGATTGAGCCGCAGGGCGATCGCGTTGAGGTAGGTCTGGGAGAAGTGCGAGAGATCGGTTCCTTTCGGGAAGTACTGTCGCAGCAGGCCGTTGGTGTTCTCGTTGCTGCCGCGCTGCCAGGGACTGCGTGGATCGCAGAAGTAAACCTGCACGTTGGTGGCAACCGTGAATCGCTTGTGGCCAGACATCTCCTTGCCTTGGTCCCACGTCAGGGAGCGTCGCAGTTCCTCGGGTAGCTTGCGGATGTGCTTAGCGAGCGTGGCCACCACAGTCGTCGTGTCCTTCCTTGGAAGCTTGACGAGCATCGTAAAGCGGCTGTGGCGCTCGACGAGTGTCGCGATGTGCGTATCGTTCGCTCCCGTAAGAAGGTCTCCTTCCCAGTGGCCTGGCACGGCGCGGTCCTCAGCCTCTGCGGGTCGCTCGCGGATGGAGACCATATCGAGTATGTGTCCCTGTCCATTCTTGGCCTTGCCGCCTTTGGCGTGGCGCATCTGCCGCCTGGTACGCAACTGCGCCGTCAGCTCCTTCTTCAGCACGCCGCGTGTCTGAACAAAGAGACTGCGATAGATCGCTTCGTGAGATATCCGCATGTCTCGGTCGGTCGGGAACTGCTGCTTCAGCCAGCCGGAGATCTGCTCCGGCGACCATTGCAGCGCGAGCTTCTGCGCCACGCGCCATCGTAGCTCCCTATGGAGCGCCAGGCGACAAGGCTTGGGCCGCAGCGCCCGCTCCCACGCGCGCCTGTCGGCCCGGTTTGCACGATAAGCCTGCGAACCGCCGTTGCGTCGAATCTCCCGGCTTATCGTCGATGGCGATCGTCTGAGACCTCGCGCGATTCAACGTACCGGTCGGCCGGCCGCAATACCACGGGAAATCTCTTCGCGCTCCTCAAGCCTCAACGCCGCCACAGCTCTGCGGCGTCGTGCCGGCGCGATCCCTCCATGGAGAGCTACAATCCGCTGGATGCCGGTCTTGTTCCTCCTTTCCAGCGCCCGGGAGATGGCCAACGCACTTTGCCCGTTCTTCCAGCGCTCCCACAGTTCGGCCTTCTGCTTCGCTGTGAACCATATCCGTGACGTCACCATGTGCCCACCTCCTCATCAAGCAAGATTAGAAGGTGTTGCATCGACCGGTTGAATCCGCCCCCCGAAATCGGACATTCGGTTGCAATGCAAATTCAGGCAAATACGAAGAAAATCCGAGCGCGCGTGTTAGGCTGCGCGCAATTGTTATAGGGCAAATCTTTTTGACGGGCGGGCGCTCTCGCCAATTGCCGAAAGCGGAGCCGCAACACGGAGCCGGGTCATGCTTGCGCTGCTGCCTCACGAGAGGCGCCGGGAGCCGCGCCGGCCGCTCTACCGTGTGGCCAGGATCCAATTCGGCAACGGCGCGCTGCCGCGCGAGTGCGTTGTCATGGACATTTCCGACGGCGGCGTGCGGCTCCATATTGACGGGTTCGACGTTCCCGATGAATTCGTGCTGCTCCTCTCCGGCCATCGCGTAACCCAGGAGAGCAAATACAAAGTGGTCTGGCGGCACAACCAAGAACTCGGCGCCA
>DASZFQ010000133.1:0-3915 GCA_035939595.1 Casimicrobiaceae bacterium
CGAGACCAGCGAGGTATCTTTGAACAGCGACACCCATGTGCTGGCGAGCACCGGTAGCACGCGGCGCGCCGCCTGCGGCAGGACGATCTCACGCATTGCCTGCCAGCGGCTCATGCCGAGCGCCAGCGCCGCCTCGGTCTGACCCTTGCGGATCGAGCCGATGCCGGCACGGAAGGTTTCGGAATTGTACGCCGACACGTTGAGGCAGAGCGCCGCGAGACCGGTGGTGAAGCCGGAGAACTCAACGCCGATGGCGACCGGCATGACGTAGTAGGCCCAATAGACCAGCAGAATCAGCGGAACGTTACGGAAGAACTCGACGTACCCGGCGCTGGCGCCGGATAGCAGTCGCACGTTTGACAATCGCATCAGCGCGAGGACGATGCCTCCAGGCACCGCGATAAGCATGGTGACCACGGTCAGTACAATGGTCAGCAGCGTGCCCTGCGCCAGCGCGGGTGCATTCTGCCAAACGACTGACCAGTCGAGTTTCATGACCGGCCGAGATGGGCGAGGCGGACATAGATCATGTCGACCACTCGGGTGATCGGAAAGAGAATGGTGAAATAGACGACGGCCGCCACGGTGAAGACCTCGAAGGGATGGAAGCTCTGTCCGGCCACGGTCTCCGACTGCTTCATATATTCGGGCACCGCGATGACTGCGGCGATCGCCGTGTCCTTAATGGTGATCGAAATGATCGAGCCGAAGGCGGGCAGCATGCGCACCACCGCTTGGGGCAGGACGATTTCCCTCACCGTCTGCGCGCGTGACAGGCCAAGGGCGAGAGCGGCGCGGCTCTGACCCGCGCGCACCGACGTGATGCCGGCGCGCACGATCTCCGCGACATAGGCGGCGATATGGGCCGTCAGCGCGACGAGCGCTGCCCAGAATGGCGGAAGCGTCACGCCGGTGAGGATCGGGAACGCGAAATAGGTCCATACCAGCACGACCAGCACCGGGATGGCGCGCATCGAGTCGATGTAGAACATCAGCGGCCAGCGCAGCCAGGCCGGTCCGTAGCAGCGCGCCAGCCCGACTGCGAAGCCGAGCATCATGCTGCACGCGACGGTAAGGAGCGACAGTAGCAGCGTCACGCCGAGTCCCTCGACGAGATACTGCCAGCTGTCGAGCAGCGGGGAGAGGTCGAACTCCATGCCCCGTCCCCCGTTCGGTTCAGCCTAGTGCATCGCCTCGATGACCTTCTGCTCGTCGGCCTCGAGCTTCTTCTGCATCGACTTCGCGACCGCGCGCAGCCAATCGAGAAAAGCTTGTTGACCCTTGTCGATCGCGAGGCCGACCGGTTGCGCCTTCTCGACGCTGTCCTGGCAGTTGTTCTCGTGTGGCAGCACGGCGAGACCCTTGACCTTGCGGTTCATCGGCACCCACGGCACGCGGTTGATCGGCGCCGCGTCGGCGCGCCTGGCCATGATGTCCTCGAGCGGTGCGGTCGCGCCCGAGTTGGTGACTCCGAGAAGCTTTGCCTTGGGGAAACGCTGCTTGACCCACCCCTCCTCACCGCCGCCGATGAAGTAGGCGATGGTCATCCCGGGCGTGTTCAGATCGTCGACCGTCTTGGCGCCGGCGAAGCGCGGATTGTCGGCACGGCCGAACATGCAGACGCTCGTGTTCGAATAGAGCACGAAGTCGACGACCGCGTCGCGCTCCGGCGTTTCGGCGAGCGGCGTGATCGTCATGTCGACCTGATTGGCCGCCAGCACCGGGATCTTCGTCTCGTGCGAGACCAGGATTGGATCGATCTTAACGCCGAGCAGGCGGGCGTACTCTGCGGCGAGCGTCCAGGCGGGGCCCGACCATTTCTCGCCGGAGCTGGTGGTGTTTTCAACCAGCCATGGCGCGTTCGCCAGCACAGCAACGCGCAGCGCCCCGGATTTCTTGATGGCGTCGATTCTCGGACTCGCGCCGGGTGCCGCTACCTGCTGCGCCATCGCCGGCGGTGCGGCGGTAACCGCGCCCACCACGGCGCACGCAAAGATAATTTGTCTAAGGCTCGTCATCTGTTTTTCCTCCCTCGGTTGCTGCACCGCCGCCCATCGCGACGGCCTTCAGTCATGCCATTCCTAGCGCGCCGCTTGCACGCCATGCGCCTTAGGCAGTCGAGCGCCGTCGGCACCACGTCGCGAAATGCGCTCCGTATCAATGATAGGCGGCATGAGGAACGCTCCACCAATTATGGCCGGCGCGCCCGTTTCTGCCGCGGCTCGTCGAAGAAGTCGGCATGTTCCGCAGCGATGCGAGTAACGGCGGCGAAGACTGTGCGCAAATGCTCCTTCATGGCGACCTCGGCGCCGGCGGCATCGCGAGCTGCGGCTCGATCGACGATGCACCGGTGCTGGTGGAAGATCATCTGCAGCCAGTCGTTCTGCTGCAGCGAGAGGTGACGCACGCGGTCGAGCTGTGCCTTGGCCGAGCCGATCAAGTCCCACACCGAGGGATGACCGGCGATGGTCATCAACCTCCGGTGCATGGCGTCGTCGGAGGCAAAGAAGCGGGTCCGGTTGCCAGCGGCAATCGCCTGCTCCTGAATCCTCAGCTCCTGGCGCAGTGCGCGAATATCGCGCGCACTCGCTCTCTCCGCCGACAGCCTGACGGCCCGACACTCAAGCGCCTCTCGGATGAACTGGCTATCGGCCACCGCTGCGAGGTTTATCGGCGCCACATATGTCGCGACCTGCGGCACGACGCGCAGGAACCCGTCCTCAGACAAACGGCGGAAGACTTCACGCACTGGGGTGCGGCTAATCCCGTATTGCTCGGCTACCTTGGTCTCCGACAAACTTGCCCCAGGTCGCATCCGTCCGGTGATGATGTCGGCGTGCAGGTCGGCATAGAGCCGCGCACCCGCCGCTTGGACGCTCCCGGCGGGAGCGAGATGTTGCATTGCGGGTTGGCGGGCGTTCATCGCCGCCGGCGCTCGGCCTGGGCGACGTCCAGGGTCTGAACACCCGAGCCGCGGATGCCGCCCCACGCCACGGCCGCTCGGAACTCGCCAGGGCCTAGCGCGGCCGGCGCATCCTTGACCACGGTGAGGGCGCGCGGCTTCTCGAAGACATTCGCAACCATGCATTCATTCCCCGCCGGGAGTCTGCTTGTATACTAGTAAACAAGACCCATTGCAACTTCCCCCTCTGCCCGCTCAACACCGTGAACGACCTGCGCCCGGCGTGGATTTCCGATGCTGAAGGCAACGCAGACCTAGTGTCCCGATTCCGAAGTTCGCCCGAGCTTGCAGCATGCTCCGATGCGAACTTCGGAATCGTAGGACACTAGCAAACCTATGATTCTAGTGCCGCTTTGAACCCGAAGTTCGCATCCGGACTCGCGGTAATTGTGGTGCGAACTTCGGGTTCGCGGCACTAGCGTGAACCTTGTTGGCACCGCCGGCGGGGGCAAGATCAATCGGTTGGGTCTGAGGCGGCTGTTGGATCGTCCGGAGCGGGACGTGGACTGGCCCGGCGTCGGCGGGTGGGCTCGGGCAAGCTCGTCGCAGCCGACCCGGTTGCGAGCAAAACGCGATGCCGGCACAATCTCATGGCGGAGGAACCCATGCCCAAATGCCTTTTCGTCGTCCGTGCGACCGTTGCCGATCCCGCCAACCGCGCGGCGTTCGACGCTTGGTACAAGAACGAACATCTGCCCGACGCGGTGAAATCCTTCCGCGCGCAGAAGGCGTGGCGATGCTGGAGCGAGACCGATCCGGCCGTGCATGTCGCCTACTATCAGTTCGCCGACCGCGCCGCGCTCGATCGGGGAACCGCGCCGGAAGTGATCAAGCGCCTAGTCGCGGATTTCGACCAGGCATGGTCCGGGGTAGCGCGTTCGCGCGAGATCCTGACGGTGGTGGACGAAGTCTAGCGCGCGGTAAGTAGCGAATAGCGAATGGCGAATGGCGAA
>DASZFQ010000134.1:0-1973 GCA_035939595.1 Casimicrobiaceae bacterium
ATCCGAACATCGCCAACCAAGTCTGTTCGACGACGAGACGCCGCTCGTGGAGCCGTGCCCGGCTCGCAGGGTCGAACTCGCGGGACTCGTGGAAGCTCTGCTTCGCGAGATCGCGGCGACGCTGGTCCAACGTAAGAAGCCGGGAGAGCATCCGTGAGCAAGATCACTGTCGAGCATTTGCAACGCATCGCTTACGTCTATGTCCGTCAATCGACCCCGGATCAGCTCGTGCACAACCTCGAGAGCCAGCGCCGGCAATACGGGCTTGCCGATCGCGCCAGGCAGCTTGGCTGGACGACTGTCGAAATCATCGACGACGATCTCGGACGATCGGGCGGAGGCATCGTCCGTCCCGGCTTCGAACGGCTGTTGGCTGCGATCTGCGACCGTCGTGTCGGCGCCGTGCTCGCGATCGAGGCTTCGCGTCTCGCCCGCAACGGACGCGACTGGCACACGCTGATAGAGTTCTGTGGTTTGGTCGGCACCATACTCGTCGACGAGGACGGGATCTACGATCCTCGCCATCCCAACGATCGATTATTGCTCGGCATGAAAGGCACGATGAGCGAACTTGAGTTGTCGCTGTTCCGCCAGCGCTCGCAGGAGGCGTTGCGTCAGATGGCGCGTCGCGGCGCGCTGGTTCTCGGTGTGGCAGCTGGCTATGTGAAAGTGGGGCGCGACCGGATCGAAAAGAATCCGGACAAGCGCGTGCAGCAGGCCATTCAACTCGTCTTCACGAAATTCGCCGAGTTCCAGAGTGCGCGGCAGGTGCATGTCTGGCTCAGAGACGAAGGGATCGAATTGCCCGCCAAATCGCGTCGGGGCGAGGCGCACGGCGTCGTGTGGCGCTTGCCGGCCTACAACATCGTGCACAACATCCTGACCAATCCGATCTATGCCGGCGCCTATGCATTCGGGCGCACGACGAGCCGGATCAGCGTGGTGGAAGGTCGCAAGCACATTCGTCGTGGCGTGCGCCGGCCGATCGACGAATGGGACGTTCTGATCAAGGACCATCACGCCGCCTACATCACCTGGGACGAATTCGAACGCAACGTCAAAGCAATCGCCAACAACGCGACCGGCATGAGCAGCGCGCTCGCTCGCGGGGCGGCCCGTAAAGGCGAGTTGTTGCTGCCTGGGCTTCTGCGCTGCGGCCACTGCGGCCGCAAACTCCATGTGCACTACGGCGGCAAGCTCGGTCGCTATAACTGCTATGGCGCGCGCATGAACCACGGCGCCAAGCGATGCATCTCGGTGAGCGGCTTGAGCATCGACGCGGCGATCGCCAAGGAGGTGCTGCGCGTCCTGAAACCACTCGGGGTCGAGGCTTCGGTCAGGGCGATCGAAGCCCAGTCCGCTGAGACCACGACGGCTGAGCGGCAACTGGAACTCTCCTTGCAGCAAGCCCGCTACGAGGCCGCTCACGCCCGCAGCCAGTACGATTCTGTCGATCCGGCCAACCGGCTCGTCGCCGGCGAGTTGGAGCGCCGATGGAATGAGGCTTTGCAAGCCATTGCCCGGATCGAGGGCGATATCGGGGCCATGATCGCGCGGCGTCCGCCCCCGCTTGGCGAGCCGGAGCGGCAGCAGCTCCTTGCGCTCGGCGCCGATCTCGAACGCGCCTGGTCGCATCCCGCCGCAACGCCTGCGACCCGCAAGCGGATTCTCCGCACTGCGATTTCGGAGGTCATCGTGCGCCGCGAGGGCGCGATCCTACATGCCGTCCTGCACTGGCAAGGCGGCGATCACACTGAACTGCAGGTGAAGCAGCGGCTGAATGCAGCCGGTCGGCACAATCCACGCGTTCCGGACGATACGATCGCGCTCATGCGTGAGCTGGCCCGACTGATGCCGGATCGCCAGATTGCGCGCCTGCTCAATCGCGTCGGCGTCGCGACCGGATACGGCAACGCCTGGACGCAGGAGCGCGTGTGCGGCTTCCGCAATCACCATGAGATCGCCGGCTACCG
>DASZFQ010000135.1:0-1859 GCA_035939595.1 Casimicrobiaceae bacterium
CAAGACGGTGCAGCGCGCATTGTAATCGAACGTCCATGACGTCGAGCGCGGCGCCGTAGATGGGCTCCACGCTCCCGATTGAAGAGGTAGAAACAGTCCGAGGATCAGCGGGTTCTGCGCCGCGCGCTCGACCGGTTCCAGGTGCACGTCTTTGGAGATCGGGTTTATCATGGCTCAAGTCTGCAAAGCAGCGCGCGTCAGTGCGCGAGCGCCACGGAAGTAAGCAGACTACCGCTGTGAGCGGACTCCGGCCACTCACAGGAGGTTGGCCTCGGACGTCGCCGGGTCGGACCCCGCGCCGGCCATGCCCCGAGGTTCTCGAGAAGCGTCATGTCTAACACCCACTCCCCGGAAAGCCGGGACCAGGCGACCGACGGTGCGGTCCGATCGAGGACCGAGGAAGTCTTCCACCATGCGAGTGAACTCGCCAGGCCGGTCCCAGAGGAGTGCGTGGTCGGCGCCAGCGACGACGATAAGGCGAGAATCCTTTATCGGCGAGTCGCGGCAGCTAAGAAAAAGGGGCCGGTGTACGCGATACGGCCGGCCCAAAGGCGGCTCTTTCGTAGCGGCGGTTTCTGTCGCGAGAATGACCAGAACGGGGCAAAGGTGGCGGCAATTCGTGCGGCAGACCTGCCAGGGATGACCGGGTTTGACCCGGAGCCGACGTTCGCGGAGGGCCTAGTCTAACTGGAAAGCCTCGGAACCCCGGGGGCGAAACCTCAGTACGATCCAGGTACCCGATCGACCCAACGGCTTCTTAAGAGGATGAGTTCGGATGCAAGCACCGGGCTTATCAAGCCCGCCGGGCGGTCAACCAGCCCAGCCGAGATGGCTGAGAAACTCCCGCGTGCGCTCGACCCGCGGCGCGTCAAAGATCTGCGCCGGCGGCCCCTGCTCCATAATGAGGCCGCGCTCGAACACCACGACCCAATCGGCGACGCGGCGGGCGAACGTCATCTCGTGGGTGACGACGATCATCGTCATGCCCTCCTCGGCGAGACGCTTCATCACGTTGAGCACCTCGCCGATGGTCTCGGGATCGAGCGCCGACGTCGGCTCGTCGAACAGCATGACCTCGGGTTCCATTGCCAGCGCGCGGGCGATGGCGACGCGCTGCTGCTGGCCGCCCGAGAGATTGGCGGGATAGCTATCAGCCTTGTCGGCGAGCCCGACCTTATCGAGCAGCGCCTCCGCGCGTTGCCGCGCCGCGCCGTCGTCCATGCGCAGCACGATCCGCGGGCCGATCGCGACATTGTCGCGCGCCGTTTTGTGCGGAAACAGCTCAAAGTTCTGGAACACCATGCCCATGCGGCGGCGCATTTGGCGCATGCCGCGTTCGTCGCGTGCCAACGCGACGCCATCGAGCAGGATCACGCCGCCCTCGATTGTCTCCAGCCCATTGGTACAGCGGAGCAACGTCGACTTGCCCGATCCCGATGGTCCGATCAGGCACATCACTTGCCCCTTTGCGACCTCCATCGACACCCCGGCGAGCGCCACGAAGGCGCCGAACAGCTTGCGCACGTCGCGATAGATCAGGACCGGCGGCGGGCTCACTCGGATACTCCGAATTTCCTGTGCAGCCAGTCGACGATCTTGGCTTGCGGGTAACCCAACGCCCAGTAGATCGCCGCCATCGCGGTCAGCATCTCAAGCACGCGGAAGCTCTGCGAGCGGATGCGCATCGCAGTATAGGCGAGCTCGCCGACGGCGATCACCGAGACCAGCGAGGTATCTTTGAACAGCGACACCCATGTGCTGGCGAGCACCGGTAGCACGCGGCGCGCCGCCTGCGGCAGGACGATCTCACGCATTGCCTGCCAGCGGCTCATGCCGAGCGCCAGCGCCGCCTCGGTCTG
>DASZFQ010000136.1:0-3575 GCA_035939595.1 Casimicrobiaceae bacterium
GGCCCGAGCGCCGCCGGCTTTGCGTTCGATCTGAACCACAGCTACACGCTGCCGATTGTCGCCAGCATAGTCGCCTACGTCATTGCGGCGGTGATTCTGGCGCGCGCGCCGAGGCCGCACGCTCCAGCGTTGTGATGCGGCGAACCGGACGAAAGCCCGCGGAGTGTCAGGCGGCTTGCAGGGCCAGGCGGTCGACCTCGCGCTGCACGAGCTGGCGGTACAGTCCTTCCTGGCGCATCAGACGGTCGGGGGGGCCGTCCTGAATCGCCTTGCCGAGTTGCAGCACGACGATGCGGTCGAAATTCCGGACCGTGGAGAGCCGATGGGCAATGGCGACCACCGTGCGTCCGCGCATCAGGCGGCCCAAGGCTTCGCGGATCGCTTCCTCCGACTCGCTGTCGAGCGCGGAGGTTGCCTCGTCGAGCAGAAGGAGCGGCGCATCCTTGAGGAAAGCGCGCGCCACGGCGATGCGCTGGCGCTGGCCGCCGGAAAGCTTGACGCCGCGCTCGCCGACGATGGTGTGAACACCTTCCGGCAGCGCCTCGATGAAGTCGCAGCGTGCGGCAATCGCCGCTTCCAACACCTCGTCGTCAGAGGCGTCCGGCCGGCCGTAGCGGATATTGTCCAACAGGGAACGGTGAAACAGCGAGATATCCTGCGGTACCACGCCGATGGCTTCGCGCAGGCTCTCTTGCGTGACGCGCGCCACATCTTGCCCATCGATCAGGATGCGGCCGGCCTGCACGTCGTAGAAGCGCTGCAACAGGGCAAAGAGCGTCGACTTGCCGCCGCCGGAATGACCGACAAGCCCGACGCGCTCTCCCGGCCTGAAGCTGAGGTTGAAGTCCTCGAAGATCTGCTGCCCGTCGCCGTAGCGGAAATGGACGTGCTCCAACTTGACGCTGGCGCCGCGCTTGATCAGCGGCTGCGCCTCGGGATGGTCGCGCAGCTCGTGCGGTACGAGTAGCGTCGCCACCGCTTCGGAAAGGCGTGCGACGTGCTGCGTGATGTCGACCAGCGCTACCGCGAGATCGCGCGTGGCGTGCAGCACCGACAGTCCCAGCGTGCATGCGAGCACCACGTCGCCGGTGGTGGCGTCACCCTGCTGCCAGAGGATGAGGGCCCACGCCAGCAGGCCGAGCGCCAGGAGGATCGTCACCACGGCGTGGAAGATGCGCAGCCTCTCGAGGTAAAACAGGCTGCGCCGGCGTGCCTCCATTTCGCGTTCGACGGTCGCGTCGAAGCGGCGATGCTCGCGGAAGAAGCCGCCGAACGCCCGCACCAACGGCATGTTGGTGACCACGTCGGTCATTTCGCCGTCGACCGTGGCCGCCTTCCTGGCGAAATCGTGATGCAGCGGCCGCCCGGCCGCGGCGAGGCGGAACATGATCGTCACCATGATGCCGGCGATGAGTGCGAGCCCCGCGGCCATAGGCAGGCTGATGGTGCGCACGAGCGCAATCGCCGCCACCGTGGCCGCGCATGGCGGCAGCACGTTCCAGACGAACATGTTCTCCGCCGTGAACACAGCGTTCGACGTCGCGGTCACGCGGCTTGTGAGCATGCCCGGAAGACGGTCGGCAAAGTAGCCCGGCGAATGCCCGGTGAGATGGCGGAACAGGTCCCGCCGTAGATCTCCCGTCACCCCGACAAATGCGAAATTCGAGGTCCAGGCGGCGACGCGCCAAAGAAGATTGTCTGCAGCGATGAGCGACCCAAGCAGGAGAAATGCCGTCCACACGCCGGCGTTGACGCCGTTCGAGAGCACGTCGACCAGATGCTTGACGCCGTATTGCGTGCTCACCGAACAGGCAACAGCGCTGAGCACTGCGGCGAGGATGATCGCGTGTGAGAAAGGCCGCAACCGCACATAACGAAAAATGAAAGCAAGAGGTCGACTGGCGTAACCACATAGATCGGCCATGCGTCTGCATCTCCGCTCGTGTAGGTGCCGTAACCCCTCCCTTGCCCCCGCACAGCATCACAACGCCGAGAACGCAAAATCTATCCGCCCCGAATCGTGACTTTTCGCGGCCGCCGCAATCCCGGAACTGCGCGCATCTAGGATGACACTCCGCCGCGGTAAAAGTTCCATGCTCCGGTAAAAACAAGTTCATTGAGCATTTTGAAACAATTGGCTGGTTCTTGGTTCTTGGTTCTGTGCCGGGAACTCCAGGGGATGGGACATTCGATCCGTCCGTCGCGTCAGGAAAGGTCAAAATCGATGCACATTGCTCAGGTCGCACCGTTGACGGAGGCGATCCCACCGAAGCTCTACGGAGGGACCGAACGCGTAGTGTCGTGGCTGACGGAGGAGCTGATCGCGCTCGGGCATGAGGTGACGCTGTTCGCCAGTGGAGATTCCGTGACCTCGGCGCGTCTTGAAGCGGTATGGCCGCGGGCCTTGCGGCTCGACGGCTCGGTGCGTGACCCGAACGCGCTGC
Organism: Casimicrobiaceae bacterium; assembly: GCA_035939595.1. Taxonomy (GTDB): domain Bacteria; phylum Pseudomonadota; class Gammaproteobacteria; order Burkholderiales; family Casimicrobiaceae; genus PALSA-1003. The sequence goes on from DASZFQ010000136.1 coordinate 2,445, forward strand.
ACATGCTGATGCTGGAGAAGGTCTATCAACGCGCTGGCGAATTCGACTTCCTGCATTGCCACCTCGACTACTATCCGTTCTCGCTGTTTTCCCGGCAGCCGACGCCGTTCGCCACGACGCTGCATGGTCGGCTCGATCTCCCCGAGCACCAGCCCGTCTTCGACGAATTTTCATCGTTGCCGGTGATATCGATCTCGAACGCGCAGCGGCGGCCGCTGCCGCAGGCGCACTGGGTGCGGACCGTCCATCACGGCCTGCCCGAGCGCTTGCTGATGCCCAAGCCGATCAAGCCGTCCTACTTCGCATTCCTCGGCCGCATCGCCCCGGAGAAGGGCGTCGATCGCGCGATCAGGATCGCGGAGCATTGCGGCGTGCCGCTCAAGATCGCCGCGAAGGTCGACAAGGTCGACCGCGAGTACTTCGACGAGCAAATTCACCCGATGATTAGGTCGGGCAATGTCGAATATATCGGCGAAATCAACGACAACGAAAAATCCGCGTTCTTGAGCGGCGCCATCGTGCTTCTGGTGCCCATCGACTGGCCCGAGCCGTTCGGTCTGGTGATGATCGAGGCGATGGCTTGCGGCACGCCGGTCATCGCTTTCAATCGCGGCTCGGTGGCGGAGGTGGTGGACGAAGGACTCACCGGGTTTATCGTCGAGGACGAAACCGGAGCCATCGGCGCGGTCGACCGCCTCGGACATCTGTCGCGCGAGAAGATTCGACGCCAGTTCGAGGCGCGCTTCACTGCGCGCCGCATGGCGCAGGACTATCTTTCCGTCTATCGCTCGCTCATGGAAGGCATTGCGCCGCATCTGCGATTGGTGTCGGACGAGGCGCCGGCCTTGTAGCTCGTCAGCCCGCGCTCGGGGTCGTCGCCGCGAGCACGAGTGCCGAAGGGAACGCCCCGCTGGGCTCCCGCAACGGCTGGGCAGGGCGGGCTATTGCGGCTCTGGCGCGTCGCGGGTTTCCGGCATCAGCAGCCACACCGCCAACAACCCGATGAAGGCGATCACGGCCAAGCCAGCGAAGGCCGCGGGGCTGCCGAAATGGTCGCTCACATGGCCGGCCAGCGAGGCGCTCAGCGACGCGCCTAGCCCGGTCGATGTGCCGATAATCCCCTGCCCAAGA
>DASZFQ010000137.1:0-3766 GCA_035939595.1 Casimicrobiaceae bacterium
TCACGATGTGCTTGACCTTGAGTGAGGCGATCTCACCGCAACGCATACCCGAGTATGCCGCGATCAGGACGGCGGTCCGTTCCTCAGAGTTCGTACTGAGCAGACGACGCATCTCGTCCGGGGTGAACGCGCGCACTTCGAGCCGGTCCCCGCTGATAATTAACCGGTCGTGCACTCCGGCGAACGGGTTCTTCGGCGCGAAGCGACCGGCTTTGAAGACCAAACGCAGCGCGCTGAGCGAATGGTTGATCGTCGCCCTCGCGAGCCCTCGTTCCATCAGGTGATCGGCGTACAGATTGACATGCTGTTCGGTGATGGCGCGGCCGTATGCGGTTCCGTACGAACGGGCGAACCACGCTGAGAATTTGCGCGCTTCCGCGCCGTACATCGCGATGGTCTTCGGACGCTGCTTCGCGATCTTCGACCACGCTTCCCACGCATCGAGCAGCGTCTGGCTCGGCGGCTTCACCTTCCGGGTCTTCTCGAACTGACCGCGCTCACTCGTTTCGAGTAGCACTTCGACCTGCTTCACGATCTGCTCGAACACGACTCCGGCGCTGTGCACGCCCTGCATCATCGGATGCCCGTCGTACTGCGCCACCGTAATGATGGAGGCTAGACGTTCATCCAGATCGGGGGAGAACTCACCACCGGGGTCCTCTTGGATTTGCCCGAGCAGCCAGCCGGTCACCATCAGCGCACGCTTGGGATCGAGGTAGTCTCCTTGCAGCGCATTCTGCTTTGATTGCAGCACCTGCGCGCGGAACTCCCGTTCGTGCCGATCCGCGATCAGTTCGGCTTCGCGCTCGTCCGAGGTGTTGATCATCCACGTCTTCTTCTGCACGCCGAAGTCATGCCGAACCGCTTTCGGCACTCCTAGCTGTAGCTGGAACTTCTTACCGACCCGAACCAGACCCTTACGCATGCCGTTCTCCTGTCGTCCAAATCCAAATCAGTCTGTAGACGTTAAGGTAGGCTTAGGTAAAGTGGAAGGCGACAATGTCGTGGAACTAGGCTTTTACGACGGTCAAAACTAATATCGAATTGGTCGACAACGTCCTTCGCGCGGCTCCGGGCGCGGTCGAGGCGTTCTATCGGCGGCACAGCCAGCTCATCTATCACTGCATCCGCTCGCGCGCCGACCGCCAGGACGTCGACGACATCTTCCAGGCGTTTTTCGAAAGGCTGATGAGCCGGAACTACCGCGTCCTGCAGCTCTGGCAGCGCGGCAGCTCGCTGCCGATGTACCTTGCCAAGGTGGTGCGCAACTTCACGATCGACTTCCATCGTGCCCGGCGCCGGCGCGAGGAGGCCGTGGGCGGCACGAGCGAGCTCGAGCCGTTCGCCGGGCCCGCAGCCGAGACCATCAGCGCGGCGAGCCATCTCAGGGAGCTGCGGCACATCGGCATCCGGGCCTGGGCGGCCCTCGAGCCGCGCGACCGCAAGCTGGTTTGCGACCGGCTGCACCGCGACCTCGACAACGATGCCATCGCGCGGCGCCTGCAACTTTCGGCGGGGACACTGCGGACGGCCCTGTCGCGTGCCCAGGCGCGCCATCTGGGCGAAGTCCGCCGGCTGGCGCCGGAATTCTTTCCGGATCGGGGGTAACGGCATGGCGCCCGCGTACGTCTTATCCTGTGATGGTAGGATCAAGCCATGAGCGCGCACCCGCCCGACGGCAGCGACGGACCGGAAGCCGTTGATCCGGTGATGCTGGCGGTCCTGTCCAATCGCGGCCGCGAGGCCACGCCGCTGTCTTCGGATCAGGAACGGCTGCTCGACGACTGGGTGGCCGGGCGGCTCGCGCCCGCAGATGCCGAACGCGCCGCGGCGCTCACTAAACAGAATACCCTGGCCGCCGAGCGCGTGCTCGAGCGCCGGCTGTTGCAGGCCGCCCGGCAAAGCCCGCCGGTGCCGCAAGACCTTACGGCGCGGATCCTCGAGGCCGCTCCTCCTCCCAGGATTTCGGCGCCGGCGGCCTGGTGGCGTTCGCTCGGTCGCTGGCGATGGCAAGGGCTCGCCGGCGCGGTCGCCCTGGCCGCGATCGTGGCGGTCGTGGGCGTGCCGTTGTGGCAGCAGACGATGCAGGACGGCGGGCCGATGCAGGTCGCCATGGTGACGATCAACGACCGCAATCCGCTGTTCGAACCCTCGGATGTCCGCAGGAGGGGCCCCGGCCCGCAGCCGGGCCCTGTCGTCGAACAGCGTTTCCACGATGTCGAAGTGCCGACCAGCATTCTCAAGGGCCTGCTGGCTGCGGCCGCCTCGCCGCGCAGTGCCGCGTCGCGCGAGATCGAGCCCTATCTGTCGATGAGCGGCGATGGTCGTCCGGCGCATGTCATCGTCGATTCCGCCCTCAAGGCGAAAATCGATGCCAGCGCGGACAACGAACGGATGCTGGTGCGCATCTATGATCTCGAAGACCCTCGCACCGCCGATATCCGCCCCCTGGTCGGATCGCTGCCGAAAGGTCGGCGCATCTACTTGCTGACGCTCAAGCCATGAAGTTGCGCTGGTTTGGCGCCTTCACCATTGCTTTGAGCCTGATCGCGACGGCGCTCCCGCCGGCCGAGGCTCAAGAAGCACAACATCCCCTTGCGACGGCAGAACAGACCGGTCTTCTCATCCTCGCTGGCCGCGACCTCGATGCGATCGAGCTGGCAAAGCAGCGCGCTGAAGCAGCGCCTCCCGCCCAACGACAAGAAGCGTATCGACTCGCCGCGCAGGTGTGCATGATCACCTTTGATATGGACTGTGCCAAAGACGTATATGCCGCGACCGCGTTCCTGGACGCTCTACCGGTTGCCGACCGGCAGCCTTCAATGATTGGCTATGGCGTCCTGTTGTGGGCGGTCGCTCACCCTCAGGATCACCGACCGCTTACCAGCGTATTCGGTCCCGACTTTCCCTTCCAGGTGGTAACCCCGCTGAGCGATCCCGTTCTCTTTGCGGAGCTGGAGCTCGTCGCCGCCAGGCGATCGCGACTCGTCTTCGACTTCGAGTCCTCGCGCGATCACCTCGACAAGGCGCTGGCCAGTGTTTTGTCGATGACATACGAGCGCTTCGATGCAGCGCGCCTTGTCGTGCGGATCGCCGGCCAGCTCCTGGAGAACGACGATGCCGAGCACGCGCTTCGCCTGATCGCCGCCGCCGAGCCGCTCCTGCAAACCATTCCGCCGAACAGCTTGCTGGCTTACGAATTCCTGCAGTTGCGCGCCACCCTGGTCGGCTACCGCAAGGACTTCGGGCAAGTCTCGAAAGACCTTCACCAGGCTCTGGCGACGTTGGAGCAACTCCAGTTGAGGCCGCCGCTCAAGTCATTTTTCAAGTCGAGCCTCTACAACGAGTTGCTGGGCGCGGAAGTGCTGCGCGGCGACCGCGATGCCGCGCGAAATCTGCTCCAGTCACATCCGCTCCAGGCCAGTCGGGACGCCATCCTGAAGCGGGGATATTTCGCGGATGCGAGCGAGTTCAACTTCGCCGTCGCCGATGAATTCGTCCGTTTGTTTCTGCGCGACTCGTCGGAGAAAGGATGGGGCGACCTCCTGAAGCAGCCGCCGCGATGGACAACGGATCCGGAGAAGCTTCAGGAAGTACGGGCCTTTGGCCAGGCGGCTGTTGCCCTCCAATTGCTGCGGACAGGCAAGACGGATGAGGCGCGTCGCGAGCTGGTCGAGGCGGGCAGGCACCGTCTCGCCACCCTGCAAGAGCGATATCGAAAGTCGGTTTACGCCTCGCCCCTGCCCTATTGGACCGATCAGCTGCT
>DASZFQ010000138.1:0-4437 GCA_035939595.1 Casimicrobiaceae bacterium
CCCCGCGGGCCCTTGTCCAGATGCGAACAGCGCCGCTGCGGCCCTTCAGTGCCTGTTCACCTTGGTCCAACAACGTGTCAACCAGCATCTTCAGTTCCGGCGATTGGGCGCCGTTGATGCTGGAAACGATCGCGTCGGCCACCACTAGCGGCGTCTTGAGATCACGCGTCAGACCCTGTAGGCGGCTCGCGGTGTTGACGGTGTCGCCGATCACCGTGAAGGAGAGGCCCTGGTCGCTGCCGACATCGCCCATTACCGCCGGGCCGTAATTGAGTCCAATGCCGATCGACAGCGCCGGCTCCCCGCGCCCGGCGCGCTCGCCGTTCCAGGTGTCGAGCGCTGAAAGCATTCCATTGGCGCAACGCAGTGCGTTGGCGGCGTCGTCGATCTCCGCCTTCAACAACCCGAACACCGCAAAGATCTCGTCTCCGATATACTTCTCCACCGTGCCGCCGCAGGCGAAGATCTGTGCCGCCATCCGTTCATGGAATTCGCGGAGCAAGGTCACAACCGATTCAGGCGGCATGTTCTCGGCCATGCCCGTGAAACCGACGATGTCGACGAACAGCACTGCGACGGTCTCGCGCCGCACCGGGCCCAGTGGCTCGTCGCGGTGGGCAAGCATCTCGACCAGGTTCGGCGAGAAATAACGCGCGAGGTTGGTGCGGGCTCGCTCTGCCGCGGCACGCTGGCGGTCGAGGCCGCGTACGTGCGCAATGCTTTCCAGCGTCTTGTCGATCGTAAGCTCGAGGTCGGTGAGATCGACCGGCTTAGTCACGAAATCGAAGGCGCCGCGGTTCATCGCGGTACGTATGTTGGCCATGTCGCCATAGGCCGAGACGATCACAGCCCGCACGGCGGACCGGCGCGCGCGCAGCTCGGCAAGCAAGGTGAGCCCATCCATCACCGGCATGTTGATGTCGACCAGCAGTAGCGCGATGTCCGGCTCGTCAGCCAGCACCGCCAAGGCTTCCTCGCCATGCCGGGCGAAGCGGAACTCCAGGTTGCCGGCCCGGATGCGCTGGCGAAAGCGCTGGCGGATCAAGGTCTCGAAGTCGGGCTCATCGTCGACGGCGAGAATCTTGACGGCCTCGGTCACGCCGTTTCTCCCTGGAGCGACGGCGGTCGCAGTTGCTGGAGATGCTGCTTTAACAGGTCGAAATCGACCGGTTTGGTGACGAACTCGGCGGCTCCGTATTCGCTGGCCTTCCGCTGGCGCTCGTCGTCGCCGTAGGCTGTGACCATGATCACCGGCAGCTCGGCATACCGATGCTTCACTGCGCGCAGCAGGCCGAGCCCGTCCATGCCGGGCATATTGATGTCCGACAGAATGACGATCAGCTCGGGCCGGATGCCGTCGTCGAGTCTTCCCAGCGCCTCTTCAGCGGAGCTTGCAAAGTGCATCACATACTGGCCCTGCCGCACTTCGCGGCGAAAGCGCTGGCGGAACAGCTCGGCCACGTCCGGCTCGTCGTCGACAACCAGGACGCTGACGCTCATCACGTTCCTCTCGACCGGGCGGCCTGCTGGCCGCGTGGAAGGCGTACGGTGAATTCGGTGAAGGAACCTGGCTCGCTATCGACCCCGATCGTGCCGCCATGCTGCTGGGTGACGATGTCGTAACTGATCGAGAGGCCGAGCCCAGTACCCTCGCCCGTGGGCTTGGTGGTGAAGAAGGGTTGGAACAGTTTGGCGCGCACTTCGGGCGAGATGCCGATTCCGTTATCGCGCACCGTGATCTCGACCGCCTCGCCGAGATTGCGCGTGGAGACTTTGAGCGTCGGTCGGTAGCCGGCCTCGCCGCCGCTCAGGCGGCGCTTGTTGGCGGCGTAGAAGCCGTTGCCGAACAGGTTGAGGAAGACGCGCGTGACATCCTGCGGCACCAGCTCTATGGGCTGCGTGATAGGCGCAAAATCGCGCTCGAGGGTGACGTTGAACTCTTTGTCCTGTGCGCGCGCGCCGTGATAGGCGAGGTTGAGCGCCTCCTCGACCAGCGCATTGATGTTGGACTCCTGCCAGTCACCGGCGCCGCCGCGCGAGTGCGACAGCATGCTCTTGACGATGCCGTCAGCGCGCTTGCCGTGGTCGGCGATCTTGTCGAGGTTGCTGGTGATCATCTCGATCGTCTCGCCGAATTCGGCGCGCGCGTCGCTGGTCATGCCGGCAAGCACGGGCTCAGCGACCTCCTTAAGCTCGTCCAGCAGCTCGACCGAGAGGCCGGCGAAGTTGTTGACGAAGTTCAGCGGGTTCTTGATCTCGTGGGCGATGCCGGCCGTGAGCTGCCCGAGGGAGGCCATCTTCTCGGACTGGATCAAGTTGGCCTGGGCCGCCTTCAGGCGCTCCAGCGAATCGCGCAACTCGGTGAACAGCCGCACGTTCTCGATGGCGATCACCGCCTGGGCTGCGAAGGTCTCGAGCAGTGCTATCTGTTGCGGCGTAAACGGCCCAGGCTCTATCTTGCGCAGGACCACAGCGCCAATGGCGGTGCCTTCACGTTTCAGCGGTGCAGCGACGATGGCGCGGAAGCCGTGCAGTGCCGCGAGCCTGCGAGCGGTCACGAACTCGGTCGGATCGAGCGCCTCAATATCCGGCAGGTGGCATGTCTCGGCATCGACTATGGCGCGCCCACCGGCGGTACTCCGGTCGAGCGAACGGCGATCATTGGCGTTGTAGGTCAGGGGGCCCTCGTGGGCACGGGACATCACGCTGTCTCCGTCACGCAACTGGATCATCGCGTCGGTCGCGCCACAGAAGCGTACAGCCGCCTTGACGACTGCTGCGAGCACCGGTTCCACGTCTGTAGGGGAACTGGCAATGACCTTCAGGATGTCGGCTGTCGCCGTCTGCCGCTCCAGCGCCGCCTCAGCGGCGTCGCGCGCGCTGCGGATCTCAGCCTCGGCACGCCGGCGCTCGGTGATGTCGCTGTAGATCAGAACGAAGCCACCGCCCGGCACTGCGTTGCGGCGCACTTCGATCACCGTCCCATCCGCGCGCGTGCGCTCAAGCCGCAGCTCGCGGTCAGTATTCTCAAGACGGCTGGCTAGCTCGGCTTCCACGTTTTCCGTCCCGAACTCGCCGCGTTGGGCGAGCAGGCGTAGGTAGTCGGCATAGGAAGGGCGTTGCGCGAGGCGCGCCTCGGGCAGGCCGATGATCGTTTCAAAGTTGCGGTTCCAGGCGGCGAGCCGTGGTTCGGCGTCGAACATCGCGACGCCGTCGCCCATGTTGTCGAAGGTGACGCGCAATTCGGCCTGGCGCTCGCGCAGCTCGCTCAACAGGCGCGCATTCTGGATCGCGATCACCGCCTGTGCAGCGAAGCTCTGCAACAGTGCGATCTGTCTTTCGTCGAACTCTCGCACCTCCTGGCGATAGATCGTCACGACACCGATGACGGTGTCGTCTTTGCATAACGGCACTTGCAGAGCGCTGCGCGCACCGCCGAGCTCGACCAAGGCGCGCCGTTGAGGATCGCCGACGCGATAGGGCTCCTCGGCCGCCAGGTCAATGTTTCGGATGACCGACCGCTCTCCATGCAGGAAACGGTAAGGCGCCGACCCCGGCCCAGGAATCACCGCGGTCGTGCGCAAGAAGTCCGCGTATGCCTTCGGTACGTTGTGCAGGGCGGCGACGACATACCGATCGGCCTCGAAGGTCCACAAGCCACCAAACGAAGCGCGGCAAACATGCATTGCCTTCTCGAGGATCGCCTCGAACACCGGTGCCAGATTACCGGGCGAGGCGTTGATCACCTGCAGCACCTCAGCGTTCGCCGTCTGCTGCTCCAGCGCTTCCCGCGTCTCGGTAATTAGCCGCGCATTCTCGATCGCGATAACCGCCTGGTCCGCAAATGTCGACACCATCTCGATCTGTTTGTCAGTGAAGGGACGGATCTCGGAACGGGTCAAAGCCATGGCGCCGATCGGCTGCCCCTCGCGCAGCATCGGAACGGCCAGAACCGTACGAAAGCCTCCCAATCTCTGGCCTTCGTAAAAGGTGAAATCCGGATCGGCCTGGACATCAGCGATATGAATGGTGCGAGCCTCCTGCAGGGCACGCGCCGTGCCGTCGCTCCGCCCGGGCACGACCGGCAGCTCCCTGACATAGTCGGTGAACTCGGGCGAGAAGCCATATGCCTCTTCGCGGTAGAACGCACCGTCCTTCAGCCGCGTGATAGTTCCCTTGTCGGCCTCGCATAACCGGGACGCCGATTCAACGAGCGTATGCAGTACGGACTTGAGGTCGAAGGTGGAGCGGCTGATGACTTTGAGAACGTCGGCGGTTGCAGTTTGCAGTTTCAAGGATTCGGAGAGTTCGTCGGTGCGTTCGCGCAGCTCACCCAGTAGCCGTGCATTCTCCATGGCGATGACCGCCTGCGCGGCGAAGCTCCGGAGCAGGGAGATTTCCTTGTCGGCGAACGGCCGCACCTCCTTGCGGGCGGAG
>DASZFQ010000139.1:0-79391 GCA_035939595.1 Casimicrobiaceae bacterium
GCTGGCAGTTCACACGGCCCTTGGCGTCTCGCTGCGAGTCCCGCTCTGCACCTCGCTCTGCCCACCGCGTACTTCGCCGACCTCGGACTCCCGTGTCTCCATGTTTCCCCTACCGCTTAACCTGCCGAACCGCCGTGTACGGACCCGTATGCACGGTGGTGTGGGAGGGGTCGCGCCGTAAGGCGTGCCCCTATCCCAATCCTGCTTTGGCCGCATCGTCGGAACGGGTCCTACAGTCCGGTAATGGCTTCCTACAGGGGAAAAAGCCGGCGTCCGATTGACGTCGAGACCACCCGGCCCGACCATCCCGCATGCACGAAGGCCGATATTTGGCGCGATGCGAGCAGTGTTTCGTCGCCAGGCGAACCGTGCCCACTTTTTGGAGAAAACCATGAACAAGCCGATCGATCCGCGTCATCCGTTCCGGTGGCAGCCGCTGGCCGCAGCCTTGGGCGCGATGTTCCTGGCCAGCGGCGTTGCGCTGGCTGCCGAGGTCAGCGTGTCCCTGGCGGGTAACCAGGAAGTGCCCCCGGTCCAGACCACGGCTTCCGGTTCCGGCAGCTTCACGATCAATCCCGACAAGACGGTCAGCGGGCATATCACGACCAAGGGCATCACCGCGGTTGCGGCGCATATTCACGCCGGCGCCATGGGCAAGAGTGGCCCGGTCGCGGTGCCGTTAGCCAAGGGTGGCGCCGACGAATGGACCGTGCCGGCAGGTGCCAAACTGACCGATGCGCAGTACGCGGACTTTCAGAAGGGCGACCTGTACGTCAACGTGCACAGTGCCGCGCATCCGGACGGTGAAATTCGCGCCCAGTTGAAGCCTTAGCGCCCGCGCGTTCCGATACCCAGACAGCGCATATGAAATCGATCCTCGATCCCACGTTTCGATACACGCCGAGCGTCGAAACGGATGTCAGAAAGACATTTGCGCGCATTCGGCGCGAGCTGCGCGCCCAGGATGCCAAGGCGGCTGCCGACGCTCCCAACCGCACCAATGTCCTGGCGCTGTCGCGCCGGGAACCACAGGCCGCGACCGCCCATTGAAGGGCCCGCGGCGAACCGCATTGCGAGTGGCCCGCCAGCCAACATTGTGGCGGGTCACTCGAAGGGTAACCCGACGTAATTCTCGGCCAGGGTGACCGACTTCGCCCGCGACGCGATCACGTAGCCGAGCTCGGCGATCTGCAACCGCTCCTGGAACGGATCGTTGCCGGGAAACTGGTGCAGCATCGAGGTCATCCACCAGGAAAAATACTCGGCGCGCCAGATTCGGCGCAGCACCGTTTCGGGGTAGGCGTCGAGAAGATCGTGGCCGCCGTCGACATAGAAGGCGGCCAGAGCCTGCGCCAGCACGCGCACGTCGGCAACCGCGAGATTGAGTCCCTTGGCGCCGGTTGGCGGGACGATATGCGCCGCGTCCCCGGCGAGAAAGAGACGGCCATAGCGCATTGTTTCACACACGAAGCTGCGCATGGCGACGATATTCTTCTGCAGCACCGGGCCCTCGCGCGGCGTCCAACCGTCATGCGTCGCGAGCCGGGCGCGGAATTCGGCCCAGATTCGGTCGTCGGACCAATTGCCGACGTCGTCGTGGGGGTCGCACTGAAAGTACAGGCGCTGAAGTTCCGGCGAGCGCGTGCTGACCAGCGCAAAGCCGCGCGCGTGGTGGGCGTAGATCAGCTCGCGCGACGACGGTGGGGCGCGGGTCAGGATGCCGAACCAGCCGAAGGGGTAGACGCGCGAGAATTCCTTGCGTGCCGATTGCGGAATGGCCGCGCGGCATATGCCGTGAAAGCCGTCGCAGCCGGCGACGAAGGCGCAGTTTAGATCCACGTCGGTTCCCGCGTGGCGGTAGCGGATCACCGGCGCCGTGCGGTCGAGATCGTGCACGCTCACGGCCTCGGCATCGAACACAATCGTGCCGCCGGCATCGAGCCGCGCCGCTACCAGGTCCTTGATGACCTCGTGCTGGGCGTAGACGGTTATCGCCTTGCCCGCGGTGAGTTCGAACAGATCGATGCGGTGGCCGCGGCCGGCGAAGCGCAGTTCGATGCCGTGGTGGATCGCGCCCTCGCGCTGCATGCGTTCGCCAAGGCCAAGCGAGCCAAGCAGGTCGACGGTCCCCTGCTCCAGCACGCCGGCGCGAATCGTAGCCTCGATATCGGCGCGGCTGCGGTTGTCGAGCACGACCGACTCGATGCCCTGCCGGTGCAGCAGGTGCGAAAGTAGAAGGCCCGCCGGACCCGCGCCGACGATGCCAACCTGGGTGCGCATCGGCATCCCCCGAGGAGCACCGTTCGACGGCGCCCGTGTTGCGGCGGATAGTAGACGCGGAACGGCGAAGGGCGCAACCGTGCGCAGCCGGCGCCTTATTGCCCTCCGGCGCGCCGGCCGGCGACGTGGGCGGCGATCAGCGCGCCGACATGCCGCCGCACCAGCGTGCCGGCCTGATCGAGCAGGAAAAGGCGCAACAGACCGTTGACAAAAACGCAGGTGTCGAGCGCCGCGACCGCCGGCGCCAGTCCCGGGCGCAGGCCGCCGGCGCGCTTTGCGCGCTGGTACACGCTCGTGAGCTGGCTAACCAGCTCATGGCTGCGTCGCGTCTGGCGCCCCAGCTCGCTTTGGAAATCGTCGACGTATTCGCACTTGAGCAGCATGATCTGGAACGTGCGCAGCGTCGCGCTGTCGCCCGCGACGGTGTCGATGAGGCTGTTCAGAAACGCCTCGATTGCCGCCAGCGGATCCTCGTCGCTGGCAGAGAGCAGGGCGAAGCTCATGCGATCGATCAGCGGCAGCGACACCTGCTCGCGCATGGCGTGGAACAGGGCGGTCTTGTCGCTGAAATGCCAATAGATTGCACCGCGCGTAACTCCCGCAGTGGTCGCGATGTGCCCCAGGGTGGTGCGTGCCACGCCGCGGCGGACAAATTCACGCCGCGCGGCGCGAAGAATCTGCTGCCGTGTTCGCTCGGATTCCTGCTTGGTTCGACGCACTGTTGACTCCGTGTGCTGTCTTCAAGTTTACATACAGCCGCGATTGTATAATAATCAGCGCCTTCAGGTGCGGCCGCACCCGTATGCCGTTCCTTCGCGGAGTACCCATGTCGCGGACCAGCAAGGTGATGCCGGCGTTGCAGCACTGCCTGTCTTCGCCGGCCGCGTTTCGACTGCTCGCGGGCGTTGCGTTGTGCGTGTTGGCGGGGTGTGGCAAAGAAGGCGCCGCGCCGGGCGCGGCACCGCCTCCGGTCCCCGCACACCTGGTGACCGTTGCGCCGCGCAGCGTGCCGATCGAATTCGACATCGTGGGCCAGGTCGAAGGGTCGAAGCAGGTCGAGGTGCGCGCGCGCGTTTCGGGGATCCTCGTCAAGCAGTTCTACCGCGAAGGCGATCCGGTGCGCGAGGGAGCGGCGCTATTCGAGATCGATCGCGAGCCGTTTCAGGTTGCGCTGGCGCAGGCCCAGGGCCAGCTCGCGCAGGCGACCGCGCAGCTGCAGCAGGGGCAGCGAGAGGAAGCGCGGCTGAAGCCGCTGGTAGCCGAGCGCGCGGTCAGCCGCAAGGAGTACGACGATGCCACGTCGACCCTGCAGCTTGCGCAAGCCGCGGTACAGCTGGCTGACGCCTCCGTGCGCCAAGCGCGGCTCAATCTGTCCTACACCAACGTTACGGCGCCGGTTGCGGGTATCAGCGGCCGCGCCGAGCATTCGATCGGAACGCTCATCAGCACCGATGCCGCCGGGAGCCTGCTCACGACCATCAACCAGCTGACGCCGATCTGGGTGCGCTTCAGCCTGGCCGAGGCCGATCTGGCCAAGCTTCCCGGCGGGCGCCTGTCGCGGCTGACGAACCCCGAGATGCAGCTGGTGCTGCCCGACGGCTCGCTCTACAGCATCAAGGGACGGCTCAATTTTACGGCAACGGCGATCGACACGAGGCTCGGCACGCAGCAGCTGCGCGCCGAATTCGACAATCCGCGCGAGCAGCTTCTTCCGGGCCAGTTCGTCACCGTGCGCATTGCCGCAGGGCAGCGCGACAACGTATTCCTCGTCCCGCAGACTGCAGTCATTCAGACCGAGAAGCAGAATCTGGTGTTCGTCGTCGACGCCCAGGGCAAGGCCCAGGCGCGACCGGTGAAGACCGGGGACTGGATCGACTCGGACTGGGTGATCATCTCCGGGCTCCAGGCTGGCGACCGGGTCATCGTCGACAATCTGCTGAAAGTCCAGCCTGGCACCGCCGTGGTCGAGGCGCCGCCGCCCGTGCCGGCCGCCAAGGCGAGCAGCAACTAAGGGCCGCGGCGATGTCGTTTTCGGAGTTCTTCATCAACCGGCCGATCTTTGCCGGCGTCATCTCCATCATCATCACGCTGGCCGGCCTCATCGCCGCACAGGTTCTGCCGGTCGCCCAGTATCCGGAAATCGCGCCGCCGACGGTCATCATCACCGCGAATTACCCGGGAGCAAGCGCCGACACCCTGGCCCGCACCGTTGCCGCGCCCATCGAAGAGCAGCTCTCCGGCGTCGACAACCTGATCTATTTCAGCTCCACCGCGTCGGGCAACGGCACGCTGACCATCGCCTGCACCTTCGAAGTCGGCTCGAACGCCGACAAGGCGGTGATCGATGTCAACAATCGCGTCGCGATCGCGCTGCCACGTTTGCCCGACGTGGTGCGCCAGACCGGGGTCGTGGCGCTGAAGCGCTCGACGGACATCCTTCTCGTGATCGGGCTGTCGTCGGATGATCCGCGCTACGACACGCTGTTTCTGAGCAACTACGCCACGATCAACATTCTCGACGAGCTCAAACGGATTCCCGGTGTCGCCGATGTGACCATCTTCGGCGCGCGCGACTACTCGATGCGCGTCTGGCTCAATCCCGCCCGGATGGCTCAGCTCGGGGTCACGCCGACTGACGTGGCGCAGGCGATCGCCGCGCAAAACAACCAATACGCCGCCGGCAGGATCGGCGCCGAGCCGGCCCCGCCAGGGCAGGCGCTGGTCTACACGGTGACCGCTCGCGGGCGGCTCCAGGATCCGGCAGACTTCGGCAATATCGTCCTGCGCTCGACCGGGCCGGGCGGAACGCTGCGCATCCGCGACGTGGCGCGGGTCGAGCTCGGCGCGGTCAGCTACGACGCATTCACCAACCTCGACGGCAAGCCGACGGTCGGCATCGCGGTGTTCCTCCAGTCCGGTGCCAACGCGCTCAAGGTCGCTACCGCCGTGCGCGCCGGCATCGCCCGGCTGGCGGAGAGCTTTCCGCAGGGAGTCACCCAGGGCATTCCCTTCGATACCACCCGCTTCGTGCAGGCATCGATTCACGAGGTGATCATCACCCTGATCGCTGCCGGGGTGCTGGTGCTGCTGGTCGTGTTCGTGTTTCTGCAGAGCTGGCGGGCGACGCTGATTCCGATCATCGCCGTGCCGGTGTCGCTGATAGGCGCCTTCGCGGGGCTGCTGCTGTTCGGCTTCACGCTCAATACACTGACCCTGTTCGCGATCGTGCTCGCGACCGGCATCGTCGTCGACGACGCGATCGTGGTGCTGGAGAACGTCGAGCGGCTGATGGCGGAGCGAAAACTTTCACCGAAGGATGCCGCAATCGAGTCGATGCGCGAGGTGACCGGCGCGATCGTTGCCATCGAGCTCGTGCTGGTATCGGTATTCATCCCAGTGGCCTTTCTGGGTGGATTGGCGGGCAAGCTCTACCAGCAGTTTGCGGTCACCGTCGCCACCGCGGTCACGATCTCGGGTCTGGTCGCCCTGACGCTCTCGCCGGCGATGTGCGCGATCCTGCTGCAGCGCCAGCACGTGGAAAACCGCTTCTTCCGCCCGTTCAATCGTTCCTTCGCCTGGATCACGCGCCTGTACCTGGGCGCGGTGAGGATGACCGCGCGCTATCGGCTGATCGCGGTGCTCATTTTCGTGGCCATCCTGGGCATCGACGCCGCGCTGTTCAAGCTCGTGCCGAGCGGGTTCGTACCGCCGGAGGACCAGGGCTATGTTCTGGGCTCGCTCACGCTGCCCGACGCAGCGACACTGCAACGCACGCAAGCGCTCGGCGCCAGCGTGCAGAAGATGCTGCTCGACAATCCGGCGGTGGAGCATGCGTTCGTGGTCAGCGGCTACGATTTCATCGCCGGCGCGAACAAGACTAACGTGGCGACGATCTTCATCCCGCTCATACCCTGGGACGAGCGCAAGGCGACTGCCGAGGAGGTCACGAAATACGCCATGGCGCAGGGCTCGAAGCGGCCCCAGGGCTTGCTGCTCGCCCTCAATCCGGCAGCCATTCGCGGCCTTGGTTCCGCCGGCGGCTTCGAGGTCTACCTGCAGGATCGCGCCGACGCCGATCCGCAGAAGCTCTACGCCCACCTGCAGCAATTCATGGACGCGCTGCGCAAGCGGCCGGAGCTTACCGGGATCGCGACGTTCTACCGCCCCACCTCACCCCAGCTTTTCGTCGACGTCGACCGGGAAAAGGCGATGGCGCTCGGCGTGCCGGTGCAGGATGTCTTCGACGCCTTGCAGAGCACGATGGGTGTGCTCTACGTCAACGACTTCAACAAGTTCGGCCATACCTATCGGGTGCAGCTGCAGGCGGAGGGCGCGTACCGCGCCAAGCCGGAGGACCTGGGCAACGTCTACGTCCGCAGCAGGGGCGGAGACATGATCCCGGTCAAGGCACTGATCAGCATGACGAGCACCATCGGACCGGAGCAACTCGATCGCTACAATGGCTTCCTCGCAGCGAAGGTGCTGGGCAACAGCTCGCCGGGAACGAGCTCCGGGCAGGCGATCGCGGCGGTCGAGGATGTGGCGCGATCACTGCCACCGGGCTACACCACCTCCTGGACCGGCCAGGCGTTTCAGGAAAAGCGCATCGGCACCGCGGCAATTCTTGCCTTCACCTTCGCGATCGTGATGGTGTTCTTGATTCTCTCCGCCAATTACGAGCGCTGGGCGCTGCCCGCCGCGGTCCTGCTGGCGGTGCCGTTCGGTCTGCTCGGCGCGCTCACGGCGGTGTTCCTGCGCAATTTTAGCAACGACGTGTACTTCCAGATCGGCCTGCTCGTGCTGATCGGCCTGGCGGCGAAGAATGCCATCCTGATCGTGGAATTCGCGGCTCAGGAACAAGCGAAGGGGCTGCCGCCGTTCGAGGCGGCACTCGAGGCCGCGCGGCTGCGCTTCCGGCCGATCGTCATGACCTCGCTTGCCTTCGTGCTGGGCGTCCTGCCGCTGGTGCTGGCGACCGGGGCGGGCGCCGCCGCGCGGCGGTCGATGGGAACGGGCGTATTCGGCGGCATGCTCGCCGCCACCTTCATCGCCACCGTATTCATTCCGCTCTTCTTCGTCCTGCTGTCCCGGCGCAAGGTCAAGCCGGCGAGTGCACCGGCAGAAACCCAGCAGAGACCGGCATGACCCCCCGTGCGCTCGTTCCCGTCGCCGCACTCGCGCTCGGCGCATGCATGGTCGGCCCGGATTACGAGCGACCCGCGATGCCCTTGCCGGGCGCGTTCGCGGGCCGCCCCGCGGCGGTCGCCGCCGGGGCCACGGACTCGGTCCCCCCGGAATGGTGGCGGCTGTTTGGCGATCCGACCCTGGACGAGCTGGTCGCAACCGCACTGGCCAACAACACCGACATCGTCCAGGCGGTGGCACGCATCGAGCAAGCCGACGCCAACGTGCGGGTGGTCAACGCGGCGCTGTTTCCGCAGCTGAATCTGAGCGGCACAGGCGGCCGGACCGCCTTCAGCAGCAGGGTTGTCGCCCCGGAACCTCCGGGTGAGCTATTGCAAAACAACCTGCTGCTCGAACTCTCCGCGTCGTTCGAGATCGATTTCTGGGGCAAATTGCGGCGCGCATCGGAGGCGGCACGGGCGCAGGACCTGAGCACGCGCTACGCGAAGGACGTGGTAACGCTCTCGACCGCGGCATTAACCACGCAGACCTATTTTGCCCTGCGCTCCCTCGATGCGCAGATCGCCTCGACGCGTTCCACGCTCGCCTCCCGGGAAGACACGCTGGCGATCGTGCGCCGGCGCGCCGACGCTGGGCTCGCCTCCGACCTCGACGTGCGCCAGGCCGAGGGCGCCCGCTCCGACGTGGCGTTTCAGCTCGACGATTTCCTGCGTCAGCGCGATCTGGCCGAACACCTGCTGGGCACGCTCACGGGCAAGCTCGACCTGACGCTGCCGCCCGGCGACATTACGCAGTTGCCGTTGCCGGCGTCACCGCCGCCGGGGCTGCCCTCGGCGCTGCTCGAGCGCCGGCCGGATATCCGTCAGGCCGAACAGGACCTGGTCGCCGCCAACGCCCAGATCGGTGTCGCCAAGGCGATGCTGTTTCCGACCATCACGCTAACCGGCAACTTCGGCGGCGAAAGCGCCGCCCTCGCTGGTCTGTTCACCCTGCCGGGACGCATCTGGGCGCTCGGCGCCGGAATCTCCGCGCCGATCTTCGAAGGCGGCCAGCTCGTCGCGCAGGTCGACGTTCAGTACGCGCTCCGGGCACAGTCGCTGGCGAACTACCAGAAGACGATCCAGACGTCGTTTCGCGAAGTTTCCGACGCGTTGACCAATGTGCGCCAGTACGCGGCCACGGAACGCGATGCGCGGGACAGCGCCGATGCGGCGCGTGCGGCGTTGCACCTGGCCAACATCCGCTACGAAGCCGGTTACACGCCGTTTCTCGACGTGCTCGATTCGCAGCGCAGCCTCAACGTGTCCGAGCTCGCATTCATCCGCAGCCGCCAGAATTTGCTTGCCGCCGATGTCGACCTCATGACGGCCCTTGGCGGTGGCTGGCAGCCCGAACAGCACGCGGCCGAGCGCTGAAGGGCGCCGGCGGCGAGGCTAAACGCGCCGGCGATACTCCCCGGTGCGAGTGTCGATCTCGATCTTGTCGCCGGTAGCCACGAACAGGGGAACCTGCACTTCGAGCCCGCTGCCGAGCTTGGCTGGTTTGAGCACTTTGCCCGACGTGTCGCCACGGATGGCAGGTTCGGTATAGGTGATCTCGCGCACCACCGAATTGGGTAGCTCAACCGCGATCGCGCGGCCGTCGTAGAGGGTGAGCTCGCAGGCAAGGCCGTCTTCGAGGTAGAGAACCGCATCGCCCAGGTTGTCCTTCTCGACTTCGATCTGGTTGTAGTCCTCATCCATGAAGACGTACATCGGGTCGGAGAAATAGGAAAAAGTCACCGGCCTCTTCTCCAGCTGGATGACGTCGAACTTCTCGTCGGCGCGGTATACCGTCTCGGTGCCGGAGCCCGAGAGGAGGTTCTTGAGCTTCATCTTGACGACGGACGCGTTGCGGCCGGATTTGTTGAACTCGGCCTTCTGCACGACCATGGGGTCCTTGCCGATCATGATGACGTTGCCGGCGCGGATTTCCTGCGCGATTTTCATGGCGGTACCCTAAGCTAGCGCATCGATTAAGTTAACCGATAATTATACGCGATCGGCGCAAAATTTGACCAAGGCGGAAGCGAGGTCGGTTTCGCCCGCGCACGCCGCGGCCCAGGCTTCTGCGTGCGTACGGAGCTTCGCCCGTACCGCGGCAAACGAGGACCAGGTCGCCCCGGCGTCGCCCGCGTCGTTCCAGGCACGCAAGAAATTCCCCCATGCGGCCGCATCCGCTTCGAGTGCGGCAGCGTAGCGCGCGACAAAGGCCTCGAGCTTCAGCCGGTGCGCGTCCTGCGTCTGCGGATACACCTGCCATACCAGCGGCTGCGCCGCCCATTGCGCGCGGACAAACGAATCCTCGCCGCGTACGAAGTTGACATCGCAGGCCCACAGCAGCCGGTCGTAATCATCCTGGGCCAGGAAGGGGACCGCAGCGAGGGTGAGCCGGCCGCGCACGAGCGGACCCTCCGACGGCGGCGCGCGGCTTGCGATCCAGCGCTCGAGTGGCTCGCCGCCGACTCCCTCGGGTACCAGGCACAGCAATGGTCCTTCGCCGTCCACCCACGCATCGAGCAGAGCGGGAAGCGCCGCATTGGGATAGCAGAACAGCGATACGACCAGCGTTGCCGCTGCCGGCGGCGCGAGCCCGAGTGCTCGCCACAGGGCTTCGCGCGCGCGCGCATCGGCGTGGAAGCGGTCGCGGCGGGCAAACAGGTCGCGCTCGCGCAATAGCCCTCCGCTCTTGGCGCTAAAGCCGGGGAAGAAAAAGTAGCGCGTAAGCGGCAGCGTGGCGTGGCGCGAGGCGAGGCCGTGACAGGTTTCGATCCACGGTTCCGCGGAGAGGTATTCGAGATTGATCCAGACCGGCTGCCGCGCGCACGCAACCATCGCCTCGAGATATGGCGCCGGCAGGCCGCAGCCGAAGGCTTCGATCACGACATCGGCGGCAGCGGCCGCCGGTTCTCCGTCGGCGCGGTCCCAGCGTCGCACCTCGACGCCGAGCACGGTTTGCGTACTCGTCGCCGCATCGACCTGCGGCGCGAGCCGGGCAAGCGAGGCGAGGTGGTCGACCCACAGGCGCACGCCGATGCCGTGTTCGCGGGCGAGCTGGCGCGCGAGCCGCCAGGCAACGCCGACGTCGCCGTAGTTGTCGACGACGGCACAGAAGATGTCCCAGCGCAGGGTGGATGCGGGCATGGCGAAGGAGCGTTAGGAGTTGCCGCGAACAGGGCCGCGCCTGAGAGCGCAACCGGATCGCCTGCGCGGAAAGGGAATGATCGCACGAAGCGCCATGGCGGTAGCGCCCTGGTCCATCCTTGCCGGCGGACCGGGCGAGGCGCTGCAGTACAATCCAATGCTTGCCCCTTGTTCTCGACCGAGACCCGCCATGACCACTGCTGCGGCCGCCGGCGTGACCGCGCCCGCCGGGTCACCGCTTTTCATCGACGTCATCTCCGACGTCGTCTGCCCCTGGTGCTACATCGGCAAGCGCAACCTCGAGCTCGCACTCGCCCGCTTGGGCGATGCATCCGGCCTGGCGGTGACGGTACGCTGGCATCCGTTTGAGCTCAATCCCGATCTGCCCGCGCAGGGCATGCCGCGTGCCGCGTATCTCGAGGCAAAGTTCGGCGGCGCGGCACAGGCGGACGCGATCTACGCGCGCGTGCGCGCGGTGGGCGCGGAGGTCGACATTCCGTTTGCGTTCGAGCGCATCCGGTTGCAACCCAACACGCTCGCTGCACATCGCCTCATCGCCTGGGCGCAGCAGCGCGGTGACGCGCAGGCGCTCGTCGAGCGGCTGTTCCGCGCCTATTTCATCGAGGGCCGCTTCCTCGGCGAGGTCGACGAGCTGGTGGCCCTGGCGGCAGACGCCGAACTTCCCGCGGATGCGGCGCGGGCGATGCTCGTTTCGGAAGCGTATCGCGGCGAGGTAGAAGCCGAGATGCGCGAGGCGCGGGACTCAGGCATCAGCGGCGTGCCGTTTTTCATCTTCAATGGCCGTACCGCTGTCTCGGGCGCGCACGATCCGGATACGCTGCTCGAGGCGATCACGGCCTCTCGTGCCTGACGCTTGGTCGCCCGCGCCAGAGCGCCTCGCTCAACACTGCCACCACGAGCAGGTTGATGCCGAGTGTGGCGAGCTTGAGTGGGGTCACGCCCTTGGTCAGTGCGTACACCTCGAAGGGCACGTAGATCACACCCGACACGGCGCCCAGCCACTGTGCCCACTTGCGGTTGCGCCACAGCCCGTAGGCTTCGGCGAAGCGCACTGCGCTGTAGAGTGCGGCGCCGAGGGCGAGCAACCACAGGTCGATCGACGCGACGCGCTCCGCCAGCAAAACAAAAATTCCCGGTATCCGCCGTGCCGGATCGAGATGCAGGTGCAGCAGCAGCTCGCCGACGACGTCGCGTATATCGTGGTGCACGAAAGCGAGCAGGCCCGCGCTGGCGGCGAGTGCGAGCGCGCCCTTGGCGAACTCGAACATCGCCACCAGGCGTATCTGGGCGCCGAACCAACCACGGGGGGGCGGAAGGCGACCGCTTGCTGGCTCCCGGGGCACGGCGCTGGGCGCGAAGTCGAAACCGTGGCCGAGATTATTTCGAGACCGGCAGCTGCCCCTGCACGCCTTCGACGTAGTAGTCCATCTTCGACAACACGTCGTCGCTCATCACCTTGCCTGCGGCGAGCCGTTCCTTGCCCTCGTTGTCCTTGATCGGGCCGGTGAAGGGGTGCATTTTGCCGGCGCCGATATCGGCCCCGGTTCGATTGACGAGATCCTGCACGTCCTTGGGCACGATCGGATTGAACGGAGCCATCTTGATCATGCCCTCCTTGATGCCGCCCCAGACGCTGGTCGGCTTCCACGTTCCTGCGATCGCCTCCTGCACCGTCTTGGTATAGAACGCGCCCCACTGGTGCGTGACGGCGGTGAGCTCGGAATGCGGCCCGTACTTGGACATGTCGGAGTGATAGCCGATCGAATACACCTTCTTCGCCTCCGCCGCCTGTACCACGGCGGTCGAGTCGGTGTGGTGCGTGAGCACATCGGCGCCCTGCGAGACCAGCGTTTCCGCCGCCTCGCGCTCGCGGCCCGGGTCGTACCACGAATTAGTCCAGATCACCTTGACCTCGGATTTGGGATTGACGCTGCGCATGCCGCGGGTGAAGGCATTGATGCCCATCACGACCTCCGGAATCGGGAAGGCGGCGACGTAGCCGGCAACGTTCGACTTGGTCATCTTGCCGGCGACGATGCCGGCAAGATAGCGTCCTTCGTAGAAGCGCGCGTTGTAGATGCCGACGTTGACATCGGTTTTGTAGCCCGTCGCGTGCTCGAAGTCGGTCTTGGGAAACTGCTTGGCAACCTTGAGGGTCGGATTCATGTAGCCGAACGAGGTCGTGAAGATGAGCTGGTTGCCGCTTTGCGCCAATTCGCGGATCACGCGCTCGGCGTCAGCACCCTCGGGCACACTCTCGA
Source organism: Casimicrobiaceae bacterium (assembly GCA_035939595.1). GTDB lineage: Bacteria > Pseudomonadota > Gammaproteobacteria > Burkholderiales > Casimicrobiaceae > PALSA-1003. The sequence goes on from DASZFQ010000139.1 coordinate 12,890, forward strand.
CGTACTTGGTCACGACCTTGCCGCCGAGCGCGTTCTCCATCTCCTTGCGGCCGGAGTCGTGTTGAAACGTCCACCCCGCGTCGCTCACCGGGCTCACGTACACGAAGCCCACCTTGAACGGCACGTCGGCGGCAACCGAGGGAGCCGTCCATGACACGAACCCGGCGACGAGCACGACGAGCGTTGCCTGCAGCGTGCAGCGTGTCCAGCGCTTGAACATCGGCGACATCTCCCTCTCCTTGAATTGAACCGGCACGGCCTGACGTGGCGCGACGGGCGGAAAGCCATTCTACCCGAGGCGGCTACGCCTCCGGATGAAAGGGCTTGCCGAGCGATGCCGGTGCGTTGAGGCGGATCGTCACCGCATCGCGCGATATGATCGTCAGCACGATGATCGTCGCGAGGTAGGGCAGCATCGACAACAGCTGCGAGGGCAGGGCGACGCCCAACGCCTGGGCCTGGAACTGGGCCAGTGTGACCGCGCCGAAGAGGTAGGCGCCGGCCAGCATGCGCCATGGCTTCCAGGTCGCGAACACGACCAGCGCCAGCGCGATCCAGCCGCGGCCCGCCGTCATTCCCTCGGTCCACAGTGGCGTGTACGCCGTGGCCAGATAGGCCCCGGCGAGTCCCGCGCAGGCGCCGCCGAAGGCCACCGCAGCGTAGCGGATCGCGATCACAGGGTATCCGATTGCATGCGCCGACTCGGGCGATTCGCCGACCGCGCGGACGATCAGGCCGGCCCGGGTGTGAAACAGGAACCACTGCACCAGAGCGACCAGCGCCACCGAGAGATAGACGAACGGGCTGTGCGCGAACAAGAGCTTGCCGAAGAACGGGAGATCGGACACGCCGGAAACGGACAACGGCTTGATGCCATCGATCACGATGCTCACGTAATGCAGGCCCACGAAGGCGGATAGGCCGATGCCGAACAGCGACAGCGCGAGCCCGGTCGCGACCTGGTTGGCCATCAGCGTCAGCGTCAGCAGGGCGAACACCAGCGACACGCCGGCCGCCGCCGTCATGCCTGCCGCGACGCCGAGCCAGGGCAGCTTGGTCGTCGCGGCGACGATGAATGCCGTCACCGCGCCGACGAGCATCATGCCCTCGACGCCCAGGTTGAGCACGCCGGAGCGCTCGGTGACAAGTTCGCCGGCCGCTGCGAGCACGAGCGGCGTGCCCGCGGCGAGCGTCAGGGCGAAGAGCGTCGCCAGCAATTCCACTAAACACCCTTGGCGGCCGCGGCGCCGACGCCGGCGATCGCCGGCCGCGCATGCCGCACGACGCGCAGGCGGAAGTTAATCAGCACGTCGGCGGCGAGCAGGAAGAAGAGCAGCGTGCCCTGAAACAGCCCGGTGACCGCCGAGGGCAGCGCCAGATTGATCTGCGCCGACTCGCCGCCCAGGTAGAGCAGGGACATCAGCAGGCTCGAGAGCAGGATGCCCAACGGGTGCAAGCGTCCGACGAAGGCAACGATGATCGCGGCGAAGCCGTAGCCCGGCGACATCGCCGGCAGCAGCTGGCCGATCGGGCCGGCGGCCTCGTTGACACCGGCGATGCCCGCGGTCGCCCCGCCGATGAGCATGCCGAGCCAAACCGTGCGCCGGGCGGAGATGCCGGCGTAGTTGGCGGCGGCGGGGGCGAGCCCGGCGACCCGCATCTGGAAGCCCGCGAGGCTGCTGCGCATGAAGAACCACGCCACGGCGACCACCGCCAGGGCGAGCAGAAAACCCACGTTGAGCCGCGTCTCCGGCAGCAGATTGGGCAGCAGCGCCACGTCGGCAAACATCTTCGACTGCGGGAAGTTGAACCCCTCGGGGTCGCGCCAGGGACCGTGCACCAGCAGCGACAGCGCCAACGTAGCCACATAGACGAGCATCAGGCTTACCAGGATTTCATTGGCGTTGAAACGGGTCTTCAGCCACGCCGGGATCGCGGCCCACGCCATGCCGCCCCCGGCGCCGGCGAAGAGCATCAGCGGCAACACCCACGCGCTGCCGCTGTCCTGCAGGGCGAGGGCCACGCCGCCGCCGCAAAGGGCGCCGAGCGTGAGCTGGCCTTCGGCGCCGATGTTCCAAACGTTGGCGCGGTAACCTGCGGCCAGGCCGACGGCGCACAGCATCAGGGGCGACGCCTTGAGCAGGAGTTCACCCACGCCGTAGAGACTCTCCACGGGCTTGACGAAGAACACGCGGAACGCCTCGAAGGGATTCTTGCCCAGGGCTGCGAACAGCACGAATCCGACGATGAGGGTCGCCGTCACGGCGAACAGGGGCGACAGCCAGCCCATGAGGCGCGACGGTTCAGGGCGCGCCTCCAGCCTAACGCGCATCGGTCAACCCGGGCGGCGAAGCCTCGGCGCGCGCGACACCCTGGGCGCCGATGAAGGAGCCGCTCATCAGCAGTCCGATGTCCTCGGCGTTGGTCTCCCGCGTGGGCCGCGGCGGCGAGAGTCGGCCGCGCGCGATGACGCCGAGACGGTCGCAGATCTCGAACAGCTCGTCGAGCTCTTCGGAAACGACCAGTACCGCGACGCCCTCGTCGCGCAGATCGACCAGGGCCTGGCGGATCAGCGCCGCCGCGCCGACGTCCACGCCCCAGGTCGGCTGTGCCGCGATGATCACCCGTGGCCCCTGCAGAATCTCGCGCCCGACGATGTATTTCTGCAGGTTGCCGCCGGAAAGGCTGCGCGCGGTCGCGCTGGGGCCCGCGGCCTTGACGCCGAAGCGCGCGATCGTCGCCTGCGCAAAGGCGCGCACTGCATCGGGGCGGATGAAGCCGTGCCGGGTAAGCTCGTGGCGGTGCGCGGTCAGCAGCGCGTTTTCCGCGAGCGACATCTCCGGCACCGCGCCACGCCCCAACCGCTCCTCGGGCACGAAGGCCATGCCGAGCGCGCGTCGCGCCGCGGCGTCGAGCCTGCCCGCCGCAACGCCGTTGAGCACCACCACCTTGGCGTCGGCAACCGGATGCTCGCCCGACAAGGCGGCGAGAAGCTCCTTCTGGCCGTTGCCGGATACGCCGGCAATGCCGACGATCTCGCCGCCGCGCAGCGACAGGTCGATGTCGGTCAAGTCGGTGCCGAACGGATCGTCCGCAGGCAGCGACAGGCCGCGCACCGCCAACGTGCCGTCACCCCGCGTGGTCGCTTTGCGGTGGCGCGGATGGGGCAGCTCACCACCGATCATCATGCGGGCCAGCCCGGAGGAGGTTTCCTGGCGCGGATCGCACTCCCCGGTCACCCTGCCCGCGCGCAGCACCGTCGCGCGCTGGCACAGCGCGCGGATTTCGTCGAGCTTGTGGCTGATGTAGAGAATGCTGCACCCCTCGCTGCCGAGGCGGCGCAGTGTCGCGAAAAGCTTTTCGACCGCCTGTGGCGTCAGCACCGACGTCGGCTCGTCCATGATCAGCAGCTGCGGCTGCTGCAACAGGCAGCGCACGATCTCGACCCGCTGCCGTTCGCCCACGGACATCGAATGCACGTGGCGGCGTGGATCGAGCGGCAGACCGTAGCGCTCGGAAACATCGCGAATGCGCTCGTCGAGGGCTGCGTTGGCTTCGCCGGGCTCGAGCGCGAGCGCGATGTTCTGGCTCACCGTCAGCGTCTCGAACAGCGAAAAATGCTGGAATACCATGCCGATGCCCAGCGACCGCGCCCGGGCTGGACTGGAGATCGCAACCACTTTGCCGTTCCAGCGTATGGTTCCCGCGTCGGGCCTGACGACGCCGTAGATAATCTTCATCAGGGTCGATTTGCCGGCGCCGTTTTCGCCCAGGACGGCGTGGATCTCTCCGGGCATGACGCGCAGGTCGATGCCGTCGTTGGCAACGACCGCCGGGTAGATCTTGGTGATGCCTTCGAGCTCGAGCCTCGGTGGCGCCGATGCGCTGCGTGCGTCCATACCGCCCCGTTCAGGCTTCCGCGCCCACCCGGCGCGCCGGACTCGCGGCGGCGCGCTCGTAGGCCTGGACGATCTGGGCGGCGACAGCGACGGCGATGACGCCCGGGTCCCTGCCGCCAATGCCGGCGATGCCGATCGGGCAGGTCACGCGCGCAATGGTCGCGGCGGCGAAACCGCGCGCTGCCAGGCGCCGTTCGAGCTGGGCGCGCTTGGACTTCGAGCCGATCATGCCGGCGTAGCGGAAGTCGTCGCGTGCAAGAATCGCGGCCACGAGATCGAAATCGAGTGCGTGGCTGTGCGTCATGACCAGAAACATGCTGCCCGCTGCCGCGCTGCGCACCTCCGCCTCGGGCACATCGCTGGCGACGATGGCGACATTCGGCGGCACGGTGGCCGGAAAATCGTGGTCGCGCGCGTCGACCCAGGTCACGGCGCATGGAACGGCGCCGAGCACCTGCACCAGGGCGCGTCCGACATGCCCGTTGCCGAATACGACGACATGGAAATCCGGCGCGGTGATGCGCTCGACATGCCAGGTCGCGCCGTCGTGGTCGACCACCGTTGGCGGTTTATCCGTCTGGCGGAGCAGCGCCTGAACCTCGGCCCTTACGACTCCCGGCAACAGCGCCTCGGCGGCGCCGTTTGGGGAGACCGGGGTCGGCGCGTTCGCGCCCGGCGCGACCGGCGTCGCGAGGGCGACCATGGCGTCGGCCTCGACCCGTCGCGCGAGTGCGTCGAGCCAGCCGGTGGCGGCGGGGTCGAAACAGCGAAACAGCACGGTGGCCACGCCGCCGCAGCACTGGCCCAACCGCGCCGCCAGCGGAAAACGTACCAGCCAGCTGCCCGCAGTCCCATCCCGCAGTGCCTCGCGGGCGATGCGCAACGATTCGAACTCCAAGTGACCGCCGCCGATGGTTGCCTGCGCCTGCTTGGCGGTCACGATCATCCACGCACCGGCTTCGCGCGGCGTCGAGCCGCGGGTCGCCGCGACGCTGACCAGGACCGCCGGGCCCTCTGCAGCCAACGCGTTGCGCAGGGGTCCGATCCAGGCGCTCATGGCGATCCCGAATCCGAAGCGGGCGCGGCGGCAAGCGCAGTGGCGCGCTGCTTCGCCTCCTCCACGGCGAGAAGAATCGCCTCGCTGGTTGCCGGCGCATCGAGCCGCGGCGAGACGCGATAGTCAGCGGCCCCGGCGATGGCGTCGCGCAGCGCGTGAAACACCGAAAGGGCAAGCATCAAGGGCGGCTCGCCGATCGCCTTGGAGCGATGTAGCGTCTCCTCGCGGTTCGGCTGTCCAAACCAGTCGAAGCGGAAGTGCTCGGGCCAATCGCGACAAGTCGGAATCTTGTACGTCGACGGAGAGTGCGTTTGCAGCTCGCCGCGGTCGTTCCATGACAGCTCTTCCGTGGTGAGCCAGCCGACCCCCTGCAGAAAGCCGCCTTCGAGCTGGCCGCGGTCGAGCGCGGGGTTGAGCGAGCTGCCGACGTCGTGCAGGATATCGACCGCGAGTACGCGGTTCTCGCCGGTGAGCGTGTCGATCACGACTTCCGAGACCGCTGCGCCGTAGGCGAAATAGTAAAACGGCCGGCCGGAAAATGTCTTGCGCTCGTAGTGAATCTTTGGCGTCGCGTAGAAACCGGTGGCCGACAGAGACACCCGCGCCCGGTGGGCGAGCACGGCGAGTTCGTTCAGCGGCATTGCGCGCTCGCCGGCGTGCACGGCATTTCCGGCAAAGCGGATCTCAGCCGCGGTGACGGCGAAATGCGCCGCCGCGAGGACGGCGAGGCGGTCGCGCAAGGTGCGCGCGGCGGCTTGCGCCGCCATGCCGTTCAAGTCGCTGCCCGACGAGGCCGCGGTCGCCGAGGCGTTGGGCACCTTCTCCGTGTCGGCGGCGGACACGCGCACGCGGTCGGGTGTGACGCCGAGCTCGTGCGCAACGACCTGCGCAACCTTGGTGTAGAGACCCTGGCCCATTTCGGTCCCGCCATGGTTGATCAGCAGCGACCCGTCTGAATAGAGATTGACCAGCGCGCCGGCCTGGTTGTAATGGGTCGCGGTAAACGAGATGCCGAATTTGACCGGGGTCAGGGCGATGCCGCGCTTGAGGATCGGGTTGGCGCGATTCCACGCCACGATCTCGGTGCGGCGCTCGCGGTAGCGGGCGCGCTGCGCCAGTTGCGCGGCAAGCTGCGGCATCACGTTGTCCTCGATGCGCATCCGGTACGGCGTCTCGTCGCGTGGCGGGTCGCCGTAGAAATTCGCCCGGCGCACGTCGAACGGGTCCAGCCGCAGGTGGCGCGCGATCTCGTCCAATATGTACTCGATCGCAAACATGCCCTGGGGCCCGCCAAAACCGCGAAACGCGGTGTCCGACACGGTGTTCGTCTTGCAGCGGTACGAGGTGAGCGCGACGTTTTCGAGGAAATAGCAGTTGTCGACGTGAAACAGCGCGCGGTCGTTGACCGGGCCGGAGAGGTCTGCCGAAAAGCCGCAGCGCGACGCGAGCACCAGATCGAGCCCGTGGATCCGGCCGTCGCCGTCAAAGCCTACCTGGTAGTCGTAGCGAAACGCGTGTCGCTTGCCGGTGGTGATCATGTCGTCGTCGCGGTCCAGGCGCAGCTTCACCGCGCGCCCGGTGCGGGAGGCGAGAATGGCCGCGACGCAGGCGAACAGCGACGCCTGCGATTCCTTGCCCCCGAAGGCGCCGCCCATGCGCCGGCATTCGACGCTTACGGCGTGCGCGGCGACGCCCAGGGCGTGCGCGACCTGCAGTTGCACCTCGCCCGGGTGCTGAGTCGAGCAGTACACCCGCATGCCGCCGTTTTCACGCGGCACCGCGAGCGATATCTGACCTTCGAGATAGAAATGATCCTGGCCGCCACAGCGCAAGCGCCCGTCGAGCCGGTGGGGCGCCGCGGCGATGGCCGTGACAGCATCGCCGCGGGTGAGCCGCTCGGTCGGCAGCACGAACGACTGTGCGGCGAGCGCCGCGTCGATCGTGAGTACGGCGGGCAGCTCGGCGTATTCGATCCGGGCGAGCTTCGCGGCTTTGCGTGCCGCGTTGACCGAGGTCGCCGCAACCGCGAATACCGGTTGGCCGACGTACTGCACGAGCGTATCGGCGAGGATGGGCTCGTCGTGCACCACCGGCCCGACATCGTTGCGCCCTGGAATGTCGCCGGCCGTGATTACCGCCACCACGCCGGGCGCCGCAGCGACGGCAGCGGTATCGACGCGAAGGATCCGGGCGTGCGCCCGGTTGCTCTTGCCAAGGGCGGCATGCAGCGTCCCCTGCGCCGCGACGATGTCGTCGACGTAGGCGGCCTCGCCGGCCACGTGCAGGTGCGCGCTCTCGTGCGGCAGCTCCGCGCCGATGAGCGTCGATGCCCAAGCTGGGGGTTGCGGGTCGTTCACGGCACGGCGTAATCCACGGCACGGGTTTGCACGCCGCTGTCGGCCGTTTCGAGGTAGAACCGGCGCAGCAGATTCTTCAGCGCCGCGCGCCGGTAAGCCGCGCCGGCGCGCAAGTCCGATATCGGCTCGAAGTCCCGCTCCAGCGCCGCCTGTCCGGCGGCGACGCTCGCCTCATCCCAGCGCTTGCCGCAAAGTGCCTGCTCGCAATGCGTCGCGCGTTGCGGAATCGCGGCGAGACCGCCGCAGCCGATGCGGATGGTATCGACATGCGCATCTGGCGAGCGCCTATCGCGGCGCAGGCCGAAACAAGCGAAGACCGCCGAGATGTCCTGGTCGAAGCGTTTTGAGAGCTTGTACGCGCGCAGCTCGACCTCCGGCACGGGCAGTGGCACACGTATCGCCTCGAGGAACTCACCGGGTTGTCGCGCCGTGGTCCGGTAGCCGAGATAGAACGCCTCGAGCGGCATTTCACGCCGGACCTCGCCCCGGCGCAGGACTAAGCTCGCGCCGAGCACGAGCAGCACCGGCATGGTGTCGCCGATCGGCGAACCATTGGCGATGTTGCCGCCGAGGGTCGCGGCATTGCGAATCGGCACGGAGCCGAAACGCGACCACACCTCGGCGAGCGCCGGCCACTGCGAGGCGAGGACGGCGAAGGCATCCGTTAGCGCCACCGCGGCGCCTATTTCAAGATGCGTCGGCGTGGTCCGGACCTCGAGGAGTTCGCGCACATTGCCGGTATAGATGAGCGGCCCGAGCTCGCGCTGCTCCTTGGTCACCCACAGTCCGATGTCGGTCCCGCCGGCGAGAAGCTGCGCCTCCGGGCTTGCGCTGCACAGCGCCGCCAGCTCGTCGGCGCTCGCCGGCGCGGCGTAGCGCTGGCCCCCGTGCACCCAGACGAGGGCCCGGTCCCGATCCAGGCTTTCGAGCTGCGCGCCGAGCGCACGCTCCTCGGCGCTGACGGTTTTTTCCCCTTCGGCATCGATGCCGGGCCCGCGCCACCCTTGCGCGGGTGGCAGTTCGCGCATGCGCTCGGCCGCGGCGATGAAGGGGCGGTATCCAGTGCAACGGCACAGGTTTCCCGACAGCGCCTCGTCGCTCGCTGCGCGGCCGCTGCGCGCCGTGTTCTTGTACATGCCGAAGAGCGACATCGCGAATCCGGGGGTGCAGAACCCACATTGCGAGGCATGGCAGTCGACCATTGCCTGCTGCACGGGGTGCAGCGCGCCGCTCGGAGATTTAAGGCTTTCGACCGTGAAGAGCGCCTTGCCGTCGATCGTGGGCAGCAGCCGGATGCAGGCGTTGATGGGGCGCCAGCGCAGGCCGTCACCCCGGCAACGCTCGGCGAGCACGACCGTGCAGGCGCCACAATCGCCTTCGGCGCAGCCTTCCTTGGTGCCGGTACGGCCGAGGTGCTCGCGCAGGAACTCGAGCAGCGTTGTCTGCGGCGAGATGTTTCCCGGGCAGACGATTTCGCCGTCGAGGACGAACCGCACCCCGTCGCCAGGGTGCGGCGCGGACCGGGCGGATGCGCCGGACCGCGCCATCGACAACGGTCCGGCTACTTCCCGGCGCGGGCGACGTCCGCCAGCAGCTTGGCGGCGCCCTTATTGTGGGCCGACATGCGCACCAGGATATCCGGCGGCAGGATCCCCTGCTTGTGGTAATAGGCTTCGTTCCAGTCGTTGGAAACGGTGACCACCGAACCGTCGAGGTTGACGCCGCCGTAGACGCCCTTGGCGCGGGCGAAGGAGATGAAATCGGCCAGCAGTGCCGAGCTCGCTCCGGCGCCAACCGGTCCGGCGGCGATGCTCGCGTCGCCGCCGAGCTTTGCCGACGGTGACAACATGGCGTTCATGGCCTTGTCCGTCATCACCAGGGTGACGATCTCCGATACCGAGACGCCGGCCTGAAAGCCGACGCTTGCCGTAGCCAGGGCATAGAACGCGGGCCCCACCCACTTGCCGCTCTTCGGGTCACGCGCGAGCGTCACCGCACGACCGCCCGAGCCGCCAAAGATGAACCCCGCCTTGACAACCTCGGGCGCGATGATTACCCCCTTGGCTTCCTTGAGATGCTGTTGCAGCCAGGTCATGTCCGGGTCGCGCAGGAAGTTCGAAAGAGTCCTGTCGGCCTTGTTGACGAGGGCCTGCTGTTCGCTTTGCGCCAGCGCGACACCTTGCACCGCCACGAACAGCAGCAGCGCATAGACTCCGCGGACGAGGTAAAGGAAAGGCTTGTTCGCCATAGTTCACTCCGTTGGTTTTCGGCAGGGGATGATTCGCCGCCACTATAGTATATACCGTGTTGCCTTACCCACCCGCATCGCCGCGGGCACCCGTCTCGATCAGCGCAGCAACTCGATGCCGTGGTCGGTGACCCGCACCCGGTCACCGATGCGCAGGCCCGTCGGCGCCGTCTGCCGAATCGTCGCCCAGCTGCCGTCATCGTATTTGATACCGATCTGATAGACCATCTGCGATTGCGAGCGCTCGATCTGATTGCCGGCGTAGGCACCGCCGAGCGCGCCGACCACGGTTGCCACGGTGCGGCCGCTGCCGCCGCCGACGAGGCTGCCCAGGCCGCCGCCGACGAGCCCGCCGACGATCAAGCCGGCCCCGCTGGGATCCTTCGGCTCGAGCACTTCTTGTAGCGACTCCACCGTGCCGACACGCGCTGGCGGCGGACTCTGGATTACCTGGTAGGTCGGTTGCGGCCCGCACCCCGTCAGCATCAACGTCGCGCACAGGGCTGCGGCACCCGCAGCGAAACAGCAACCTTGCAGCAGCCTGACCACGACGCCTCCTACGCTCATTCCGGAATCGCGTTGAGCAAGTACATCGCCGCGAGCAAGCCGCTCGGTCGACCCAGCTTGCCCAGCCATTTAGCGAAAATCTGGTCGATCTCGCCCGACACGTACACCTGCGTCAGCGCGCGGTTGACCTCGAGCCGAAATGCCGAGTCGTTGCGCGGCACCATGAACGCGTAGGGCTCGAACGAGAGATCCTCGGCGAGCATGGCAAAGACTTTCGGATCCTTCGCCTGGGCGGCCAGACCGATGAGCTTGATCTTGTCGCTCGCGAACGCCGCAACCGCGCCGGATTCGAGCAGCGCCGTGCCCTCGACACCGTCCTTGACGTGCACGATCTTGGCATTGACCAGCCGGTCCTTGAGCATCGCGTTAAGGCGCGCCTCGGTGGTGGTCCCGGTGGTGACCGCTATCGACTTGCCGGAAAGATCCCCGAAGCCGTTGATGGACGAATCGGCGCGGACCAGGAAACCGCCGCCGTCGACGAAGATGAGGCTGCTGAAATCGACGTCCTTCATGCGCGACAGCGATTGCGTCGTGTTGGCGCATTCGAGATCCGCCTTGCCGTTGGCGATCATCGCAATGCGGTTGGGCACCGTATCGACGACCCAGTTGATCGCGAGGTCGGGCATGCCGATGGCCCGGCCGATGCCGGCGATCACCCGCTTGCACAGGTCGATCGAATAGCCGGCGGGCTGATTGTTGGTCTCGACGTAGGAGAAGGGCAGCGAGTCGCCCGAGAATGCGACCGTAATTGACTTCGCAGCCTTGATCTTCGCCAGCGTGTCGGGAATTCGCTGTTGCGCCTGAGCGCACAGGGGTAGCAGGACGGCGACCAGCAGGATGGTAAGCGATGAACGTTTCACGGAGCACCTCGCGGCGGGTGATCGAAGCGGCAGCGCGCGCGGGGGCGCGCGACGTGCATCGTCGAGGAACCGACGATATGCCTGACATTATACTGTGGCAACGGGTCTTCCGTGCGGGCCCCGGCCGCATGCTAAACTGTGACGGATTTCGCTGCAGCGAAAGCCCCGCGCGCGTGTCGGCGGGGCCATTGTCAAGGGGGAACCGGCTTGCCTCATCGTCGCGCCGTTGTCACGCGGGCTCGGGCTGCGGCGTGCCTGGTACTGCTTGCGGCCGCTGCGGCGCAGGCTGCGGGTTCGCCCACGCTCGAGCGCATCCGCAACGAAGGCAGCATCCGGCTCGGGTATCGCGCGGGAGCCGCACCGTTCTCGTTCAAGGAGCGCGACGGCAGCGTGCGCGGCTACAGCGTCGAAATCTGCACCCGCGTTGCGGCGTCGATTCAGAAGCAACTCGGCATGTCGGCACTGAAGATCGAGTGGACTCCCGTCGCCGCCGCCGACCGCCTGGACGCGGTGGCGAAGGGCAAGATCGACATCGAGTGCGGCACGACGACGATCAGTTTGTCGCGCTACGAAAAGGTCGACTTCAGCCTGCCGATCTTCGTCGACGGCGGGAGTGTGCTCAGCGCGGCGACGTCGAAGCTCGAGCGTTTCGCCGACCTGGCCTCGCACAAGATTGCGTGTATCCCCGGCACGACCACCGAGCAGGCGCTTAAGCGTCAGTTCGGGGTCATCGGCGCGAAGGCCGACCTGGTTCCGGTCAAGGACAACCTGGAAGGGCTTGCGCTGCTGACCACGGGCAAGGTCGACGGTTACGCCAGCGATCGGCTCATGCTCGTTGCGCTGCGCGCAACGAGCGCCGATCCGTCGCACTGGCAGCTGCTCGATACCGACTTTTCGTACGAGCCGTACGCGCTGGTCGTGCGCCGCGACGATCCGGATTTCCGGCTCGCGGTCAACCGCGGTCTGGTCGATCTCTACCGCAGTGGCGAAATCGATCCGATCTTCTATCGCTGGCTGGCCAATTTGGGCCAGCCGGGCCCGTTGTTGAACGCCATGTTCTATCTTAGTACCCTGCCGCAATGATGCGCGTCCACCGCCTCGCAGGGGCTCTGGCCGCGGCGCTGCTCGCGCTGCTGGCGGCGGCGCAAATCCCGGGGCCGGCGTTGTCGCCGCCCGGACCGGCGCAATCCCCGGCGGGGCCGCCGCCCGCTGCGGCGCCGGGGCCCGCGGCAGCGGACGAGTGCGTCCGCTGCGGCAAAATCGAATCGATTCGTCCGGTCACCACCAAGGACCAATGGACGCCCTTGGGTACGGTGGCGACCAGCCCGCTGGACGCGGGCGCGAATGGCAATCCGTCGGCTGTCATGATGCATCAGATCGGGCCGGGATTCTCCAACCAGGGGACCGTGCTCATCGGTGCCGCCGGCGGAGCGGCGTACGGCTCGCGGCCGAGCGAGCTCAACCGGCAGCGCTGGGAAGTCACCGTGCGCATGGACGCAGGCGGCACGCGCTCGGTGATGCAGAACTACGAACCGATGCTGCGCGAAGGCGACCGCGTCCGGGTCCTGGGGACGCAGCTCGAACTCGTCCAGTGAGCGCAGCGGTCGCGCCCGCGCCGCAGCCTCCGCTTGCGGCCGCGCGGCTGACCCTGGGCGACGCCGCCGATGGCAGCCTGATTCTGGCGCTCGCCGGCCGGCTCGATGCCTATTCGATCGCGCAGGTCTGGGCGCAGGCGCGCGCCGCGCTGGACGCGGCGCCGACCCGGCGCGTCCGCGTCGATGCCTCCGCGGTCGACTACTGCGACGGCGGCGGCCTGGCCATGCTGGTCGATCTGCTGCGCCAGCCGCGTGCCGCGGACGCCGCCGTGTCGTTGCGCGGCCTGCGGCCCGAGTTCCAGACGCTGCTCGACCAGTATGATCTTTCCCTGTTCACCGCGCCCGCCGCGGCGCCTGCAGTGCGCGCCAACGCCATCGAGGAGATTGGGCACGCGACGGCAACGCTCGGGCGCGACATGCGCACGCAAATCGGGTTCATCGGCGAGACCTCCGCCGCGTTGTGGCACGCCATCACCCACCCGCACAGCGTGCGCTGGAAGGACGTCTGGTACACCTGCGAGCAGGTCGGCGCCAATGCGCTGCCGATCGTGGCGCTCATTTCGTTTCTATTAGGCGTCATCCTGGCCTTCGATGCGGCCGTACCGATGCGGCGCTTCGGCGCCGAGCTCTTCGTGGCCGATCTGGTCGGCCTGGCGATTGTGCGCGAACTGGGGCCGCTGATGACGGCGATCCTGCTCGCCGGACGCTCCGGCGCCGCGTTTGCCGCCGAGATCGGCACCATGAAAGTCAACGAGGAACTCAATGCATTGACGACCATGGGGCTCGATCCGGTGCGCTTCCTCGTCGTGACCCGAATCATCGCGGCGGTACTGATGGTGCCGCTCTTGTCGTTCTTCGCCGACTTGATCGGGGTGCTGGCGGGCGGGATCACCATGCTGTCGTTCAACATCCCCTTCGTCACGTATGTAAACGAGGTCGCCAGCGCCGTCGACCTCACCGACGTGCTCGCGGGCCTGATCAAGACCCCGGTATTCGCCATTCTCATTGCCGGCATCGGTTGCCTGCGCGGCCTGCAGACGCAGACCGGGGCGAGCGCCGTGGGCATTTCGGCAACCCGCGCCGTCGTCTCCGGCATCGTGCTGCTGGTCGCCGTCGACGGCATTTTCGCCGTCGTCTACTACATCCTCGATATATGAGCCCACAGCCGGCGTCCGCGCCGATCGTGCGCGTCGAGGGCCTCACCGCCGGCTACGACGGCAACGTGCTCATGCGGGATGTGAGCTTCGCGGTCAATCGGGGCGAGGTGTTCGTCATCCTCGGCGGATCCGGCAGCGGCAAGAGCACGCTCCTCAAGCACATGATCGGACTCTACGAGCCGATGGCCGGGCATGTCTTCATCAACGACGCGGATATCGTCACCGCGGAGGGCGCGGCGCGGGAGGCGATTCTGCGAATGTTTGGCGTTACCTATCAGAGCGGCGCATTGTTCGGGTCGATGACCCTGCTCGAGAATGTGCGCCTGCCGCTCGAGGTCTACACCGTGCTGCCGCAGCCGGCGATGGACCTGATCGCGCGCATGAAGCTCGAGCTCGTCGGGCTCGAGGTGTTTTGCGGGCACATGCCCTCGGAGATCAGCGGCGGGCAGCAGAAGCGCGCCGCGATCGCGCGGGCGATGGCGCTCGATCCCGGCATCCTGTTCCTCGACGAGCCCTCGGCGGGGCTCGATCCGATCACCTCGGCGGAACTCGATGCGCTGATCCTGCGCCTGGTCGCCAGCCTCGGCATCACGTTCGTGATCGTCTCGCACGAGCTCGCCAGCATCTACGCCATCGCCGACCGCGTGATCATGCTCGACAAGCGCTCTCAGGGTATCGTTGCCGAAGGCGATCCGCAGGTATTGCGCGATAGCAGCGATAATCCATTGGTGCGCAAGTTCTTCCGCCGCGAAGTGGAAGACGCGACTGAGAAGGCGTGATGAGCACGCAAGCCAACAACTTCAAGCTGGGGCTGTTCGTCATCGGTGCGATCGTCGCCCTGGTGCTGCTGCTGCTCGTCATCGGTTCGGGTCGTTGGTTCCAGTCGAAGACCGTGATCGAAACCTATTTCAACGAGTCGGTGCAGGGCCTGGACATCGGATCGAAGGTGAAATTTCGCGGCGTGACGGTCGGGGAGGTCACCCGCATCGGCTTCACCTACAACAAGTACCAGCAGGACAAGCCGATGGCGGAACGCCTGCGCTACGTGCTGGTCGAGGCGACGCTCATCGGCCGCCTGATCGGGACCCGGGCTGGAGGTGACCTCTCGCGGCCGGACACGGTGCGCATGGAAGCCGATAAAGGGCTGCGCATCCGTCTCGCGCCGCAGGGCATCACCGGTACGAGCTACCTGGAGATCGATTATGTCGAGCCGAAGCAAAACCCGGAGCTGCCGATCTTGTGGGAGCCGGACCACGTGTACATTCCGAGCACGCATTCGACCTTCGCGCAACTGTTTACCGGCCTCGGTGATGTGGTGGAAAAACTCTCGCACATCGACTTCGATAGCGTGGTGACGCGCGTCAATCGCCTGCTCGACACGACCAACGAGAAGGTGGCAGCCGTCGACACGGCGGCCCTTTCCGACGGGGCCAAGCGCGTGCTGTCCAAGGCTGAGCGGAAGCTGGATCAGGCGGACGTGGAGCGGATCTCCAAGGAAGGGACGGCGCTGCTTGTGGAGCTGCGGCAAAGCAATCAGAAGCTCGCCGCGATCCTGGACGACCCGGCGTGGAAGAAGCTTCCCGGTGACGCCGACGCGGCCATTGCGCGCGCCAAGAAGCTCCTCGACGATCCCAATCTGCCCAAGGCGCTCGCACACCTCGAGAGCGTCCTCTCGCGCCTCGACCACGTGATGGGCGGGGGCGAGGCCGACTTGAGAAGAACGCTCGAGAACGTGCGCCAAATCACCGACAACCTGCGCGACCTGACCGAGGATGCCAAGCGCAATCCATCGCGACTGATCTTCGGCGCGCCGCCGGCGCCAGCCAAAGGTATCCAACCGTGACTCCACCCGCATCGTTTTCGCGCCGGCGCGCGCTGTCATTGGCGGTCGCGCTGCTTGTCGCCGGCTGCTCGCAACCGGCTCCGCTCAAGTCGACCTACCTATTGCAGCCGCCGCCGCCCGCGCCCTCCGGCGCGCGCCCACGGCCGGCGACGCTCAAGGTCGACGCGGTTTCGGTGGCCGGTTCCTTCCGCGGCCGAGCGCTCGTCTATCGCGAAGGCGATCTCAAGTACGAGGCCGATTTCTACAACGAGTTCCTGGTTGCTCCGGAGCCGATGATCGGGGAAGCGATCGCCGCCTGGCTTGCGGCCGCAGGGCTGTACCAAACCGTGCTGCCGCCGTCGAGCACGCTCGATGGTGAGCTGCGGCTCGAAGCGTTTGTCACCGAGTTCTACGGTGACCTGCGCGATGCGGGGAAGCCAGCCGCGGTGGTGACGATCAAGTTCTTTCTCACCGCCGAGGATGCCGCCGCGGGCGCATTCATCTGGAGCGGCGAATTGCGGGCGCGACGCGAAGTCCCGCTGCGCTCGGCGGAGGCGCTGGTCACCGGCCTTAACGCTGCCCTGGGTGAGGTGCTCGAGCAGCTCGCGGCCGCGCTGCGGGCGCTGCCCGCGACGTAGCGGCGCGAAGCCGCACCCCTAGGCGGACCGGCTAGGCGGCGCGGCGCGCGCGGAGATCATGCTCGCTGCTGCCCACCACGCGCACCCGGACGAACTCGCCTACGGCAAGCTCGCGGCCATCTTCGATGAGGACCGTCCCGTCGATCTCGGGCGCGTCGGCGGCGCTGCGCGCAATCGCCCGCCCCGGTTCGACCGCATCGACCAGCACCTTGAGCTCGCACCCGACCTTGGCGGCGAGACGGCGGGCGCTGATCCTCGCCTGCGTCGCCATGAAGCGCGCGCGTCGCTCTTCCTTGGTCGCCTCCGGAACCGGATCGGGCAGCGCATTGGCGGCGGCACCGGCGACCGGCGAATAGGCAAAGCAACCGACCCGGTCGAGCTCGGCCGTCTCCAGAAACTCGAGTAGCGCGGAGAATTCGGCCGCCGTTTCGCCGGGGAAGCCGACGATGAACGTCGAGCGGATCGTCAGCTCCGGACAAATCGAGCGCCAGCTGCGGATGCGATCGAGATTGTCCTGCGCGTTGGCCGGCCGCCGCATCAGTTTTAAGATGCGCGGACTGGCATGCTGGAACGGCACGTCCAGATACGGCAGCACGTTTCCGGCCGCCATCAACGGCAGCACCTCATCGACATGCGGATAGGGATAGACGTAGTGCAGGCGCACCCACGCGTCGTGCTCGTGCGCGAGTTCACCCAGCGCGCGCACGAGCTCGGTCATGCGCGTCTTCATCGGCCGGCCGCGCCAGAAGCCGGTGCGGTACCTGATGTCGACGCCATAGGCGCTGGTGTCCTGGGAGATGACCAGTAGCTCACGCACGCCGGCGCGCAGCAGGTTTTCCGCCTCGTTCATGACCTCGCCCAAGGGCCGGCTCACGAGGTCGCCGCGCATCGAGGGGATGATGCAGAAGCTGCAGCGATGGTTGCAGCCCTCGGCGATCTTGAGATAGGCATAGTGCTTGGGCGTGAGCTTGATGCCTTGCGCGGGCACGAGGTCGGCAAACGGGTCGTGCGGCCGGGGAAGCTCGGCATGCACCGCGGTCATGACCTCTTCTGCAGCGTGCGGGCCGGTGACGGCCAGAACGCGCGGATGCGCCTTGCGCACGAACGCGCCGCCGTCCCTGGCGCCGAGGCAGCCGGTGACGACAACCTTTCCGTTCTCGGCGAGCGCCTCGCCGATTGCCGAGAGCGACTCCTCGACCGCGGCGTCGATGAAGCCGCAAGTATTGACGACGACCAGATCGGCGCCCTCGTAGCTCGGGGCCACTGCGTAACCTTCGGCACGCAGCTGCGTGAGAATGCGTTCGGAGTCGACCAGCGCCTTGGGGCAGCCAAGCGAGACGAAGCCGATTCGGGGCGTCGCGGCGGATCGACGCGTCATGGGGACACCGGTTGCGCGCTGCGAGAAAGCGTTACGCTGCAATGCAGCTTGTGCGCCGCTTCCAGGCCGCGGCGGCAATCAGCGTTTATTGTCGTCGTCGCCCGGACTCGGCGCGACGAAGTTAGGAAATGGAAACGCGGTGAACAGCCCGCGCGTCTGGTCCTGCATGCGCTGCTGCATGTCCATGAACAGCTTCGCGCTCTGCTCGAGGTAGTTGCCCAACATGCCCTGCATCGCGGGCGCCTGCATCTGCAGGAATTGCTTCCACAGATCCGGCGTAAGCAGCATCTTGTCGCCATAGATCTGCTTCGCCTGCTCCTGCAGCTTGTTCTGGATGGTGAGGAACGCCTTGACGTTCTGCTCCATGTAGTTGCCCATGATCCCCTGCAGCGCGTTGCCGTAGAAACGGATCATCTGCGCGAGCATTTCGCTGGAAAACATCGGCAGGCCGGCGGACTCTTCCTCGAGGATGATCTGCAACAGGATGCTGCGGGTAAGGTCGTCGCCGGACTTGGCGTCGATGACCTGAAAATCGACGTGCTCGAGCACCATCTGCTTCACGTCGGCGAGCGTGATGTAGCCGCTGTTCGCGGTGTCGTACAGGCGGCGGTTCGGGTACTTCTTGATCACGCGGTGCGGCTTGTTCATGCCAGGCTCCAGCAAGCGGTCGAGCATTATAAACCACTGATTTATTTGAGCGTTTGTTTTGCCTTCGCACCCGTAAAGACGCCTATATTGCGGTGCATCAAAAAAGGCTTGACAAGGGGGTTTGCTGCTCCTAGAATTGCCATTGTGCGGTGCAGCAAAAAGAGCGGTTGAGAGAACCCTTCAACCGCGGGTCGGGCGCCAGGATGGAAGTCGCGTCAACCCTCCGCAAACGGACATTTGTGTGGATGCAACCTACTTCAACCGAAAGGAACATCATGTACAACGCAACCGAACAGTTCGCTGAAATCAACAAGACAGGCTATGACAACGCGGTCAAGCTCGCGGCGCTCTCGCTGGAGAAGGCCGAACGCCTGACCAAGCTCAACCTCCAGGCAGCCAAGGTTGTGCTGGAGCAAGGCGTGTACAGCGCCAATGCCGTCGCCGGCGTCAAGGACGTGCAGGAGTTCTTCACGCTGCGCGCCAAGCTCGCGGAAGCCGGTGTGCAGAACGCGCTGGGCTACTCGCGCGGCGTGTACGAAATCGCGTCGCAAGCGCAAGCCGACTTCTCGGCTCTGGCCGAAGAAGCCTGGGCTTCCTACACCAAGGGTGTGGCGGCGTGGGTGGAAAAGGCGGCCAAGAATGCGCCGGCCGGCTCGGACGTTGCGGTAACGGCGATCAAGTCGACCGTTGCGGCCACGACCGCGGCGTTTGACCAGCTGTCGAAGGCGACCAAGCAGGTCGTGAGCTTCGCCGACGCGTCGATGCGCGCCGCGACGGCCAATGCCGCGACGGCTGCCAAGGCGACCAAGGGTCGCAAGGCTGCCTAAGGTTTAGGCAGAGCGCCCCGCGCGGGGAACTTGAATTCAGGCGCACGGTCTCTACATTGGTTTTGGTGGCTCCTTCTGTATCGTTTTAGTTATCGTTAATCGTAACTAGGATGATACAGGCCTAGCTGGCTTTCCTCCTCCTAAGCCATCTAGCCTCAGCCCTGGCTCTCGAGCCGGGGCTTCTTTTTTTCCCCTAGGCGGCGACGAGACGCTTCCTGCCGTAGCACGCGACGCGGGAACCTACGGCGCTGCTGGGCCTCGCTGAACTCCGGTCGTATCCGTTGGCCTGATGGCCGCAAACTCCTCGGCGTCGAGGTCAAGAGCCTCGAAGCACGCGTTGAGCAGCCCGAAGCGGCCGCGGCTATTCAGCACTCGTCGGTGCTGGAATACGTGCTTGCCGGGGTTCGGCCCACTGCGGAGGGTCACCGTTTCCGCCAAGATTGCCGGGAAGCAGGCGACGCCACAACTTCTATGGTGTGAAATGCAGCGGGTCCCTGAGATTCTGCAATTCCCGGTAATAGTAGAGCGGCGTTGGTCGCTTTCCCTTGACCTTCAACCGCCTGAGAAATTCGATTTCCTCCTGAGTCACATTACCGCTCAGTGAGGCTTCCTTAAGGAAGCCCCTGAGACCGAGCTCGTCCCCGAAAGGCTGATCGGGTTCCGTTTCGACAAACTCAAATCGCTTCGCGTGGCCAGGCACCAATCTTCGGTTAAGCACGACCTCCATAGCGAAGCCCGATAGGTCGATATCCCACGAGTCGATTAACGGATCTAGGAATGAAACGCAGTTCTCCAACGACACGTGAAAAACGTCTGTGTCCAAAAAGTCGAGGATTACGACGCGCATCTGCTTATAGCTTCGGCCACTGAGTCGGGCCACCGAGCGGAGCCACTTTTCGCTCTTCAATTCCTCTCGGGCGACTCGCTTGATCACATCCAGAAGTTTCTGCGTGACGAGGCGCTCGAGTTCACCAAAGGGCTGCTGTTCAAAAATTGCGCGAATCTGCTGCTGTTTTTCTGGTGCGCATTTGCGCAGCACCAGCTCTCGAACTTCGTGAAACAAAGGCGCCGGCGGGTCCTCGAAATTTCTCTTCATCGCCTCCCGCCGCTGGAGGTCAGCTAACTTCGCCAGCTTGCCACTCGACACCTTGAGAAACTTACCCATCTTCTCGTAGATGTCTGTTCGATCGGGCGCCGGGGGCAATTTTTTTCGAGTAAGGAGCTGAGAGATATAGGACTCGGTAACTTCGGTGGCTGCCGCCAAGTCTTTCTGCTCCAAACCCAATTGCTCCAGCCGTTGCTTGATGACTAAACAAACGTCCACCGTAGGCCTCTCCTGATTAACCACCAGTAATTAAGTAAATGCGATGTTCCAAGAGAACACTTGACATGTCAAGCCACTTCACCTATCCTAGTTAAGGACTGACGGGGTAGTACAGCATTATTTACTCGTAATGGTTATCTGCAACGCCCCCTTGGCCTTTACAACCAAGGAAATCTAAATGTATGCACGTCGCGTATCGATGAAGTTGAAGCCCAACAACACGCTCGAGTTTACCCAGTGCCTGGAAAAGGACATCCTCCCCATACTTCGCAAGCAGAGCGGGTTTCGGGATGAAATCACCTTCGTTGCCCCAGGTGGAACGGAAGCTTTTGGTCTGAGTTTGTGGGACACCAAAGCGAACGCCGATACCTATGACCGCGCGCACTATGCGGAAGTAACCAAAAAGCTGGCGAAGGTGGTTGACGGAACTCCGCGGGTTGAAACTTATGAGGTTGCGAACTCCACCTTCCACAAGATCGCTGCCGCCGCAACGGTCTAAGCGCGGTAGGAATCAGGGTTCGGCAAGAGAGGTACGAATAATTCTAACGATTTGACGTGGCGATGCCACTTAGCTTTTTCTCTAGGCGGTGGCCTGACTGGATTCGGGCCATTTCTTTTTTCTACGCGTGACGGCCCGCTAGGCCAGACTCATGGGTCCTTGGGGCCTCCAGCAACTCGCAACATTTGAAAGGCAGGCATTATGCAAAACCTTATCTCTTACGATCCACGTGCGGATTCCAACTTTGACGAACTGTTCCGTGGTTTCTTCCGGCCTGTGCGGTTGGAAGGTGCACCTACCCCGCTAACGATCAAGATGGATGTAACCGAAACTGACAACGGCTACCTGGTTCACTCCGAAATGCCGGGAATAAGGAAGGAAGATATCGACGTCGCCATCGAGGGCAACCAGGTCACCATCTCCGCCGAGGTGAAGCGGGAATGGGAAAAGAAAGACGGCGACCGGCTGCTGCGCAGCGAGCGATATTTCGGCAACGTCTATCGCAGCTTTACGCTGCCCGCAGAACTGGACGAGTCGGCGTGCGAGGCCAAATACGACAATGGTGTCCTCGAACTCAAGCTGGTGCAGAAGGCCGCTGCGCCAGGCAAGCGACTGGCGATCCAGTAACCGAGCAGCACACGCGAAGAGGCGCGTCGTTCGGTGGTGGCAGGCGCGATACGGCCGGTGTCGCGTCGCTTGCCGCCGCGACGCGTTTGCGCTGAAGGACGCACCGAGCATCTCGCCGCCACTGTTACCGAAGCCAGGAGTATTCCCATGTACCTCATTCCCACCCCTATCAGGCAACGTGCCTCCCCTGTCCTGCGCGACAGATTCCTGAACGCACTGGATCAGCACGACCAGCCTACCCTGCGCACGACTGTGCGCGACCTCTTGGGCTGCGTAAATGTTCTGCCTTCCGGCACATGCATCTTGCTCGGGCTAGCCCCTGGCAGCACGTATGGAGATGCGGCACAGGTTATAGCGAGTTCGCTGGTGGTGAAGCCCGAGGCTGCCTGAAGGGGCAAAGTCTGGCCGCGCGCGGGGCCACCTAACCGTCGGACCTCGGCGAGGCTGTCAGCCGTAGGCACGAAAAGGAATGAGCGGATGACTATTACCCAAGAAGTACTCGATGCTTTGCCGGAAACCGGTGGCATCGGACGCCACCTGCCAACGCTTGCCCTTTTTTCAAAAGCAGACGATCCGGTCGACGTGGCAGGCGCAGACGGTAGGCGCTACATGGTCGGCTGGGCCGGCGGCATCCGTTACAAAAGAGCCCTACCTGCCTATTGGCCCATACGTTTGGGAGCCGAGCACGCGGTCGCGATTCGGACGCGCCCTATCGACCGCTAGGTTGACGCAGCCGGCCCTTAGCCGAAATTTTGATTGCGGCTCGTAACTGCGTCTGGCGGCTTCGGTCGGGCCGATCAGCTCAATGTCCGTGCAGCGGCTAGCGCGCGCGCCGCAGGTCGCTCCAGGCTGCCGCTGGGCTCCTCATCGGTCCGTGCTGCAAAGCTGCTTTGCGGCAAACCGCCTCGACCCCAGCAGCAAGGATTCTCTCAAAACATGTGCTGGCCGCCGTTGATGGCGATGTTGGCGCCGGTGACGAAGGCGGCCTCGTCGGAGGCGAGGTAGGCCACCAGCCCCGCGATCTCGTCGGGCTTGCCCAGCCGGCCCATCGGAATCTGCGGAATGATCTTGCTGTCGAGCACCTCCTGCGGAATGGCCATCACCATCTTGGTGCCGATATAGCCGGGAGAAATCGTGTTGACGGTGACGCCTTTCTTCGCGACTTCGAGCGCAAGGGCCTTGGTGAAACCGTGCATGCCGGCCTTGGCCGCGGAATAGTTGACTTGTCCGAAGGCGCCCTTCTGGCCGTTCACCGACGCGATATTGATGATGCGACCCCAGCCGCGCTCGACCATGCCGTCGCAAACCTGCTTGGTCATGTTGAAGCAGCTGTCGAGGTTGGTCTTGATTACGATGTCCCAGCTCGGCTTGTCCATCTTTTTGAACGTCATGTCGCGCGTGATGCCGGCGTTATTGACCAGCACGTCGACGACGCCGACGTCCTTGACCACCTGCGCCACGCAGGCGATGCACGAATGCCAGTCGACGACGTCGCAGGCATAGGCGTGGAACGTGTAGCCCAGCTTTTTCATCGTCTCGAGCCACTCCTGCGCCTTGGTATTGCCGGGTGAGTGGGTCGTGACGACGGTGTAGCCCAAAGCCGCGAGCTTGGCGCAGATCGCTTCGCCCAGCCCGCCCATGCCACCGGTCACCAGCGCGGTGCGCTTCTTGTTTTCTGCCATGGTTTCCTCCTTCTGCTCCGTTCGAGATGTATTGATTCGCCCGTGCCCGATTCAGCGTTCCACCGCCATCGCAACCCCCATCCCGCCGCCGATGCACAGCGACGCCAGGCCCTTCTTCGCATCACGCCGTGCCATTTCGTAGAGCAGTGTGACGAGCACGCGGCAGCCCGACGCACCGATCGGATGCCCGAGTGCGATGGCCCCGCCGTTGACGTTGATCCGCTTCGTATCCCAGCCCATCTCCTGGTTGACCGCGCAAGCCTGCGCCGCGAAGGCTTCGTTGATTTCCATCAGGTCGAGATCCGCGGCCTTCCAACCCGCTTTCTCCAGGCAGCGCTTCGATGCCGGCACCGGGCCCATGCCCATGACCGACGGATCAACGCCCGATGCCGCAAACGCCTTGATCTTGGCCACCGGCTTGAGTCCGAGTTGCTGCGCTCGCGTCGCGCTCATTACCAGCACCGCCGCGCCGCCGTCGTTGATCCCGGAAGCGTTGGCGGCGGTCACGGTACCGTCCTTGGCGAATGCAGGCCTCAAGCTGCTGATCGACTCCAGCGTCGCGCCCGCCTTGATGAATTCGTCGGCGGCGAACGCAACCGGGTCGCCCTTGCGCTGCGGGATCATGACCGGAACGATCTCGTCCTTGAACTTGCCCGCCTTCTGCGCCGCCTCGGCCTTGTTCTGGCTGGCCAGGGCAAACTCATCCTGTTGCGCTCGCGAGATGCCGTATTGCTTGGCGACGTTTTCGGCGGTCGTGCCCATGTGATACTGGTTGTACACGTCCCACAGGCCGTCAACGATCATGCTGTCGATGAGCTTGGCGTCGCCCATACGAAAGCCATCGCGCGAGCCGGGCAGCACATGCGGTGCCGCGCTCATGTTCTCCTGGCCACCGGCGATCACGATGTCGGCATCGCCGCATTGCACCGCCTGCGACGCGAGCATGACCGCCTTGAGTCCCGAACCGCAGACCTTGTTGATCGTCATCGCCGGAATCGCGGCCGGGAGGCCGGCCTTGATCGATGCCTGCCGCGCCGGATTCTGCCCGCTCCCCGCCGTGAGCACCTGGCCGAGAATGACCTCCGAGATCTGGTCCGGCTGGAGGTTGGCGCGTGCGAGGAGCGCGCGGATCACGGTGGCGCCAAGTTCCGGGGCTGGGGTCTTGGCCAGGGTTCCACCGAATTTGCCGATTGCGGTGCGCACCGCAGCGACTATCACGATATCTGTCATGGGGGTCTCCGTGGAGGGTCACAATGCGGGCGTCGGGCGTGGCTGACGCCTTCGGGGGCAGGATTTCAACCCGATGGTAACGCATGCTGCTGCAGGCGCACAATGCGTGCCGAGGGCGGTCAGGCGACCGGTTCGCGCACGTAGGTACCCGGTGCGGGGCACAGGCGACGATGGCGCGCATTGCCCAGGCGCGACCGCGCCGCGATGCGTGCGCCGGCGTGCCCGGCGAGCCACTCCGTCCAGTGCGGCCACCACGATCCGGGATGCGACACGGCGCGTGCCAGCCAGTCGTGCGGATCGTCGGTGAGCAACTCGTTGGTCCAGTAGTTGCGCCGGCTGCCCGGTGGAGGGTTCACGACGCCGGCGATATGGCCCGACGCACCGAGCACGAAGGTCGGATCGCCGCCAAGCAGCTGGATGGTGCGGTACGCCGACCGCCATGGCACGATGTGATCATCGCGCGAGGCATAGACATAACTCGGCAGCGCGAGGCGGGCGAGATCGATCGCTTGGCCGCACATCGTCAGGGCGTTGCGTTCGCGCAGCCGATTTTCGAGGTACATGTGACGCAGATAGTAGGCGTACATGGGACCGGGCAGATTGGCCGAATCACCGTTCCAGAAGAGTAGGTCGAACGGCGGCGGTGTCCTGCCCTTGAGATAATTGCTTACCACGTAATTCCAGACCAGTTCGTTGGGCCGCAGGCTCGCAAAGGCGTTGGCCAGCTCGCTGCCGCGCACGCGCGCCCCGGCCAACAACGCGGGCTCGCGCGCAGCAAGGTATTCGCGCGAGATGTAGACGCCGATCTCGCCCGGGTCCTCGAAGTCGAGCAGGGCGGTGAGGAACGTGGCGCTCGCCACCGGCTGCTGGTGGCGTGCCGCGAGCACCGCCAGTGCGCAGGCGAGCAGGGTCCCGCCGACGCAGAAGCCGAGCGCATTGACCGTCCTGCTGCCGGAAATCGCGCGCGCGGTGGCGATCGCCCGCAGCACGCCCTGCTCGAGGTAGTCGTCCCAGGTCAGGTGGCCGAGGGAAGACGGTATGTTGCGCCAGGAGACGATGAACACGGTGTGTCCCGCCGCGACGATGTGGCGCACGAACGAATTCTCCGGCCGCAGGTCGAGGATGTAGTACTTGTTGATGCACGGCGGCACGATGAGCAGCGGCCGCTTGTAGACCTCGGCCGTCGCCGGCGCGTACTGGATGAGTTCGATGAGCTCATTGCGGAATACGACGCTGCCGGGCGAGCAGGCGAGGTTGCCGCCGACCGCGAATGCCGTTTCGTCGGTCATGGCGATGCGGCCGCGCTGCGCGTCGCCGATCAGGTTGGCGAGTCCCTGGGCGATGCTCGCACCGCCGGTTTCCAGGGCGAGCTTGAGCGCTTCGGGATTGGTCACCAGGAAATTCGACGGTGCGATGGCCTCCGCATACTGCTGCGCGAGGAAGCGCAGGCGCTTCTTCGCGTCGGCATCGCCCTGCGCCAGCGCCGCGAGCTCACGCACGTACTCGGCGTAGAGCAGATAGCTGTCCCTGAGCCAGGCGAAAAACGGCTGCTCGCGCCATTCCTTGGCGCCGAAGCGACGATCGCGGTGCCGTGGCTCCGCGTCGGCCTGCGCTGGCGGTGCGCTATCGCCGGCGAGCGCGCGCTGCCACAGGGCTTCGAGGCGGCGATTGTAACGTTCGGTGAGTTCCGCCGCGGCCGCCGGGTCGATCCATGTGGTGGTCGGCGTCAGCACCGAGAGCGCGGCGTTTCCCCATTCGATGGGCAGGGGGGCTGCCGGCGCAATCGTGGCTTCGCCGTGCGACCACCACTGCAACCACTGCCGGCTCAACCCCTGCCACTCTCCGACAAGGTCGGACCAGTCACTTCGGGGCGTTTGTTCTTCCATCGTCATGCGCTCTCGCGTCGCTTTCGAGTGTAGCGACTCACCCTGCCGCGCACAAACGCTTGCCGCGGCCCCAGCGAGCGCAGCGCGCGGCGGTGGCCAAGGCATCAGGCCGCCGCGAGCCAGATCAGCGTTGCCATGCGGCCCGCGGCGGGGCCGTCACGGCGATAGGAATGGAACGTCGCGCCCTCGGTGAGCGTGCAGCGACCGCCGCCGTGAATCGCCTCGACACCGGCGCGACGCAGCCGCCGTCGCGCCAGGGCGTACAGATCGGCGAGCCATTTGCCGGGACGGTGAGGCTCAAAGCATTGCGCCGCACCCGGGTCGGCGGCGCAGTGCGCGGCCAACACATCGGCGCCGACCTCGAATGCGCGCGGGCCGATGGCCGGGCCCAGCCATACGCAAACCTCCGCCGGCGCAGTGCGCATGGCGATCAGCGCCGCTTCGAGCACCCCGGCCGCAAGCCCTCGCCAGCCGGCGTGCGCGGCGGCGACGACGCTTCCCCGGCGATCGCACAACAGGACCGGGAGGCAATCGGCGGAGCGCACCGCGCAGACGACGCCGGGGACACGCGCGAGAGCAGCGTCAGCGACCGGCGGGCCGGAGCTTGCGGCGGCACGCGCTTGGTCCGCGTCGCAGATTGCCGCGCCATGCACCTGGGCGAGCCAGATCGGCGTGGCAGGAAGCCAACGCATCAGCTCGTCGCGCGCAGCATCGAACGCTGGCTGATCACGCGCCACGTCGAAGCTTGCGCCGGAGCGGCCGTTACGCGTGGTCGACAGGGCGCGGATCCCTGCCGGCGCAGGCCAGTCGGGAACGATCCAGTCGAGCCCAGCTGCCGTCAGGCGCGCCGACAACGCGCTGTCAAGCACGGCGTGGTCTCATGGCTTGCGACGCAGGGTCGCGAGGAGCGCGGCGAAGTCCTCGGGCAGTGGCGATTCCCACTGCACCGGTTGGCGCGTGACCGGATGCGCGAGCGCGAGTCGCCACGCGTGCAGGGCCTGGCGGCGAAACGCGATCCCGTGTCGACGGCCGTAGGTGCGATCGCCGACAAGGGGATGCTGCAGCGACGCCAAGTGCACGCGAATCTGATGCGTGCGGCCGGTCTCGAGGCGACACGACAGCAGGGTGCAAGCGGCGAAACGCTCCCGCACCTCGTAATGGGTGACGGCGGGCTTGCCCGTGGCGACGACGGCCATCGAAGTGCGCCGCACCGGATGGCGGCCGAGCGGCGCGTCGATCCGGCCGCCGCGCGCGACCGTGCCGTGGACGAGCGCCAGATATTCGCGGCGCACGCTGCGCGCCTGCAGCTGCCGGACGAGATCGGTCTGCGCCGTCGGCGTCTTCGCCACCGCGAGCAGGCCGCTCGTGTCCTTGTCGAGTCGATGCACGATGCCGGCGCGCGCGACGCCGGAGAGCTGCGGCGCGTGATGCAGCAGCGCGTTGGCAAGCGTGCCGTCCCAGTTGCCGCTGCCGGGATGGACAACCAGCCCTGCAGGCTTGTCGACCACGATCAGGGCCTCGTCCTCGTACACGATCGACAGCGGCAACGATTGCGCGACGAAGGCGGCCGCCCGCGGGTCGGCCAACGGCGCGACGACAATGCGCTCACCGCCATACAGCCTGCGCTTTGCCGCCCCTGTCTCGCCGCTGACGCTGACGCGACCGGCGTCGATCCAGGTGCGGATGCGGCTGCGCGAGTGCTCGGGTATGAGCCGGGCAAGGGCCTGATCGAGGCGCAAGCCGACGAGATCGGCGGCGATCGTGAATTCGAAGCGTGGCGGAGAGGCTGCGGAGGCTGGGGTATAATTCGCCGGTTCCGCCGGAGTTGGCACCATGTTGCGAAAGTCGCTGTTGGGAACTCGATGCGTCGTTGCGATCATGCTCCTGCTGTGCGTGGCCGCGTGCGACCTTCTTCCCGACGTCAAGGAAGAAACCTCGGGCTGGTCGGCTCAGCGCCTCTACGACGAGGCGCACACCATGTCGACGACCGGCAATTATACGCGGGCGATCAAGCTCTACGACATTCTCGAGGGACGTTTTCCCTATGGCATTTATGCGCAACAGGCGATCCTGGAAGGCGCGTACGCCAATTACCGGCAGGGCGAAACGGCAACCGCGATCGCCGCCTGCGACCGCTTCATTCGCACCTATCCCAACAATCCCAACGTCGACTACGCCTATTACCTGAAGGGCGTGGTGAACTTCCGCGAGGATCAGGGGATTTTCGGCTACGTCGTGGAGCAGGATCTCTCCGAGCGCGACCCGAAGATGGCCCGGGAATCGTTCAGTGCTTTCAAGGATCTGGTCACCCGTTTTCCCGATAGCAGGTACGCGGCGGACTCGCGCGAGCGCATGCGCTATCTGACCGACGCGCTGTCAAGCTACGAAGTGCATGTGGCCGACTATTACTACCACCGCGGCGCCTACCTGGCGGCGGCGAACCGGGCGACGCAATCGCTGGTTAATTTTCCGCAGACACCCGCCAACGAGGACGCGCTGATCATCATGGCCTTGAGCTACAGCAAACTTGACTTGCCGCTGTTGCGCGACGATGCGCAGCGCGTGCTCAAGGAGTCGTTCCCCAACGGCAAGTATTACTCCGGCATCGCCAGGCCGTGGTGGAAGTTCTGGGTGCCGAAGGAAACCCTGATCCCGTCGCAGGACACCCTGCTTCCGCCCGGAAGCGTCCCCAATTCGAAGCCGTGGTGGCAGTTCTGGTGACGCGGCGGCGGACTTAGCGTCGCGCGCACAAGCCTCCGCCGCGCGCGCCTAGCCGCCGGTGCGGGCGAAGAACGCCACGACCTCCGCAAGCTCCCGTGTCCGGCGCATCGGCGGCAGGGCGCCCAGGATACGTCGCCCGTAGGGCTTGTCGGCCAGGCGACGGTCGCAAATCATGAGCACGCCGCGATCGGTTTCGGAGCGGATCAGGCGACCGGCCCCCTGCTTCAAGCTGATGGCGGCCTGCGGCAGCTGATAGTCAAGAAAGGCATTGCCGCCCTGGCGCGCGATGTGCTCGAGTCGCGCCGCGAACAGCGGATCATCCGGCGGTGCGAAGGGGAGTTTGTCGATGACCACCAGCGACAGCGCCTCGCCCTGCACGTCGACGCCCTCCCAGAAGCTCTGCGACCCAAGCAACACCGCGTTGCCGAGCAGGCGAAAGCGCGACAGCAACTCGCTGCGAGAACCTTCACCTTGCACCAGCAGCGGGTAATCGAGGTCCTCGCGCGCCAGGGCGACGGCGATGCCCTCGCGGGCGCGAGCGAGCGCCCGCAGCGTCGTGAACAAAAGGAACGCGCGACCGCCGCTGGCCTTGAGCACCGGCAAGGCTGCTTTGACGACGGCATCGGTGTGCTCGACCGAGTTCGGCTCCGGCAGATCGCGCGGAAGATAGAGCAGGGCCTGCTCGGCGTAATGGAAGGGACTGTCCCAGCAGCCGGTCGCGGCGTGGGTGAGGCCAAGTTCGCGCTGAAAGTGCGTGAAATCGCCGCCGACGGCGAGGGTCGCCGAGGTGAAGATCCAGGCGCGGGCCGAGTCGGCTACCTGACGGGCGAAGATTTCGGCGATCGACAAGGGGGAGGCATGCAGCTGCCAGCCGCGCGCGCTGACGTCGAACCAGCGGATCCAGTCCGGATCGTCCCGATCGCGCCAGCGCGCCAAGCGCGCCACGGCCTCGCGCGTGCGCGACGCGCATTGCGCGAGCATGTCGCTGCGCTCCGCCTGCAATGCGAGCTCGGCGGCGAGCCGGTCGAGCGCGGCCGCCAGCGCGTCGAGCGCGACAACCAGGTCCGCGCGCCGCATGGTGTCGGCGTACGACCATTTGCCCGGGGCGTCGCCGGCGGCCAGGCGCACGCGCCGCAGCGCCTGCGACAGGCCTTGTGCGGCGTCGGGCAGCGGCGCGTAGTCGCGCGCGATCTTGAGGCTCTCGATTTCCGCGTCGCGCGCGAGTTCCGCCAGTTGGCCGGCAGCAAGCTCTTCGCCAAAGAAGAGCGTCGCGGTATCGGGCAACTGGTGCGCCTCGTCGAGGATCACGGTATTGCAGGCGGGCAGCAGTTCGGAGAGGCCCTCGTCCTTCAACACCACATCGGCGAAGAAAAGATGGTGGTTGATAACGACGATGTCCGCCGCGAGCGCCTCCTTGCGCGCGCGCATCACGAAACATTCGCCGTAATGCGGGCACTCCCCGCCGAGGCAGTTGTCGCGGGTCGAGGTCACCTGGGCCCAGATCGCGGCGGTGTCGGGAACCGTCGTGAGTTCGGCCTTATCGCCGGTGGTCGACGTTCGCGCGAAGGACTCGATGCGTCCGAGATAGCCCGCGTCGGCGCGCGAGGTGAAGCTGTCGGCCTGCCGCGCCCGCCCGAGGTGGTAATGACAGACGTAGTTGGCACGTCCCTTGAGCAGCGCCACCGTGAGCGGAACCTTGAGCGCATCGCGCACCATGGGCAGGTCGCGCGCGAAGAGCTGGTCCTGCAGCGTCTTGGTTCCGGTCGACACGATCACCTTGCCACCGGAAAGCAACGCCGGGACGACGTAGGCAAAGGTCTTGCCGGTGCCGGTTCCGGCCTCGGCAAGCAGGGGGCTGCGCTCGGCGATCGCCTGCGCCACCGCCTCGGCCATCGCCAGCTGCTGGGTGCGAAAGCGATAGGCCGGAAGGGCGCGCGCGAGCAGACCGTCGGCCGCGAATACGGATGCTAAGTCAATGCCCACTTGGGTACCCACCGGGGCGCCTTCCCACCGCGCCGCGGTGCACGGCGCGGCCGCCGTCACGAGCCCGTTTTCTTGCCCTTGGGCGCCGGCTTGGCGGCCGGCTGGACGGGCGCGGCAGCCAGGGCGCGGATCGCCCCGATCTGCTGGGCAAAGGTGGCATAGGGCGTGTCGACACGTAGCTTGTAGGTGGCATCAGCCTCGCCCGGCGTGGGTACGAGCTTCGCCAGGCTATCGAGCCACAAGTCATAGAGCCGGCGCAGGCTGTCGACGATAGCCTTGTTGCGCGCCGACTCGCGCAGCGCCGCCTGGTAGGGCCGCACGATCAACAGTTTGTGCTTGTCGATGCACGATTCGGTCTTGGCGCCGTTGACGCCTTCCTGCGCACCGGCCATGCCGAACTCGATGATTTCGATGCTCTTGATCTGGCGGCACATCGTATAAGTCTGCGGCACCGCCTCGAGGAAGCAGTCGAGGCCGCTGCCATCGGCGGCCGTGGGGCAGATATACGGGTTGACCTTGTCCAGCGCACGGGCAGCGTTGGGCGTGAGCGCCGCGCAAAGGAGCAGAAAGACGATAACCAGGCTGGAGCGCATGAACGGATTCCCACCTATCGCAGATGCTGCGAACGCGTCCATGCTACCGCCCGCGCCGCCGCCGCTCAAGCACGGAAGCTTGCAGTCGCGACGCTAGAGCGTGATGCCGCCGGAAACCTCGATCACCGCGCCGTTAATATAGCTCGCCTCGTCGGAGGCGAGCCAGGCGTAGGTGTTGGCGATCTCTTCGGGTCGACCGAGGCGGCCCATCGGCACTTTTTCCTCTATCGACCGCAGGACCTTCTCCGGTATCGAGTCGAGGATGGTCGTGGCGATGAATCCGGGACAGATTGCGTTGGCACGGATGCCCTTGCCGCCGAGCTCCCGCGCCCAGGTCTTGACCATGCCGATGACGCCGAACTTCGTCGCCGCGTAATTGGTCTGCCCGAAATTGCCGTACAGGCCGACGATCGACGACGCGTTGAGGATGCAGCCCGAATTCTGCCGCAGCATGATGTCGACCACCGCCTTGGTGCAGTTGTAGACGCCCTTGAGATTGACGTCGATGACGCGCTCGAACTGGTCGTCGGTCATTTTGCTCAGGCGGGCGTCCTGCACGATGCCGGCGTTGTTGACCAGGGTGTCGATGCGCTGCCAGGCGAACATCACGCTCTCGACCATGCGCGCGATGCTTTCCTTGTCGGTCACGTCGACCTGGAAGCCCAAGGCCTCGCCGCCGAACTCCCGGATCTGGGCGAGCGTCTCCGACACCGACGTCATATTGATATCGCAAACCGCGACCTTCGCGCCCTCCCGGGCGAACTTGATCGAGGTTGCCCGGCCGATTCCCTGCCCCCCGCCGGTGATGATGGATACCTTGCCGTGCAGCCGCAGCAAGCCGTTGCCGTTTCCGTTCAAACCCATGCCGTCCCTCTCGACCCCCAACGCCCGGCCCGAGTCGTGCGTCTTGTTGCTCGCCCGCCCTGTTGCGCCGCAGCGGACTCTACCTCGTTTGATTGCAACGCACAATATGGCAATACGATGAAAATGCCCGCCTCCGCATGCGCGGGGCATTGTCGGCATAAGGTGTTAAAAATCAATCAGATATATGTAAGCTAGTGCCCGCCTGCAAAACCGCCGCCCGTCAGGTTGAGGCCCCCGTCCCGCAGTGCACCCAAGGCAGCGGCGAGGAGCTGTGCAAGCACTCACACTCCGCGTTTCAGACGGGTTGCCAGCGCTCGAGCACGAGCTGCAGGCTGGACAACCCCTGGTAGTGGTTGACGTCCACGCGGTAGGCGGCGTGAATGCGTTCCGGCAGGGGCCCGCAGTCGTTGAAGCGTATCGCCGCGCAAGGCCGGCCGGCACCGCGGAGCGTCAGGCGCAGATGCTTGTCCGCCACGAGGCGTTGTTCCAGCACGGCAAATTCGCCCTCGAAGACGGGTGCCGGAAAGCCCTGCCCCCAGACCTGGGCTGCGATCTGCTGGGCCAGGCCCAAGGTGAGTTCCGCCGCGTCGAGCTCGCCGTCGGTTTCGAGCGTCTGCAACAAAGCGGCCGGTGATAGCCACTCGCGGGCAACGCGCTCGAATTCGGCGCGGAAACGCGGCAGCGCGGCTTCAGGCAGGCTCAGTCCGGCGGCATAGGCGTGGCCGCCGAAGCGGGTGATGGTCTCCGGGGCGCGCTTGGCTACGAGGTCGAGCGCATCGCGCAGGTGAAAGCCCGGGATGGCCCGGCCCGAGCCGCGCAGCTCCCCGTCGTTGCCGCGCGCGAACACGATCGCCGGGCGATGGAAACGGTCCTTGAGCCGCGACGCTACGATGCCGACCACGCCTTGATGCCACTCGGGCTGGTAAACGCACAACGTGTAATGATCGTCGGCGACGCTGGCGTCGAGTCCGTCGAGGGCTTGCTCATGCATCGTCGCTTCGACCTCACGCCGAGTGCGATTGAGCTCGTCGAGCGCGGCGGCAAGCGGCGCTGCGGCGGCCTCGTCCTCGGCCAGAAGGCAGGCGATGCCGATCGCCATGTCGGCCAGGCGTCCTGCGGCGTTGAGGCGCGGCCCGGCGACGAAGCCCAGATCGTAGGCGCTGGCGCGGGCGGGGTCGCGGCCTGCCGCGGCAAACAGCGCGCGCACGCCGGGCTGCATGCGTCCGGCGCGGATGCGCTGCAATCCCTGACCGACCAGAATCCGGTTGGCGTGATCGAGTTGCACCACATCGGCGACCGTTCCCAAAGCGACCAGGTCCAGAAGCACGGCGAGGTTGGGTTCGCTGCCAGCGGCGAAGCGGCCGCGCGCGCGCAGCAGCGCGCGCAGGGCAGTGAGCACGTAGAACATGACGCCGACACCGGCCAGATGCTTGCTTGGAAAACCGCAGCCGGGCTGGTTGGGATTGACGATCCAGGTCGTCGCGGGCAGTTCCGCGCCGGGCAGGTGATGGTCGGTGATGAGCACGTCGATGCCGCGCGCGCGCGCCGCGGCGACGCCTTCGACACTGGCAATGCCGTTGTCGACGGTGATGATCAGTGCCGGCTCGCGAGCCGCCGCCAGGGTGACGATTTCGGGCGTGAGCCCGTAGCCGAACTCGAAGCGGTTGGGGACGAGGAAATCGACTAGCGCCCCCATCGCCCGCAGGCCGCGCACACCGATGGCGCAGGCGGTGGCGCCGTCGGCATCGTAGTCGGCGACGATGAGCAGCCGCTCGCGCCCTTCGATGGCTGCCGCGAGCCGCGCTGCCGCCGCATCGATGCCCTTGAGCGTCGTCCACGATGGCAGCTGCGCGAGCTCGAGGTCGAGTTCGGCGGCCGCGCGCACGCCGCGGGCGGCATAGACCCGCGCGAGTACCGGGGCGATGCCGGCCGCCGCGAGTGTCGCGGCGGCTTCCGGCACCGGGCGACGAACGATGTCCACGGTCAGCCTGCGTCTGCCTCGGCGACCAGCCGCGCCAGCGGCGCGGCCCGCCGCGCCGCGATGCGCCCAAGCCAGCGCCTGCCGCGTGATGGCCGCGACAGGCGAAAACGCAGCCCGAGCGAACGGCCGGTGAGAATGAGCTCGACCGCGCTCAACCTCCCGGCGTCAAGCGCACGCTCGGCCGGTGCCATCCAGGCGCGATCGGCGGCCGCGAGTTCTGCCTCCCGGTTTTCGCCTTCGATCGCCGGCAGCCAGACTGCGCACGCCGCGACGCTAGGCAAGGCGGCGAATGCGGCGGGCAGCGGCGCGCAGGTGAGCCCGACACTGCGTCCCAGGGCGGCTACCAAGCCGCCATCTGCAAAGATCTGCGGCGCAAGGGTGGCGGGCGGCGCGAGCGTGCCGCCGCCCCAGAACCAGAGGCCGTCGACCGGGGTGCATCCGCTTGCCTCGCGCCGGCGATTGACGGCGTGCTCGAAGAAGAGCATTTGCAGCTCACTCTGCCAACGCCGCCAGTGCGCCGCATCCGGGCCGGAGGCGAGATAGGGGATGAGTGGCGCGTCGACCGCCGCCTCGGGCGGACGGGTCACGATCCGCGGCGACGGTTCCGCACAGGCAAACCAGTGCGCCGGCGTGGGTGCGACGAAGCGAATGCCATCATCGGCAAAATGCCCATTGAGCAGGGCGATCAACGCCTGCGCGTCGGTGACTTCGAGATCGCCGATCAGCCCGCCGAGACGGACATCGCTCGATCCGACGAGGAATTGCGCCGGATCTGCGCAGAGCCAGTAGGCGCTGCCCACCGCGATTCCTGCCGCGCGCGCGAGCCACGGTGCGACAGGCCAGTCCTGCTGCTGCGCGATGCCGCACACGCGGCAGGCGCTGGCCACTTGCCCGTCGGGTTCGCGCGTGGGCGACGCATCGGCGGCGAGAAGACGCGACAGGGCGGGGGCTTCCCTGGCGACGCCGGCGAGCGCGGAGGAAGGCCAGTCAAGCAGGCCGGGTACGACCAGAGTGCAACGCATGGAAGTGGCACGGGCGGAAGCGCGCCGAGTGTAGCATGCGCGCCCGCCTCCCCAGCGCACGGGTTGTGGCAAACTCTCGCGTTTGCCGGCACGGCGCAAATGCAGAGCAGGGCGATGTTCGATGCAGGTGAGAACGATGGCTGAGGTACCCTACGAGATCCTCGTCGGGTTGCGTTACACGCGCGCGCGTCGCGGCACGGGGCGCAATCGTTTCGTCTCTTTCATCTCCGCCGTGTCGATGCTCGGGATTGCCCTCGGCGTTGCGGCGCTGATCGTCGTGCTGTCGGTCATGAACGGATTCCAGGAGGAGCTGCGCACGCGCATCCTGGCGGTCGCCGCGCACATAGAAATCCGCGCCCTCAGCGGCGCGATCGCCGACTGGCAGGGCGTGGCGCGGGCGGCGCAGACGAATCCGCACGTGCGCGCCGCAGCGCCGTACGTACTCGGGCAGGCCATGCTCTCCTCGGGGGAGGTCAATCGCGGCGCGCTCGTGCGCGGCATCGATCCCTCGTTCGAGGACAAGGTCGCCGATATCGGCAGTCACATGCGCGCCGGATCGCTCTCCGATCTGCGGCCGGACGCATTTGGCATCGTGCTCGGCGCCGAGCTTGCGCGCGCGCTGGGAGTGCGCCTCGGCGACAGCGTCGTGGTCATCACTCCGCAGGGCACCGTGACGCCTGCGGGCACGCTGCCGCGGGTAAAGAGCTTCCGCGTCGTCGGCGTGTTCGAGATCGGCATGTTCGAGTTCGACAGCGGGCTTGCCCTCATCAATCTCTCCGACGCGCAGAAGCTCTACCGCCTCGGCGACACGGTGAGCGGGGTACGGCTCAAGCTCGACGACCTGTTCGCCGCGCCGCAGGTCGCGCGGGAGCTCCTGTCGGTGCTGCCGGTCGACGCCGAGGTACGAGACTGGACGCTCTCCCACGCCAATTTCTTTCGCGCGGTGGCGATCGAAAAGCGCATGATGTTCCTGATCCTCACGCTGATTGTCGCCGTGGCGGCATTCAATATCGTCTCGGCGCAGGTGATGGTCGTGACCGACAAGCAGGCCGACATCGCGATCCTGCGCACCCAGGGCGCGTCGCCTGCGAGCATTCTCACCATCTTCGTCATTCAAGGCGCGCTGGTCGGCGCGATCGGCACGCTGCTGGGCGTCGTCGGCGGCTTGCTGCTGGCCTTCAACGTTGACACCGTCGTGCCGTTCGTCGAGCGCCTGCTGGGCGTGCAGTTTCTCGACAAGAGCGTCTATTACATCAGCGAGCTGCCGTCGGAAGTGCAGCGCGGCGACGTGATCACGGTGGCGGCGATCGCGCTCGTGCTGACGCTGCTGGCGACGATCTACCCGAGCTGGCGGGCGGCGCGGATCAATCCGGCGGAGGCGCTGCGCTATGAATAGCGCGGCGCCGGTGCTCGAGTGCCGCGGCTTGCGGAAGACGTACAAGAGCGGGCCGCTCGAAGTGCCGGTGCTGCTCGGCATCGATCTTTCCGTCATGGCCGGCGAGCGGGTCGCCGTCGTCGGCGTCTCGGGGTCGGGCAAGAGCACGCTGTTGCATCTGCTGGGCGGGCTGGACGCGCCCACGGCGGGCGAAGTGCGGGTGCAGGGCAGGCCCTTTGCGGGGCTGCACGAAGCCGAGCAGGGGATGGTGCGCAATCACGCCCTGGGCTTCATCTACCAGTTCCATCACCTGCTGCCGGAATTCTCCGCCCTCGACAACGTCGCGATGCCGCTGTTCATTCGGCGCGAAGAGCGCGTGCGCGCACGCGCCGCGGCGGCGGCGATCCTTGCGCGCGTCGGCCTTGCCGAACGCGTCGAGCATCGTCCCGCGGAGCTGTCGGGGGGCGAGCGGCAGCGGGTAGCGCTGGCCCGCGCCCTGGTCACCGCGCCAGCGGTCGTGCTCGCCGACGAGCCGACCGGGAATCTCGATCGCCACACGGCGGAACAGGTTTTCGAGCTGATGCTCGAGCTCAATCACCGCGCGGGCACCAGCCTCGTCATCGTCACCCATGATGCCGACCTGGCCGCGCGCACCGACCGCACCCTCCACCTCGTCGACGGCGTGCTGCGCACCTAGACGGCCAGCGGCGGCTCGTCCATTGCCGCAACCTGCTCGCGCAATTCCAGGATTCGATCCTGCCAGTAGCGTTGGCTATTGAACCAGGGGAACGCGGCGGGGAACGCGGGATCGTCCCAGCGCCTTGCGAGCCACGCCGCGTAGTGCATGAGGCGCAGCGTGCGCAGGGCTTCGAGCAGATGGAGCTCGCGCCGGTCGAAGGCCTGGAAGTCCTCGTAGCCGGCCAGGAGATCGGCGAGCGCCCGGGTCATCTCGGCGCGATCGCCGGAGAGCAGCATCCACAGGTCCTGCAGCGCCGGTCCCATGCGGCTGTCGTCGAAATCGACGAAATGCGGCCCGGCAAGCGGTCCTTCGGGCAGCCACAAAACATTGCCGCCATGGCAGTCGCCGTGCAGGCGCAGCAGGCGCACGGTGCCGGCGCGCGCGAAGCATTGGCGTACGCCCTCGAGCGCCATGGTGGCGACGCTTTCGTACGCTGCGGCGAGATCGGGCGGAATGAAGCCGTGCGCAAGCAGCCAGTCGCGCGGCTCTTGGCCGAAGCTCTGCCGGTCCAGAGCCGGCCGATGGGCGAAGCCGATGCGCCCCCCTACCGCGTGAATGCGGCCGATAAAACGCCCCAGCTGCTCGCGTATCGCTCGATCCTCGAGCTCGGGGGCACGGCCGCCACAGTTCGGGTAGACCGCAAAACGAAAACCGGCGAAGGTCGCAAGCGTGCCGATGCCCTCGAAGGCGAACGGCTCGACCGCGGGAATCTCTTCCCCGGCAAGCTCGTGCACGAAGGCGTGCTCCTCGAGAATCTGCGCGTCGGTCCAGCGCCCCGGGCGGTAGAACTTGGCAACGCAGGGGGGCCGGTCGGCAAGGGCGACCTGGTAGACGCGGTTTTCGTAGCTGTTGAGCGCGAGCAGGCGACCGTCACCTTCGAGCCCGACGCTGTCGAGTGCGTCGAGCACGACGTCCGGCGTCAAGCGCGCAAACGGCGGGGGCAAGGCGGGCGCTCTCAATACTCGACCGGGATCGGGTCGAGGCTGCGCCAGAGATACCAGGTCGCCACCGAGCGCCACGGTCGCCACGGCTCGGCGAGCGCAAGCATCGCCGCGCGGTCGAGGCGCTCACCGCCGTTGTAGTGATCGGCGAGCGCACGCTGCAGACCGAGGTCATCGACCGGCAGAATGTCGGGACGCAGCTCGTGAAACATCAGGAACATCTCCGCCGTCCAGCGGCCGATGCCCTTGACGTCGACCAGCAGGGCGATCAACGCCTCGTCGTCGAGCGCCTTCCAGCGCCGGGGGGCGAGGCGACCGGAGACGAAATGATCGGCCAGATCGCTCAGGTATTCCGCCTTGCGAGCCGACAGACCGCAGCCGCGCAGCGCAGCCACCCCGTGCCGGCCGACGCACTGCGGCGCGAGGCGCGGGAAGCCGCGGCCCGACTCGTCACCGACGAGCGCGACAAAGCGCTGCCAGATGGCGTCGGCGGCCTTGACCGAAATCTGCTGCCCGACGATCGCCCGCGAGAGCGTGGTGAAGGCATCACTGCGCCGCTTGAGATGGACGCCGGGATGGCGGCGAACGAGCCGGCGCAGTACGCGATCTCCGCGCGAGAGCGCGCGCGCCGCTTCGTCCCAGTAGTGCGGCTTCAGCGCGGCCACGGCGATCGAGCGCCGCGCACGCGACGGCGATCGGGCAGGAGAGTGGTGGGCACGGTGGTCACGGCGTCTGCGACAGGCTGGAAATGGTACATTGTTAGCGCTCGAAAATGCGCATGCGCCGAAGAATCAAGCACCGTCTCCGGCGCGTCTTCAAAAAGCGGCTGCGAAGAGCCTGTTTTTCCCTCTGACGCGGAAAAAAATTCGATGGCAGAGTTTGCGCTGGCGCAAGTGCTGCGAAATCGGAAGTTTCGCATGGGGGCCAGCCTACTCGTCAGTGCCGCCCTCCTGTGGCTCGCGCTGCGAGTGGTCGATCTTGACGATGCCGTTCGTTCGTTGCAATCGGCGCACTTGGGCTGGATTGCCGTCGCGTTGGCGCTGTACTGGCTGGAGTTGGCAGTCCGCATCGGCCGCTGGCATTTGATGCTCGGTAGCATTGGCCGGCTACGGATTCGCGCCGTATGGACGGCTTTCATCGTCGGTTACGCTGCGAACAACGTCCTGCCGGCGCGAATGGGCGAACTCTTGCGCGCCGACTTGATCGGTCGAACCGGAGCTATTGCGCGCCTTGCCGCATTGGGCACGATTGTTTTTGAGCGCCTGCTGGACATGATCGCGGTGACACTCTGCGCATTGTTCGGCCTCGCCGAAGTGCTGGACAGCAGCGGGTCCGGTACGGCCGTCGCGCAAGGCATGGCCGTGTCCATCGCGCTCATTGCGGGCACCGTCCTGGCTATCTTTTTGCTTTGGTTTATTCGATCGGGCGATCTTGCCCGATTCCCGCGGGCGAAGGCTTGGATCGAAGCCCTTCATGCCGGTCTGGCTCCGACCCGCCGGCCACGCCTCCTGGTGTCAACATTGCTCCTTTCGGCGCTGATCTGGAGCATCAACGGCGGGGTGGTTTGGGCGATCATTCGGGCGGTAGGGTTGCAGATAGGGGTGGCCGAGATACTCGTTCTGGTGGGGATCGGCGGGATCGCTGCGGCGATCCCGTCCGCCCCGGCGAGTTTGGGCACGCTTCAATTTGCGTTCGTAGCGGGCTTCTCATTGCTCCATCTTCCGGTCACTTCGGGCTTTCTCGCGGCTTTCCTTATCCAGTTGTTTCTTTTTGGCAGCGTGTCCATCGTCGGATGGGCAACCTATGCGACCAGTATCGTACGTGGCGGTTCCGCACCGACGGCATCTTCCTCTCGATGAATGTCCCCCTCGTCCGGCGATCCTCGTTTGTCACCTTTGACGGCTCGGTGGCGCTCACCACCGACCACCAGCGTCCGGACCGATACCGCCATCTCGAGATCGATTTCGGTCGCAAGCCGAGGATCGCGCGCGGTGGGGGCTATTCCTATGCGGCAGCGAGCTTCGGTAAAGGGGTTCTGGTTCAGGAACTCGGCGCGTTCGATCGGATTCTCGCGTTTGGGCCGGGGCCTCGTGTCCGGGTGGAGGCGGGCATCACGCTAGACAAGCTCGTCGAGTTCGCCCACGCCAGGCAGACGAGTTTTCCGGTCCTGCCCGGCTATCCGTACATCACCGTGGGCGGATGCATCGCCGCGGATGTGCACGGTAAGAATCCGGAGCGCGACGGCACCTTCTGCGATTGGGTCGAAGCCCTGACCCTCTACCACCCCGACAAGGGTTTCGCCACCCTTACCCGCGCCACGACACCGGATTTGTTCGAGGCGACGTGCGGGGGCATCGGTCTCACCGGCCTGATCGTCGATGCGACTCTGCGTCTGCAACCGCTGCCCGCGCTCTCCGTCTTGGTCGAGCGAGCGCCGGTGCGCTCGCTGGCCGAGGCGGCCGACGCGATAGCGATCAAAGTCGACCATGACTTTGCCTACAGTTGGCACGACGGATCCATGCGCGGCTCGTCGTTCGGCCGCGGCATCCTGTTTTCGGGGTCATGGCGCGCGGATCCGGAATTGCCTCGGCCGCGGCCCTACCGGATCATGCGCGCGGACGAGCGCGCCCTGCTCCCGTTCTCGATTTGGACAAGGTCGACGGTACGCATTGCGAGTGCGGCGTTTCGACTCGTTTCAGCGTTGCGCACGAAGCAGGTTGAGCACGTCGCGAACGCCGCCTTCCCACTCGCGCGTCAAACTCTGTACCATCGGCTTTATGGCCGTCGGGGACTCGCTGAGGCGCAGTTGCTGGTGCCCGAGCAGGCGTTTTCGGCGTTCGAGACTGCCGTGGCCGGCCTCGTGCAACGGTGCGACCCGACGCTGGTGTTCCTGTCGGTCAAGCGCTTCCGAGGGCAGCAGAAGGCGTGCAGCCTCACCGGTTCGGGGATTCTCGTGGCGCTGGACCTTGCCCGCAATGGGAAGAGCGAGAAGTTCCTTGACGAGTTGGACGCAATCACGCTGGACTTAGGGGCGCAGCCGAATGTGCTGAAGGACAGCCGCTTGTCGTCCCGAGTCGCGGCGCGGACGCTTCCGCACTATTGCGCTTTCGGTCGGAGCCTTGCACGTCACGACGCTGATCGTCTGTACCAATCCGAGACTTCCCGTCGGCTCGGCCTGTGACCTTTCTAATTGTCGGTGGCTCGTCGGGCGTCGGGCGCGCAAGCGCCGAGCGTTTCGCCGCGGGACGGCATCCCCTCTGCATCGTCTCCTCGGATCGGCGTGATTCGCTGGCCCTCGCAAGCGATCTGTCGCTGCGTTGGTCGATCGAGGCAGAAGCGGTGGAAGTCGATCTTGCGCTGCCCCGACCTCCGCTCGTCGAGATCGATGCCGCGCTTTCCAGACTTCCGCCGTTGCGCGGAATCCTGCTCTGCGCGGGAGCGACGCAGGCCGACGATGGCCCTGGGCAGACCGCCGCCGACCAGGAAGCGATTACGCGCGTGAATTATCTCGCCGGTTGCGAAATCGTGAACCGCTATCTGCCGCTGCTCAGACGCGCCGGCGCAGAAGGTCTGATCGTGGGGTTCGGCAGTATCGCGGCCGCGCGCGGCCGCAGCCGCAACGCGGGGTATGCCGCGGCAAAGCGGGCGCTCCGGGCATACTTCGAGAGCCTGCGGCACGAACTTGCAGCAGCAGGCGTTATCGTCCAGTTCTATACGCTCGGCTACATCGACACGAATCTGTCCTTCGCGCACAAGATCCCGCTGCCTGCCGCGTCCCCGCGGTCGTTGGCCGAACGCGTGTATCGCCGCGTCGGCAAGGATTTCGGGCACGCCTACTATCCGGCATTCTGGGGCCCGGTCTGTCTGGCAGTCCGCCTGCTGCCCTGGCGGATTTTCCGCAGACTTTCGTTCTAGGTGACGCCGGTGGAGGAAAGCGTCAGCCTGTTCTTCCCGGTCTACAAGGACGAGGCAACGGTCCGAACCGTGGCCGAGCGTGCGCACGCCATGCTTCTGGCATACGGCCTGCCCTTCGAGATCATCATCGTCGACGACGGGTCGCCTGACCGGTCGGGCGAGATTGCCGACGAACTCGTCAGGCAGTACCCCGATCACATCCGGGTCGTGCACCACAAGGGGAATCTTGGCTACGGTGCCGCCTTCCGCAGCGGGGTGGCGCAGAGCAAATACACGTGGATCTGCATGGTGGACGGGGACAACGAGTACGACGTCAACGACGTGCGGAAAATGCTCGAGCTCCGCCCGTTCTACCGCCTGGTGATCGCGTTCCGGTACCGCAAACTCTACTCGACGACGCGCATCTTCATCTCCTACGTCTACAATCGCACGCTGCGGACGCTTTTCCGCACGCCATTCCGCGACGTGTCCACCGGTGTCCGGATCTTCCATCGCTCCGTTCTCGAGGACATCGAACTGAAAAGCGACAGTCCCTTTGTCGGTGCCGAGCTCGCGATCAAGGTCATGCTGCGTGGCTACCCCGTTGGCGAAATCGGCATCCAGACATTCCCGAGGACGTTCGGACGTGGGTCCTCGACCACCGCCAGGAACATCATGCTCACCATTCGCGACATGCTCCGAGTGCGGCGGGACATCTTCTCCGAGTACTATCACCTGCCGAAGAATCGGCCACGCTCGGGGGGTAACGCCGGTGGATGACCTCGAACGCCTCTACGCGATCCGGTTCTCGGACGCCGATCGAGCCCGCAAGGACGGAGTGTGGTCCGTACTGTGCTCACGGTTCTTCCAGCGTTACGTGCCCGCGGATGCGACTGTCCTCGAGCTCGGGTCCGGGTATGGCGAGTTCAGCCGCCACATCCGCGCCCGGCGTAAGATCGCCGTCGATGTCAACCCGGGCGCGGGAGCCTGCTTGCCGCCCGATGTCGAGTTCCATTCAAGCACGGCCGAGGACCTGTCGGCTGTCATGTCGCAAAGCGTCGACGTTTGCTTCAGCAGCAACCTCTTCGAGCACCTGCCCTCGAAGGATGCGCTCGACCGCGTCCTGCTCGAGGCAAGACGGGTGTTGAAGCCGGGTGGGCGTTACGTCGCCCTGCAGCCCAACCTGCGCTATGCGCCCGGAGAATATTGGGATTACTACGACCACGTCCTGCCGCTGACGCACCTCTCGTGCAGCGAGGCGTTCGCCAAGGCCGGGTTCGAAGTCCTTGAGGTCATCGACCGATTCGTGCCCTTCTCCACGAGGAGCCGCCTGCCGCAGTCGCCATGGCTGGTGCGCCTCTATCTCGCTTTTCCGCTCGCCTGGCGGGTTCTGGGCAGGCAGTTTCTGATCGTCGCCAGGAAGCCCTTGGGTTCTATGCGCGCCGCAGGCGCAGAGGCTACCTCCT
The DNA here is from genome assembly GCA_035939595.1 of Casimicrobiaceae bacterium. Taxonomy (GTDB): domain Bacteria; phylum Pseudomonadota; class Gammaproteobacteria; order Burkholderiales; family Casimicrobiaceae; genus PALSA-1003. The sequence goes on from DASZFQ010000139.1 coordinate 56,770, forward strand.
GAAGCAGAAGCGAGGGCAACGATTCGTCGCGTGCGCATGCTGTCCTCACCGGGTCAGATAGGTTCATAACGTGTCGCCGACAACATCCAGCGCGACGGGCGCGCAGGTGTACGCAGCACCATTGGAATGGGCACTCGGCGCTGCTGTCATTGTTGCCGTCGCGGTCCTGAACCTGCGCGGGCTTCCGGGTAGCTGGCTGGGCGACGACTTCTCGCACTTCAACATCATTGCGCAGACCGACCGCGAAGGGCGACTCTCCGAATGGCTGCTGGGCAACTTCGTAAGGCCGCTCGATAACGGCAACTTTGCTTACCGGCCAATCCTGTTTCTGTCCTATGCGCTGGATTGGCGGCTGTGGGGCGCGAACGCCATCGGCGGTCACCTCGTCAACCTTGTCCTTCACCTCGCGAATTCGTTACTGGTCGGCTGTCTCGCCATTCGGTGGGCCAGCCGCCGGAGGGCGACGGCTGGAATCGTCTCCGCTGCCGTCTTCGCCGCCTACCCGTTCGCGGGCGAGGTGAGCTTCTGGGTGGCCGGCCGGTCCGATTTGCTCGCCGTGCTGTTCGGTCTGCTGTTCCTGCTATCGCTTACGGGCTTTCACGGCAAGCGTACGGCGTATGTAACGACACTCCGCGTCATTCTCCTGCTGCTTGCGCTGTTGTCGAAGGAAAGTGCGGTGCCACTGCCGCTCGTCGTAACGCTGCTCCTCGTAGTCCGGACTCCGGAGGAAAGGGGGGGCAGCGTTCGGAAACATCCACTCATTGCACGAAGTATTGCGGTGGTGCGCGAACTCTTCCCAATCTGGACTGCATTCGCAGCCTACCTCGCATGGCGACTGTGGCTTTTCGGGACGCCTCTAAGCGTGTATCCGACCTCCAGGCTGCCTTCGGGACTCTGGGATTACTTCGACCGGCTGGCGCTCCTGCGGGCGCTTGGTCAACAGCACCCCGGCCTTCCCTGGCCGGCGCTGTGGCCGATCCTCTTCATGCTGCTGCTGGCCGGGCTCGTCGTGAGCTGGGCCAGTGCGCGGCCAAGCAAGGCTTCGGGGGCCGTGATCGTCGGCTTCGTTATCGCTGCTGCGATCTACATCCTTTCTCCCTCACTCTCGTTGCCCTACGCCGCGGGTACGAACGGCGAGGGCGCTCGCAACTACTATTTCGCATGGATCTTCGTCTCCACAGCGATCGGGCTCCTGGCCTTGGAATCGCGCCTCGCTCTGGCCGTGTCACTCGTGTTGACCGCATGGATGCTCGTCGGACAGGAGGGAAGTACGCGCCAATGGCAGGAAGCCGCGCGGTTGATGCGGGTGGTCACGAACGCGGTTCCTGCAGTTGCGCGGGAAATAGGGCCGGACCGCTACGCGGCGTTGCTTCTCCCGGATCACTTGGGGGTCGCGCTGTTTGCCCGCAACGCGCAGGGCGGCATCGTCATGCGGCCCACGCAGCAGGTCGATTACCTGGACCGCCTGGCGGGGATGCTCGATACCGACATCGATCATTGGCGCAAGTTGATCGCCGGCGGCGGCCTAGATGGCGTCCACGGAAGGCATCTCGAAACCGGCGCTTTCGCCGGCGTGTTCTGCCTCGGTCAGGACTTGCGGATCGTTCAGATCGACCAAGGCGGGACGATGCCTGGCCGAGACTGGGCAAGGTCTTTGCTGAAGCAAGCGGCGGCCGCAGGCTGCGTCCTGACCAGATAGCGGCTCTGATCCTACTGCATCATCCTTGCGCATTCGCTGCAACTTCGCGCCCATGTCCGACGCAGTGCATGACGAATGCGTCGCCGTCGAGCGCTACATCGGACGGCTGTAGTGGTACATTACCCGCCGTTCTTTATTCCCCACCGCGGAAACCGGCTTCGACCCATGCCGGGCCAGTGACCTTTATTCGGCGACCGTCATGCCAGTGAATGACCTTGCGCGCATCGGCAGCGGCTTCGAGGGTCGGCGGCGCCAGAAGTGCAGAGCACTGCAGCCCGCCCAGGGCTGCACGTTTGCGCCAAGGGCACAACGGCGGCGTGGCCAGTGACCGCACCAAGCGTGACGACCGATTCCGGTGCCGCATTCGAGCGCGCATTCGAGCTGCACCGTGAGGGCAAGCTCGCGCAGGCACTTGCGGCCTACGAGGCCCTCCTTCAGCGCTGGCCTGGGCACGCCCACGCGTTGCATTACTCCGGGGTGTTGCTGTACCAGGCAGGTCGCCTGGACGAGGCGGTCGCAAGGATCGAGAGCTCGCTCAAGAGTGTGCCGGGCTCAGCCGAAGCCCGGTGCAATCTGGCGCTCGTCTACCAGGCACAAGGGCGCCTTCAGCAAGCGGTCGCAGCGCTTGTCGAGGCGCTGCGTTACGAATCCGGCCAGCCGCAAATCTGGAATAACCTCGCCGGCGTTCTGCTGGCATCGGGCCGCGGCAAAGAAGCGGAGACGGCAGTCAGGCGTGCCCTGCAGATCGATGCCGCCAGTCCCGCGAGCCAGTTCAACCTCGCGCTGTGTTTCGAGGCTCAGGGCAGATTCGACGAAGCCTTGCGCCAAACCGAAGCCATGTTGCGCGCATTTCCCGAGGCGATCGCTCCCGCCGGGCTCAAGGCGCAGATCGAGCAGTCCCTCGGCCGACTCGATGCGGCAAGGACAACGCTGGCGACGGCGCTCACGCGTAACGGCGAGCGACCCGACGCGGCTCCGCTCTATTTTCAACGCGCAAGCGTCGAACAGCAGCAAGGGAAGCTCCTTGAAGCGTCAAGCTCGCTGGAGCGGGTGCTGCAGCTCGATTCCGCAGCGCCAGGCGCGCTCTCCGAGTTGCTGTTCCTGCGCAAGCAGCTCGCCGATTGGCACGATCTCGGCGACCTCAGGGCGCGTTTTCGAGCCGGTGTAGCGGCAAACCGGGGGCAACTGTCGCCATTTTGTCTGCTCAGTGATCCGTCGAGTCGTGCCGAACAGCGGCTTTGTGCGCAGCGCTGGAGTTCGGCATACCCTACCGTTCCGCGACCGCGGCGCATGCCATCGAAAGGCATCCTGCGCATTGGCTATCTGTCTGCGGATTTTCGCCAGCACGCGACAGGCGTACTGGCGGCCGGCCTGTTCGAAAACCATGACCGCCAGCGTTTCAGCGTGTTCGGGTATTCGACCGGAGCGGACGACGGGAGCGCGATGAGGGCACGACTGATGGCGGGCTTCGACCGCTTCGTCGACGCCCGGGACTGGACCACGAGCCAGCTCGCTGCGCAGATCGCTGCGGATGGCGTCGACCTTCTGATCGATCTCAAAGGCCATACCCAGGGTGCACCTACGCACGCCGTCGCCCTTCGAGCGGCGCCCATCCAGGTCAACTATCTGGGCTACCCCGGCACGATGGGGGCGGGGTTCATTGACTACCTCATTGGCGACCCGATCGTGACGCCGTTTGCGCATGCTGCCGACTATTCGGAAACGTTGGTGCAATTGCCGGCGTCCTATCAGATCAACGACTCCAAGCGAACGTTTCTGCCGGCGCCGCCGAAGAGCGAGCTGGGATTGCCGGAAAACGTCTTCGTCTTTTGTGCCTTCAGTCAGGCCTATAAGCTCAATCCCGAAACATTCGACGCTTGGGCGCAAATCCTTGCGGCGGTGCCGCGTAGCGTAATGTGGTTGCTTGGCGCTAGTGATCCGACGCTTAGTCGAGTGGTCGAAGCTAATCTCCTGCGGGGAGCCGTCGCACGCGACATTGATCCCTCGCGTTTGGTTTTTGCATCGCGCAGACCCCATGCGGAGTATGTCGGCCTTTACCGGCACGCCGATCTTTTTCTCGACACGTGGCCGTACAATGCGCATACGACTGCCAGCGATGCGCTGTGGGTGGGCTGTCCCGTGCTGACCTGGCTCGGTGACACGTTCGCCGGCAGGGTCGGGGCAAGTCTGCTGACCGCAGTTGGATTGCCCGAGTTGATCGCGCCCGATCTGCGGGAATATATTGCGCGGGCGATCGAGTTGGCGCACGAACCAGGTACGCTCGCGCGCCACCGGCAACACCTCGCCGATGCGGGTCGCCACAGCGCGTTGTTCGACACGGTAGCGACAACGCGAGCGCTCGAGGAGGCCTACCTACGCATGGCGGAGCAAACGCGCAGCGGCGCACGCGCATCGTTTCGCGTGGATTCTTTGAGGAGCTGAATGGCATGATGCAGCTGGTGGGAAGGCGGCCGACCGGAATCCTGGCGCGCTGCCGGTCGCGCCGCGGCAACGTGACCGAGTCAGAGCGAGCAAGATTTGCGCAACAGATCAGCAGTCGAAATTTGGGGGGTTACATCAAGCGCTCCAAGGCACATTACGACCCGGCTCCGTTGCGCTCAATCACCATGGCCGGTCTGCGCAAGGCAGCGGTCTGCAGCGCCGCGGCGCTTTGCGGTTGCCTCTTGCTTGTGGCGCCCGTGGCGACGAGGGCGGCCGATCCCAACAAGGTGCTGCGTATCGCCTTCGAGATCGAAGAAACCGGGTTCGATCCGGCCAAGGTCACCGACGCCTATTCCAGCGAGGTGATTCTCGAGGTGATGGAATGCCTGCTGACTTACGACTATCTCGCCCGTCCCGCAAAGCTGGTGCCGCTGACCGCTGAGTCGTTGCCGGAGGTCAGCGACGAGGGCAAGACCTACCAGTTTCACATCCGCCCCGGGATCTATTTCCACCCCGATCCGGCGTTCAAGGGTCAGAAGCGCGAGTTGACCGCGGCGGACTATGCCTACTCGATCAAGCGCTTCATGGATCCGCGCAACCGCTCACCGTGGCGGTTCCTCGTCGCCGGCAAGATCGTCGGGCTGGACGAGCTGGCAAAGAAGGCGGAGCACGGCGGCGCGTTCGACTACGACGCCCCGGTCCGCGGCCTGGAGGCGGTGGATCGCTACACGCTGCGTATTCGCCTGAACGCGACCGATTTCAATTTCAGCTACATCATGGCGATGCCGGCCTTGTCGGCCGTCGCGCGCGAGGTGATCGAGGCCTATCCGGAGGACACCAATGCGCACCCGATCGGCACCGGCCCGTACATTTTCACGAGCTGGCTGCGCAAATCGAAGATGGTGCTGGAGGCCAACCCGGACTACCGCAAGGTCATTTGGGATTTCAAGGGCTCCGACGATCCGCGCGATCTGGCCGCAGTTGCCGCGATGAAGGGCAAGCGCATTCCACAAATCGGCCGGGTCGAGATCAGCGTCATCGCCGAAGAGCAGTCGCGGTGGCTGGCTTTCGAGCACGCCGAGATCGACTACATCGACCGCTTTGGGACGTTCGCACCCATTGCCATCCCGGACAACCGTCTCGCGCCAGCTTTTGCCGCCCGCGGCATCAGTCTCGATCGCAGCGTCGAGGCGGAGATCACCTATTACGGCCTTGACATGCAGAACCCGGTCGTCGGTGGCTTCGCCCTCGAGAAGATTGCCTTGCGACGGGCGATCCTGCTGTCCTACAACATCGAGCAGGAGATCGGGGTCATCCGCAAGGGTCAGGCGCGTGCGCTGCAGAGCCCGGTCCCGCCGGGGGTGGTCGGACACGATCCGCGCTACCGCAGCATCATCCGCTACGATCCGGCGCTGGCCAACGCGCTGCTCGACTACTTCGGTTACAAGAAAGGGCCCGACGGCTACCGCAACAACCCCGATGGAACTTCGCTCACCATCGACCTGACCTCGGAGCCGCAGGCGATCAGCCGCGAATACGACGAGCTGTGGAAGAAGAACCTGGACGCGATCGGCTTGCGCTTCGCGGCACGGAAGAACGCATTTTCCGACAACATCAAGGCGGCACGGGCTTGCCAGCTCATGATGTGGGGTTCCGCCTGGGCCGCGGACTACCCTGACGGCGAAGACTTCATGCAATTGCTCTACGGTCCGAACACCCACGAGAGCAACAACGCCTGTTACCAGTCGGCCGCATTCGACCAGCTGTTCGAGGCCTCGCAGCGCATACCCGATTCGCCCGAGCGCACCCGGCTGTTCGACATGATGAGCCGGCAGATGGAGGTCGACGGCGTGTGGCGCATGGGGGTCGCGCGTTACCGCAACGTGCTCGTCTACCCGTGGGTTCTGGGTTATCGCTATCACCCGATCATGCCTGCGGTTTTTCAGTACCTGGACATAGATCTCGCCGTGCGTCGCCCGTGATCGCCGCGGGGCCGGTGGGGTCGCGCCGCGCGGGGCGGCCGCGCCGGCCGGGCGCAGCGCTCGTGTACCATCGCCGCTTTTGCAAGGAACTCGCGCACCGTGTCTGCAGGACCGACGTGGATCGCCCGTGCGGCGCTGGCCGCGCTGCTTGCCGCCGGCCCGGCCACCGCCGCGGATCAGGCCAAGGTGCTGCATCTCGAGTTCTACGTCGCCGAGACCGGCTTCGACCCGGTGAAGGTCCAGGACTACTATTCCCAAGCGGTCAACGAAGCAATCTTCGAGCCGCTGCTGACTTACGACTACCTGGCGCGGCCGGCGAAGCTTGTTCCGCGCGCGGCCGAGGCGCTGCCCACGGTGAGCGACCAGGCGCGCACCTTCGTGTTCCGGGTGCAGAAGGGCATCTATTTCGCTGCCGACCCGGCGTTCAAGGGGAAGCGGCGCGAGTTGATCGCGGAGGACTATGTCTACTCCATCAAGCGGTTCAAGGATCCGGTCAACCACGCACCCTACGAGAGCTTCGTCGACGGCATCGTGGGACTCGAGGCGCTGAAGCAGGACGCCGAGAAGACCGGCAAGTTCGACTACGATCGCAAGGTCGAGGGTCTGCAGGCGCTGGACCGGTACACGCTGCAGGTGAAGCTCAAGGCGACCGACTACAGCTTCCCCTACCTCATGGCCCTGCCGAATTTCGGCGCCGTAGCCCGCGAGGTGATCGAGGCGTACGCCGACGACACCAACGCCCATCCGGTCGGGAGCGGTCCGTATCGACTCCAGCAGTGGCGGCGTTCGGCCAAGATTGTGCTCGAGGCCAACCCCGACTTTCGCGGCTTTGTCTGGGCGTTTGAACCCGGCGCCGAGCCGGGCGACGGGCAGATCGTCGCGGCGATGCAGGGCAAGAAGATGCCGCAGATCGGAAGGGTTGAGATCTCGATCATCGAGGAACAGCAGGCGGCATGGCTCGCATTCCAGAACGGCGAGCTCGACATTCTCGATCTGCGCGAACAATTTGCGCCGATCGCCATTCCCGGCGATCAGGTGAGCCCGGCGCTCGCCGGCAAGGGCGTCCGCCTCGACCGGAGCACCGATCCGGACATCAACTACACCTACTTCAACATGACCGATCCGGAATTCGGCGGTTTCGCCAAGGACAAAATCGCGCTGCGCCGGGCGATCCTGATGGCGTTCGACAACGCCGAGTGGATTCGGGTCGTGCGCAAGAATCAAACGCGGGAGGCGCAATACCCGATTCCGCCCGGCGTGGTCGGGTACGACCCGACCTACCGCACCAGCCTCCCCTACGACGTCGAACTGGCCAACCAGCTGCTCGACTTCTTCGGCTACCGGCGCGGGGCGGATGGCTTCCGGCAGTGGCCCGACGGGCGGCCCCTGCTATGGCATTACTCCTCCACGCCGTCGAGCCGCGACCGCGAGGCCGACGAGCTGTGGCAAAAATCGGTCGAGCGCATCGGCATTCGCGTCCAGGTCGACAAGAACAAGTTTCCCGAGGAGTTGAAGCGGGAACGCGCCTGCCAGCTGTTATCGCGCACCGCGTCGTGGATCGCGGACTATCCCGACGGTGACGACTTCATGCAGCTGCTCTACGGGCCAAACAGCCGCCAGAACAACAATGCCTGCTTCCAGCTGCCGGAATGGGATCGCATCTACGAAAGAACGCGGGCGATGCCGGCATCGCCGGAGCGCAACCAACTGTATCGCCAACTCTGGCGCATGGCGGAGCTCAATGGCGTGTGGAAACTGCACGACACGCGCTATCGCAATATGCTTGTCCAGCCGCGGGTCATCGGCTACAAGAAGCATCCGATCCTGGCGGCCGAATTCATGTATTACGATCTCAACACCAGCCCGGGGCGGCCGTGAGCGCCGCACCCGCCGGTTGCCGGCAGGGTTGCGCGTGGCACGCACGGGCACGCGCGCCCGGGGTAGCATATGGCGCCTGACGCGCGCGAGACTCGCAGGGCGCGCGCCGGGAGCAAGCCGCACAGGAGATTCCGATGACCGCTTACATCACCCGACGCCTGTGGCAAATGATCCCCACCCTGCTCGGGGTCATCCTCCTCGTCTTCATCCTCTTCAACCTGGTCGGCGGCGATCCGGCTTACGTGCTGGCCGGCAAGATCTCCAGCGCCGAGCAGATCGCCAACATCCGCAAGCAGCTCGGCATCGACCAGCCCTATTACGTCCAGCTGTGGATCTTCATCAAGCAGGTGCTGACCGCCGACTTCGGAGCGAGCTGGAGCACCAACGAGGCGGTTTCGCACATCATGGCGACGCGCCTGGGCCCGTCGCTTACCGTGCTCATCCCGTGGCTGATCCTCTCCACGCTGCTCTCGATCGGGCTCGCGCTCGCCGTCGCCTACGTCCGCGGTTCGCTCACCGACCGGTCCGTCATGATCTCCTGCACGGTCGGCCTGTCGATTTCGATCCTGGTCTACATCATCGTCTTCCAATACGTCTTCGCCTACAAGCTTGGCTGGTTTCCGGTCCAGGGTTGGGGTGACAGCTTCTGGCAAAACCTGGTCGTGTACGCGTCGCTTCCGATCCTCATCCTGCTGGTCGTGAGCATTGCCCCGGACCTGCGCCTGTTCCGCACCTTCGTACTCGACGAGATCAACCAGGATTACGTGCGCACCGCACGCGCCAAGGGTCTGTCCGAGAACCGCATCATGTGGGTGCATGTCCTGCGCAATGCCTCGATCCCGATCATCACGCAGGTGATGTCGACCTTGCCCGGCCTGTTGATCGGCGCGTTCCTGGTCGAGCGCTTTTTTTCCATTCCGGGCATCGGCCGCGAGGTGATTCTCGCCGTCGAGCGCAGCGATTTTCCGGTGATCAAGGCCATTACCGTGTACGTCGCGGTGGCGACGATGGTCTTCAATCTGCTGGCCGACCTGATGTACAAGGCGGTCGATCCGCGCGTACAGCTCAAGTAGGAGGCGGGCCATGCCTTATGACGCACCGCACACCGTCTCGCCGGGGCTCTGGATGCTGGCGTGGAAGCGCCTGCGCGCCGACCGCGTGGCGATGGTGTCGCTCGCCATCGTGGTCGCGTTCCTGGTCATGGTGCTGCTGTCGGCGACCGGACTCATCGCCAAGGACTGGGCGAAGGAGGTCGGGGTCAACTATGCGCCGCCGAGCTTCCTCGGCCCAGGCGAACCGGCTGCCAGCGCGGCGGGCACGCCAACGGCGGAGAACGCAGCGGCCGACCAGCCGACCGAGTTGCCGGTCCAGGATCCGCTCGCCGACGCGCTCGCCGCGATCCGCGGCGGCGGCGCGGCGCCCAAGGCGGGCGGCGGCGAGAGCGTAACCGAGGGCAAGAGCGTCGATCCCCTGGCCGATGTCATGGCCGAGATCCGCAGCAAGGGAGTCACCAACACGGCTGCCGAAGCGCGGGCGCCGACGCTGCCGCTCGGGGGCGACAAGTGGGGGCGCGATGTCCTGAAGAAGACCATCAAGGGCTCGCAAACCTCGATCCTGGTCGGCCTCGCCTCGGCCTTCGTCGCCACCTTGCTGGGGACCGCGTTCGGCGCGCTCGCCGGCTACTATGGCAGGTGGCTCGATGATTTCTTCAACTGGTTCTACAGCGTCTTTACCGCCATCCCCTACCTGCTGCTCATTCTCGCCGTCGCTGCGGTGCTGCAGCAGAAGGGGACGCTGACCATCATCCTGATCCTGGGGCTGACCGGCTGGACCGGAACCTTCCGCTTGATCCGTGGCGAATACCTCAAGCACAAGGGGCGCGAATACGTGCAGGCGGCCGATGCCATCGGCGCCTCCAATGTGCGGCGCATGTTCGTCCACATCTTTCCGAACATCAGCCACGTGGTGCTGGTGCAGCTGTCGATCTTCACCGTCGCGTTCATCAAGTCGGAGGTCATCCTGTCGTTCCTCGGCTTCGGCGTGCCGGTCGATGTCGTCTCCTGGGGCTCGATGCTCAACGAGGCGCAGAACGAGCTGATCCTCGGCAAATGGTGGCAACTGGCCGCGGCCGGGACCGCCATGGCGGTGCTGGTCACCGCGTTTTCCCTGTTCACCGATGCGTTGCGCGATGCGCTCGACCCGAAATTGAAATGAACGCCGGCACCCGTTGCCCCTAGCGCCCGCCGAAGAGCCCTGCCAGCCATGGAACCCCTGCTCTCCGTCCGCAACCTGCGGGTAAGTTTCCGCCTCGACAAGCACACGGCTTTCGAGGCGGTCAAGGGAGTCAGCTTCGACATTCCGAAAAATGCCACGGTCGCGCTGGTCGGCGAGTCGGGCAGCGGCAAATCGGTGACTTCGCTGTCGATCCTGGGCTTGCTGCCGAAGGAAAATGCGCTGGTCCTGCCCGGCAGCGAGATCCAGTACGGTGGCCGCAACCTGGTCGAACTCGATGCGGCGGAACTGCGCAAGCTCCGCGGCGCCGATGTATCGATGATCTTCCAGGAACCGATGACTTCGCTCAACCCGGTATTCACGGTCGGCTACCAGCTGGGCGAAGTGCTGCAGCTGCACATGGGTCTTGCGCCGCGGCAAGCCAATGAGCGCGCCATCGCGCTGCTGGACGAGGTCGGCATCCCTGACCCGGCATACAAGGTCAACGCCTATCCCTCGCAGATGTCAGGCGGACAGCAGCAACGCGTGATGATCGCCATGGCGATCGCGTGCGAGCCCAAGCTGCTCATCGCCGACGAGCCGACCACGGCGCTCGATGTGACGATCCAGAAGCAGATCCTGGACTTGATCGCCGCGCTGCAGAAGAAGCACCAGATGTCGGTACTGTTCATCACCCACGATCTCGCGGTGGTCGGCGAGATCGCCGACTACGTCGTGGTCATGCGCAACGGCGAGATCCGCGAGCAGGGTCCGGCGAAGTCCGTGTTCGAGAATCCGCAGGATGCGTATACCAAGGCCCTGCTGCAATGCCGCCCGCGCCTGGATCGCCGCCCGGTACGCCTGCCGGTGATCGAGGATTTCATGGACGGCGGCGCCCACGCCATGAACCTCAACGAGCGCAAGCGTGGCGTGCTTTCCTCCGACCCGATCATTCTCGATGTACGCAAACTCGGCAAGGACTTCTACACGCGCGAGGGCGTGTTCGGCCAGCGCCGGTTTCAGGCGGTCAAGGACGTCTCATTCCGGCTGCCCAAGGGCAAGACGCTGGGACTGGTCGGCGAGTCGGGCTCGGGCAAGACGACCGTCGGCCTGACGCTCATGCGTCTGCACGAAGCCTCCTCGGGCGAGGCGCTGTTCGAGGGCCGCGACATCCTGTCGATGTCGCCGCGCGAGTTCATGGCCTACAAGCGGCGCATCCAGATCATCTTCCAGAATCCGTACGCGTCGTTGAATCCGCGCTTTGTCATCGGCCAGATCCTGACCGAGCCGATGATGATTCATGGCATCGGCGCCTCGGCGCAGGAGCGCACCGACCTCGCCTTCGAGATGCTGCACAAGGTCGGCCTGCCGGAGGTTTCGTTCTACAAGTACCCGCATGAATTTTCCGGGGGCCAGCGCCAACGCATCGCCATCGCGCGCTGTCTCACGCTCAAGCCGGATATCCTTATCTGCGACGAATCGGTATCCGCGCTCGACGTCTCGGTGCAGGCGCAGGTGCTCAACCTGCTGCAGGCCCTGCAGGACGAATTTCACCTTTCATATATCTTCATCTCGCACGATCTCGCGGTCGTGAAATACATCTCCGACGAGGTTATGGTCATGAATCAGGGCGAGATCGTCGAGATCGCCAACTCCGACGAGATCTACCGGCATCCGCAGCAGCCCTATACAAAGAAGCTGCTCTCCGCGATACCCAAGGGCTGGCACCACGGCGGGGGCTGACGCGGCGCCACCCGGCGACACGCGCCGGGTCACCGCGGCCTCAACGAGAGTCCGCCTCGCGGGGGCGCGAGGGTTGGCCGTGCGCCGTTGCCTTCGGAGCAACGACGGCACGCTCGCAGCGCTGGAGCAGACGCCGATACAACGCGCTAATGGCTTCGCCCGGCTCACCGGCAAGATGCGCGTCGAGGTCCATGTCGGTAGCCTGATGGTTCCGCATGTCCGCCTCGAGAAAACGATCGACTTCATCGGCGCACGGTTCGATCGCCAGCGGCACATCGAGGCGATGCGCGATCCATTGCACGATACTGCGCCAATCGTCGAGTAGTTGCGTGTAGCGCACGTGTACGACGTCGGCATCGCTCGCGTCGACAAACATCTCGACGCGCCGCATGTAGGTAAGCCACAACGAGAGCCCCTCAGACACGGGCATACCGCCCTGCGCCTCGATCGAACGTGCGACTTCGAGCGGATGGCGCACCACCACCACATAGACCGGACGATAGCCGCCCTCCTTCAGCGCCCGATGCCACAGCGGCGCCAGCACACAGATTCGCGGATCCTTGATCAGGATGAACGGCGCATCTTCGTACTCGGCCGCGAGCACTTCGCGCGAATCGGCCAGGAACTCGTCGACCAGCGGCCCCGCGTGCGGCAGTTCGAAGCCAACACGATTCCAATCGGCTCCCAGATGGTGCAGCAGGCGCACGTCGAGTTCGGTGATGGCTTCCGACTCCCAGAAGCCCTTGGGATTGAGGCCCAGCTTGGCCGGCAAGACTCGGCCCGGCAGGAAGGCGCCACACAGGTTGAGGGCGCGCGAAATCGCCGACGTCCCGCTGCGGTACATGCCAAGTATGACCAGCGCGATCTTGTCGCTGGGTCCCGGCGCCGATGTGTCACGCCGACGTGGCGGAGCGACTGGAAGTGCGCGCCAGGCGGCCGCCAGCGATCGAAGCATCGGGACCGGTATGCGGTCGCCCCGTGTGGCGCGAAGCTCCGAACGCAGCAGCAGATCGCGATTGCCGAGGAACTGCGGGCAAAACTCGTTCGCCACCGCGGCGTCGCTGGTCAACGCATTCAGCAAAAGCTCGGCTGCCATGCGCTCGTCCGCTCCCGTGGCCGGACTCGGCGCGGCGGGCAGGGGCCTGCGGTCCTGCCCGGCAAGGAAGTAGAGGCGCTGAACGACGAGCACCGGTTCCACCGCTTCGGCGGCGCGCACGCAGAAATCCCAGCCCCGGTGGCGTGCGATGTCGCGGTAGCCGCCGAGCTCGTGGAAGAGGCTGCGTTCGATGAAAAGGTTACCGCTCGACGCGCCGACATCGTGTTTAAGTAGCGTGAAGCTTACGGGCTCGTCGGCGGCGAAATCGTGCAGGCGCCAAACTGCCTTGTCCAGGTTTCCGCTGCCGCCAATCTCGTCGCTGCCGTCGCCACCAACGCGCGTGACCTGGGAGAAGCCCCACAGCGGCGTTGCGCGCGCAATTTCGGCAAGCATTCGTTCAATGCGGTCCGGCGCGAACCAATCGTCGGCGCCAAGGAACGCAAGGTAGCGCCCATCGGCGCGCTCCGCGCCGTGGTTTGCCGCCTGAGCCGCGCCGCGATGCTCGCGCCTGACGCGCTTCACGGGGAAGGCCAGACTGGAAAGGCATTTGTCGAGCACCGCCGCGGTGTCGTCGGTCGAGCCGTCGTCGACAACGACCAGCTCGATGTCGGCGTAGGTTTGTGCGGCGACCGACGCGATCGCGCGCGCGACCGAACGCGCGCGGTTGTATACGGGGAGTACGACGCTTACGGCCGCGGCGATGGCGGGGCTCGCTTTAAGCGCGCGCGCGCGGGCGAGATACGCGGCGACCAACGCTTCTTGGCGCTGGTTGGCTTGCGGCGAAAGCAGATGGGCAAGCACGAGTCCCAGATTCTGGCGGATGACCGGGTTGTTCCAGCCGGTTCGCTCCGCGGCGTCCCACAACAGGTCGAGGGCCTCGCGCCGGCGCCTGCGCATGAACTGCACGACGCCGAGCATGTGCAGCGAGTCGACGTCCTGGGGATTGATCTGGATCGCCCGGCGATAGAGCGCCTCGGCACGCCCGAGCAGACCCGACTGCTGCGCGGCCAGCGCCTCGAGGTGCAATGCGCTTGGCGCGGCTGACTCTACGCTACCGTGACAGTGCTTGAAACGCTTGCCGCTGCCGCAGGCGCACAGCTCGTTGCGATTCATCGATACCACGCGCGCGGCGCGACTTCAACGTCGGTAACCGCCATCGGTTTGAAGGCGAATCCTGTAACCGCTGATGGTAACTTAACGATGCCGGACTTGCAGGCGAAACGCCGGGGCTACAGCTACAGAGTAAACGCCATGTCGCGCACCACCGCGCCAGGCAGCCGCATGCTGCTGACGTTGCGCTCGCCGTAAGTCTCGCCGTTGACGAGCAGTTCGCGCTCGGCAGTGAGGCCGACCAACTGCTCACCGAACAAGCGGAAGACGCTGTCGTCGAAGCGCATGACGTTGACCGGCGCCACGATCTTGCCTTGCTCGACCCAGAACGATGCGAAGCGGGTCATTCCCGTCAGGCGACACGCCGGCCGGTCAGAGAAGTTCAGATACCAGAGGTTGCCGATGTAGAGTCCCCGATCAAGGGCGGAGAGCGCGTCGGCGGCGGCGAGGTCACCCCCCGCCATATCCAGCGATTCCGGGACCTCTCCCGCATTGGCCCCGTTCTGCAGCAAAGAAAATTCGCGGGCGGTGCGCGGGCTCACCAGCGAGCCAACCCATTGGCCAGCGCGCACCAGTGGCACGGTGTCGGGGCGGGCAAACCCGTCATCCTGGAAACCCGGCGCGATGCCCTCGGCGGTGTTCTCGGCAAAGCTGATCGCCGGATCGAGCGCGGCGTCGCCGTCCTTGAGCCGAAACAGGCAGCTCTGACGCGTCTCGAGTGCGCGCCCCGAAAAGCCGCCCCAGCAGAGCATGCCGGCAATTTCCTCCATCGCCGTCGGGGTGAGGTAGGCGCGGTAGCGCCCGGGCACGAGTGACCGCGGCGGGCGGGCGAGCAGGGCGAGCCGCTCCCGCGCATCGGCCATTTTGCTGGCGAGCACGTCCGGGGCCCACGTAAAACCCCCATAGGTGGCTTTTACCGCCTTGTCCGCGCGGTGGTAGAGGCTCCACTGCAGGTCGAACGATCGCACCTCGTGCCAGTTCCGCTGCCCGAGAGAATTGGCGAAGCCGCGGTAGACCGGACCTCCGGCGTAGATGCCGACCAGATCCAGGCCGTCGGCGGCGGCGAGAAGGGTCTCGACGACTTCTTCAGCTGCGGGCAAGGCCGAGCTGCGAACGAGCCGGCTTGCGCAAACCTCGGTCGCAAAATTAAGGTGGGGATCGTCGGGTAGCTCCGCCAGCGTATCGCGCAGAAGAGTCAGCGCCGAGGCGATGGCCGCACGGTCCTGCGCGAGATCGCCGGACACGGTCAGACATTGCGTGGCGTGCCGGCGGCCGTCGATCAGGCTCAAGCGCAGATAGCACTGGGTGACGGTGCCAGGCTGGCGCACCTTGCCCTGGTTGAGGCGCACAAAATCGGAGACCTCCGCGTCCAGGCGACAGGTATAGATCTCGCTGCCGGAGAGCGCATGGTCGAGTAGCGCGGTGACGTCGCTGAAATAGGTCTCGAGGCTGAGCTGACTCATTGCGCATCTCCGCCGAAGACGTCCACAGAGGTGAAGACGCATGCGGGCGAGGCGTGCCCGACGCGGATCGTCTGCGAGGGCTCGCCCTTGCCACAGTACGGCGTGCCTAGAACCTGCATGGTTGCGGCGTCACCGACGCGCGTCAGGCTGCGCCAGAAGTTAGCCGAAATGCCGCGGTAGTTGGGGTTCTTGACCACCTGCGTCAAGCGGCCTTCCTCGATCAGTTGACCCCATTCGCAACCGAACTGGAATTTGTTGCGTGAATCGTCGATCGACCAGGAGCTGTTGGTGCTCATCAGCACTCCCCGCTCGATGCCCGCGATCATGTCCTCAAGCGTCGCGTCGCCCGGCTCGAGATTGATGTTGGCCATGCGGTCAATGGGCGGGCGGTTCCAGCCGTCCGCACGCGAGTTGGCGACCCCTGGCAGTCCTGCGCGCGCCTGGGAGATCGCGCCGCCGAGCGGCCGCTCGAGGATGCCGTTGCGGATGAGATAGGCCTTTTCGGCCCGCATTCCGTCGTCGTCGAAAGCGTAGCTCGCGAGCTCTTCGGGGCGGGTCGGATCGAAGCAGACGTTGAGCAGATCCGACCCGTAGCGGTAGGTCCCGAACATGTCCAGTGTCACGAAGCTCGTGCCGGCAAAGTTGCGTTCGTCGCCGAGAATCCGGTCGAGCTCCAGCGGATGTCCGATCGACTCGTGGATCTGCAGCACCATCTGGTCGGGCATGAGCAGCACGTCGAGCATGCCGGTCGGGCAGTTGGGGGCGAGCAGCAGCTGCAGCACCTCGCCGGCAATCCGCCGCCCGCTGCCGACGAAGCCGAAGCGCTCGAGCATGGCCTCGCCACCCTGTTGCGCCAGACCTCGATAACCGTTGAGCGTGCGCGTCTGGGTATCGCCGTCGGCGTGGGCAGTCACCGACATGTTGGGCATGACGAAGCGATAACGTTGCCTCACGTCGCCGCCAGCGCTGGTCAGGAACCGATGCTCAGCTACGCGCGTTTCCACCGTCGCTTCCCAGTCGACGATGCGCGGATCGCAGCCCGCCTGGCGCGACTCTTCGCCCAGCAGGTCGTGCCAGTCGCGCCGCGAAAAGGCCGCTGCGTCGGCGTCCGGAGAGGCGTAGGTGCCGGAAGGCGCAGGCCGGGGAAGCGCACGGAAATCGATCAGCGAACGCCGGGCTCCCGCCCGGGCCCAGCCCGCGGCGCGATCGAGCGCGGACTGCAGGCTCGCCCGCGACAGGTCGCTGGTCGCCGCGTAGCCGCAACCACCTCCGGCATAAACGGTAAGCATCGCACCGCGATCGGCCAGCAATGCAGGAGGTTGAACGACGTTCTTGCGCACTGACAGCATTTCGGCGCGCTCGTCGCTGACCCGCAACGACCAGAATTCGGCGTCGCAGGAAAGTTGCCGGAAGCTGGCCGCGATTGGTTCGGTCATAGGGGTGTCTTGTGCAATGCAACATCGCGGCGCCGCGATGCGCGCTGAAAACCTGCAATTATCGCCGAAAGCGTTGCCGGCACGCAACGTCACATGGCGCGGATGCCGAGATGCCGGAGCGCGGCGACGAGGGGTGGCCACCCAAAGGATCCCCGACGGAACGATGGCACTCGCGCTGTTAGCGCTCACTCGCTTCGGGTCGACGAAAGCCCGGGGAACCGCCGCTTGGCCGGCCGCACAGGTTGCCTGCCGATCGAGCCGAAGCGGCCCGGGGCCGGTCGGAGGTCCGCAAAGGCTACCGTACCGGGTGCGTCTTGATGCGCTCGAGTGCCGCGGCGTAGTGATCGCGGTCGTTGGGAGACGTGCTGGTCTCGATGGCCTGCTCCAATTCCTTGCGCGCCTCCTCCCCTTGTCCGAGGCCGATGTAGGCGGCAGCAAGCCAAAAGTGGAATTCATGGTAGTAGGGCGCGCGCTCGACCTCCTTGGCGAAGAGATCTCTTGCGGCGGCGAAGTTGCGCTCGCGCATGGCCTGCAGCCCGCGGGCGAAGAAGGCAAAGGGCGGATTGGGGTCCATCCGTTCGAGCCTATCGGTCAGTACTTTTGCCTCCTCCACGCGGCCCAGGTCGCTCAGCACCGTTGCCAGATTCGACATCACGTGAGTGTTGTCCGGTTCGCGCTTGAGCGCATAGGCGAGCACCTTCTCCGCTTGGTCCAAGCTTCCATGAAGCTGATAAATAGCCCCGAGCGTGTTGTAGGAACTCAAGAATTCCGGGTCTTGCATGATCGCGGCGCGCGCCCACGCGTAGCCGTCATCGAGCTGCCCATGAGCGAGCGCTTCGGCCGCGCGGTTGTTCATGTACATAGCAACGATGGTTTGCTCTTCGACGTCGCGCGTGCGCAGGCCCCGGATCTCATAGGGTGAGCGGAAATCGATCGTCGACCAGTCAGTCCCCCTGTAGAGTTCAAAGTCGGGGTCAAGCGCTCTCTTGCCCAAACTGATGTTGACGTGGCCGCTGAAGAAATAAATTTCGCCCTCGCGACTCCAGGTTTCGTCCACATAGGCGCTCTGGTAACGGATGGGCAGACCCAGTTGCTTGGCGAAAGCGGCGGTCATGATGACCAGGGATAGACAGTTTCCGGAACGGGTGGCGAACGCCTGCGCGGCGTTCAGGGTCCGCGCCGAATCGTAATCCAGGCGCAGCTCGTCCTTGGCGTAAAGGGCGTCGATCAGTCCCTGGCGGCGACCCTTGATGCGCGCCTGGTCGGCGATCGCGGTGGAGAGGTACTGCTTCATCGCCTCGCTGGGCGCGAACACATCAGCGGCGCTAATGCGTTCGGACGGGGCTAGGAACAGTTGATCGTTGAACAGCCCCTCGGGCGCCTTGGTAACTGGGGTGGTCGCGCATGCAGCGAGGAGCAGCGAAAACACCAAGCAAGCCGAAACTCTCACAGGCTGCCTCCTTCCCCGACACGACTACAGCTACAGGTTGAGCTAGCTCATTCTATCGCTGCGAGGCTTGCCGTGCTCACCCGCCGGGCTGGTCGCAGCGTACGGCCGGCGTGGGTTGTGGCGCACTGGTGGCGGGTCTGACCGGCAACCCTTGCTTGCCCCATGGAGTTCGCCCACGGACGCATCGCCTCACGAGCCCTCCGGCGGGGCGGTCGCGAGGCCGGAGAGTGCCGGACCGGTAAGGCGAACGATGCGCCAGTCCGGCAACAGCACCGCCCCCAACGACTGATAGAAGGCGATCGCCGGCGCATTCCAATCCAGCACTGCCCATTCGAAGCGGCCGCAGCCACGCTCCACAGCGATCCGGGCAAGGTGCATGAGCAGCGCCCGCCCGTAGCCACGGCGGCGATACGCCGGCCGTACGAATAAATCCTCGAGATACAGTCCCTTGCGGCCCAGAAAGGTGGAGAAATTATGGAAAAACAGGGCGAATGCGACCGCCGTGTGCGCTTCGTAGCCGACAAGCACTTCGGCGGCGGGACGGGACCCGAACAGCGCGGCGCGAAGGTCGCCCTCGGTGGCCACGCACAGGGGGCGCAGCTGTTCATAATCGGCGAGCGCCTCGATCATCGCCAGGATGGCGGGAACATCGTGCGGCGTCGCCGGCACAATGCGAAAAACCGGTGCAGGTTCAACCACTTCAGCCGTCAACGCCGACACCGCACCGGGCCGAGCGCAGCGTCGGCCGGAAGCGCGTTTTTCGTCCCCCGGTCTTGCTCGGCGCGGCAACACCGAATCTCATTGCGGCGATCGGCGCGAGGGCATCAAGCCAATGGTGCATTGCGCAGCGGCATCGTTTGGCATATTTGCAACACGGCGGGGAGCTAGATTCTAACAACCGCATTATTTTGTTGCAGTTCGATTTCAGCCTGTTGTAGCCTTTCAAGGGTCTGCGAAGCTCGAAGTTTGGTTTTCTTTCCGGTCCATTTCGGTCCATTTTCTTTTGGGGGAGTTCCCGACCATGAATTTTAGGCAAAAGAAGATAGCGGTCGCGCTGACGTACGCGTTCGGCCTCGGCGGTGCCACCGCGCTGCTCACTGCTGGTCCTGCCACCGCGCAACAAACCGGGCCAACAGACCAGGCGCAGGGAACGATCCGGGTCGAAGTGACCGGTTCCAGCATCAAGCGCATCGAGGGCGAAGGCGCGTTGCCGGTCACGGTTCTCACCCGCGACGACATCGATAGGAGCGGCGCGACAACCGTGCCGGAGATCCTGAACCTGGTATCGGCCAACAACACTCAGGGAGCGATCCAGCTCAACCAGGCTATCGGGATCACCTCGTATAGCAACCAGACGGCCTCGTTGCGCGGCTTGGGCGGTACCGGCACACTGGTTCTCGTCAACGGCAAGCGGCTTGGGGCGTTTTCCGGCGGGGTTCAGGGCACGGAAGGAACCAACCTCGCCTTTATCCCGTTCTCGGCGATCGAGCGCGTCGAAGTGCTGACCGACGGCGCGTCGGCGATCTACGGTAGCGATGCAGTCGGCGGCGTGATCAACTTCATCATGCGTCAGGACTACCAGGGGGCCGATGCAACGTTCTGGTACGGCTCGCCGACCGAGGGTCCCGGCAGCCATGGCAGCGAATACCAGGTACAGGCCACGGCCGGTTTCGGTAGCCTGGCCAAGGACAAGTACAACGTCTTCGGCTCGTTCAACTATCAGCGACAGAAGCCCCTGTACGACATCGACCGACCCTTCTCCAACACTTCCTACATTCCCTATATCGGTCTGAACTCGACGTCGGGCCAGACGTTCCCGGGCTATATCTCGACCGGCGGCATCGGCAGCCTCACGTATCCGAACTGCGGGCCTATCGACGTCTCGATCGGCGGCCGTTGCCGCTATGACCCCAATGGGCAGCCGGGCGTCGAGCAGATAGCCGATAACAAGACGTTCAACTTCTTCGGCTCCGCGCGCTACCAGATCAACAATGACTGGCAGGCCTACGTGACCGGGTTGTACGCGCATTCGGATAACGACTACATCATCCAGCCGGCGCCGATATCCGACCAGATCTCTACGATTACTACGCCGACCGGCGGGGCGCAAATCCTGCTGCCGCCGAGCAGTCCGTACTATCCGACTGCGGCGGCGATCGCTGCCGGCGTCAACGGCCAGCCGCTTAACATACGCTGGCGCTGCTATCCGTGCGGCTTCCGCGACCAGGAGGACATCTCCGAGGCGTACCAGATTGTTGCCGGGGTAAAGGGCTCGCAGTGGAACTGGGACTTCGACGGATCCTTCAACTACAGCCAGAATACGCTTTCGGACCAGTTGAACAACGGCTTTCCGCTGTATACCCCGCTCCTGGCGCTGCTGAACAGCGGCAACATCGACGTGCTCAGCGGTAACCTTCCCGCCGATCAGGTCAACGCACTTCACGCGACGGATTTCAGTGGCCAGGCGGCCGCGGCAAAGCTAAAGGGGTACGGGGTCGACCTCAAGGCGTCGAGCGACATCTACGAGCTACCCGCGGGGCCTCTGGCGACCGCGGTGGGCCTCCAGACCTTCCACACCCAGCTGACGCAGAACTTTGCTCCAGAACTGCAGGCGGGTGACGTTGCGGGCTTCGGTGGCGCCGCCAAGAACATTAGCGCTACGCGCAACCAATGGGCGGTGTTCGGCGAAGTGAACGTCCCGATCGTGAAGAACCTCGAAGGTGACGTCCAGGTCCGCTACGACCACTACAGCGACTTCGGCAGCACCACCAATCCGAAGGTCAGCTTGCGCTGGCAACCCTGGACTCCGCTCTTGTTGCGTGCGTCCTACGGCACCGGCTTCCTGGCGCCGACGTTGTTCCAGTTGTTCACACCGCAGATTCAGAACATTACGCCGGCGGGCAGTATCGACCCGCTGCGCTGCCCCAACCCGAACGCGCCGAACGCCGGAGCCAACCCCGACTGCAACACGCAATTCCCGACTCTTCTGGGCGGGAACCCGCACCTGCTGCCCCAAACATCGAGCCAATGGCAGGTCGGCGGGATCTTTGAGCCTGTCGCGGGCGTTTCGTTTGGCCTCGACTACTTCCAGCTCCTTCTGTCGAATGTGGTCGGCACTGGCATACCGCTCAACGTGATCCTGAACCCGAACACTTACGCCACGTACTCCTACCTGGTGACGCGCGCGGCGAGCTGCGTGGGCGGTCAGCCCTGCCCGATCACCTTAATTAACCAGCTCAACGTCAATTTCGGCAAGACAAGGATCCAGGGCTTCGACGTCGATATAAAGGCCGTCTCCCCGGCGAGCGCCTGGGGCCGGGTGAAGTTCGAGATCTCGGGGACGTACTACACCCGGTACGACACGCGTAACCCCGACGGCAGCTACACGAGCGGAATATCCAACCAATATACCGGGCTCCTGTCGGGCACCCTTGGCGTCATCCCGCGCTGGAAGAGCTACGCCCCGCTTACCTGGGAATACGGTCCGTGGTCAGCAACGATCGCCAACACCTACCAGACCGCTTACACCGATTACCAATCGGGTCCGAACGGCCCACGCCAGGTGGGCGCCTTTAGCCTTTGGGACGTGCAAGGCGTCTACACCGGATTCAAGAACACGACGTTGACCCTGGGCCTCAAGAATGCGTTGAACAGGAATCCGCCGCTCAGCAATTCCTACCTCTCGTTCGTGAACGGCTACGACCCGACGTATTGGGACCCGCGCCAGCGCTTCATTTACGGCTCGATCAAGTACGTGTTCAACGACCTGTTGGGCATGAAATAAACGCGACTCGACATCTTCACAGGGGCCTTCGGGCCCCTTGTTTTTTGCATTGCGGGAGTCGCACTTTGGGGCGTTAGGCGCCGCAACCCGCGCCCGCCGTGTCCTGGGGTGTGCCTTAAGCGCAAATGGCCCGACACCTCAAGGGCCTCGATGACCTGCCTTGGCTCCAAGGCTTCAGGCCTTGCGCCACGGGGAGCGAAACTCGCTTCCCCTGGCACTTCGCCTCAAGCGTGCTGCAGACGCGTATGCCGATCGCTCGGACGCCAGCGACACGGCTTAGCGTTTACTTGGCCGCCACGTGCGCACCACACCCAGTGAGATCCTCGAC
>DASZFQ010000140.1:0-1895 GCA_035939595.1 Casimicrobiaceae bacterium
ATCTGACCCTCGGCAGCGGCAAGGCAATCCGCTACGGCATCGGCGTGGGGCGCGCCGGCTTCACCTGGTCCGGGATCGAGACCATCTCGCGCAAGACCGAATGGCCCGACTGGATTCCGCCGGCCGAGATGATCGCCCGCCAGCCCTATCTGCCGCGCTGGGTCGGCGGCGGTCCGGGAAATCCGCTCGGCGCACGCGCGCTCTACCTCGGCAACACCGCCTACCGCATCCACGGCACCAACGATCCGAAATCGATCGGCAGGCACGTGTCCAGCGGCTGCATCCGCCTGCGCGACGAGGACGTCATCGACCTCTACGATCGCGTCGGCGTCGGCACCAAGGTCGTGGTGCTGCCCAACGATCCGCGCGGCATCGCCGCCGCCGATCGCAAGAACGCGCCCGCCCAAGGAACGGGCGTCGTCCCGGTGACGAGGATTTCGGCGCAGCCGGCCGCGGCGGATCAACCCCGTCCGCGTAGCGATTGGAGCAGCAATCCGGCGCTGTTCGGTATCTATTGATAGGACATTTGGTCTCAGGCCGGCGTCGTTCCTTCCTATTTTTCATCGTTGAGACGAAACCGAACGCGCTCGCGCGCTGTTTCGCCTAGATAGCGCTGTTTCGCGTAGATAGTTCGAAAGGCGACCTTGACCGCGTGGGGAGGAGGTCGAAGTCTTAAACGCATGGACCCGCCTGCAGGCAATTCGTCGACCAAGGAACCGGAAAGCATTCCGGGCGAGGAGCCCGCGACGGCCTTCTTTCCCGATTTCGCCACGGTTCGGGCTGCGCTCGAAGCCGCGCAGATCGCCATCTGGTCCTGGGACCTCGCCGCCAACGCGGTTACGTGGTCGAGCAACGTTCAATCGATTTGCGGTTTCTCACAAGCGGGCTTCGCCGGCACCTTCGCGTCCTTCGAGCACCACATCCACGAAGAGGACAAGGCCAGGGTCCTGCAGGCGTTCGACGAAACGCGCCGGACCGGCAGTCCCTTCCGGCTGCGCTATCGTGTCGCTTCCCGCCGGGGCGGCGACGACATCTGGATCGAAGCGACCGGCACGGTCACGTTCAAGGACGGCGTGCCCGCCCGCATGATCGGGCTGTGCCACGACGTTACCGAACCGGCGCGGCTGCAGGACGAGATCCGCAGCCGCGCCAGGCAGCAGGCAGCACTGGCCCAGCTCGGCGAACGGGCGCTCATTGAACCCGACATCGAACAGCTGCTCAATGACGTGGCGAACACGATCGCGCGCACATTGTCGGTCGATTTCGTTGAAGTCCTCGAGCTCCTGCCCGGCAACACCGACCTGCTGCTGCGCGCCGGTTTTGGCTGGAAGGAGGGCTGCATCGGCTCGATCGTGACCTCGCGGGAAAACAGCAACTATGCGCGGCACATCCTCGATTCTGCCGCGCCCATCGTCGTTGCCGACTTCGCCAGCGAGTCCCGCTTTGCCGTTCCTCGGTACCTTCGGGACCACTGCTGCGTCAGCGGCATGAGCACGATGATCGCCGGGCGCGACGGCCGCGCCTACGGCATTCTCGGCGTCTGCACCAACAGGGCGCGCACGTTCAGCGCGCAGGAGAGCTCTTTCCTCGCCGCCATCGGCAACCTCATCGCCGGCGCCATTCAGCGCCGCCAGCTCGAGGAGCGTCATGAGCTGATGATCCGCGAGCTGCGCCACCGCTCCGGGAATCTGTTTTCGCAGCTTCTGGCCTTGTTCTCGCAGACGGCGAAGAACTCGAAGACCATGGCCGAGCTCACGAGCAAGTACCAGGCGCGCGTGCTTGCCTTGGCGAATGCCCATCGGCTGATCACCGAGGCGGGCTGGAAGTCGACGCCGCTCGACGAGCTGCTGCGCGTGGTGCTCGGACCCTATCTCGACCGCACCACCTTAAACGGG
>DASZFQ010000141.1:0-3602 GCA_035939595.1 Casimicrobiaceae bacterium
CAGATGCTCTATGGCTTCCTGCAAATCGCGCGCGACAAAACCAACAACGCGGAAGCTCGCGAGGTCATATCCGACACGAGCCGGCGTATTGGGGCGATGGGGGCCGCGCAACAGGTCTTTTACTCTGTCCGTAGCTCAACCGACATCAGCGGGCAAAGTTTTATCGAAGCTGTCTGTGCCAATGCCAGAGCCTTCTTCAGCAACGACGTGTCGATCGACTACGAAGCAACCGCCGGATCTCTGCCGAAAGAGACGGCGGTACCACTGGCGCTGGCTTTGAATGAACTGCTGACGAATGCCGCAAAATATGGCGCCAACGAACGCGGTCGGGTCATCATCAACGTGGAACTGTGCCAGCGTGCGGGAGAGATCGTACTCTCTGTGCAAGACCAAGGACGGGGTTTCAACTTGCAGGACGCCCAACTACGGTCATCAGGTCTTGGCCTGGTAATGATGTTGGCGCAGCGGCTCAAAGGAACGTTCACGGTGGAACGAAGGTCAGGTGCGCGTTGCCTTTTGAGATTCCCGGATCAATGAAATGGACCGGTTTTGCCGGCCTTCATTAAAGAGTAGTTTCTCTCCATCCGCCTGCGGTGCCGTCGCGCTGCGCGGCTCCAACCAGAGGATAATTCATGCGCCTACCTCTTATCGCGCCGGCCGACCTCACGCCAGCACAGAAGGCGCTTTATGACGACATGCGCAAAGGCATTGTCAGTAACTTTAATGCTTTCCAGGCCGTGCGAGACGATGGTGCCTTGATGGGCCCATGGAATCCGTGGCTGCATGAGCCCGGCATCGGCAAGGCAATTTGGGACCTGACCTTGGCAATGACCGCCAACGCCACCTTGGCCGATAACGTTCGCCAGATTGTCATCCTCGTTGTCGGCGCACGCTTCGACGCGGCTTACGAGATATACGCCCATATTGCGGTCGCTGAGCACGAAGGGATGCGTCTTGACCGGCTGGCGACGTTGGTCGCCGACCTAAAACCGACCGATCTGTCGAAGGAAGAGAGTGTCGCCTTCGATGTCGCTTATAAGCTCGTGCGCGGCGGGACATTGCCCGAGCCGCTTTATCGGCTTGCCGTCGGTACTTTCGGTCAGCAAGGCACCAACGAGATGATCTATCTGGTTGGCTTGTATAGCCTGGTGTCGACGACGTTGAACGGGTTCAATGTACCCGTTCCAGAGCGGGAATAGGTCCGGAAAATAGTTGAGGACCTGACGTACGTAGCTCGCTCAGTCCTTGGTAAAAGGGTTTTGGATTGAACGTCTCGCCGTTGCCGCGCCGCGGGTCGTACGGATCATGTCGATGAGGGCGCGCAGAGTGGCCGGGACCTGCCGGTGCCCGGGATAATAGAGATACAGTCCTTCGAATGATGGCGACCAGTCTTCCAGCACGCGGATCAACTGCCCAGAGCGCAGGAACGGGTCGGCCAGAGCTTCGAGAGTGTATGCGATCCCCAGCCCATCGACTGCCGCGCGAACTGCCAGGTCGGGATCGTTGACCATCACTCGGCCATCCACTGAAATCCGCCGCGTTTTGCGGTTGCGCTCGAACGGCCACGCATATACGTCGCCCTCGGCTGCCCGCCGATATTGAACGCAGCTGTGACGGGCGAGATCATCGGGCGTGCGCGGCGGCGGCCGCCGCGCAAAATAAGTCGGCGCACCAACGGCGGCGAGCTTCATCGGCCCCATCACCCGAACCGCAATCATGTCGGACGGCGCCCGGTCGTGCGGCCCGATGCCTGCGTCGAATCCCTTCGCCACGATGTCGAGCGGCGCCTCGCCCACGGCGAGCTCAAGGTGGACTTCCGGGTAGGTCGACAAGAAACGCCACCAGATCGGCGCGACGACGGTGACTGCAGCCATGTGGGTCGCGTAGATCCGCAGCCGCCCCATGGGCCGTTGGCGCTCTTGGTTCAAATTCTCGATCGCGTCTGCGATCTGATCGATTGCCGGCCGCAGCCGATCGAGCAGGCGCCGCCCGGCGTCGGTCAGCGACACGCTACGCGTCGTGCGGTGCAATAAGCGCACGCCGAGACGCTCCTCCAGCTGCCGCATCGCATGGCTGAGCGCCGATGGCGTGACGCCAAGCTGCGACGCCGCGGCGCGAAAGCTCAAACGATCGGCAATAGCGACGAACGCGGTGAGATCGGCGAGGTTGCCGCGATCCATTGCTGAATTCCTCTCAACAGAGAATGCAATAGATATAGGATTTTCATTTGCTTCCTGCATCAACACCTAAGTGTCTGAGCAGTGAAGGGGAGTCGTCCATGCCCGCTGACGCGAAATTGGCTTTGCGAACCGCGGAAACGGCCAAGGCGCCGCATCCGCAACCGGAACGTCCGGCCGATACGCCGGTGACGAGACGCGATGCACCATCGGAGCTGCCGGAACGTCCGGCCGAGAAGCCGCCTCAGAAAACGCAGTCTCCGCAGCGACCGTGGATACGCCGGGCATCGTTTGCGCTGCTGCCGCTCGCCCTTATTGCCGGAAGTTATTGGTACGTCGCCGGCGGCAAAGTGATGTCGACGGATGACGCCTATGTCGAAGCCGACACGGTCGGCATCTCGACCGATGTACCGGGCATCGTCAAAGAGATCGATGTCATTAACAACCAACATGTCGATCCTGGCCAGGTTCTTTATCGGCTCGATCCCCAACAGTTCCAGATCGCTCTCGACAATGCCAAAGCCAACCTGGCGGAGACGGCGCTGACCATCGACGCGATGAAGCAGGACTACCAACGCATGCTCAGCGATGCCGCCGCCCAACAAGGGCAGGTCGCGCTCGACCAGACGATCTATGACCGCAACGCCGCGCTGTTGCCGAGCGGCAGCACCTCCAAAGCCACCTACGACCAGGCGCGATACACGCTCGAAACCGACAAGAGCAAGCTGCAATCCTTGCGCCAGCAGGCCGCGGTGCAACTTGCAAGGCTCGCCGGCAACCCGGATATTCCGGTGACGGAGCACCCGCAGTACCTGCAGGTCAAGGCACAGGTCGACGAAGCGCAGCGCCAGCTCGATCACACCGTCGTAAAGGCGCCGTTCGCCGGCACCGTGACGAACGTTCCCTCGATCGCGCCCGGCAAGTATCTCGCCGCCTCGATGACCGCCTTCTTTCTCGTCGACAGGGATCACGTCTGGGTCGACGCAACACCGAAAGAGACCGAGTTGACCTATGTGCAGCCGGGGCAGCCCGTCGCGGTAACGGTCGACACCTATCCGGATGCAGAGTGGCACGGCACCGTCGAAAGCATCAGCCCGGCGGCGGCGCAGCAGTTCTCGCTCTTGCCCGCGCAGAACACCAGCGGCAATTGGGTCAAGGTGGTGCAGCGCATTCCGATGCGTGTGCGCGTCGACACTGGCGGCAAGGACTTGAGTGGCAAGGACCTGCCGCCGCTGCGCGCCGGCATGAGCGTCGAAGTCGACGTCGACACGGGCCACGCGCGTGGCTTGCCGCACTTCCTGACCGCACTGTTCGGCCATGCTCACCGGAGTGCGTGATGCCTGTGGAGCGCACGGCAGCTGGCGGCAATCGGTTGGCGATCACCGCCTGCGTGATCCTCGCCACGCTGATGCAGGCGCTCGACAC
>DASZFQ010000142.1:0-3759 GCA_035939595.1 Casimicrobiaceae bacterium
GTTGCCGTCTTCCTGATACGTCATCAGGTGACGAGTTGCTGGTTCATGCTGCAGATCGTAGATGCGGGCGCGGATATCGACCAGCGGCTTGAACGCGGGATGCGCGGTTACATCCTTGACGCGCTCGCCGTTGATGTAAACCGCGCGGCTGTCCCGAATGGAGGCTTTGTATTCTTCACCGGTCCGTATCATCTGCGCTCCTGTTGAATGTTTTCGATGCCAGTGGCCGCTGGGATCACTATCCCGCATCGCGTTCCCTGAGGAAAATAGGACTTTCCGGCTTTCTGCTTCGGCTTGTCCGAAGTGTGGATGGTGCCACAGCCCTCATCACGCCAATACGGTCAGTTGGCATAAGAGGGATCTTCGGCGTCCAAGATGCGCTTCATCTCCTCGAAATGAGCCTTCGAAAAATCGGTGAGCTGCTCCCAATCCTGCGCGGTCCGCTCGGCGATATCGTCGGGGAGGACTTTTAGCGGCTGGCCGGTGGAGTAGGCCTGGACGAGGATCTGGCAGGCGCGCTCGATGGTGTAGATGTCGTCGAAGGCCTCCCCGACGGAGTTCGCCGTGATCAGCACACCGTGGTTTCCCTTCAACAGCCGGGATTTGTTGCCCAGCAGCCGGGCGAGACGCGCGCCCTCCTGCTCGCTGCCGGCCATCCCTGCGTAGCTGCAATTGACGGCCAGTCGGTTGAAATAGCGCGCGGTGTTCTGGTCGATCGGCTTGATCTGCGGATCGGCGAGCGCCGCGATGCTGGTCGCGAACGGCGGATGCAGATGCATCACGACCCGCGCCTGGGGCAGCAATTTGTGCATCTGGCCATGGATGGCCCAGGCGGTGGAATCGATATCGGTTCTGCCGGCGATGTCGTCTGCGGCATCGAGGTCGAACAGAACGAGGTCGCTGGCCTTGATGCGCGAAAAGTGACGCCATTTGGGATTCATCAGGAATTTGCGGCCATCTGACGATACAGCCGCGCTGAAGTGGTTTGCGACGGCTTCGTGCATGCCGAGCCTGGCGACGACGCGAAACGCGGCGGCAAGGTCGATGCGGAGCTGGCGCTCGTCGGGTGTCAAAGCGAAGTTATCCATCCGTGGTTTCCCAATCGCCTCGATCTCTGGGATGTATGGGCTCGCGGGCGGCGGGTAAAATAAGAAAATCGTGGTTGGTGGTTAGACGGAAGCTAAGACGCGGTCAGGCCAACAGCTCTGTCGTCGACAAGCGCTTCGGCCACGGGCTTGAACATGGAGCAGACGGGTCTATCGAGAGATCGGCTCGCGAGCTGTGACGCGTTTGCTGTCCGCCCGATCACCGGCATGGCGTTATGATTGGACGCGCCCGTTTTTGATCCCTATCAATAGCACTCGCGGTTCGGCGAGGTGGGCTTGGATTTTTTTCGAGCAGGGAGCCCACGCAATAAGCGCCTGCCGCACAATAAATGGCCACGCCTCGATTAGGCTTCGTCTAATCAAGGGGCCCAGATTTCGTAATTTCA
Organism: Casimicrobiaceae bacterium; assembly: GCA_035939595.1. Classification (GTDB taxonomy): domain Bacteria; phylum Pseudomonadota; class Gammaproteobacteria; order Burkholderiales; family Casimicrobiaceae; genus PALSA-1003. The sequence continues at coordinate 1,493 of DASZFQ010000142.1, forward strand.
GACCTCCTGACATAGGTAGCGCAAAAATGTCCGGTTCGTGCCAATCAGGGCGCTGGGGCACCTGCCGTGGCGGTGCCGCGCTCGACCGGAGAGCCTGGGAAAGCAAGCCCGATGCGCCGCGGCGGGCGCATAGCGAAGCGGATCCGCAGGCGAGAACCGGGGAAGATTGTCGCCGTCTTGTCGAGGATCTCGCAGAGAGCCTGAGCGGCTTGCGTTCGATGCGGCGAGCTGAGCGGAGCCAAGGTGATATTGAGCGCGCTATCGGAGAGGCGGATGTCGCCTGCAGTGGCAAACAGCTCATGCAGAAGGGTTCGCCCCTCTTGATCGACGCGGGCGTAGTGAGGCCGCAGTAGCGCAACCAGATCGCTCTCGGCCTGATAGGCCACCATCTTGATGATGTCGGTCAGATGCTTGCGTTCGGTGGCGAGTTTGACCACGGTCCGCTCGTTGAGGTCTCGGACTTCGACACGTTTAGGAAGGCTGCGGCGCTGGTCGAGGAGTCGGCTCAAGTGCGCGCGGGCTTTGCGCAGCTGCTTGCCGAGCCTGCCATGGGCGATCTTGAAGCCGCGCATGGTCGGGCGGCGTTGTTCGGCATTGGCCGCGGCGGCGGCACCGAATTCGCGTTCGAGCTTGGCGAGATCGGCACGCGCTGCTTGAATCTGCTTATCCAAGGCGCGGCGCTCGGGATTGGGGATCGTGCGGGTCGGGTCCTCGGGCTCGATCTGATAATCGATGAGCGCATCAAGCAGGAACTCTTCTCGCATGTACTTGAAGAAGTTCTCCTGCCGCCAGCGCTCGAACATGCGGTAGGCGACCTCGATGTCACGCAGGTCCCATCGGCTCGTGATCACGTTCGTCTGATGGCCGCCTTCGCACAAGCGCGTGACTTGCCGCAAACGCAGCCTGCCCTTGAGGAAGCGCACGGGCTCATCATGCAGAAGATAGTCAACCGTGCATCCGTCGAGCACGGCGCGACGGCGGACGAAGCGCCGCTCATTGATGCGACGGCAATGGCCCTTGCGATAGGTGAGCACGTCGAAGCCGCTCTTGATCATCGTGGCGAACAATTTCGGGCTCCAGCCGCCGCGGTCGAAGACAATGGTGACCTTTCGCTCACCAACCACCTCCCGCACCTCGCGAAGCAGCCGGGGCATAGCCTTGGTCAAAGCAGCATCGACCTCTCCGGTAATCACCAGCAATGGGTCGCCGGAGCTATCGTTGATCCAGTAGTCGGTGCTAGCGGGCATGGCCAGATGTCGACGCGCCACGTAAGCATTTGATGAGATAGGGCGTTGGCCGTGATAAGCGCGCACATGGCCATCAACGTACAAGAACCCCATGAGATGTCCGCGCTGATCGACACGCATACGCGCAAGCTCCGCGCCCAGCTGCTCGGCGCAATGATGCGCGGCGAGGCGGGTGAGCCGGCGCCGCAGCGTCTTCACTTCCGGCGCGCGGTCGAGCCCGAGCAGCCTGCCGAACGCGGCCGGGTCGCGTTCCTTCAGATGCTCGGGCCGCTTGATGCGTAGCAGCGCCATGAGCAGGAGCGTCAGCAACGTCGTGCGCAAGCCATAGAAGGCCGGACCGATCTCACCGTAGAGCTTGCGGCTGATCCGAAACAGCCCGCTCTCGACCAGACACGGCAGAGCCAACAGGACACCGACACCGGGAACCGAGGACCCTTCGCGGAATAGCGGTGCGGCATCATCGAGCAGCCCCAGATACGCGAGCTGCCGATCAAGCGTCCGATCGCTCGCGTCGCGGTCGAGGCTCATCGGTACAGGATCATCGTCGTCCGCAGCCTCAGCCGCGGGATTGCGATCACCTGCGTGGTCGTTTGTCGGCGGAGTGGTGCGATCCGCATTCTCGCTGCTCGGCGTGGCAGACGGCACGCCACTCTCCGCAGGCTTCCCTGCCGCGGTCTGGACGCTAGCCAACGCGAGCTGCGCGTCGGTGGCGGGCTTCAAAGGTCCGATCAGCTTGCGAATGGCGTTCTCGGTGACGCCCAGCCGGTGCGCGATCGCGCGGTTGCTCATCCCCTGGCTCTTCAGCATCTCGATGCTGCGCAGGCGTTTCCCGGAGATACGTCGTCTCCCGCGACGCCACCCTTCCTCTCGACCGAGCGCCGCCATCCCGCCGTCGCCATAGCGCTCTTGGTAGCGCCGAATAGTGCGCACCGACCGCTCGAACGCCCGCGCCACGTCCGTTTGCTGGGCGAAGCCCGACTCCACCAAGAACACCATCGCATAGGCCTCGGCGACCGCGTC
>DASZFQ010000143.1:0-2294 GCA_035939595.1 Casimicrobiaceae bacterium
CCCGGCCGTAGATACGCGGGTTTGTGCGCGACCCGGGGCACTTCCTCGCATGAAATTTTGTCATCGTGGACACTCCGCGTAGCCGCGGGGTAGCTGCGCACGCTCCCACGCGATCAGATCCGCTTCGAGCCAATAGCGCCGATCCTTCACGCGCATCGTCGGCTGTGGAAACCCGATCGTTGGATCCTTCAGCCAACGCCACAGACTCATGTCGGTGATGGAATATCTCGAGCAAACCTGCGGCCCGGTGAGGAATCGGCGGGGTGGATCATCGGCGGTGTCAGGATTTTCTCGATCGCCGTGGCGTTGATGCGGGGACGCGGGTAGCTGATGAGCTGGCCGCGTTTCAGGTGTCACCCGACGACCCGCGACCGTAGGGGGGAGTTGATCCGGTGGGATACGCGGCATGGTCAATGTGATCCTTGTTATTCACATGACCAATGCAGCCACTTTACACCTCAGTTGCGCACAACAACCTGGCGGTTTTTTAGAAGATTGCGAATGTTGCTCTCATAAATTGCACTCACCGGCACCTTGAACGTCTTCGCGGCCTCTTCGATGGCAACCTTGATCATCTCATTGGTTACGACGCCCGGCACCCGTTTGCGCCCGTTGCGCTTGAGCCAGCCTTTCTGCGCGAAGGCCAGCAGCCACGCAGCGTTGCGCTCTGCTTGCGCGGCGGCTGGCGCTTCGCTTGCCACGCGGTGCGGCCGCGATCGCTGCTCTTGTTGCTGGTGATGGTCGCCGAGCAAGTCGGCCACGAGGACTCGCATCGGAATCGACTCGCCCGCCACAAAGACGTGCGCTTGAGGAACCGACTTGCCTGCTTTGACGAAGTCGCGTAGCGGTTTTGTCTCGCCCATTTGATACGCTAAGTGCAGCGCGTTACCGAACTCTGGGTCGGCCTGCCAGGCACTGCTGGCTTCCTCGTCGCTTTCGCGATAGGCCGCAGCGCACTCCACAGACTTGTCCGTGTGAAGCCGCGCAATTGCGAGCGCAAGGCCCAGCACGAGGTTAGGGCCGGCGGCGCGCTCATCGCTCGACGTCGGCGCGCCTCTGCGCTTGCGCCGCGCCCTCACTTCCGTTTCCCCTTGCGCGACGAAAGGGTAACCACGCTATCCGGCCAGGGCACCACGAGGCCTCGCACGTGCGTCGCCCAGCGTTCGAGCGCCGCCTTGCGTTCGGGAAGCAGCTCGGAGCGGTTGTAGGTGCCGGCGACGCCAGCCCGAGTGCCGGAAATGTGGTTCACCACCAATTCGACGACGTGCGGCGGCACGTGAAGTTCGACCATGCCGGTGACGAACGTCCTCCTCAGGTCATGCAGCGTCCACGGCTGAATGACCGCGTGGCCCTCCTCGCGCGCGGCGGCGAGCATCGCCGCATCGAGGCGATCCTTCATACGGCTCCAGCCAGACACGGGCGTCGTGCCGGTCGTCGTGAAAATGAAGGGACTGTCGGGCTTCGCCTTCACGCTCGCAATCAGCTCGCGCACCAGCGGAGAGAGCGGCACGATGTGCGCCCGGCCATTTTTCGTTCTGCTGCCCGGGATGTTCCAAGTTGCGCCGTCATCGCTCAATTCGGCGCGCGTCATGCCGGCGACTTCGTTCCGCCTCTGGCCGGTCAGCAGCAACACCTTGAGCAGCGGTCCGAACGGGCGCGGAGCGCTGGGTGCCAGCGGCGCGTCGACGGATTCGCATGCCCGCCAGAACCAGAGGATTTCGTCGGCGGTCAGCACCCGATCGCGCGCCTCCGGCCCCGCGGGGCGGTGCACACCCGCACACGGATTGCTCTCGACGCGGCGTTGACGCTTGAGCCAGCTGAACATGCTTGAGAGGGCGGCAAAGAGCGCGCGCCCACGGCTGTCGGATATGTCGCGATTGCGCGCCGTGATGCCGGGTATAGCGACCCGCCGGGCCTCGTCGATCACGCTCCAGACGTCGTGGCCGTCGATGCCGGCGACCGACCGGTCTGCCCAGCGCTGCGCGAGGCCGCCCTTGGCTTCTTCGGGTTCACCATCACCATGGTAGCGCAGACCCAAGAGCCGAGCGGTCTCAAGCCAATTCCGCGTCTCCGGCCGGGCGTGCTCGGCGATGTAGGCGCGCACGCCGGCGCCGAACGTGTTGGCGGCGCGCTCCTTGATCTCGGTGCGCTGCCGATGCCGACGCGCTCGATGGTCGGCGACGACGTCGTGGCCGAGCGCGCGATCGCGGTGCACCGTCGCCGCCAGCTGGCGCGCCGCCTGGAGCGTCAGCGGCTGCCCGATCTGCGGATCTCCCGTCAGCTCGCGGCCCGAT
>DASZFQ010000144.1:0-3515 GCA_035939595.1 Casimicrobiaceae bacterium
GCTGTGTGAAAACGCGCGCGCGCCATTTTAGGGCGTTTATTTCAGCCACGTACATGCGATTTCAGGCGACTTATCACATCGAATTCGTCTGTTAGCGATCCCACGCGGCGAGCGAAATGAGTTTTCACACAGCCTCGGTCAACAAGCGACCCTTACCGATGCCTCTCGGGTTTTCTTGCTGACTGTCCGGAATCGGGAGGCGAGTCAGGCGCCTCCCGGCCATGACCAGCCGGTCGCGCAGCGCTTTCAATTTTCCACATAGCGGCCACTGACACAGCAAGCTCCAACCTTCAGGAGTCCTCGCAGAGCCTGGGTCAGACGGAAAGTCGCGATTTGACTGCCGCGTTGCTGCACGGGGTAACATGGGGCCGAGCAGGGGGTAGTTGACGCTCGCGGAAATGCCCAGCGTTCACGCAAGACAATAAGACCCGGAGTCGCATTGCCGTGACAGGGCCTTCGCAGGCGGTTTTCCTGAGCTACGCATCAGAGGATGCGGCGGCGGCGGAACGCATTTGTGAGGCGCTTCGGACAGCTGGCGTTGAGGTTTGGTTCGACAAGAGCGAGCTTCGCGGCGGCGACGCGTGGGATCGCAAGATCGACGAGCATATTCGCCGGTGCCAGCTATTCATACCGGTCATCTCTGCACACACCGAGGCGCGTGACGAAGGCTACTTCCGGCGCGAATGGGGCATCGCTCTTGACCGCATGCGCGACATGGCGGAGCACAAGACGTTCTTGGTGCCGGTGGTGATCGACGGGACGGACGAGCGAGGCGCGGCGGTGCCGGAGCGATTCCGTCAAGTACAGTGGAGTCGCCTAGCCAACGGAGCAGCGACTCAGGCATTCGTCGGTCGAATCGCGGCGTTGCTTGGCACGCCGACGCCCAGTGCTAACGCTGACAAACGCGTCCCGGACCAACTGATTTTGCCGACGCCGCAGAAGCGATCGCGTCGCACTTCGTGGGCGATATTATGGCTCGCGACACTCGCTATCGTGGCCGGAGGCGCGTGGCTGGTGTGGCGGTATGCACGCGTAAGCTGGATGCCGGAACACCGCGCGGCTGCTGAGGCGCAATCAACAGTCACCGAAAAGTCCATCGCGGTACTGCCGTTCGTGGACATGAGCGAGAAGCATGATCAGGAGTACTTCTCCGATGGCTTGAGCGAGGAGCTCATCGACGCCCTTACGAAGATACCCGACCTCTACGTGCCGGCGCGTACATCGTCATTCTATTTCAAGGGTAAGTCGACGACCGTCTCGGAGATCGCCAAGGCGCTCGCCGTATCGCACATCCTCGAAGGCAGCGTTCGCAAAGCCGGCAACCAGTTACGCGTCACGGCGCAGCTCGTTAGAGCCGACAACGGCTATCACTTGTGGTCGCAAACCTACGACCGGCAACTCGACGACATCTTCAAGGTCCAGGACGACATCACGGCCGCCGTCGTAGGCGCGCTGAAGGTCCGACTGCTGCCCGCCGCGCCGCATGACGAATCACGGCCCGCCAGCCGCGAGGCCTACGAGCACTATCTGGCCGGGCGCCACTCGTCTTGGCGGACCGACCCCGACGGCCACCGGCGGGCAGCTGAGGAGTTCAAGCGAGTCATCGCGATCGAACCGGACTTTGGCCCTGCCTATTCGGGACTCGCGGCGGCGCTGGTTGAAGTTGACGACGCCGTCGCGAGGCGCGACGCCCGGGCGCTGGCCGACAAGGGCGTGGCGCTCGCGCCCCGGTTCGCCGAGGCTTACCAGACACGCGGCTACGTCCGCGGTGTGATCGACTTCGACGTTGCCGGTGCCCAAGCCGATCTCGAAGAGGCCCTGCGGCTCGATCCTGCTTCCGCGATCGTGCGCGAAAGTTACGCCCAGGTTCTCGCGACCCGCGGCCATCTCAAGGAGGCTGTCGCCGAAGCCGAGCGTGCGGTTGGCGCCAATCCCTTGGCATCCAACGCATGGGCGAACCTCGGAAGGTATCGCTATGATCTCGGGGACTTCGCGGGCGGGCGCGCGGCCTTGGCTAAGGCCGTCGAAACCGCAAGCGACCCGATTGCCAACGATGCACACTACTATCTCGGAAGCCTCGAGGTTTCGGACGGCCACCCGGCAGCGGCCCGCGCCGCGTTCGCGGCCGATCCGAGACCGTGCGTTCGGCTCGCCGGATCGGCGATCGTGGAACACGTCGAGGGACATCGGCCGGAGAGTGATCGCGCGTTGGCGATTGCGCGCACACAGTGCGGTGACAACCCCTACATACTAGCGACCGTGTACGCAGTTCGCGGCGACATGAACGCTGCTTTCCCCGCACTCGATCGCGCGCGAGCTCGCCGCGACGACATCCGCGCGGTCACGACGGATCGGCTGCTTGAGGGGCTGCGCAAGGATCCGCGGTATCGTACGCTCCTTCGGGAAATCGGCCTCACCGAGTGACGTATACGAGTGCACGTGCAGCGGAAATCTCAAGCGCGGCGTCATTTCGCCAACAGGGGTTTCCATCAGGAAGTCCCCACGGTTAGCGTCTACCTATGGTTTGTTGTCAAGCTCTACCGAAAGTGGACTGAGCCCTGATACGCGACGTTGTAACGACAGAGTTTCCCAGGGATTTCCGGCCTCAGGGCCGTACTATCACCAGTAATCCTCGGTGAAGAGGTGCGAGTGCCTCAACTGCGAGCGTCCGCCTTCATCGGCTTCGATGACCGCTTTGTGGGAACTCGTGCGTCCCCTCGGGGTAAAAACCGGAAATTGAGGTCAATCCGTCAGCAGACGGCCACGAGCCGCCGCTCATCGACAGCCGGTAATTTTCGCGCGAGCGGACGCTCGAAAGACCGCAGTCCTGCATGTCTCTTGCCAGGGCGTTAGCCGTATTCAGTCGGGAAACTTCATCGCCCGGTCGATGCCTGGAAGCGCGCTTCTTTGCGCAGCGAATCGAGCAGCGGGTCGGTTTTGGTTTCAGATATCTCCGAAGCAGCAGCCGTTCGCTAATGTCGTGGCCAAAGCGGATGAGCCGGCGGCAAACATGTGCGTCTCAGCGCCGCGCGTGACGAACGAGTATCCGAGCCCGTTCTGGCGCTTCCCGTCAGTGGCGGCGGTCATTCGTCGAAAGGCGCTGCGAGAATTGCCTGCTCGGTGGCGCTGGCAGGGACTGTCGAATGCACACGGCAGAATCCTTCAAGCCAGGTCGCCCTCTGCGCGCCGAGTTTGCGCACACAATGATCGGTCAGCAGGGCGATGAAGCGCTCCTTGAACTGCAGCCGCGGAAGAGCGGCGACGACGCTGCGTACGATCGCTGCGCTGACGATGTTTTCCTCAGGCCCACCCACGTCCGCGCCGGCACCGGCCGCAACGAGTGTCGCTTCCGGCGATTGGTGCTGTGGAATGGTAGCGCGCATATCGTGCAGGGCGATGGCCTGCCAAACCTTGTTCGCTTCGACGGGCGCACCGCCGGATTCACGCACGAGACTTTCGGCGCGGTTCGCCCCGTCGATTTCGAAGGGGGTCTGCGGCGTGGAGAATTCCTTCAG
>DASZFQ010000145.1:0-2680 GCA_035939595.1 Casimicrobiaceae bacterium
TTCCCCGACGTTCAGCCGCAATTCTCCGGGCTGATCGCCTGGCGCGGAACACTCGATGCCACCCAATTGCCGCGCGAATATACCTCGCGCCGGGTGCAACTCTGGATGGGACCGGACGCGCATCTTGTCGCCTATCCGATCGCCGGCGCGCGGCAGATCAATGTGGTGGCGGTGCTGCCGGGAACATGGAACCGGCCGGGCTGGAGCGCGCCTGGCGATCCGTTCGAGGTCAAAAATGCCTTGGTGCGGTCAAACTGGCCGAGCCCGGCGCGGATGATGGTCGGCGCCGTCGACGTCTGGCGCAAATGGGCGCTGTTCACGCTCGACGATTGGGGCGGATGGTCGCGCGGCACCATCGCTCTGCTCGGCGACGCGGCGCACGCGATGCTGCCGTTTGCCGCGCAGGGCGCGGGAATGGCGGTCGAGGATGGTGCGGTGCTGGCAAAATGCCTCGCCGAGGGCGGCGGAGACAATGCCGCCGACGTGACGGCGGCGCTGAAGCGCTATGTGCGGCTGCGCCGGTCGCGCGTGGCACGGGTGCAGCGGGCCTCGCGACGGGCCGGGCGGATCTATCACCTCACCGGGCCTGCGGCGATGGCGCGCGACTTGACGATCCGCGCGTTGGGTCCCCAGCGGATGCTGGCGCGCCAGGACTGGATCTACGACTGGCAGGTGTAGCCTGACGCCTAATAGACGGCGCCGCCGGAGCGCGATGCCGGCGCAGGCTTCGCATTCGCAGACGGTGCGGCTGGTTTGTCCGGTGTGGCTGTCTTCTCCGGCGGCAACTCATGACATTTGTTGCGGCGCCAGGCTTCTTCGGCGAGCTTGGCCTGGCCGCGCACCGCAATATAGTCGTTGCGATAGGCGAGTTCGGAGACCAGAGAACCGGCAGCACCGGTTTCGGCTTTCGCCATCAGGCCCTGCAACTCCGCAGCGCGCGCGGAAAGGGATTTGCGCTCCGGCTCCAGCTGCTTGCAATCGTAGAGATCGTATTTGGCGGGGTCGGCGAAGGCCGACGTCATGCTATCGCTCATCTCGGCGCAGCCGCAAAGCGAAAAGCCAAGCCCGAGCAACGCCGCGACAGCGCCGAGGCGTGCTCGATGCCCGATATGGCACGCGCGATCGATCATTCGGCCTTCGTAAACGGACACCATTGAGATTGCCTAAAGCAGGGTGAGATGTCCGCAATGAGGCTTTACCTTGGCCATCCCGGCAGCTTAAGGAAGGGTTGTTTTACGGGGCACACTATCCCAATTCCTTTCGCTAAGAAAACGCGCTAAGTATCTGATCTACGAGCATGATCCGGAAAAGTGGGAACCGGTTTTCCGATAAGATCATGCTCAATAATAAAATAGAGCGCGATCGCGATTCATCCTAGAGCTATCGCGCTCGACCAAAGCGGACGTGGCGGAACTGGTAGACGCAAGGGACTTAAAATCTCCCGGTGCCACTGAAATTACTTATCTTTCCGATCTAACGCTGGCGGGCAATCCCCACGAAGCGGGCGGAGACCCGGCCGTATTGTCTAACACGCCGCCGCCTCTTCGCGCTGGCTGGCAGGCCCTCGAAAACGTGGGCCGACGTCATTTTGCGGACATCGATAACCCTTCTGGATCGCCTCGCCGATATCGCAAGAATCGGTGGGTTGCGGGGCTCGCAACATCCAATTCTTGCGGTTGTTTGAACTGGAAATTCCGAAGCTCGTTGCATGAACCGATCCAAGTTTGCGGCGACCGGACGCACACACTGCGTCACAAGCCGCTTTGGTGTGGAGGTTGGCATCAACTCGCCAAAGCCATTTCTTTGCTGCCCAGCGTCGCCCGGCTTGGCTGCCGCAAATAGTCGTGCACTACCTTGCCGAGGCCGAGCGTAAGGTCAGCAAGAATGTGGGTTGCGGACACGACCTCGAGAACCGGCAACTCGGCAACCGGTGCCAAAGCGTGAGGTGACAGGTGGAGCGCCGCAGGCCCAGTCCAAGCGCCCTTTATCGTGACATCCTCCAGGTGATATTCGACGAGCTCGCAGATACGCGGGCTGCCGTCGACGTGCGGAATGATCTTGAGCAGGAAGTTCGGCGCCTCTAGCGAAGCCTTGACGTGTACCAAATTGGCCTCGCTGTGTTTGTAGCCCATCGTTCCGGTCGCGACTCTAACCGGACCATAATCCAGGGTCCCGAGGAGCGTGTCGACCTCAGTTCGCAGCGTCGGCTCTGCCAGTTTCTTTGGAAAGCCCCAGAGCTCGCGGCCGCCGGCGATCGGACCCTCGTCGTTGAGGAACATGCAGTGCGTGTAGCTGCCCTTGCGGCCACGGAAGGAGACCGGGATCACCTGCCCGCTCTCGGTGTAATCGCCGAAACCATTCGAATCCGGCATGCGGATGAATTCGTACTTCACCAGCGCTTCGCGCTGATCGAGTTCGAGCGGCTCGGGCACCACCGCGCGCAGCTTCGCCGGATCGGTGCGATAGGTGATAATCAGGTATTCGCGGTTGACGAACCGGTACGGTCCGGGCGGATAGGCAGGGCTGGTCAGCGGCATCGCGAAGGCACGCTCCAGCACTTGTTTCTCCTGCATTGTGGATTCTCCTTGTGTTGAATTCAGTTTGTCCTACTCGCGACCGTCGCGTTCGAGATCGAACGTGAAGACGCCGTCCAGGCTTTTGGGGCGAGCAAGAACCTCTG
>DASZFQ010000146.1:0-3008 GCA_035939595.1 Casimicrobiaceae bacterium
CAGCACCGCTGCCGTTCGGCCGCCGTTGTCCGAGCCGACGAAGAGCCAATTCTTTCTGCCGATCGCGATCCGCTTCATTTCCCGTTCGGCAACATTGTTGTCGATCGACAGGAAGCCTGCCTCGGTGTAACGGATCAGCGCGGCCCAGTTGTTCAAAGCGTAGCCGATCGCCTCGGCCATCGGACTCTTGGGCAGCACCTTGGGGCGCTGTTCCTCCAGCCAGGTGTGGAAGTGGTTGAGCAAGTGCAGCGCGATGTCCTGGCGCATCTGCAAGCGGCCGGTGTCGTCAAGTCCAGCGTCGCGGGCGCCGCGCTCCAGCACGTAGAGCGACCGATAGTAGCCCAACGCCTGGTGCGCGCGCAGCAGGTCGCTGCCCCGCGCCTCGTGGAACTTGCGCCGCGCGTGCGCGTTGCAGGCCACCTCGATGATCGGCGCGGTGTCGCGGCGCGGACTGGGCAGGTACAACGCGTCGTAACCGCTGAAGGCGTCGGCGTGCAGGTAACCGTGGAAATCGGCAAGGAACTTCTGCGGGCCATCTCGCTTGCGGTTGATCGTGAAGTCGAAGACGTTGTACGGATGAGTGCGATCGCCCCAATAAATCCAGAAACGCGCGGTCGCCGTGGCGTCGGGCGCGTGGCCCAGATTCTTGACGGGCGTGTCGTCGGTGTGCAGCCACTTCGATTGCACGACCAGGGACACCATCCGGTCATAGAGCGGCCGCAGCAACTGGGCACTCGCGGCCATCCAGTCGCACAGCGTCGAGCGGTGCATCGGGACGCCTTGTCGCGCGAGGATCGCTTGCTGGCGATAGAGCGGCAGATGATCGAAGTATTTGCTGACGATCACCTGGGCCAGCAGTCCTGGTCCGGGCAGTCCCTTGGCGATCGGCATGGGCGGCTTGGCGGCCGTGATGATCGCCGGGCCGATGGGACCGGCCGCGACGCGAATCATGGCCGGGTCCGTCGGCGGAGCGGTCGTGGCCGAGTCGGCAGCCGCCGCACCGGCCGTGGTCGAGTGTGCAGATGCTTCGTTGGGTGTGACCATGGTTGCCTCGGCCGACTTCTTGGCACAGCGCGGGCAGAGATACTTGTGAAGAAAGTGTTGCCATATGAAGACGGACGCCGGCTGGTAGTCGAGTTGTTCACTGACGTCCACGCCGATCTCGATGCGCTTCTGGCCACAGATGCAGAGGCGCTCGGCTTCGGTCAATTCGTGATGCACGGGACGGCGTGGCAGGTTCTCGGACAGTTTGCCACGTCCATGCGGCTTGCCACGCCGCCGCCTGGTCGCTGCTGGCAAAGACTCCGCAGCCGCCGGTTGTTCCGCCGCGTCGTCGTCGGCAGCGGCGGCAGCGTCGTCGGTAGCGTCGGCGAACAACAGTAACTGATCGGGATTGAAACGCTCGGTGCGTGGCCCGTAGATACGCTGCAGCAGCAAAGCCATCCGGTGCTGCAACGCTTCCTTGTCGAGACGTTCCCGATGCAGCGTGATCGCCATCTCGACGATCATATGCTTGAGCACGTCGATGTCGTTCGGCAGTTGCTCGGGCGTCGGCAGCGGGACGTTGCCGGTGCAGACAGGATCAGGAGGATGAGCCGCCGTGCTCATGCCGATAAGACGCGCCGGCCAAGCCGATGGTTTCACAATCGGCGAAAGTTTTGCAAAAACGTTTGTGTCAGTGACATGGCCATGTCACGTCGGCTTCGTGTGGCTGGATGGGCATACTCGGCGCAACAAAAACGGACGCCCATGAGCGTCCGTGATGGTTAGCCTTGCATCGCGTCCGCGCTGACACCGCTCAGGCTGACACCGCTCAGGCTGGCATCGGTCGGCGATAGCGGCGTCCGCGCTTGACGCTGGTCAGATCAACGCCGTCCAGCAACATCTGCAGGTCGGCGGCGCGGATCTCGACGCCGGCAGCCTCGGCGTGGGGAAAGCGAAAGGTGCCGACTTCCAACCGTTTGTAGACGATCACAAAACCGTCTTCATCCCAATAGAGCAGCTTGACGCGGTCGGCACGCTTGTTGCGAAAAACGAAGAGCTGACCCGACTCGGGATCGCCCTGGAGTTGCTGGCGGACCAGCTCGGCCAGACTGTCGAACGATTTGCGCAAGTCGGTCGCCTGCGTGGCCAGCCAGATGCGCACCGAAGTGGGCAAACTCACCATCATGGCCGGCCCTCCTCCAGCAGAGCCAGCAGACGCTGCAAAGTCGGCCCATCAAAACCTGCGCCGATCCGCAGCCGACGGCCGCCGCCCAGGACCAGCTCCAAGTTGGCCGGCAAACCGTCGGCTGTAGGCTGGGGTCTGGGATCCGGTATTACCTGAACCGGCGCGAAGTGAACCGTCCCCACGTCCCGCGCGCCGAGAGTGCGCCGCCACGCGTAGAAACTCGGCTCCGCTAGTTCGTGTTCGACGCAAAACGCCCGCACCGACAGACCGCTGCTGCGCCACTGGCGCACCATCGTACGCCAGAACCGTTCCTTGCTCGAATGCCGTTGCTTACTTGTGGACATGGTCACCTCCTTGACGGAGATTACACCATGTCAGTCAAGAACGCGGGTCGCCGGACGCTCACGGATATCGAGCCGGCCGAACCGTTCTACCACGTCTCCGACAAGCTTTGCGACCTCCGCTGGCTTGCCCTGGTCGGCTCTGAATGCCGTGGCACGAACGCCTTTGCTCGTGAGACCGCGGACCACCGCCTCCGCCTTGTCGGGAGAAGCCGAGTAGCTGATCGCCACGTTGGCCCCTTTTTCCGCCAGTGCCCGCGCGGCCGCGGCGCCAATGCCGCGTGAGCCGCCGGTGACCAACGCCACTTTGCCGCTGAGGTTCTTCGACATGGTAAGACTCCTTCGTATTAACGATGCCTGATTGATGAAATCGCTTGACGAATGGATTACCGGGGCGGCGAAGAATTCTTACGCCGCCACGCGGTTCGCCGGACGCTCACGGAGATTACACCATGTCAGTCAAGAACGCGCGGGTCGCCGGACGCTCACTGTAATTC
>DASZFQ010000147.1:0-3232 GCA_035939595.1 Casimicrobiaceae bacterium
CGCGAGTTCACCAAGGAACACCTCAAGAAGAAGCGGAGTGCCGGCTACGAACTGCCGTATCCCCAGCTCAACGCGAAGCTCATGGGCCTGCGGAAGGGCGAGATAACCACGCAAACGGCGGGCTCAGGTATCGGCAAGTCCACGCTGGCTCGGCACATAGCGTACCACATGCGAACCGAGCACGGCCTGAAGATTGGTCCGGCGCGACAATCAAGATGAGAATCCCGCGACAATCAGGATGAGAATGCGCCGCTGCTGGGGTGACGAAGGGAGGGCGTAGCCCGACCGGAGTTACCCCAGCAGCGGCGTGGGCGCCCGAAGGGCCTCATTTGGCGGTAACGGCGGCTGGTAAAGGGTCGGCTTTCTCTTTCGAGAGGACCAATTCTTTGGCCGGCCGACATGTCACCGATCAACAAATGAGGCTTTTCATGAACTTGCGTCGCAACCATTCGCCAGCCATCGCCGGTGCAAAGGCTGGTTTCAGCACGTCCGCCGCCTACCGGTTCGAAAAGGACCCCCGACTCCCAACCCAAAAGAAGGCGCCCCGCGAACGCCGGCGAGCCGATCCATTCACCGGTGTCTGGGAGAACGAAGTCCTCCCGATGCTCAAAGCTGCTCCCGGATTGAGGCCGATCGCCGTGTTCGAGGAACTATGCCGTCGGCATCCGGAACTGGGCTCCGGGACGCGGCGGACGCTGGAGCGGCGGATCAGGGCGTGGCGAGCGGTGAATGGCCCGGATCGGGAGGTGATCTTCCGCCAGGAGCATCCGCCGGGCCGCATGGGGTTGTCGGACTTCACCGAGGTCGCCGATCTTGGCATCACCATCGCCGGCCAGTTGCTCGACTGCCGGCTCTATCACTTCCGTCTGCCCTTTTCCGGCTTCGAACACGCCCATGTCGTGCTCGGCGGCGAAAGTTTTGTCGCGCTGGCGGAAGGGTTGCAGAACGCCCTGTGGTCGCTGGGCGGCGTTCCCGAGCAACATCGAAGCGACAGCCTTTCGGCAGCCTTCCGCAATCTCGGCGCCGACGCCAAAGAGGATTTGACAACACGTTACGAGGCGTTCTGCGGCCACTACGGCATGACGCCGACCCGCAACAATCCCGGCGTGTCGCACGAGAATGGTTCGATCGAAAGCGCGCATGGCCATCTCAAAAGAGCGCTCGCAGATGCCCTGCTGCTGCGTGCCTCGCGCGACTTCGACGATCTTCCGGCATGGCGGGGCTTCGTCGACGAGATCGTTGGCCGCGGCAACGCGCGCAATGCCAAGCGCATCGATCAGGAGCGGATGGCGCTAAAGAAACTGCCGGTCCGCAAGACCGCCGACTATGAGGAGGTCAACGTCGACGTCACGACATCCAGCGCCTTCACGTTGCGCAAGGTGTTTTACTCGGTCCCATCCCGACTGATCGGTCATCGGTTGCGCGTGCGTCTTTATGATGACCGGCTCGAATGCTTCCAGGGCGCCACGCACATCGTGACCTTGCGGCGCGGGCGAGCGCAGCCAAACGGCAAACATGGCCATGTCATCGATTATCGCCATGTCATTCATTCCCTGCGCCGCAAGCCGATGGCGCTGCTCAATCTGGTCTATCGTGACCAGCTCTTTCCCCGCCGCGCCTACGCCCTTGCGTTCGACGCCTTGCTCGCTGGAATCGGCGAGAGACCCGCCTGCCGCGCCATGGTCGGTCTTCTGGCGCTCGCACACGAACGCACCTGCGAGGCGGAACTCGCCGTTGCACTGCAAGCCGTGCTCGACGACGGCGTCCTCCCGGACCTCAAGGCGCTCATCGAACGCTTCCGCCCGAAGGGCGTGGCATTGCCGGTCGTCGTCGTCACGCTGCCATCGCTCGCCATCTACGACCAGATCGCCACGGCCGTGGGAGAAGCCGCATGAATGCGACCGACAAGATCGACGCCGCCCGCATCGACCTGCTGCTCGGTGAACTGCGGCTGCCCGGCATCAAGCTGATCTGGACCGCTCTGGCGCAGACCGCCGACAAGGAAGGCTGGCCCGCCGCCCGCTTCCTGGCCGCCCTCGCCGAACAGGAGATGGTGGAGCGAAGCCGGCGGCGCTTCGAACGTCACCTGGAGGAAGCCCGACTGCCGCCGGGAAAGACCCTCGACGCGTTCGACTTCGATGCCGTGCCGATGATCTCAAAGGCGCAGGTGCAGGCGCTCGCCGCCGGCGATGCCTGGCTCGAAAAGGGCGCCAATCTCTTGTGTTTTGGCCCGCCTGGCGGAGGCAAATCGCATCTGGCGGCAGCGCTCGGCATGGCTCTGATCGAAAAGGGCTGGCGCGTGTTGTTCACCAGAACCACCGACCTCGTGCAAAAACTCCAGATCGCGCGCCGCGATCTCGTGCTCGAAGCAGCGATTGCCAAACTCGACAAATATCATCTGCTCATTCTCGACGATCTTGCCTATGTCACCAAGGATCAAGCGGAGACCAGCGTTCTGTTCGAACTGATCAGCGCCCGTTACGAGCGGCGATCGATGCTCATCACCGCCAATCAACCATTCGGCGAATGGGGTAAAATCTTCCCGGATCAAGCCATGACCCTCGCCGCCATCGATCGTCTCGTCCACCACGCCACGATCCTCGAAATGAATGTCGACAGCTATCGGCGAAAAGCGGCTGTCGACAAAGCCCGCGGAGCAGGACGCCCGCCAACGCGCGCGACAATCAAAGGCTCATCCTGATTGTCGTTCCACGACAACCAAATCACGCGTCACGAAAATATCCCTTGCGTTATCGTCGGGCCGCGACAATCATCCTCCCGCCGCGACCGCCGAAATGGCCATCCTGATTGTCGCTGTGTTCTCATCCAGATTGTCGCGCTACATCCATGCTCATGTCAGCAAATTTTCCGGTACCGTGGACAACGTGCCATGTACCCTCAGCCTTTGCAGGATCTCCCTTCCGAGCATATACGCCAAAGAATTTGTCGCCTGCTGCGTTTACGAACTCGCAGGTTCCGTTGTTGTCGAGCTGGCCCCCGACTATCGAAAATGTACCGACACACCGCCCCGAAAGCATCTGAAACGGGCTACCTTCCGCACCATTCATCATACCAACAACATTGGACGACCCCGACCTGACGCCTTCGGCGTGCTGGATGAGGTGGAGTGGGCCAGCATAGCAGGACTGCTGATCGTACTTTCCCTCAGCAGCGAAGACCTGCGTCGACAACGTCAACCCCGCGAACGCGCCGCAAACCAAGAACGTCTTGT
>DASZFQ010000148.1:0-2403 GCA_035939595.1 Casimicrobiaceae bacterium
GGTCCCGGAGAGCGGCCTTTTCATCTCGCATGGGATCGCCGTTCCGGTTCTGATCGCGATCGGAGTCGGCGTGGTGATGACCTTCCTCGCGACGCGAACGCGCTTCGGCCGCTATGTCTACGCGATCGGCGGCAACCCGGAGGCAGCCGAGCTCGCCGGCGTCAACACGCGCTGGGTAATCACGAAGATCTTCATGCTGATGGGGCTGCTCGCCGCCGTCGGCGGCGCGGTGTCGATCGCGCGTCTCAACGCCGCTACGAACTCAGAAGGCACGCTCGCCGAACTGTTGGTGATCGCGGCCGCTGTCATTGGCGGAACGTCGCTGGCGGGCGGCGTCGGCACCGTTGCCGGAGCGATGCTCGGCGCCGTGCTCATGCAGTCGCTCCAATCGGGCATGGTTCTGCTCGGCGTCGACACGCCCCTTCAAAGCATTGTCGTTGGCGCCGTCCTGGTGCTCGCGGTATGGCTCGACACCGTCTACCGGCGCCGGGCGCAATAGCACATGATCCCAAAAAATGGAGCCGCTTTCGGACAGGATCATGCTCAGGCTAAAAATCTAGGGCGCGGCACGGACGCCTCAGGCACGCCTCTCGTCGAGATGCGCGACATTTCGATCTCGTTCGGCGGCGTTCACGCCGTCGAACGGGCGACGATCGACCTCCACGAAGGCGAGGTGATGGCGATACTCGGCCACAACGGCGCCGGCAAGTCGACGCTGATCAAGATTCTTTCCGGCGCCTACAAGCGCGATTCGGGAACTATCTACATTCGCGGCGAGGAGGCAACGATCACCAATCCCCGCGACGCCAAGAAATATGGCATCGAGACGATCTATCAGACTCTGGCGCTGGCCGACAATGTCGACGCCGCCGCCAATCTGTTTCTCGGCCGCGAGCTCCGAACAAGTTGGGGGACCCTTGACGACATCGCCATGGAGGCCGAGGCGCGCAGGGTGATGGGCCGCCTCAACCCGCATTTCCAACGCTTCAAAGACCCCGTCAAGGCGCTATCCGGCGGCCAGCGCCAGTCGGTGGCGATCGCGCGGGCGATCCTGTTCAACGCGCGCATTCTGATCATGGACGAACCGACGGCGGCACTCGGAGCGCAGGAGACAGCGCAGGTTGGCGAGCTCGTCAAGCAGCTTAAGGCAGACGGCATCGGCATCTTCCTGATCAGCCACGATATTCATGACGTCTTTGATTTAGCCGATCGCATTTGCGCCATGAAGAATGGGCGCGTGGTCGGCACGGCTCGCGTTCGGGACGTAACCAAGGATGAAGTTCTCGGCATGATCATCCTCGGCAAGTGCCCGCCTGGCGTGATTCCGGGCCCGGGTGCGATGGCCGCCGCGACCTGAGCTTTCGCGCCTCCCGATCTTGAGTGACCGACGGGGCGGTGCACGCTTTTCCGACGACGGCTTTGCCGCCGCCAGCTTTCCGCCTGCCTTCCGCAAGCCGTTCCTGGCTTCCTGGCAGCCGTAACCGCAGCGGCCTTCCGCGAATGGCCGCCAGCCAAGGGCATCCCTTTAGCTCTATTCACCGTCCAGTCGGCATTTTGACTCGAATGCCAGCGATTTTGGTCCCCTTTTGCACCGTGTGGCTGCGTCAGGGGACTTAGGTTTCCGGCTCTTGATACGGACATGGAGCCCACTGCCGCCAAGATCCCCTCCGACCGCGACTCTCCTTGAAATCCCGCGAGCAGCCGGTCCTAATAGTGGTATGAGTGCTATGCTGTTGCGGCCACCGGCGAACGTCTCTCAGGCGTCGTCGCTGACGGCTTAGCGTGCACGGCAAAGTCGAGTTGCAGATGGGCAGCGAGTTTGCGGAGACACAGGCGGCCTCCGAACGTGCGGAGCGCTTGGCCAATCTGCTTACATTGTCGTACGAACCGATGCTGATGTGGCGTCTGCACGGAGCGATCGAGTTCTGGAACGCGGGAGCCGAGCGACTTTACGGGTTCTCACCGCAAGAGGCGGTCGGACGCAGCAGCCACTCTCTGCTGCAAACCAAATTCCCCATCGACTTTGCCGAGCTGCAATCGCAGCTGCGCAGCGAGCGTTACTGGTCCGGCGAACTGCGCCATGTCCGCAAGGATGGCAATGAAGTCGTTGTCGACAGCCGGATGCAGTTGCTCGGCGCCGACACCGTGCTCGAGGTCAACCGTGATGTCACGGAGGTCAGAGCGCTCGGCGCCCGGCAAGCAACGCTGCTGCGGGATCATCTGGCGACCGCCGCCAAGTTCGAGGCACTCTTCAACCAGTCCGGCCTTTTTGCCGGCATCCTGGACCTGCAAGGCTGCTTGCGGGAAGTGAACAACCTGGCCGTGGAGTGGTGCGGGTACACGAGAGAACAGGTCCTTGACCAGCCATTCTGGGAAACGCCCTGGTGGCGGGGTTCGCAGGAG
>DASZFQ010000149.1:0-2193 GCA_035939595.1 Casimicrobiaceae bacterium
GGTCCCGGAGAGCGGCCTTTTCATCTCGCATGGGATCGCCGTTCCGGTTCTGATCGCGATCGGAGTCGGCGTGGTGATGACCTTCCTCGCGACGCGAACGCGCTTCGGCCGCTATGTCTACGCGATCGGCGGCAACCCGGACGCGGCCGAGCTCGCCGGTGTCAACACGCGCTGGGTGATCACGAAGATCTTCATGCTGATGGGGCTGCTCGCCGCCGTCGGCGGCGCGGTGTCGATCGCGCGTCTCAACGCCGCTACGAACTCAGAAGGCACACTCGCCGAACTGTTGGTGATCGCGGCCGCTGTCATCGGCGGAACGTCGCTGGCGGGCGGCGTCGGCACCGTTGTCGGAGCGATGCTCGGCGCCGTGCTCATGCAGTCGCTCCAATCGGGCATGGTTCTGCTCGGCGTCGACACGCCCCTCCAAAGCATTGTCGTTGGCGCCGTCCTGGTGCTCGCGGTATGGCTCGACACCGTCTACCGGCGCCGGGCGCAATAGCACATGATCCCAAAAATGGAGCCAGGATCATGCTCGGGCTAGAAATCTAGGGCGCGCCATGGACGCGGCACGCACCCCTCTCGTCGAGATGCGCGACATTTCGATCTCGTTCGGCGGCGTCCACGCCGTCGACCGGGCGACGATCGACCTCCACGAAGGCGAGGTGATGGCGATACTCGGCCACAACGGCGCGGGCAAGTCGACGCTGATCAAGATTCTTTCCGGCGCCTATAAGCGCGATTCGGGGACTATCTACATTCGCGGCGAGGAAGCAACGATCACCAATCCCCGCGACGCCAAGAAATATGGCATCGAGACGATCTATCAGACTCTGGCGCTGGCCGACAATGTCGACGCCGCCGCCAATCTGTTTCTCGGCCGCGAGCTTCGAACAAGTTGGGGGACCCTTGACGACATCGCCATGGAGGCCGAGGCGCGCAGGGTGATTGGCCGCCTCAACCCGCACTTCCAACGCTTCAAAGACCCCGTCAAGGCGCTATCCGGCGGCCAGCGCCAGTCGGTGGCGATCGCGCGGGCGATCCTGTTCAACGCGCGCATTCTGATCATGGACGAACCGACGGCGGCACTCGGACCGCAGGAGACCGCGCAGGTTGGCGAGCTCGTCAAGCAGCTCAAGGCTGACGGCATCGGCATCTTCCTGATCAGCCACGATATTCATGATGTCTTTGATCTCGCCGACCGCATTTGCACCATGAAGAATGGGCGCGTTGTCGGCACGGCTCGCGTTCGGGACGTAACCAAGGATGAAGTTCTCGGCATGATCATCCTCGGCAAGTGCCCGCCTGGCCTGATTCCGGGTCCGGGTGCAATGGCCGCCGACTTCCAGTCGGCGTTTTGACTCGAATGCGAGCGATTTTGGTCCTTTGCACCGTGTGGCTGCGTCGGGGACTTGGGTTTCCGGCTCTTGACGCGGACATGGAGTCCACGGCCGCCAAGATCCACTCCGACCGCGACTCTCCTTGAAATCCCGCGAGCAACCGGTCCTAATAGTGGTATGAGTGACTTGCGGCCACCGGCAAACGGCTCTCAAGCGTCGTGGCCGACGGCTTGGCGTGCACGGCAAAGTCGAGTTGCAGATGGACATCGAGTCTGCGGAGACTGAGGCGACGTCCGAGCGTGCGGAGCGCTTGGCCAATCTGCTTACACTGTCGTACGAACCGATGCTGATGTGGCGTCTGCATGGAGCGATCGAGTTCTGGAACGCGGGGGCCGAGCGACTTTACGGGTTCTCACCGCAAGAGGCGGTCGGACGCAGCAGCCACTCTCTGCTGCAAACCAAATTCCCCATCGACTTTGCCGAGCTGCAATCGCAGCTGCGCAGCGAGCGTTACTGGTCCGGCGAGTTGCGCCATGTCCGCAAGGATGGCAATGAAGTCGTTGTCGACGGCCGGATGCAGTTGCTCGGCGCCGACACCGTGCTCGAGGTCAACCGCGATGTCACGGAGGTCAAAGCGCTCGGCGCCCGGCAAGCAACGCTGTTGCACGATCATCTGGCGACCGCCGCCAAGTTCGAGGCGCTCTTCAACCGGTCGGGCCTTTTTGCCGGCATCCTGGACCTGCAAGGCTGCTTGCGGGAAGTGAACAACCTGGCCGTGGAGTGGTGCGGGTACACGAGAGAACAGGTCCTTGACCAGCCATTCTGGGAAACGCCCTGGTGGCGGGGTTCGCAGGAG
>DASZFQ010000150.1:0-2202 GCA_035939595.1 Casimicrobiaceae bacterium
TCGTCGGGTCGTGGCTTTGCTCCACGCTGCCTTCAGACCCTACCTCGCGGTAACGCCCTTGCGCTTCGCTAGCCCTTCACCACCATCAGGTTGGGCAGAGGAATTGCACCTCCAGACCGTCAAACATGCTCGGCACACCAATAAAAATCCCCGCCGCGGCGGGGATCTTCGCTTGCAGCGAGACCGGGGAGTACCTAAGCGACCGGCACCACGCTGACGACGGTTTTCTGGCCGGCGCCCTTGACCTTGAATTCAACCCGGCCGGCGACCAGCGCAAACAGGGTGTGATCCTTGCCCATGCCGACGTTGACACCTGGATGCACCTTCGTCCCGCGCTGGCGGATGATGATCGCGCCGGCGCTGATCGGCTCGCCGCCGAAGGCTTTCACGCCCAGCCGCTTGGCTTGTGAATCGCGGCCGTTGCGCGAGCTGCCGCCTGCTTTTTTGTGTGCCATGTCTGGTTGCCCTGTTGCTTGCGTTGAACTGGTTCGTTCAGCCGACGATATCGTCGATCTTGAGTTCGGTAAAACCCTGGCGATGACCCTGATGCTTCTGATAGTGCTTGCGCCGGCGCATTTTGAAAATTTGCAGCCGCTCGCCGCGGCCGTGGGCAAGCACGGTGGCTTTCACTGTCGCGCCGGCAACCGTCGGTTGGCCGAGACGGACCGAGGCACCGTCGCCGACTAGCAGCACCGGGCCCAAGTCGACCTGCGCCCCAACCTCGGCCGGCATCAGTTCCACCCGGAGTTTTTCACCCGGGGCGACTTTGTATTGCTTGCCGCCGGCCTTGATGACCGCATACATAGGAACTCCCTGTGCAGTGGTGCAAAAAAGGCAACAATTTTAAGCTGTTAGGGCCGCGTTGTCAAAGTACGCACCGCGGCGCGGCCAGGGTCCGCTCGCCGCAGCAGGCATCGGGTAGAATACGCGGCTGTGGCAAAGGCGGCGCGCCGGCGCAATTCGTGTTTTCGGCGGCGCCTCCGACGGTCGCCGGGCCGCCATCGCTGCACACCCTCATCCCGTGACCATCCCGCTGCTCGAGCGCGTTCTGCACGACGACATGCAGGCGGTCGATCGTGTGTTGCGCACGAGCCTGGCCTCGAACGTCGCGTTGATCCGCCAGGTCGCCGAGTACATCATTGGTGGCGGCGGAAAGCGGCTCCGGCCCGCGCTGCTCGTCCTCACCGCGCGGGCCTGCGGACATCGGGGCTCGCACCACCATACGCTGGCAGCGGTAATCGAAATGATCCATACCGCGACGTTGCTGCACGACGACGTCGTTGACGAGTCGTCGCTGCGTCGCGGTCACGCAACCGCAAATGCGATGTTCGGCGACGCCGCCAGTGTCTTGGTCGGTGATTTTCTCTACTCACGCGCCTTCCAGCTGCTGGTTGCGGTCGATAGCCTGCGTGCGCTGCGCATCCTTTCGGATGCGACCAACGTGATCGCCGAGGGTGAAGTGCTGCAGCTGCTCAATACCGGCAATCCCGATATCAGGGAGGAGGCCTACCTCGACGTGATCCGGCGCAAGACGGCGAAGCTGTTCGAGGCGGCGGCGCAGCTGGGCGCCGTTCTCGGTTCCGCCGAACCGGCCATCGAAGAGGCGCTGGCGCGCTACGGCATGCATCTGGGGACCGCATTCCAGTTGATCGACGACGTGCTCGACTACTCCGGCGACCATGAGGCGATCGGAAAGAACCTCGGCGATGACCTCGCCGAAGGCAAGCCGACTCTGCCGCTGATCCGTGCCATGCGCGTCGGGTCGAGTGCGGATGCGACGCTGATCCGCGACGCGCTCGCCCGCGGCCGCCGCGACGACTTCAATCCGGTGCTCGCGGTCCTCTCGCGCACCCACGCGCTCGAATATGCGCGCCATTGCGCCGAGGAAGAAAGCGCGCAGGCAGCGGCATGTCTCTCCGTCCTGTCCGATTCTCCCGATCGCGAAACTCTGCTAGAATTGGCGCGTTTCGCTGTGAAGAGAATGTATTGAAGCAAGCCGCCGCCGCCGTCCTTCGCTGCGGCCGTCGGGGTGTAGCTTAGCCTGGTAGAGCGCTACGTTCGGGACGTAGAGGTCGGAGGTTCAAATCCTCTCACCCCGACCAAATAAACAAAGACTTACCTATCTTCAGGCCGTTACGCGACCGCAGTAACAGCAACTTCTCCCAGAGCTTGGTTGTCGTGCGAAACCTGTTCGACAACTAA
>DASZFQ010000151.1:0-12535 GCA_035939595.1 Casimicrobiaceae bacterium
TCGATGCCATCTCGGCGCAATTCGTCGTCCAGCGGATCGCTGTCGTAAGCGCGATCGCCAATCAGGTTCTCTGGCTTGGCTTCGATCATGTAGAAGTCGAAGCAGAGCTGCACCAAGCGGACTTCGTGATGGTTCGCCGCATGCGTGCTGACCGAGAGCGGCAATCCATGGCGATCAACAATCGCCATGATTTTCATGCCTTTTCCGCGCTTCGTGGGTCCGATCTCCGCGCCGCCGCCCCTGGCCATAACGAAGGTCGCGTCAATGAAGCATTCTTCTTCATCCAACACGCCTCGGTCGCGAAGGTCGTTAGCAACATCCGTCAATATCCGGCGCAGAGTCGTATGCGCTTGCTTGCTTGTCTCAACGTGGCTCCCCAACAGGGCTACGATGAGCCAGGAATCGTCTCTTACGCAATCAGGCCATTCTGTCCGACAAGCGCTGACGGCCTACACCCCAGAATTGGTAGTCAGAGGGTCCAAAGACGCTCGGGAAGACTGATCAAGCGACTGGTTATTAGAACGCCAGCGCGCTGTTGATCTGGGCTAGCCGGCCCTCGTTAAGCCCAGCGCGCTTTCTAAGTACGGTCGCTAGCAAACCCGAGATGGCGGCGAGCGGTAGTCCCCAGGCAATAGCTCAAGAAGCCCCAAGCGATCTGCGCTTGGGGCTCTCTTTTTCATTCTGTCCGTTGTGGGTCAACAGCGGCCATGCCGCCCTAGACGCGCTTTTTTGGTTTGCGCGTGAAAATGCAGCCGCAGACCATGATCGCGATCATCGCGGCAACAAAAATCGGAAGTTGCAGGTGTTGCATCGTGGTGTTCTTCGTCGCCTCACACCACCGCTAACCCATTATACGTCGGCGCGTGCCTCACGTCTCGCGCCGCACCAGTTCTGGCAGCTTAGCGATATTCGCCGCAATCCGCCGCGCTTCATCTTTTGTGAGTAGCTTGCCCGCCCATTGTCGCCCCGGCTTATTCTCATAATAGATGTAGGCAAGCGCCCGCCCGTTATGATCTCTCACGACAAAATAGGCTGGGTGCTCCTCCGATGACCAAGGTGGTGGGAAATGGCGCTCCGTCATTCTAGCGAGGCCTTTGCCTTTGGCAGAGCTTCAAATTGAAAGGGCCCCGATCGCTTGAGGGGTGTTCCCGCAGCGAAAAGAGCCCTCCATCCCGGCGCTCGCTGTATCTGGTGCCGACACGCGGTTGGGGCGTCGTTGTCGATACGGCCGAGCATTCACATCGTATGCCGATGATTTGGCAAAAAGAAAGAGCGCTTCTTCGGGGATATGCTCTGCCGCTGGCACGACTATTGCTGTCAACGTGGCAGGGGCCGCGAGGGATTTATGAACCGGCTGCTGATGAGCTTGTTTTTACTTGCTTCAACGGCGCCGCTGTATGCCCAGGCTCAACAGCCGAACGCGGCTAAGTTTAAGGCGGATGCACAAAAAGTAGTCAGCAAAATCAGCCGCGACAGGCTTAAGGCCCAGACGTACTGCGAAATTGCTGAGCTGAATGATCAAATAGACCAGGAGGGAAACCCCGCGAACGCTGAGGAGCTGTCTCAGAAGATCGATAACTTGGAGGGGAAACTTGGTCCCGACTTTATGGCGCTCGTTCACCGCCTTTCGGACATCGACCCAGATTCTCGAGACGCTCAGGAGATCCGTTCGATAATCGAAGCGCTCAACGATTTGTGTGATGATTAGCAGTATCGTCCCGAAATGGCGGTTACGCATCGCCCGGCGAGTCCGCTTTATCGATCCAGGCGTCTTTGCGCATCCAATTATGCATCTTCAGGCCGGCGGGGCACCGCATCCCCGAAGATGCATCTACAATGACGGCGGCGTGACGGGTATTCTCACCCAACGGGCTCCACGTTAACGGAGACGTCTATCCACTGCTCTCCCGATCCCACAATCACTCCGTCGATCGGCGCGACATCCGTATAGTCGCGGCCGATCGCCAGCATGACGTGCTCCTCTGAGGCAAACACGGCGTTGGTCGGATCGAGCCCCATCCAGCCGGTGGCCGAACCGCACCACAGCAGCACCCAGGCATGCATTGCGTCGACGCCCTGCAATCTCGTCGCGTCCGCCCGCGGCAGGGTGCGCAAATAGCCGCTGACATAGCCGGCCGGCAGGCCGATGCCGCGTAACCCGGAAATCATGATATGCGCAAAATCCTGGCACACGCCGCGGCGCAGCGCGAACGACATCGGCGGCGTGGTGGTGACGGTGGTCGCGCCGATCTCGTAGGCGATGTCGGACTTAAAACGATCACTAAGCTCGATCGCGGCATCGAGCACGGGGCGGCCGGGCGGGAAACTGTCTCGCGTGTAGTCGCGAATCTCGGGATCGAGCGACACGAGGCGGCTGGGATACAGGAAATGCGTCGGCGACAGCGGGCCGATGCCGCTCGCCGCAAACGCCTCTTCGCGGACCGCCTCCCAAGCCGGCGTGGTGAGCGGCAAGGGCTCATCGAGCGCGTCCACGGCAACGCGCGCCGCCAATTTGACCGCGAGCGTCTCGTGCGGCTCTTCGATCTCGATCCAGGTGAGGCGGTTGCCGAAGAAATCCTGCCCCTCGCGGCGGTGCAGGGGTTCGGGCACGATCTGTAACGCAGCAACCTGCACCCGCTGACCGTGGCGATGGACAGGCGTCAGACGCAGGACGTGCCGGGCATGCGCGACCGGCGACGCATAACTGCATATCGTCGTCTGACGAACGTCGTAGATCACGCTAGTGCTTCCCACACGGAGTTGGATCGCTCGTTATTAGAGAGATAAGTCGAGGTGATCGCATCCGACAGCTTCACGAGCGATTGCTCGATGTCGTGGATCAACCCATCATCGATATTGGCCGCTTCGACGGTGCGCAAACGCGTCGCAATTGAAGCCACGATCTGCTGCGCCGGCGATAGGCGGCCGGTCGCGTTGCGCCTCGGCAAGGCGCCGAGATGCGTCTCGATCCGCTCGAGCTGAAATACCGCCGAACGCGGATTGTTTGGATCGAGCATGACGAGGTCGACGACCGGCGCCAGCGCCGCGACCATCACATAGCGCTGCCGATAGCTGATCTGGCTGTCGGCAAGCTCCAACAGCACATCGAGACCACCATCGGGCGCACCCGTATAGGCAAAGCAACGAACCAGGCGGCAGGTCAGCAACGCGCGCTCGATGCGGCGGCCGAGCTCGAGAAACCGCCAGCCCGCGAGTTGGGTCATGTTCTCCTGCGCCAGCCCGGAAAGCGACGAGATGATCCGCAGCGCCGCTTCGACGCGCTCGATCATTGCGCTTTCGCTCGGGTCAATCGCCAGCGGAGCAGCGATCATCGTGGCGAGATCGTTGATAGCCCGCCAGGCATCCGGAGAGAAGCGATCGCGGATGACGGAGGCCGCCGAACGCGCGGCGCCGACGAGGTGGAGCAGCGATCCTTCCAAGTCTTCCCGCGTGAGGACCGCACGCGCGATGAATGTCGCCGCGGCCTGACGCGTTTCGCTCGGGATCGCGTTCCAGACGCCGAGTAAATCACCGATGCTGGCAATGACCGGCGCTGCCGCATCATCAGTCTCCGCGACACGATTGATCATGGCGCGCACCAGCCGCAGCGTCGCCTCCACGCGTTCGACGTAGCGGCCAACCCAGAACAGGTTGTCCGCGGCTCGGCTCGGCAGCAGGCCGGTCGCACGCTGCACTTGCATTCGTTCGGACGTCGGCAAGAGCGTTGTCTCCCCGACCGGTCCGTGCGCGAGCACCCAGGCATCGGCCGTCGCGGCGCCGCGCCGCAAACTGACCGCCCGCGCATCGGCATGCTCCGCGATGCGGACGAACCCCCCGGGCATGACCTGCCATCGCCCGCCGACCTTGGCGAGGAACAGCCGCAACGTGAAAGGTCGAGGCTGCAGCTGGCCGTCACGCCAGACCGGCATGCTCGACAGCGTCACCGCTTCCTGAACCACGTAGTCGATGCCGCGATCACGGATCGACTGCATGAGTGACTGACGCTGCGCATCGTTGAGCTTGGCGCCGAGTATTTCGCTGCCGAGCCGTCCGTCGGCGAGCGACTCGGTGAAGGCTGCCGCGATGACCATGCTGTCGAGTTTTTTGATCATTTCCTCGCGCATGTCGGGGCGGCCAAGCCACCACGTCGCGACGTTCGACATTTTGAGGTCGGCACCGAGCACGATCGGCGCAAGCGCCGGCAGGAACGCCAGCATCGCGCGCGCCTCGACTAAACCCGCGCCGAGCGCATTAATGATGACGATCTTGTCGTCCCGGACGGCCTGCAGTAGCCCTGCAACGCCAAGACGCGAGGCGGCATTGAGCTCGAGCGGATCGGCGAAATCGGCATCGATCCGCCGCACGAGCACTTCGGTACGCCGTAATCCCGACACCGTGCGGATAAAGACGCCATCGTCCCGCACAATCAGATCCTCACCCTCGACCAACAGCAGCCCGAGATAGCGGGCGAGATAGGCGTGCTCGAAATAGGTTTCGTTCATCGGCCCCGGCGTGAGCAGGCAGATGCGGGCATCGTCCTGGCGGTTGAGCGCAAAAAGCTCGGCCTGAAAAGCCTGGAAGAAGGGCGCAACACGTTCGACACGCGCGGTGCGATAGATATCGGGAATCGCTCGCGAGAGCGCGAGTCGGTTCTCGATCACGTAGCCCGCGCCCGACGGGGCCTGCGCGCGATCGTTGAGCACCCACCAATGCCCGTCGGCGCCGCGTCCGACGTCGACGGCATAAAAACGCAGATGCGCGCCGGCCGGCGCCGCCACGCCGACCAGCGGACGGAGGAATTCCGGATTGCCGGCGATCAACGCGGCAGGAAGGCGGCCCTCGCTTGTTAGCAGCGCCGGACCGTAAGCATCCGTCAGGACGGCTTCCAGCAGTTCGGCGCGCTGAATGACGCCGGCCTCCAGCCGCCTCCATTCGGCAGGCTCAATGATGAGCGGGACGTGACTGAGCGGCCATGGGCGTTCGATACCGGCCGCATCCTCATAGACACGATAGAAGACCCCTGAATCGCGCAGATATCGGTCCGCAGCAGCGAACCTGCGATTGATCTCGTCGCCGCCCAACGCCGCCAGCATCGCCAGGAACGGCTGCCAGTGCGCGCGCACGCGTCCGTCGCCATCCATCATCTCATCGAAAATGCCGGGCAGCGGCCGGTAGCCTGAAACGAACTGTTCCAGGCTTGCGTTCTGTTGTTCGGCAACGTTCTCGAGCTGGGGTGCCATGAAGGGATGAGTTTGGCGGGATGATTTTCTTAGTTCGTGCGTCGCAAATCGAGGGTGATCGGGAACTCGAGAGAGGACTCGAGCGGTGGAATATCGATCTGGCCGCCGGTATGGCCATGATCCTGGAAGCGGGCGCGACGGCGCGATTCCGCCTCGTAGGAGTTGATCGGAAAGGTCTCATAATTGCGTCCGCCGGGGTGCGCTACGTGGTAGACGCAGCCGCCCAAGGAGCGCCGGCTCCAAGCGTCGACGATGTCGAAAGTCAGCGGCGCATGGACGCCGACGGTCGGTTGCAAGGACGGCGACAGATTCGAGGCTTTGAAGCGCACGCCGGCGACGAATTCGCCGGACCGGCCGGTCGATGTGAGTGGCACGCGCCTGCCGTTGCAGGTCACGATGTGATGGCCTTCGTTTAAGCCATCGACCTTGATCTGCAACCGCTCGACGGAAGAGTCGACGAAGCGCACGGTGCCGCCGGGAAGTCCCTCTTCGCCTAGCACGTACCAAGGCTCGATTGCCTGCCGCAATTCGAGCCGCACGCCGCCGTGACGCACGGTGCCGCAGAGCGGGAAACGGAATTGTCTCTGCGCTTCGAACCACGTCGGATCGAATGCATAGCCGGCTTGCTTGAGATCGCCCAAGATCTGGAGGAAATCGTCCCATATGAAATGTTCGAGCATGTAGCGGTCGTGTAACGCCGTACCCCAACGCACGGGTGTACCGTCGAGTGGCTCACACCAGAACCAGGCGATGAGCGCGCGCAATAGCAATTGCTGGGCAAGACTCATGCGCGCATGCGGCGGCATTTCGAACGAGCGGAATTCGACGAGACCGAGCCGGCCAGTCGGCCCGTCCGGTGAAAATAATTTGTCGATGCAAATCTCCGTGCGATGGGTGTTTCCCGTCACGTCGACCAGGATGTTGCGGAACAGGCGGTCGACGAGCCACGGCGACACCCAGCCTGTGCCGCCCGGCGGCGGCACTTTGGCGAGCGCGATTTCGAGTTCATAGAGCAAGTCCTGGCGCGCTTCGTCGATACGCGGCGCCTGGCTGGTCGGTCCGATGAACAGTCCGGAAAACAGATAGGACAGCGACGGCCGTCGCAGCCAGTAAAGCACCAGACTCTTGAGCAGATCGGGCCGGCGCAGGAACGGGCTGTCGGCGGCGGTCAATCCACCGAGTACGACGTGATTGCCGCCACCAGTGCCGGTATGCCGTCCGTCGAGCATGAATTTGTCCGTGGTCAGGCGCGAAAGATGGGCATCCTCGTAAAGCCCGCGCGTGATCTCGACGGCTTCGCGCCAAGATGCCGCCGGTTGGACATTGACCTCTATGACGCCGGGGTCGGGCGTCACCTTGAGGACGTTGAGCCGCGGATCGGGTCGCGGCGCATAGCCTTCGACATAGACCGGCAGGCCGAGTTCGGCTGCGCTCGATTCGACGACTGCCAGCAGTTCGAGATAGTCCGTGAGCGATTCGAGCGGCGGCATGAAGACGCACAATCGTCCCTCCCGCGCCTCTACCGTCAAGGCCGTGCGCACTGGGACACCGCCGCCGCTTGGCTCGTGATCGGGCGCAACATCGGGCAGCGATTGCAGCGGCAACCGGAAGCCGAGCGGCGAATCTCCCGCGATTAGGAACAAATGGCCCCGTCGCGTTCGCCACAGCTCGCTCAGCCATCCCGGTTTCGCCTGGGCTGTCGAGGGTTGCAACGGCAGCACGAATCCTGCAGGTCGACCGAGATGACTGTCGAACAAGCTCAGGATGCGCGCACGCTCAAGCGGATCGTCGATCTTGGGATCGCTGAGATCGACGTTCTCCGGTATCAGACCTTGCTTAACCATCCGATCGACCGGATCCTCGTAAGCGGGCTGCACGTAATCGGCCATGATTCCAGCACGCGCGGCAATCCCCTCGGCGAAACGCTGTGCATCATTGGGTGACGGCCGCTGGACGGTGGCCTCGCGCGCGATCAGACTGTCATCGCGCCAAATCGGAACGCCATCGCGACGCCAGTACAGCGAGAATGCCCAGCGCGGCATGGGCTCACCGGGAAACCACTTGCCTTGACCATAATGGAGCAGTCCTCCCGGCGCGAAACGATTGCGCAGGCGCCATATCAGATTGTCGGCACGCACCCGCTTCATCGGGCCGACCGCGGCGGTGTTCCATTCTGCCGACTGATAGTCGTCGACCGACACGAAGGTCGGCTCGCCGCCCATGGTCAGACGCACGTCGTGCGCCACCAAGTCGACGTCGACTTCCTCGCCGAGCGCATTGAGCGCGGTCCACGCCTCTTCGGAGAACGGAGCAGTCACGCGCGGCTGTTCGGCAATCCGCTTGACGCTCATATCGTACGAGAACGAGACCTCACATGGTTCAACAAGACCGCTGATCGGGGTGGCCGAGCGAAAGTGCGGCGTCGAAGCGACCGGGAGGTGACCCTCCCCGCACAAAAGTCCGGACGTCGCGTCGAGCCCGATCCAGCCCGCACCGGGCAGGTAGACCTCGGTCCAAGCATGCAGGTCGCTGAAGTCGAACTCAGCACCGGCGGCGCCTTCGAGCGGTTTTACGTCCGGCCTGAGCTGGATGAGATAGCCGGACACGAAGCGGGCTGGCAGGTCGATGTGCCGCAGGATTTGCACCGACAGCCACGCCGTGTCGCGGCAGGAGCCGGCACCTGAAGCAAGCGTTTCCTCGGGCGTCTGCACGCCCGGCTCCATGCGGATCTGGTAGCGGATCATGCGCTGGAGTCGTTGGTTGAGCTCGACCAAGAAATCGACGGTGTTGCGCGGCTCGCGCGAAATCGAGGCGACAAACTCCTTCACACCCGGCGTTGCCGGATCTGGCTCGACAAAGGCGGCGAGGTCTTCGTGCAATTCGGGCGGAAACTTGAACGGCCACTTTTCAGCGTACGGCTCGACAAAAAAATCGAAGGGATTGATGACCTCGATATCAGCGCGAAGATCGACGGTGATGGAGAACTCGGTAGTCTTTTCTGGAAAGACATAGCGGGCAAGCCAGTTGCCGTGCGGGTCTTGCTGCCAGTTCACAAAATGCTGGGTCGGCGTCACCGTCAGCGAATAGCTTGGAATGCGGGTCCGGCAGTACGGAGCCGGCCGCAGCCGAACGACCTGCGGGCCGAGGCTGATCGGCCGATCATAGGCATAACGGGAGCGATGGTGGAGCGCGACGAGGATCGACATGCTGCTACGCGTTACACCTGGATTTGTTCAGTATCTGCACGCAATTTCCATGCAATTTCCGGGCCGTCAATCGTTTTCGCCAGCGCTTCGGCTTTTCGCTCGATGGCACTGTCCGGGGACAGTACGTCATCGAGTCTTGGGCCGGCAGCTGACCCGCTGAAGCATCGCGTCCTTCATGTTCGAAATTAAATGACGCTCTTTGCGGGGCTGCGAAGGCAAGAGGCTCGTGGGTTGTGGGGTCCGCTTTACCCCCGAAAGCGGACATCCCTCGGTGCGTCTGACGCGGCCTCACCGGTCATCACCTTGAAGCTCGCGAGCGTGCAAGGGCCAAATGAAGTCACGATCGCGACGTCGGTAGCGTCGCGCCCGCGCGCCATCAGAATGCGTCCGATGCGCGGCATGTTGTGGCGCGCGTCGAACGTGTACCAGCGGCCGCCGAGATAGACTTCAAACCACGCGCTGAAATCCATTGGCGAATCGTCGGGTGGCACGCCGATGTCGCCGAGATAGCCGGTGCAGTAGCGCGCTGGAACGTTCATGCAGCGGCAAAGTGTGATCGCGAGGTGGGCGAAGTCACGGCACACGCCGCGACGCTCGCTATGCGCGTCCCAGGCAGTCTTGGTTGGACTCGCGTGCTCATAGCCGAATTTTATTGAGTTGTGAACGTAATCGCAGATCGCCTGAACCAACGGCCATCCCTTCGGAGTATTGCCGAACGTCGACCAAGCGATCTGGGTAAAGCGATCGGTCTCGCAGTACCGGCTGCCGAGCAAATAAATGAGCGTCTCGACCGGAAGCTGCTCAAGCGAATGCTGCTCGGCGTCCGGCGCCACCTCGTCCAGCTGCCCACTGTCCCGGATCACAAAATCCGTCGAGACTGTAAGTCTGCCCGTCGGCGCGTGGATAACGTGGCAGGTGTTGCCGAAACCGTCGCGATAACTGTTGGCAGGGATGGCCGGATCGAGCCGCAGGCGGTCAGGCGTTATCAGGTCGGTAATACGCGATGGATGCACGCTCAGCATCAAGATCATGGGTGTGGGTTGCGAGCAGTTGTAGGAAATTTCGTAGCCAGCCTGAATTTTCATCGAGATTGTCTTCGGTTTACGCCGCCGGCTTCACGCACAGCGGCCAAGTCAGCCATCTTGACCTTCACCGCGACGTTCATGGCCAAATGATCCGACGCTGATCCGTACCACGTACCTTGTAGCGGGATCGCTTCGCGCGGATGATGCGCGACTGCGACGCGGATGAGATTCTGATTTCCCACCACGCCGCTCGACGGATCGAAGTCGACCCAGCCGGGGCCGGGCACGTAGACTTGCACCCAGGCGTGCATGTTGCCGCCGACGAAATCGTCGTCATCATCGTCGGCCAAATGCACATATCCAGAGACGAACCGCGCCGCAAATCCACGGGAGCGCAGCGCAGCGATCACCAGGACCGCGAGATCGCGACAGCTCCCGCTGCCGAGTTCAAGCGTCCGTACCGGATCCTGAACGCCCTTCTGATGCCGCGAGACGTGCTTGAAACCTCGGCTTATGGCGTCGGTCAGGTCGACGAGAAATTCGTGCGTGCCGACGGATCGGTCCTCACGGAAGAACGACGCGCTCCAGCGATCGATTTCGTTGCGCGCGGCCGGCGGCCGTGTGAAACGCTTCAGCTCGGGCCAATCCTCCGCGGCATAGGCAAACGGATAGAAGCGGGCGGATTCTTCAATATCCGCCTCGTCAAAACTGATCGGCGCATGGTCGAGACGGATGTTGTTGACAAAACGAAGCTCAGCGGCGCGATCGTCGAAATGAGCGATTGCTACATGATTGCCAAAAATGTCCTGCGACCAAGCGAGCTGCAACGGCGCGGGCGTGATCTCGATTTCGGATTCGAGTACTTTCTGGTCACTGTCGTCGCGCGGACGCAGCATCATCCGGTGCTCGCCGAAAGCAACTGGCTTATTATAGTGATATGTCGTTACGTGTCTGATGTTGAGAATCGGCATTGTCGTTCTACATAATGGATACGCCGGCGACATGCATAGTGGCCGTAAGCTCTCCACAACATGCATTTTTTGGGCCAGATATTGTGCATGTTTTTCCGCAATCCTGAGCGTTGATGAGTGTCCTGCCCAAAAAATTGCTAGCGATGGACGAGCAGCCACCCGTCTCGGTCTATAACGAAGGTGGAAAATCGCCGTTTTTGCTGGTCGCCGACCACGCCGGCAACCTGATCCCGCGCGCCCTCGGCCAGCTCGGCATCGCCGAGGGGGACTGCCAGCGCCACATCGCTTGGGACATCGGCATCGCCGGCCTTGGCCGGCTATTGGCAAATGCGCTCGATGCGACACTCATCCAGCAAAACTATTCGCGCCTCGTCATCGACTGCAACCGCCCGCTGGAGGCGACCACCTCGATCGTCGACATCAGTGAGAATACTCCGATCCCCGGCAATGCCGGATTGAGCGATTGCGCCAGGCAAATACGCGCCCACGAGATTTTCCGGCCCTATCACGATCGGATCGAAGTCGAGCTCGATCGTCGGCGGCAGGCCGGCCGGACCGCGGCGCTGATCTCGCTACACAGCTTCACGCCCGTCTTCAAAGGCGCGACGCGCCCCTGGGATGCCGGCGTGCTTTACAATCGCGACGCGCGGTTCGCGCATCGCCTGATGGCTTTGCTCAATGAGGAAAATGATCTGTTCGTCGGCGACAAGGCGCCGTACATCGTCAGCGACGCTTCGGACTACACCATCCCAATCCACGCCGAGCGCCGTGGCCTGCATCACGTCTTGGTCGAGATCCGTCAGGATCTGATCGCCGATAAGAGCGGCCAGCGCGCATGGGCGTCCCGCCTGGCGCGCTTGTTGCCACGAGCGTATCAGGAGCAATAAAGAAAATGTTGAGTGATGCCCAGCCGCATTTGTGGGTTGACCGGTTACGTCAGCTTTGTGGCCACCCGATCTGTGGGTGGCCACTCGCTCGAACCTGCATTCAAATTTGTTGGCACGGCAGCTTTGGATGCTGTGGTGACCACGATGTACAAGCTCATCAGTTTAGCGGTCATAATAGTATGGACCGCTATGTTCGTTCCAAGCCGTTTATACGCGCCGCGACGACGGCCGCTTCACGAATTCTCCGCTGAAGCTGAACGCGTTCCGGCGCTGTTCTCATTAAAATAAATCAAATGGCAAGAGCCGCGACAATGAAAAATCTTTGTGCTGGCATAGGTTTGTTTACTGCGGTGTGGTTGTTTTCAGGATGAGTGAAATCAAATGACAGGACAGCCCGGTCGTAGCGGTGGTGCGCGTACAGGTGCTGGTCGCCCTCCGGGCACTGGTGGCACTCCCGGTGCTGGTCGCCCTCCCGGCGCAACCGACGTCACTCTGAGCCCAGCGCGTCTCCTCACTCCCGGCCAGAAATGGAAGTTCGCCGAGAAGGCGGTGCAGTACGCCGATCAGATGCTTCAGGTTCTGGTCGACATCGCATTGAATGGCGAGAGCGAGACAGCCCGTATCTTGGCTGCCGACAAAGTCATCGATCGCGCCATGGGCAAAGCCCCGCAGCACATCGACGTCCCTGCACTGCGTCACACCGAAATCGTCTACCGCTCTGCAGAAGAGATCCGCCAAGAGCTGCTCGCGCGCGGCGTGCCTCAAGTCCTGCTCGACTACACGCCGCCAGACAAAAGCAATGACGACAAGTCAGACTAGCGGTTGGCTTACGAGATGCTCAATTTACTCAATATGGTTGAGCGATGATCGGTACTGCACCGCCTTCTCGGCGAACTTCCATTTCTGGCCGGAGTGAGGAGACGCGCTGGGCTCAGAGTGACGGTACGACCGGGCTGTCCGGTCATTTGATTTCACTCATCCTGAAAACAACCACACCGCAGTAAACAAACCTATGCCAGCACAAAGATTTTTCATTGTCGCGGCTCTTGCCATTTGATTTATTTTAATGAGAACAGCGCCGGAACGGTCGGCGGCAAGTGGGATGGCTTCCGCCTCATCACTGAGAAGCGCGACCACACTGTGAAGCTGCGGTCGCGCAATGGCATCGACGTCACTACCAAGTACGCGGTGCTCCTGCCAGCGCTT
>DASZFQ010000152.1:0-106551 GCA_035939595.1 Casimicrobiaceae bacterium
CAAGGGCCTATCGAGCACCGCGACCCTCGTCATCCTCGCGCGGCGCATCGCTCGTACCGCCTGGTCGATTTACACCCACAAAACCAAATTCGATCCCGGACGGCTCACAAAGTCCTTGACATGAACCATAGAATCTTTGGGTCAACCGGTCAATGCAACACACTATAGCCTGAGCAATCAGAGGAGTGTTGCAGATGAGACCTCGAATCAAACCGCAGTCGGCTTGCGACGGTCAGGCGAATGTCGCTGACCGGCCGAGCCTGTGCAAAAACTCGATTTCGGTCCGTTTTGGGAGTAGCAAAACCCCTCCTGACTCGAAATGAATCGAATACAGCGCGTTCTATGAGGTCGTCCTTGCCGACACCTCGTTTCGCTCCACGTTTTTGCACAGCCTCGGCCGATAGCAGCCCTAACTCACTAGGCTGTGCGCTATGCGGCGCTTACGGCAGCTGTCGCTCTGTCTGAAGACTGACACTCACGGTTCAGTGCCCAATTGGACCCTGATGACTCGGCTTCAGGCCTCGTGCACGACCTGCCCGCCCACCAAGGTATAGCGTGCCCTTCCCGTCAGTTCGAACCCGAGAAACGGGGTGTTCTTGCCTTGGCTCTTGAGCGCCGCGGGCTCGACCACCCAGCGCAAGTCGGGATCGAATATGCACACGTCGGCATCGGTGCCGGCGCCCAGATGCCCGGCATCGAGTCCGAGAACGCGCGCCGGCTCGGAGGTGATGCGCGCGAGCGCCGCGGACAGCGGCAGGCTGTCCTCGTGGGCCCACTTGAGGGTCAAGGGCAACAGCAGCTCCAGCCCCGTCGCGCCGGGCTCGGTCTCCGCAAACGGTACTTGCTTGGCGTCGTCGTCGACGGGGGTATGGTCCGAACAGATGACATCGATCGTGCCGTCGGCAAGCCCCGCACGGAGTGCGGCACGATCGCGCAGCCCGCGCAGCGGCGGCACGAGGTGACAATGCGCATTGAACCAGCCGATATCGACGTCGCACAGGTGCACGTGGTGGATGGCGACGTCGCAGGTGACCGGTAAGCCCGCCTTCTTGGCCGCACGCACTCGCGCGACGCCGTCATGGGTTGAGAGCCGGGCCAGATGCACGTGCACGCCGGTTGCCCGCACAAGTTCGAAAATCGTCTCGAGCGCAATCGTTTCGGCGAAACCGGGAATCGCCGGCAGGCCCAGTCGCGTTGCCACCTCGCCGTCGTGCGCGACGCCGCCCCGGCCAAGATGGACATCCTGCGGTCGCAACCACACTCGATAGCCGAACGTCGCCGCGTATTGCAGCGCGCGCAGCATGACTTGGGTGTCGGCCAGCGCCGCATCAGCGTGCGAAAACGCGATACAACCGGCCTCCGTGAGCTCGCCCATTTCAGTGATCGCGTGGCCTTTGAGGCCGACCGTGAGGGCGCCGATCGGGTAGACGTGCGCCAGATTGAGCGCGCGTGCGCGATGTTTTAGCATCTCGACGAGCCCCGGCTCGTCGAGGGGCGGGTCGGTGTCGGGCGGACACGCGAGTCGTGTGACGCCACCGGCGACCGCCGCCGCGACCTCCGATTCGAGCGTCGCCTTGTATTCCAATCCAGGCTCACGCAGTCGCGCCGAGGCATCGATCAGGCCGGGGCAGACGACGAGCCCTGCCGCGTCGATCACCCGGTCGGGGCGCCAGCCGGCCGGTTGCTCGCCCACTGCGGCGACCTTGCCGGCAGCAACATAGAGCGACGCCTTGCGGTCGATCCTCTGCCGGGGATCGATTACGCGGCCGCCGCTGATCTCGATCTTCACCCTAGTTTGCCGCCAGAATGCTCATCACCGCCATGCGCACCGCGATGCCGAATGTAACCTGCGGCAGGATTACCGAATGCTTGCCGTCGGCAACCGCGGAATCGATCTCGACGCCGCGGTTCATCGGCCCCGGGTGCATGACGATGGCGTCGGGCTTGGCGAGCTGGAGTTTGTCGACGGTCAGGCCGTAATGCTTGAAGAACTCTCCCGCGGAGGGCAGCAGGGATCCCTTCATGCGCTCGCTCTGCAGGCGCAGCATGACCACCACGTCGCAGCCGGCGAGTCCGGCGCGCATGTCGTGATACACGTGCACGCCAAGTGACTCGATCGCCGTTGGCAACAGCGTCTGCGGCGCAATCACGCGCACCTCGGGCGTGCCCAGCGTGGTGAGGCCGTGGATCAGCGAGCGTGCCACGCGCGAATGCAGGATGTCGCCGACGATGGCGACCGTCAAGCGACGAAAGTCCTGCTTATAGTGGCGAATGGTGAACAGGTCGAGCAAGCCCTGCGTCGGGTGACCGTGGCGTCCGTCGCCGGCGTTGACGACGTGAATGTACTGGCGGTCGGTCGCGGAAAGATGCTGCGCAATCAGATGTGGTGCACCGCTCTGTCCATGGCGCACGATGAACATGTCCGCGTTCATCGCCGCCAGGTTATCGACGGTGTCGAGCAGCGTTTCGCCTTTGGCGGTAGAGGACACGCCGATGTTCAGATTGATTACGTCGGCGGAAAGGCGCTTGGCGGCAATTTCAAACGTCGTTCGGGTGCGTGTGCTGTTTTCGAAAAAGAGGTTGAAGACCGTCTTGCCACGCAGCAACGGTACCTTCTTGACGTCGCGCTCGGCGACCGATACGAACGGCACGGCCGTGTCGAGAATGCGGTCGATTATCCCCGCCGGCAGTTCTTCGAGCGTGAGCAGATGCTGCAGCTTGCCGGCGGGGTTGAGTTGCGGATTACGCACCGGGCGCGCCCCCTGCTGCCTCGACCGACAGCTCGAGGCTGCCGTCTGGATGGCGCTGCAGCACGATCGACAGGTCGCGGGCAATCGCAAGGCGCGCGCCTACGTAGGTCGGTTCGATCGGCAACTCGCGGCCGCCGCGGTCGATCAGCACCGCAAGCTCGATTGACTCCGGCCGCCCATAGTCGAACAGCTCGTTGATCGCGGCGCGCACCGAGCGCCCCGTGTACAAGACGTCGTCGACGAGCACGATGCGGCTGCCGCCGACCGCGAACGGCAGCGTAGTCGTCGCCGGCTTGGCGCGTAACCCTTTCTGCGCGTAGTCGTCGCGGTAGAACGAGACGTCGATGTAGCCGATCGGATGCTCGCCGTCGAGCATTTGCGCCAGCCGCTCGGCAAGCCACGCGCCGCCGGAGTAGATGCCAACCAGTCGGGCGTCGTGGGCGATGGCGCCTCGCATCCTGTCGGCGAGCTGGCCGAGCGTGGCTTCGGCGTCAGGAAGGGCCGCGCTGGTCAAGATACGCCTGGAGGATCAGTTGCGCCGCGACCTGGTCGCGTAGCGACTTCCGGTCGCGACTGCCGGCGTCCTGCATGGCAAGCGCGGCGGCTTGCGTCGTAAAGCGTTCGTCGCAGAAGGCAACGGGCAGGCGGAAGCGGCCTTCGAGCTGGCGCCCGAAGCGCCGCGCCCGCGCCGTCATCGGGTGCGCCGTTCCGTCGGCGTGGGTCGGCAGCCCGACGACCAGGAGAACCGGACGCCACGTCTCCACTAGGGCCGCGATTGCCGCGAAGCGGCGGCCGCCGTCCGGCTCGGTGAGTGTTGTCAGCGGATGGGCGATGCCCGTGCTCGTCTCCCCGATGGCGACACCGATTCG
The DNA here is from genome assembly GCA_035939595.1 of Casimicrobiaceae bacterium. GTDB lineage: Bacteria > Pseudomonadota > Gammaproteobacteria > Burkholderiales > Casimicrobiaceae > PALSA-1003. The sequence goes on from DASZFQ010000152.1 coordinate 3,620, forward strand.
CCGCGTTCCGAAGTCGAAGGCGAGAACACTCCCCGCCGGGCTCGCGGTGGAGATCACCAACACCCCCACGCATCACGCGTGTCCGACGGCGTCGGACAGCCGGGAAAAGTCGATACCGAGCAATTTCATCGCCGCCGGCAGGCGCAATTCGGCCGGTTCGGCAAACAGGACGTCGGGATCCGCGGCAACGGTGAGCCAGGCATTCTGTGCGATTTCCTGCTCGAGCTGGTCGGCCGACCATCCCGCGTAGCCTAGCGTCACCAGCACGTTGGCCGGACCGTTGCCGTGCCCGACCGCTTCGAGAATGTCCTTGGAGGTCGTCAGACCCAATTCGTCGCTGATGGCCAGCGTGGATTGCCAGCTGCCCAGGGGTCGGTGGAGGACGAAGCCGCGATCGATCTGCACCGGGCCGCCGTAGTGCACCTTCGCCGCGCGCAACTCCGAGTCGCCGAGTGGGATGTTGATCTGCTCAAACAGAGCCGAAAGCGTCATGTCGATCGGCTTGTTGACGACGATCCCGAGCGCTCCCTGATCGTTGTGCTCGCAGATGTAGATCAGCGTATGGGCAAAGTGCGGATCGGCCATGCTGGGCATGGCGATGAGGAAATGGTGGGTCAGGATGACCCGGGAATCGCCCATGGGCTCAATTGTAATCTCCACCCCGGCCGGGCACAAATGGCCCGCGCCGACGTCCGCCGCGTGGCGCCAAGACCGCTGCCATGCCGCCGCGGGTCGCCGAGCGGTGAGTGCGTGCGGCCGATCACTCCTCTTCGTGCCGGCGATGCTTGGCGTAATCGGCGGCCAGCTGTTGCTGGAGATCGGCAGGCGCCGGATCGTAGTGGGAGAGGGTCATCGTCCATCCGGCGTGGCCCGCGGTCATGGCTTTCAGCCGCGCGGCGTATCCGTCCAGCTCCGACAGCGGCGCAAGGCCGTTGACGGTGAGCGTTCCTGCCTGCAATGATCGCGTGCCGGTAACCTGGCCGCGACGGCCGGACAGATCGCCGGCTATATCGCCCATGTTCGCCTCCGGGCATAGCACCTCGAGACTCACGATCGGCTCGAGCACGATCGGTCGTGCCTTTTCAATCGCGTCGAGAAAGGCCTTGCGCCCGGCCGTCACGAAGGCGATTTCCTTGGAGTCGACCGCGTGATGCTTGCCGTCGTAGACGATCACCCGTACGTCCTGAAGGGGGAAGCCGGCGATCGGTCCAGCGGTGAGCACCTGCTCGACCCCCTTCTGCACGGCAGGGATGAACTGGTTGGGTATGGTGCCCCCTTTGACCTGATCGACGAACTCGAAGCCGGAGCCCCGCGGCAGTGGTTCGACGCGCAGGTACACCTCGCCGAACTGGCCTGCGCCTCCGGTCTGCTTCTTGTGCCGGTGATGGCCCTCGGCCTTCGCCGTAACCGTTTCGCGATACGGAATGCGCGGCGGCCGGGTATCGATCTCCAGCTTGAATTGTGACTGCATGCGCTCGAACACCGAGCGCAGGTGCAGGTCCCCTAACCCGCGCAGCACCGTCTCGTTCAAGCTGGCATCGTGTTCGAGGGTGAGTGTCGGATCCTCGGCAATCATCTTGTGCAGGACGTCGGAAATACGCTGTTCGTCGCCACGCTTCTTCGGTGTGATGGCGAAGCCGTGCATCGGTGTCGGAAACACCAGCGGTCGCATGTGGATCTGGTCCTCGTCGTGGGAGTCATGCAGCACACAGTCGAAGTCGATTTCGTCGACCTTGGCCACCGCGGCGATATCGCCGGGCACGGCGCGATCGACCTCGATCTGCTTTCCCCCCTGCAGCATCAATAGATGGCTGACCTTGAATGGCTTACGCCCGTCGCCAACGAAAAGCTGCGTGTCGCGGGTGACCGTACCTTGATGCACGCGAAAGATGCCGAGCTTGCCGATGAACGGATCGATGACTACCTTGAACACGTGCGCGAGAACATGCTTCTTGGGGTCGGGCACGGGGGAAAATTCGACTGCCGTCGATCCTTCGCCCTTGGTGAACGGGGGCGGGTTGCCCTCGGTCGGGTTGGGAGCGAGCTTGACCAGGATATCGACTAACTCGGCAACACCCGCACCGGTGCGTGCGGAGACGAAGCACACCGGCACGAGATGTCCCTCGCGCAGCGCCTTCTCGAACGGCGCGTGCAACTGCTCGGGCGCGATCTCGCCCTGCTCGAGGTAGAGCTCCATCAACGCTTCGTCGACTTCCACCACCTGGTCGACCAGGGCCCCGTGCGCTTCGGCGACGGACGAGAAATCCGCTTCGCCGGCGGGGTTGAAAAAACAGTCGACCACGCGCTTGCCGCCGTCGGCGGGAAGATTGATCGGCAGGCATTCCTTGCCGAACGTGGCCTGGATGGCGCCCAGAACCTGCTGCGCGTCAGCGTTTTCCGCGTCAATCTTGTTGACGATCACCAGGCGGCAAAGCCTGCGTTGCGCCGCCCATTCCATCATGCGCGAGGTGATCATTTCGATGCCTGCCTGCGCGTTGATCACGATGGCCGCGGTCTCGACTGCGTCGAGCGCTCCGATCGCCTGACCGATGAAGTCAGGAAAGCCGGGCGTGTCGAGAAGATGCACCCGCGTACCATCGATGTCGAAATGCATGACGGACGAGCGTAACGAGTGCTGCCATGATTTTTCGAGCGCATCGAAATCGCTGACCGTCGTGCCGCGCTCGACGCTGCCTGGCGCCGGAATGACTTTGGCGCGGGCCAGCAATGCTTCCGCGAGCGTGGTCTTGCCGGCAGCCCCGTGCCCGACCAGCGCCACGGTGCGGATGTTCTCTGTAGCGTGCTGCACCATGCCTGCCCCTGGTAAATCGGATCGTGTCGTTCATTCTAAACGAGAGCGCGGCGGGCGCGAACGAAAACCGGTTTTGCAGCGACCAGAAACAAGCGGCGCGGGATCACCGCGCCGCTTGGCGATGCTCGAGTGCTGCAGCGCAGCGCGGGTCTACGCGGTGTGCAACGCCAGCATTTCCCGCAGGTTACGAAGCAGCTCTTCTTCCTGGAACGGCTTGCCCAGGTATACCTCGACGCCGAGTTCCTGCGCGCGATTGCGATGCTTTTCAGCGGTGCGCGAGGTGATCATGATGATCGGTATATGGGCGGTCCGGGCGTCGGACTTCACCGTCTTGGTAAACTCGAAGCCGTCCATCCGCGGCATCTCGATGTCGAGCAGAATTGCGTCGGGTATGCGCTCGCCCAGTACTTGCATCGCATCGAGGCCGTCCTTCGCGGTGACGACCTCGAAACCCTCGCGCGTAAGCAGCCGGCTGGTGATCTTGCGCACGGTCAATGAATCGTCCACGATCATGACCAGCGGCGGCCCGGCCGCCGCGGCGCCGGCGGCGGCCAGAGCGTCTTGTCCGGTAGTCGCGACCATCGATTCCTCGGCTTCGGTACCGACCCGCTGCGCCAGCTGCACCGGGTTGATGATCAGGACGACCTCGCCGGTGCCGAGCACGGTCGCGCCGGCGATGCCGGAAACGCGGGCGAGCTGCGGACCGATGTTCTTCACCACGACTTCTTGGTTGCCGATCATCTCGTCGACGTGCACCGCGGTCATGTTCTGGCCGCTCTTCAGAAGCAAGACCGAGTTGTAGCGCAACGTCTCCGGGCTATGGCCGACGTTGCCAAGCAGGCGCGGAAGGTAGAAGAACGGGTACTTCTTGTTCTGCCAGGTAACCTCGCGCGTGAGATAGAGGTTGATCAGGTCGTTGTCCTTGATCTGCTGCACCTGCTCGACCATTGTCGCGGGTAGTGCCCACAGCCGCCCCCCGGCCCGGACGAGCACGGTCTGCGCAACCGCGAGCGTCAGCGGGAGGAAGAGCGAAAACGTCGTCCCCTTGCCACTTACCGTGGCGACATCCACGCGGCCGCCCAGCGCGGCGACGTCGGAGCGGACCACGTCGGCGCCCACGCCGCGGCCCGAGATCTGGGTGACGGTCGACGCGGTCGAAAAGCCGGGCGCAAAGATACACTCCGTGAGCCGCGCCTCGGTGGGCTCGACGTCGGCAGCAATGAGGCCCGACTCGCGAGCCTTGGTGCGAATGCGGTCGAAATCGAGTCCCGCGCCATCGTCGGCGATTTCGATCGCGATCTCGTTGCCCTGCTGGTGCACGGTCAGCGTGACTTCTCCGGTCTCGGCCTTTCCCCGCTTCAGCCGCTCCTCGCGGCTCTCGACGCCGTGATCGAGGGCGTTGCGCAGCAGGTGTTCGAGGGGACCGACCAGCTTCTCGAGCACCGAGCGGTCGAGTTCGACCTGCGTCCCGCGGATCTCCAGATTCGCCCGCTTGTCGAGCTCCTTCGCCGTCTGCCGCATGATCCGGTAAAGCCGCTCGGACAGGCTGCCGAAGGGCACGGTGCGAATCGAGAACAGCTGCTGCTGGACGTCACGCGACAAGCGCGCCTGCGCCAGCAGCGCCGCGTCGGCATCATCGATGTTGCGCAGCAGAGATTGCTGCACGGTCGAGACGTCGTTCACACCCTCGGCGAGGCTGCGGGTCAGTTCCTGGAAGCGCGTGAAACGGTCGAATTCCAGCGGATCGAAGTCCGCTTCGCCGGGCTTGACATGCGAGGCCCGCGACTGGATCTGCGACTCGCCCTGGATCTCGATTTCGCGCACCTGCGAGCGCAGCCGGATGACACTGTTGGTCAGCTCGAGAAGGTTGCCCTTGAGCGAGCGCAGCTCGCCCTCGACGCGGGCGCGCGCAATGGCGACTTCACCCGCTTCGTTGACCAAGCGATCGATAAGATCGGCGCGCACGCGCAACATCGCGCGTTGCGCGACTTCTGCCTCCGGTGCGGCGGCGACCCCCGGCGCTGCGGCCGTCGGTCGCGGCGCGGGTGACCCGGCCGCGGGCACCGCCGCGAGCGGCGGCACAACCGGCGCAACCGGCACGACGCTAGGAGCGGGCGCCATCTCCGGCTCCAGCCAGGGCAGGGACGAGTTGAATTCCCGCTTCTGCAGGCGATCGAGCACGAAGGCGAGCCGATCGAGGTCGGTGTCGAGCACATCGAACAGTTCGGGCGTCGCTGCGGCGAGCGAGTCGCCGGAGAGAAGCCGGCTCTCCATCGAATGGGTAAGCTCGCCCAGGCGCATCGCGCCGGCCATCCGCGCGCTGCCCTTGAAGGTGTGCAGCGTGCGTCGCAGCGCCTGCGCGGCCTCCGCGTTGGCGGGGTTGCGTTGCCACGCGCGCAGCTGCTCGCCAGCCTGGGGAAACAACTCGGCCGCTTCGTCGAGGAAGATCGGGAGCACCTGTTCGTCGACGTCGTCGTGCACGTTGCTCAGCGTCTCGTCGGCTGCGGACGCAGTGGTCGCGGCCTTGGCCGCGGGCACGCTTTTGACCTCGGCCACCGGCGCAATCGCGACCGGGGCCGCAGCCCGCGCCGCAGCGCCGGTCGGCATCGCGACGGGAATGAAGGGCACCTCGACCGTACTCGAGGCGGGACTGGGAGGGCGCGGCTCCGCCGGCGGGGGCGCTGGCGACTGCGCCTCCTCTTCCGCCGCCGCGCGGGCCGCGAGACTCTCGCTGTCATTCGCGGTCGATGCCGGCGTGGCCTCTTGGCGCAACGCGTCGAGCTCGGTCACGGTCTCGCCGGCCTCCGCTTCGTCGGCGGCACCGAATACGGCCCGGGAACGCACCCGGTCGGCCAGCGTGCGCAGACCGGCGACGGCGCGCGCCAGCACCGGCAGCGCCCTCGAGGGTAACGGCGGGCCGCGCTCCTCGAGCCCGAGCAGGCATTGCTCAAGTGCCTTGGCCACCATCGCCAGCAGCGGGAATCCGCCGGTGCGGTGGATCCCGCAAAGGGTGTGGGCTGCACGCACCATCGCTTGCGACGGCGTTGCCGCGGCGTTGAATTCGAGGGTTGCCAACTCCGCGTCCAGGGTCGAAAGATGCTGCTGCGCCTCGTCGCAAAGGATCCGGTACAAGGCCGTCGACAACGTCACATCGCCGATAGTCACTTCCTCGGGCTCGGTCGCCAGCGCGGAGGCCGGGGTGGCGAGCGTTGCGCGCGGCGTGAATTCGATGATTTCGGCGGCGCCGCCCGATGGCCCCGTCTCGGCCATTGCTCCGGACTCCAGCAGTGGCGTCTCGTCGAGTTCGATCACCTCGATGGCCGACGCCATTGCCGGCGCCGCGGGTCGGGTCTCGGCCATTACCGGCGACGGCGCCTCGGGCGCGCTCGTTGCCACCTCGGGTGACGCCGGGAACTCGGCTTCCACCTTGGCGAGGGCCTCGGGCGCGCTCGTTGCCATCTCGGGTGACGCCGGGAACTCGGCTTCCACCTTGGCGAGGGCCGCGCGCAGCGCCGTCGAATCCGGTGTGACACGATGCTTGCGTCGCAGCGTGTCAACCCACACGCGGAAGCTCGTTTGCGCCACGTCGATAAGCGACAGCACGGCCGGCGTCACCGGCAGGTCATCCTCCAGAATACGGTTGTGCACCTTCTCGACTTCATAGGCGATCTCGCCGAGCTCGGTCAAGCCCACCATGCGCCCGCTGCCCTTGAGGGTATGGAATCCACGGCGCACCGTGGTCAGCGCTTCGCGGTCGTCGGCTTGGGCCACGAGCGCAGCCGCGTTGGTGGCCACGCTGTCGATGACCTCGTCGGCCTCGGTGAGATAAATGTCGAGCAGCTCTGCGTCGAGCTGCGACGCGTCGGTTTCGAGCAGGCGCAGCGTCTCTTCTGACGGCGGGGCTGGCGCCGCCAGCTCGCCCCCGGCGATCGCCGCGATCGCTTCCTGCAATGCGGCGGTGTCACCGGTGCCGGCACGAGTCAGCAGGTCGAGGGCGGCTTCCGCGTCGGTTTGCAGCTGCGCGTCGCCGATGAGCTCGGCGTCGTTCTTCAAGGTGGTGAGTTCTGCCGCAAGGTGCTCGCGGACGCCCTGTTCGCCGGGCGAGCGCTGGAACGCGGCCAGTGTCGCCGGAAGCGCCGCCTTGACATCGGCCATCGCCGCCTCGACCGAATCGTGCTCGTCGACCCCTGGCTTCGCCGGCATGCCCAGGCGCTTCGCGAGCAGCGGCTCGATGAGCCGCTCGCGATCTGGCCTCTGCTGCTCGACCGCCTCGATGTAGAAGCCGAGTCCGGATAACGACTCGGCAAGCAATTCGAGATCGACATTGGCCACTTGCGTCTCGGGCTTGGCGTATTCGTCGATCTGCTGCTGGCAGAGCGTGAGCAGCTGCTCGGCGTGGCCGAGGCCGAGAATTTGGAGCGCGCCCATGATCTGCTTGCTGTCGTGGGCGAGGCTTGCGAGATCGGCGCGCTTGTCGTGATCGCGGAAGAATGCGTCGAGCACCTGTTCCATGTGGCGCAGATTGGCCTGGATCTCGCGCGCCACCTGGGCCAGAAGCAGGCGTTCCTGGGCGCGGCGCGCCATTTCGTCGAGCACCGGTGCCGCGCCCTGTGTCGCCGGCTTGCTGGAGTCGAGCCGGGCAATCATGGCGTCGACCTGCTTGGGCACCTCAGGCGAGAGGCTGGCAAAGTTCTCGACCAGGGACTCGGCAAGCAGCAGGCCCGTCGCGTACTCCATCGCTACGCCTTCGGGGATCGCGCCGCTGGACAGCTTGTCCAGGCGACTGGCCAGCGCGGTGATGAGTTTCGACAGCGACGGTTCGCCGATGGCGGCGGACTTGTCGCGCAGGGTGGACAGGGTCTGCTTGAGTTTGGGCAGATTCTCGGCCCGGCCGCCGGTCAGCTTGAGCCAGAGATCCTTCGCCGTTGTCAGCAGGTCGCGCGCCTCGCGCAGACGCGGCTGCACGCGCACGACGTCGGCGGAGAGCACGTCCGCCGTCGGGATCAGGCCCTGCAGCCGGTACGCCCGCTGCACTGCCTGCACCTGCGGCCCGACCGGAGCGCTGATGGCCACAAAGTAGAGCACCTCGCGGCGCATCCGGTCGGCGACCTTCGCCGAGCCTTCGACGAAGCGCCGGATCTGCAAGTCAACACGCCCGCAGAGCTGCTTCACGCCGAATCCGCTCTCTACCCCTTTTTCGACGATGCCTTCGAGCAGCGCGCCGACCGCCCACCAGAAAGCACGCTGTGCCGAATGCGTCTGCACGTCCTCGATGCCCTGAACGGCATCGCGCATGACCCGCGCGCCCTCCTCATCGCCGCGCAGCCATGCCAGCAAGCCGCGCTGGAATAGCCGCCGCTGCTTGACCAGGTAGGACTGCAGTTTCTGCGGCGTGACCGACTTGGCGCTGGCGATCCGGGGAGCCCGTGGTGAAAGATCCGGATAAAACAGATCTGTCGGCGCCGCGGCCTTGACCCCGCGCGCCTGCTGCATCAGTTCGTATTCGGGAAACAGCTTCAGGGGTACCGGAACGGCCCCGCCGACCACCTCGTCCAAAAAGATCTTCAGCTTGCGGCAGGCACGGTCGATCAGCTCGCAACTCGCCTGGGCTTCAGGCGGGGCGAGCTCCTCCAGCCGTTGGAGCTGGCGCTCGATTTCGTCGGTATACGCGGTGACGGCATCGAGTCCGACCATCTGGATCGCGCCGGCCGCCTGGTGGATGTGCGTGCGCGCGCGCTTGAGCGCGCCCGAATCCTGCGGCGCGGCCTTGAACGCCGCGAGCTCTTCGATGCCGCGGGTGAGCGCCTGATCGATTTCACCCTGGACCCAGGAAAGCGGGCCAAGATCGAATTCCGGAGCGGTGTCGGTGGCCATGAGGTTGGGGATGGACGAACTCCCAATGCGGTGAGCAAGAAATGCGCCGCAACTGTGCACTACACGCGGCCACCCCCGACGGGCACGTCGCCTTGCCGCCGGTCGCGCCTCGGATTCATACCTTGAAACCGGCTACGGAGCTACGCAACTCGGCGGCCAGCTTCGTCAGCTGCGAGATCGACACATTCGTCTGTTTGGTGCCCTCGGTGGTCTCCTCGGTGATCTTGAGGATGCCCTGCATGCCCCGCGTGACGTCCGAAACCGAGGCCGATTGCCGTTGTGTTTGCGCGGAAATGCCGCCGATCAACTCGGCGAGTTCACGCGATACGCGCCGGATTTCGTCCAGCGCCTGCCCTGCCGCGTCAGACAGCTTGGTACCTTCCACGACCCCGACCGTGCTCTTCTCCATCGCCGCCACCGCATCCTGCGTGTCGGCCTGAATGGTCTTGACGATGGCATCGATCTGCTTGGTCGCCTCGCCCGACCGCTCTGCGAGGCGCTGGACTTCTTCCGCCACCACCGTGAAACCCCGGCCGGCTTCGCCGGCCGAGGCGGCCTGGATGGCGGCGTTAAGCGCCAGCACGTTGGTCTGCTCGGTAATGTCCGAAATAAGCTCCACGATCTCGCCAATTTCGAGCGAGGATTCGCCCAGGCGCTTGATCCGTTTGGCGGTATCCTGGATCTGGGTCCGGATTTCGTTCATGCCGGCGATCTGGTTCTGCACTGCTTGCCCGCCCTTCTCCGCGGCCGCCAGCGATTGCTGCGCCACGCGGGCGGACTGGGCGGCGCTTTGCGACACCTCGTTGATCGACTGCGCCATCTGCAGCACCGATCCGGATGCCTGCTGGATTTCCTTGTTCTGGCGCTGCGAGGCCTCGAACAGCCGGTGCGAGATCGCCTGCGCATCGGTGGTCGCCTTGGCCACCTGGTCGGTGGCATTGTTGATGCCCTTGACCAGCGTGCGCAATTCCTCGATCGTGAAATTGATTGAATCGGCGATCGCGCCGGTGACATCTTCGGTCACCGAGGCCTGCACCGTGAGGTCACCGTCGGCGAGATTACCCATTTCGTTGAGCAGGCGCAGAATCGCTTCCTGGTTGCGCTTGTTCTCCTGTTCGCTCTCCATCGCGGTCACCCGCTGCTCGTCATAGAGCACCTTGGCGAACAGGGCGGCGAATAACAGCGCCAAGATGATGGAAATTATCGCCCCGACCAGGCTTAGCAAGCGGCCGGCGCTCTGGGTCTCGAAGCTGTTGGCGAGTGCGGTCGTGCCGTTGAGCAACGGTTCGGACTCCTGGTTGATCCCGCGCGCGGCCTGCTTGGCAATCACGAGCCGCTGCATGTTCTGCAGGATGGCGTTGACACCCGCGTCGTAGACGACGAAGCGCTTCTGCAGCTCGGCCAGCGTGGCCCGCGCCTCGTCGTTCTTCACGCCCGAGAGGCGCAGCGCGTCGCTGCCCTTCAGCAGACCGTTGAGAACATCGCGAAACGTTCCGGCATCCTTGCCCAGCAGGAAGGCGGTTTCCGGATCGATATCGTCCCCCGAGACAAGGGAGTTCGCGTTCTTCGCGATGCGCTGCGACAGCATCGCCAGCTGATTGGTCAAATCAATTTCACGCACGCTGCCGCCGCCGGCGGCCGCCTGCGACGCCGCCTGCTCCGCGAGTTCGAGCAGCGTCGTGTTGCCATCGTTGATTCCCGCCAGGCCCTTTGACAGCGACAGCAGGCTCTGCTGATTGTCGAGCACCGCGGTCGCGTCTTTTTCGATACGGTCCCAGCGCGTGCCGAGGTCGTTGAGCAGCGTTTGTATCGCTTCGGTGCTGGTGGCATCCACCCGCACGCCGCGCACGGTGCCGCCTTTGCTCAGGGACTCGAGATCGGCGCGAAAGCGATCGCGGGAGTCCCTGACGCTGTCGAACGCTTGCGCGTTACCCTGCACCGCGAGCGACGTACCGCGGGCGAGACGCTGCGAGAGCATCTGCATTTCGGTGGCGATACTCGCGCTGGTGGCGTTCTTCTCCGCGAGCGTGATGTACAGGTAGAGCATGATCCCGCTCAAAACCAGAAAAATCAGCGTGAGCGCGCCCAACAACTGCTCCTGCTTGCCGACCGGCAGGTGGCCGATGAACCACAGGCGGTTCGGCTGGCGCGACTCGGCCGCGGCCGAGCGCAGCTGCTCCATGATTGACACCGACGCAAGCGGGTCGTAACCCGGCGGCGGGGCGTTCATCTTGACCTGCGTCGTCGTCGGCATCTCGAGCTCGGCATCCTTCGCGGATTTCCCCCGCATCGGCCCCACGCCGAGCACACTTTTCAGACTAAGCGCCATGTTTTCTCCCGCCGTGAAGGGTCGCTCCGCCTCGTCGCATCCGGGTCACAATCCCACCTGCAGAAAGGCGGGGTCTTGCGCCAGCCGCGCCAGGTCGATTTCCTGCCACACGCCCCCGTTCGTTTCCGTCCAGCGCGCGCCGTACCAGTCCGGTGCATCCGCCGGCGCCTCCCTGCGCGCCAGTTCGGCCAGGTTGCGCAGGCCCAGCACGCGATGCACGATCAGGCCGGCGTGGAGCTCGCCAACCCGCGGCCCGAAGAGCACCATCCGGGTCAGGCTCGCGCCGGGCGTCACCGGCTCGAGCGGGCGTCCGAGGAAGCCGGCGAGGTCGATTACGCCGTAGAGATTGCCGCGGATGTTGGCCACGCCCAGGTACCACGGCTTGGTCAGCGGCACGGTAGCCAGTGGCGGCACGGCGATCACCTCGCCCGCGTCGGCGAGCCGTATCAGCCACTGGTCCCCGGCGCAGGCCAGCCCCAAGCGCGATTGCTCGACCTGCGCCGTGGTCTTGGCGGCAAGCCGCGTCGCCAGCTCCCGCTGGAAGGCGCGAAGATCGAGTTTCGCAGCACGGGCCATCGCGCAGTCGCAAGCCTCAGCCGAAGGCGGTGATCTTGGCGAGCAGCTCGTCTCGCTTCACCGGCTTCACGATGTAGTCCCGCGCGCCCTGGCGCAACCCCCAGATCTTGTCGGTCTCCAGGCTTTTGCCCGTGCACAGGATGATCGGCACCGTGCGCGTCGTGGGGTCCCTGCTAATCGCCCGCGTCGCCTGGAAGCCGTTGAGGCCCGGCATGACGACGTCCATGAGGATCAGATCGGGCTTGACCGTCCGCGCCTTGAGAATAGCGTCCTCTCCGTTGTCGCTGGCGACGACTTCGTAGCCGGCCTTGGTCAGCATGTCATTGAGCACATGCCGCTCCGTCGGCGAATCGTCGACAATAAGAATTCGCTTAATCGCCATCGTTTCCTACCCTTCCATGCCGCCATGCCGCGCCGCCGTTCGGCTCGGGCCACTTCGCACTATGCCGCAGTCTTCACGTGCGTGGTGACCGCCCGCAGCAGACTCTCTTTGGTGAACGGCTTGGTAATGTACTGATCCGAGCCGACCATCCGGCCGCGTGCACGGTCGAACAGCCCGTCTTTCGACGAGAGCATCACGACGGGCGTCTGGTGGAATTTGGCGTTTTTCTTGATCAGCGCACAGGTCTGGTACCCATCGAGCCGCGGCATCATGATATCCACAAAGATCAGGTCGGGCTGATGATCGGTGATTTTGGCCAAGGCATCGAAACCGTCGTCAGCGAGTATCACGGTGCAGCCCGCCTGGAGCAGAAAGATCTCGGCGCTTCGACGAATGGTGTTGCTGTCGTCGATCACCATGACCTTCACGCCCGTCAGCGCACTCGGTTCAGGCAATTGCTCGCTCCTGACATCGTTGCTCAATGCAGCGTTCGCCGCTGTCGATTCCATACTGGCCTCATCAAAGTTTGCCACGGATACAACCAAATGCCTAGAGCATAATCCTTGCCAGAAGCGGCAAAACTGAGACTTCTGAGGGATTTGCAACAACGATTGGGTCGAAATCCTCCCCCGAAGTGCCGTGTTGCGGCAGTTCGGGCAGCGCTACCGACCGAGAAACATGCGATACGCCGGGTTGGCGGACTCGTCGATGAAGCGGTAGCCGACGCGCTGCAGAAAGCGCTGGAATTGCCTCTGGTCGGACGGCGGCACCTGCATGCCCACCAGGACGCGACCGTAATCGGCGCCGTGGTTGCGGTAGTGGAACAGGCTGATGTTCCAGCCCCGGCTCATGCTGTTCAGGAACTGCATCAGGGCGCCCGGCCGCTCCGGGAACTCGAAGCGAAACAGAATTTCGTGTTCGGCCGCCGGGGCGTGCCCGCCGACAAGATGGCGCACGTGGAGCTTGGCCATCTCGTTGTCGGACAGGTCGTAGGCTTCGATGCGACGCTGGTGCATCGCGCGCAACAGCGCCGCAGTTTCGCGGCGGTTCGCGACCTCGATGCCGACAAACAAGTGTGCGCTGCGGGCGTCGCCATAGCGGTAGTTGAACTCGGTTATGCTGCGCTTGCCGAGCAGTGCGCAGAACTGGCGGAAGCTGCCCGGGCGTTCGGGGATGGTCACCGCCAGAATGGCTTCCCGCTCCTCGCCGAGCTCAGCGCGCTCGGCGACAAAGCGCAAGCGATCGAAGTTCATGTTGGCGCCGCCGGCGATCGCGACATAGGTCTTGCCCCGACTGCGATGACGTTCGCAGTAGGCCTTGACGCCGGCGATGGACAGTGCGCCGGCCGGCTCGAGAATGGAGCGGGTGTCCTCGAATGCATCCTTGATCGCGGCGCAGATGGCGTCGGTGTCGACCCGCACCATCTCGTCGACGAGCGCACGACAGATGCGGAATGTCTCCTTGCCCACCTGCCGGACCGCAACGCCGTCGGCGAACAGCCCGACATGATCAAGTCTTACCCGCCGTCCGGCTGCCAGCGATTGCGTCATGGCCGACGAGTCGACCGGTTCGACGCCGATGATCCGGACCTCGGGCCGGACGCGCTTCACATAAGAGGCGATGCCGGCGATGAGGCCGCCACCGCCGACGGCGGCGAAAATCGCGTCGATGGGTCCTTGCTGCTGGCGCAGGATTTCCACGCCAATCGTGCCTTGTCCGGCGATCACGTCGGGGTCGTCGTACGGGTGGATGAACACTGCCGTGGTGGCACGGGCGAGCGCAACCGCGCGCGTATAGGCCTCGTGGTACGAGTCGCCGTGCAGCATCACCTTCGCCCCGCGGGCCTCGACGGCGTGGACCTTGATCGATGGAGTGGTGACCGGCATGACGATGGTCGCCTTGCAGCCGAGCCTTTGCGCCGCCAGCGCCACGCCCTGCGCGTGATTGCCGGCCGACGCCGCCACGACACCGCGCGAGCGCTCCGCCTTGGCCAGGCGCGCCATCTTGTTGTAGGCGCCGCGCAGCTTGAACGAGAACACCGGCTGCTGGTCCTCGCGCTTCAACAGCACCCGATTACCCAGCCGTGCAGAGAGCGTCGGCGCGAGCTCGAGCGGTGACTCGATCGCCACGTCGTAGACGCGGGCGGTCAGGATCTTCTGCAGATAGTCAGCCGGCATCGGAACGGCGAAGGGGAGGGACGCGTCGACGTCGAGGGTAGCAGAATCGTCGCGACCACCAAAGGCGTCGACCGCGGGCTTTTCTGTTAGCCTTGGCATCCTTCGTCAGGCTAGTCGCACGACGCTCGTGCCCACCGCGCCCGCCACCCTGCTTGCCGTCGTCGATCTGGGCTCGAACAGCTTCCGCCTGGAAATCGGCCGCGTCGAAGGCGACCAGATCTATCGCCTCGATACCTGGCGGGAAACACTGCGCTTCGGCGCCGGCCTCGATCCCGAGGGTCGCATCCGCGCCCCGGCCAAGAAGGCCGCGCTGGAGTGTCTGGCCCGTTTCCGTGAGCGCCTCGCGGGGCTGCATCCGTCGGCGGTGCGCGCCGTGGCCACCAACACCTTTCGTGTAGCCAAGAATGCGCGCGAGTTCCTGCCGCAGGCCGAGCGCGCGCTGGGCTTTCGCATCGACGTGATCAGCGGGCACGAGGAAGCGCGATTGATCTATCTCGGTGTGGCACACGAGCTGCCGCGCTCAGTCGACCCGCGCCTGGTTGTCGACATTGGCGGCGGCTCGACCGAGTTCATCATCGGCCGCGGGCTCGAGCCCGAACGCCTGGAGTCGCTCAAGATCGGCTGTGTCGGCTTCACGCAGCGCTTCTTTCCCGACGGTATTGTCACGGCGGATGCATTCGCCAGCGCTGAAACCGCGGCCCGCGTCGAAATCGAGGCGATCGCGCAGGAGTTCGGCCCGGCCCGCTGGCGGGAAGCCTACGCCTCGTCGGGCACAGCGGCAGCGCTGGCCGAAATCCTCGAGCAGAACGGCTTCTCCGGCGGCGGAATCACCCGCCCAGGCCTGGCGCGGCTCAAGCGGCGCATGCTTGCCGCGCGGCACATCGCGCGCCTGTCGCTGCATGCGCTCAAGCCGGAGCGCGCGCCTGTCCTGGCCGGCGGCCTGGCGATCATGACCGCGGCCGTGGATGAACTCAAGATCGAGCGCATCGATCCGGTCGGCGGCGCGCTGCGCCTCGGTGTGCTCTACGATCTGCTCGGCCGGACCATCGACGCGGACATCCGCGGCGTCACCGTCGAGCACTTCGTCGGTCGCTACGCGATCGACCGCGTCCACGCCGCCCGCGTGGCGACGCTGGCCGCGCATCTTTATCGCCGCGCGCTTCGCGGCGCCGAGGCGGCCGATGTGGCCCTGCTGCAATGGGCCGCCACGCTGCACGAGATCGGCATGTCGGTCGCGCATCTCGGGTTTCACAAGCACGGCGCGTACATCCTGCAGCATGCCGACATGCCCGGATTTTCCGCCGGGGAGCAGAGTCGCATCGCCCTCCTGGTCTTCGGCTGCCGTGGCGGCTTGGCCAAGGTCCAGGCGGCGCTGAGCGACAACCAGCTACGGGCGCAGCTGCTGGCGCTCCGCCTGGCGGTGTTGTTCCATCATGCGCGCACGGCAATTGCCCTGCCGCGGATCGAGCTCAAGGTCGCAAAACGCATCGCGCTCACGCTAGCCGCGCGCTGGCTGGCGGCGCACCCATTGACTGCGCATCTGCTCGAAAAAGAGCGCGCCCAATGGGCCGCGCTCGGCTATCCCTGGAAAACCGGCCAGCGCTGAGCGGCCGCGCCCCGCGGCGTGGCCCGGCGTGGTTGCCTTGTCATCCCGCCGCCATGAATCCGTCACACGCACGTCGCATCGGCTCGCTACTGTGCCCGCGACTCAATGCGCACAGGAATGTGGCCGCGATGGCTGCAAGCGAGAGCAAGTTGCGCCCTGAAACCGCGTCCTGTCCCGACGTCGCGCGGAAGCGATCGGCCAGCGATCGGCCGGCCCGGCAGCAAGGTTGGCGGGACGGGCAGGAGCTCGCGCGCAGCGCCATCGGCCCCCCTCTGCTTCTGCCGCGCACATTCGTCGCTGCGCGTACCGGGCGGCCCTTCCGTGTCGCGCGCGCCGCTGCCTAGCCGGGCCGTGGCCGCGGCCAGCGCGCCGCGATGAGCCCGACCGCCGACGCGGCGCTGCATTTTCGCACCATCTGGATCTCCGATACCCATCTTGGCACCTCCGGCTGCCAGGCCGGGCGGCTGCTCGATTTCCTCCGCCGCACCGAGTCCGACCACCTCTACCTGGTGGGCGACATCATCGACGGCTGGCAACTCAAGCGGCGTTGGTATTGGCACCAGTCGCATAACGACGTCGTGCAGAAAATACTGCGCAAGGCGCGCAAGGGCACCGAGGTCGTCTATATCCCCGGCAATCACGACGAAGCGGTGCGCCATTTTCTAGGCGTCGCCTTCGGCGGCATCGCCATTCGCGACGAAGCGGTGCACACGACTGCGCGCGGGCTGCGCCTGCTGGTCACGCACGGCGACCTCTTCGACGGCGTGGTGCAGTACGCGCGCTGGCTCGCTTACCTTGGCGACCGCCTGTACACCCTGTCGCTGCACTTGAATCGATGGTTGAACGCACTGCGCGCGCGTCTGGGCCTGCGCTACTGGTCGCTGGCCCAGTTTCTCAAGCACAAGGTCAAGAACGCGGTCAGCTACATCGTCGCCTTCGAGGAGGCGCTGGCGGCCGAGGCGCGGGCGCGGCAGTTCGACGGCATCGTCTGCGGTCACATTCACCAGGCCGAGATTCGCGACATCGGCGGCATTCTGTATTGCAACGATGGCGATTGGGTCGAAAGCCTGACGGCGCTCGTCGAGACCGCCGAGGGCGATCTTTCCATCCTGCACTGGCACGACGTGCTACCCGAGCATTCCGCCCCCGACGCAGAGGAAGAGGTCCATGCGCATCCTGATCGTCACCGACGCTTGGTCGCCACAGGTTAACGGCGTCGTCACCACAGTGAAAAACACCGTGCGCGAGCTCGAGGCGCTCGGGCATACGGTCGGTCTGATCACACCCGAAGGCTTCACCACGCTGCCCTGCCCCACCTATCCGGAGATCCGTCTCGCGCTGGCCGCGGGCGCGCGCGTCGCGCGCATGATCGAGGAATTCGAGCCTGACGCCGTTCACCTCGAGACCGAAGCGCCGCTGGGCATGGCTGCCCGCCGCCATTGTCTTGCCAGCGGACGGCCGTTCACGACCGCGTATCACACCCAGTTTCCGGAATACGTGCACGCACGCTGCAGGTTGCCGCTGGCGATCAGCTACCGCTGGTTGCGCTGGTTTCACGGCGCAGCCGAGGCCGTACTCGTCCCGACCCCGGCTATTTACCGCCGCCTCAGCGCGCGCGGCTTTACCAACCTTGCCTACTGGTCGCGCGGCGTCGACCTCTCGGTTTTCGCGCCAGCACAACGCGAGCCGCGCATCCAGCAACGGCCGATCTTTCTCTATGCCGGACGCGTTGCGATCGAGAAGAGCCTGGAAGATTTCCTCCGCCTCGACCTGCCCGGCACGAAGTGGGTCGTCGGCGACGGGCCGGCGCGTGCGCGGCTCGAGGCAAACTTTCCTCAGGCCGTATTCCACGGCATGAAGTACGGCAGCGAACTGGCGTACTTCTACCAGCAGGCCGATGCCTTCGTCTTTCCCAGCCGCACCGACACCTTCGGCCTGGTGCTCGTCGAAGCGATGGCCTGCGGGACGCCGGTGGCCGCCTACCCGGTCACCGGGCCGATCGATGTAATCCGCGATCCGGCCGTCGGCGCCCTGAGCGAGGACTTGCGCGCTGCCGCCCTCTCGGCCCTGGCCCTCGACCGCGGGGCAGTGTGCGTTTACGCGCAGCAATACTCGTGGGCGAAAGCGACGCGGCAGTTCCTCGAGCAGTTGCGCCCGGTCGCCTCCGCCGTGGCGGCCTGACGCTGCCGCTCCGGCCCGGGCGGCCTGTGCGCGGGCGCTCGGGGATCCGGCGGCGGTTGCCCCGTCGCGAAGCCAGGGCGATCAAACAAAATCCGGGCCGATGGCGACCTTGAGGACGACCGCGGCGTTGCCGTCGCGCACGCGATTGGACAACCACCAGACCGCGCCCTTGCGCATGCTCCATGCCAGCGGATCGCCGGCGAGCAGCAACGCCGAGACCTCGCCCAGCGTCGGTTGATGGCCGACGACGAGCACCGGCTCGCGGCTGTCCGGCCAACCGGCGGCGGCGAGCACGGCAGACGGGGCCGCTCCCGGCGCCAATTCCGCAACCACCCGAAACTTGCGTTTGAGGGCGAGCGCGGTTTGCTGCGCGCGATCGGCGGGACTGACCAGCACGCGCGTCGTGTCGGGTAAATGGCCGTCGAGCCAAGCCGCGACCCGCTCGGCCTGCTTGATGCCCTTCGCCGTCAGTCGCCGCCCGAGATCGGGTTCACCCGCTTCGGCTTCGGCGTGGCGCCAGAGGATCAGGTCCATGCCCGTGCAGGAGGTCAGAAACCGGTGGCGGTCTTGTCCGCCATCCGCTGTAGCAACTCCCCCTGCGCCGACAGCGGCGTTGCGCGGCCCTTTGCCCTGGCTCGGGTATAGATCCCGTCGGGCCCAAGCTCCCAGGCATCGTGGCTGTCGGCCAGGTAGGGCTTGAGGCCCTCGTCGATGACCCGCGCCTTAAGCGCCGGATCGAGCACCGGAAACGCAACCTCGATGCGGCGGAACAGGTTGCGGCCCATCCAGTCGGCGCTGGAGAGGAAGACGTCCTCGGCGCCATCGTTTTCGAACAGCCAGATGCGGCTGTGCTCGAGGAACCGGCCGATGATCGAGCGCACGTGAATGTTGTCCGAGACGCCCTTGATGCCCGGCCTCACTGCGCAGGCGCCGCGCACGACCAGATCGATCTTGACGCCGGCCTGCGAGGCCGCGTACAGGGCCTTGATCACGGCCTCCTCGACGAGCGCGTTCATCTTGGCGACGATGCGCGCCGGCTTGCCCTCCTTGGCGTGGCGCGTCTCGCGCCGGATCGCTTCGAGCAGATGGCGATGCATCGTGAACGGCGCCAGCCACAAGCGCTTGAGCCGGTTGGCCTTGGCGAGGCTGGTAATGTGCAGGAACACTTCATCGACGTCGGCACACATCTCGGCATTCGCCGTCAGGAGCCCGAAATCGGTGTACAAGCGGGCGGTACGCGGATGGTAGTTGCCGGTGCCCAGATGCGCATAGGGCTGCAGCCGCGTCTGACCGCTCGGATCCCTCTCGCGCCGCAGCAGCAGCGCAAGCTTGGCGTGCGTCTTGAGTCCGAACACGCCGTAGACGACCTGGGCGCCCATGTTCGTCAGCCGCTCGGCCCAGTTGATATTGGCCTCCTCGTCGAACCGCGCCATCAGCTCCACGACGACCGTGACTTCCTTGCCGCGGCGCGCGGCCTCGACCAGCGCCTCCATCAACACCGAGTTGACGCCGGTGCGATAGACCGTCTGCTTGATGGCGACCACGTCCGGATCGTCGGCGGCCTTGCGGATGAACTCGACCACCGGCTCGAACGACTGGAACGGATGGTGCAGCAGGATGTCGTGCTGGCGCAGCGAGGCGAAGATATCGGGTTGGTCCCGCAGGCGGTCGGGCAGCCCGGGCAGGAACGCCGGATACTTGAGTTCGTCGACATCGACCTGGTCGATGAGTGCCGACATCCGCGCCAGATTCACCGGCCCCTCGCAGCGGTAAAGGTCGAAGTCCTGCAGTTCGAATTGCTGCAGCAGGAAAGTGGCGAGGTGCGGTGCGCAATTCGCCGCAACCTCGAGGCGAACCGCCAGGCCGAACTGCCGTTGCGGCAACTCGCCTTCGAGCGCCTGGCGCAGGTTCTTGACTTCTTCTTCGTCTATCCACAGGTCGGCGTCGCGGGTGACCCGAAACTGCGAATAATTGATCACCTGACGGCCGGCGAAGAGCTCGTGCAGATGCGCGTGCATGATCGACGACAGCAGCACGAAGGCATTGTCCGCCCCGGCGACGTCCCGCGGCACGGCGATCACCCGCGGCACCAGGCGCGGCGCCTTGACGATCGCGACGTTGGTCTCCCGCCCGAAGGCGTCGCGGCCGGACAGCTCGACGATGAAGTTGAGGCTCTTGTTGACCACCTGCGGAAAGGGGTGCGCCGGGTCAAGGCCGATCGGGGTCAGCAACGGCCTGATCTCGCGCTGGAAATAATCGGCGATCCAGGCTTGCTGCGCCGCGTTGCGATCCGCGTGCCGCAGGATGCGGATACCGGCCGTGGCGAGCGCCGGCAGGATCTGCCGGTTCAGCACAGCGTACATCTCGGCCACCAGCGCCTGGGCGCCCTGGCTGATCTCGCCCAGGTTGGCCCTTAGCTCCTGCATCGTCATGCCCACGAGCGGGGCCTTCAGGCGCAGCTGCTCGCGCAAGCCCGCGACCCGGATCTCGAAGAACTCGTCCAAGTTACTGCTCACGATGCACAGAAAACGCAAGCGCTCGAGCAGCGGCGTCATTGGATCCTCAGCGAGGGCAAGGACCCGGCGGTTGAAGGCGAGGGCCGACAGTTCGCGGTTGATCGGCGAGGGATCCGCCTCCTTCGCGGTGCCTGGACTATGCGCGGTCAACGTAACGGTCGGGGGAGAGGCGGGCGGCGAAGCCGCCACAGTATCGGAGTTGGGCATGACAGGCTCGTTACGCGAGAGGGGTCAGTTCGGATAGCGGCACCGACCGCAGCGCCCGCTCGAGCGCAAGCCAGATGCAGCGCCCGCCGGCTTCGCGATCGACGTCGACAAGATAGGCGCGATGCGCCGCGAGCTCAGCGCTCGACGGCTCGAGCACGCGCAGCGGCAGCAGGTCCGCGGCGCTGAGCTCCGCAGGGGCTGCGGTGGGGATGGCGATATCGATGGTCAGGGACTCCTGGCCTCGCGTCATGGCCAGATACACCTCGGCCAGCAGGCGCGCATCGAGCAGCGCGCCATGTACCGCGCGCTGCGCGTCGGCGATGCCGAAGCGCTCGCACAGGGCATCGAGATTGTTCTTCTTGCCCGGGAATTGCTCCCGTGCCAGGGCGAGCGTATCGACGACTTCGGCGCAAACGCTCGCGCTCGACGGCAGATCCAGCCGCCTGAGCTCCTCGTCGAGAAAGGCCAGGTCAAACGGCGCGTTGTGAATGATCCAGCGCGCGGCGGCGGCAAAATCAATGAATTCGCGCGCGATGTCGCCGAACCGCGGCTTGTCGCGCAGCATGTCCCAGGTCAGGCCGTGCACGTCGCTCGCACCGGCGTCGATCTCCCGCTCCGGATTGATGTAGAAGTGCACGTTTCTTCCGGTCAGCCGCCGATCGACGACCTCGACCGCGGCGAGCTCGATCACGCGATGGCCCTGTTTGGGATCGAGCCCCGTCGTTTCGGTGTCAAGAATGATGCAACGCATTTTACCTGCGATAGCGTTTGATGGTGGCCTGTATCTCGGCGATCGCGCGTTCGATCTCGTCGTCGGTCAAGTCGCGCTGCGCGCCCTTGCGGTCGGTCAGGGTGAGCGTACGATCGATCTCGGTCTGGAACTCGCCCAGGCCCAGGGTCTCGGTGATCGTCGTTGCCGGCTCGTCGACCGCGGTCTCGGGACCCCAGCGGACGATGATCACGGAGAGGTTGTCCCCTTCAGGTCCGCCGCGCAGTTCCGCCTCGCGCATCAGCGTCGGGGAGGACTTGAGAATCGATGTGCCGGTCAGAGCGCGCGCGACTTCTTCCTGCGGATACACGCTCCACAGGCCGTCGGTGCAGAGCACGATCAGGTCGCCGGTGCGCAGCGGCGTCCGGCGCGACAGGTCGACGACGGGATCGACGAGGCCGCCAAGGCAGCTGAAGATTTTGTTGCGGTCGGGGTGATCGACGATCTCGTGCGCCGAGATGATACCTTGATCGACCAGGTACTGCACTTTGGAGTGATCCTTGGTCTGTCCGATCAGGCCGCCCTGGCGAAAAAGGTACAGACGCGAATCGCCGACGTGCGCCCAGTACGCATAGTTGGACTGAATCACGCATGCCACGCAGGTCGTGCGTGGCGTCTCCAGCATCGAGAACTGGTTGGCGTAGGAGCCGAGCGCCTGGTGTCCGCGCAGCATCGAGTCCTGCAGAAACTTGAGCGGATTCTTGAGGGTCGGTTTCGCCTCCTGCTGAAAGCGCTCGATGAACAGCCGCACCGCGATCTGAGCCGCGATCTCGCCTCCGGCGTGGCCGCCCATTCCGTCGGCAACGACGAGCAGCAGCGTATCGCGGCTATAGGTATAGGCGAGCCGGTCCTGATTGACCTTACGCTGGCCCTTGCGGCTTTCCTGAAAGATGGTGAAACGCACGGTTTGAGCTGTCCCTACATGACCTCGCTGAACAGCTTTTTCTTCAACGTATCGAGGAACGTGAGCTTACGCTTGCGCGGCGGGATATCGCGAATCGCCTTCTGCAGCGCAAACACGCTTTGCGGCCGTTCGAGCGGGTCGAGGCGCAGGCACCAGTCGATGACCTCGAGCAGGTTGTCGGAGTAGCCACCGGCCCAGATTTTTTTGGCCGAGACGAGGTGGTCTTCCGACAGCCGCGCGTCGGCGGCCTGAGGCGCAAACGCGGCCAGGCAGGCGAACATGCTCGCGCCGATGCCGTAGACATCGGTCCACGGCCCGAGCCGATCCGGCTCGCGGTACTGCTCCGGCGCGGCGAAGCCCGGCGTGTACATCGGCGCGAGCTTCGGTCGGGTATTGGTCAGCGTCTGCCGCGCCGCGCCGAAGTCGAGCAGCACCGGCGTGCCGTCGGTGCGCAGATAGACGTTGGCCGGCTTGATGTCGAGGTGCAGCAGCTTGTGCGTGTGGACCTCGCGTAACCCGTTCAAGAGGTGCATGAATACATGGCGCACCAGCCGCTCCGATACCTGATCCTGCCGCATCTGGATCTGCTGTTGCAGAGTGCGCCCGCGTTCGTAGCGCATGACCATGTACACCGTCTCGTTGGCACGGAAGAAATTGAGCACGCGCACCACGTTGAGGTGATTGATCTTGGCCAGTGCGCGGCCTTCCTCGAAGAAACACTTCATCCCGTAGCGGAATGAGGTGAGATTTTCCGCCGTGCTGGCGCGCACGATGTCGCCTTCGGTCCGCAGCACCAGGGACGACGGCAGGTATTCCTTGATCGCAACCGGGCCGCCGCTGTCGTCGAAGGCGCGATAGACGATCGAAAACCCACCACGGCTAATCTGGCGATCGATCCGGTAATTGAGTAGCTGGTAGCCGGAAGGCAGGGCTTGGTTGGTTACGCCCATGGGTCTGGCAGTGACGCGCGACGCGTCCGGCCTCTACTTGCGCGTGGGATTGATAACCTCTACATTCTCGACAACCCCGCGCATAAAGTAAAGATTTCATTGACTTTCCCTCGCAATTGGCCGTTGCAGCGCCCGCGGAGCGGGAAGCGATGATCCTGAGCATGACCGGGTTCGCCGCGGTTGCGGCCGAGCTGCCCGGGTGTTCGCTGACCGTCGAATTGCGCGCGGTCAACCATCGTTACCTTGATCTGCAACTGCGTCTTCCGGACGAGTTGCGTTCGCTTGACGCTGCGCTGCGCGAGTTGCTTACCGCCGAGCTCAAGCGCGGCAAGGTCGAATGCCGGGTCGGACTCAGCCATGCCATGCCCGGGACGGCATCGCTGGCAGTGAACGCTGCCCGCGTCGCGCAGTTGCGCGATGCCGCCACCGAGGTTTTGCGCCACGCACCCGGCAGTACGGCGCTTTCGGTCGTCGACATACTGCGCTGGCCCGGTGTGCTGACCGAGCCGTCGCTGCCGCCGGCAGCGCTGGCCGAGCGCGCGGTCGCGCTGGTGCGGCAGGCGCTCGCCGACCTCGCCGCGTCGCGTGCCCGCGAAGGCGACAAGCTCAGGGCCCTGCTCGAGGCGTGCTGTGTCGGCATCGAGACCCAGCTCGCCCGCGTCAAGCCGCGCATTCCGCTGCTCCACGACGCCTACGTCGCCAAGCTCGGCGCGCGCCTGAAGGAAGCCGGGCTCGACCCCGACGCGGAGCGGCTCAAGCAGGAGCTCGCGCTGTTTGCGACCAAAATCGACGTGGCGGAGGAGCTATCACGGCTGGGCATGCATGTGAGCGAGGTGCGGCGGGTGCTCGCTGCCGGCGGCAGCAGTGGCAAGCGTCTCGACTTCCTGATGCAGGAGCTCAATCGCGAAGCGAACACGCTCGGCTCGAAGTCGGTCGACGCCGAGCTTTCACAGGCGGCCCTGGAGCTCAAGGTGCTCATCGAGCAGATGCGCGAGCAGGTGCAGAACATCGAATGAATGCGGCAGGCAATTTGTTCGTCGTCGCCGCGCCGTCGGGCGCCGGCAAAACGAGCCTGACCCGTGCCCTGCTGGAGCGTGAGCCCGGCATCGCGCTGTCGGTCTCCTATAGCACGCGCCCGCCACGCCCTGGCGAGCGCGACGGGGTCGATTACCACTTCGTGACCCGGGAGCGCTTCCGGGCGCTTCAGGACGCGGGAGAGTTTCTCGAGCATGCGCACGTGCACGACAACTGGTACGCCACCGGCGCCACGTGGCTCAAGGCGCAGGTCGACTCGGGTCAGGACGTGCTGCTGGAGATCGACTGGCAGGGTGCCCGCCAAGTGCGAGCGCTCGTCCCGGATTCGGTGCACATCTTCGTCCTGCCGCCGTCGTTGGCCTCGCTGGAGGAGCGATTGGTGCGTCGCGGTCAGGATGACGAGGGCACGATCGCGCGCCGGCTCAAGGCCGCGCGGGAGGAGATGCGGCACTGCGAGGAGTTCGACTATGTTATTATTAATCAGGACTTTGCTTCCGCAGTCGACGACCTCGCCGCGATCGTGCGCGTGGCGCGCCTGCGCAGCGAACGACAGCGCGTCCGGCATCGGGCGCTGCTCACGCAATTGACCTGACTGGACCGCTCATGGCACGCATCACGATCGACGACGCACTAGCCAAGATCCCCAACCGCTTCGAGCTGACGCTGGCGGCGACCAACCGTGCCCGGCAGATCAGCGCCGGCTCGGAGCCGCTGCTCGACGCCGACCGCGATAAGCCGACCGTCATCGCGCTGCGCGAAATCGCCGCCGGCAAGGTCGGGATCGAAATGCTCCTGAAGCCCCAGAGTTGAGTTACGCTCAGGGCGCCTCAAGGTGACCAGGCATGTCGGAAATTGCGGAGTTCACCCGGCACCTCGGCCACTACTTGCCAGCTCCAGACGTCGCGCTGGTCGAGCGCGCGTTCGCCTTTTCCGAGACCGCCCATCAGGGGCAGTTCCGCAAGTCCGGTGAGCCCTACATTTCCCATCCGCTGGCCGTAGCGAGCATCCTGTCGCAGTGGCGGCTCGATGCCCAGGGACTCGCCGCCGCGCTCCTCCACGACGTCATGGAGGACACCGCAGTAACCAAAGTCGAGATCGAAAGCTCGTTCGGCAAACCGGTCGCCGACATGGTCGACGGTGTGTCCAAGCTCGACCAGATCGAGTTCCAGTCGCGCGAGGACCTGCAGGCGGAAAGCTTCCGCAAGATGCTGCTGGCGATGGCGCAGGACGTTCGCGTCATCCTCATCAAGCTCGCCGATCGCCTGCACAACATGCGCACGCTCGACGCCATGGCGCCCGCGCACCGCCAGCGCATCGCCCGGGAAACGCTGGACATCTATGCGCCGATTGCCAACCGGCTCGGTCTGAACGCGCTCTATCAGGAGTTGCAGGACCTCTCGTTCAAGCATCTTCACCCGGTGCGATTTCGGGTGCTGGCCAAGGCGATCAAAGCAGCGCGCGGCAACCGGCGCGAGGTGATGAACCGCATCCTGCAGTCGATTCGCGACGGCCTGAAGGTCGACGGCATCGCGGCAACGGTGACCGGCCGCGAAAAGACGGCCTACAGCGTGTACAAGAAAATGCGCCAGAAGCACTACAGTTTCTCGCAGGTCTTCGACATCTACGGCGTGCGCGTGCTGGTCAAGGACACCACGGCATGCTATGCCGCGCTGGGTGTGCTGCATCGCATGTACAAGCCGATCCCGGGCAAGTTCAAGGACTACGTCGCGATCCCCAAGGCGAACGCTTACCAGTCGCTGCACACCACGCTCTTTGGGCCGTTCGGCACGCCGCTGGAAGCGCAGATCCGTACTCATGACATGCACCGGGTGGCCGAGGCCGGCGTCGCCGCGCACTGGCTGTACAAGGCAGGGGGCCAGCTCGACATCGCCGAAGCGCAGCAGCAGACGCATCGCTGGCTGCAAAGCCTGCTCGAAATCCAGTCGGAATCACGCGATTCGAAGGAATTCCTCGAGCACATCAAAGGCGACCTCTTCCCGGACGAGATCTACGTCTTCACGCCCAAGGGCAAGATCATGGCGCTGCCGCGCGGCGCTACCGCCGTCGACTTCGCCTACGCCGTGCACACCGACATCGGCCACCATTGCACCGCAGCGAGGATCAATTACGAGCTCATGCCGCTGCGCACGGAATTGAAAAGCGGCGACCAGGTCGAGATCATGACCGCGGCGACGGCACGGCCGAATCCTTCGTGGCTGAGTTTCGTGGCCACCGGCAAGGCGCGATCGCGCATCCGGCATTTCCTCAAGACGCTGCAGCAGAAGGAATCCGCGGCGCTGGGCGAACGGCTGCTCGAACAGGCGCTCGCCTCGCTCAAGGTACCCCCGGAAACGATCGTCTGGGACCGGTGGGAGGCGCTTACTCGCGAATACGGGGCGAAGAGTCACCTTGAAATTCTGGCGGACATCGGCAGCGGTAAGCGGCTGTCCTTCGTGGTTGCGCAGGCGCTCACCCGTGCGAGCAGCAACCTGCCCGAGGTCGCACCGCAAGGCCCGTTGCGCCATGCCGCGCTCCAGCTGCGCGGCGTCGAAGGGGTAGCCATCCAGTACGGCAAATGCTGCCGGCCGATCCCCGGAGACGCGATCGTCGGCCAGTTTCGCCGTGGCCAGGGATTGCTGGTACACACGCGCGACTGCCAGACCCTGCGCAAGGCGCGCGTTGACAGCGACCAGGTCGTCGACGTCGAGTGGGCCCCGCAGGTGGAAGGTGTATTCGAGGCCGGCATCCGCATCCTGGTCGACGACCAGCGCGGCATGCTCGCCCGGCTTGCGACCGAGATTGCCGACGCCGGCGCAAACATCGAATACGTATCGATGGAACGCCCTGACGGCGACCGCGTCGTCAACATGTTCTTCAGCGTCCAGGTGCGGGACCGGCGACACCTGGCGCACGTCATGCGAGCCCTGCGCAGGCTCTCCGAGGTCAAGCGCGTCCACCGCGCGCGCACCTGACGGCGGTCGCCACAAACAACAACGGCGGGACCCTACCCGCCGTGGTTTGGATGGCCCCGGTACCGGCAGGTCAGGCGGCTTGGCTGGCCAGCAGTTGCTGCAGTTCGCCCGACTCGTACATCTCGCGCATGATGTCGGCGCCGCCGACGAATTCTCCGTTGACGTAGAGCTGCGGGATCGTCGGCCAGCTCGCGTAGTCCTTGATTCCCTGCCGGATTTCCGGCTCCGCCAGGACGTTGACGGTGAACAACTTGTCGATGCCGCACGCCTGCAGCATCTGCACCGCGGCGCTGGAGAAGCCGCACTGCGGGAACTCTGGCGTCCCCTTCATGTACAACACGACCGGATGCGTGGTGACTTGCTCGCGGATGGTATCTTGAACGTTCATTGCGGCGACCTCGGCGGGATTCGATGCGGATTGTACCGCAAATGGCGTCTCGCCACGCCCCTTTCAAGCCTTCTACAGGCTACTCCTTCACGGCTCCGGTAAGCCCCGAAACGTAGTACTCGACGAAGAACGAATACAGTGCCGCGACCGGCAGCGAGCCAAACAGCGCGCCGGCCATGAGCGAGCCCCAGTGATAGATGTCGCCTTCGACCAGTTCGGTGACGACCCCCACCGGAACGGTCTTCACCTCGGACGATGAAATGAAGGTCAGGGCGTAGATGAATTCGTTCCACGACAGGGTGAAGGCGAATATTCCCGCTGAGATGAGACCCGGTACGGCCAGCGGCAGCACGATCTTGACCAGGATCTGCAGCCGGCTTGCGCCGTCGATCAACGCACACTCCTCGAGTTCGAACGGGATGGTCTTGAAATAACCCATCAGCAGCCAGGTGCAGAACGGGATCAGGAACGTCGGGTAGGTCAGGATCAGCGCCAGCCGGGTGTCGAACAGGTGCAGCTGGTAGACCATGGTCGCCAGCGGAATGAAAAGGATCGACGGTGGCACGAGGTAGGCGAGAAAGATGCTCACGCCCACGTAGCGCGAGCCACGAAAGCGCAGCCGCTCGATGGCGTAGGCAGCGAGCACGCTGCAGAACAGGGACAGCGCGGTTGACACCACCGAAACGAGTACCGTGTTCCACAGCCACTCGGGATATTGGGTCTCGAAGAGCAGCTTCTTGACGTGGGTAAGGGTCGGGTTGTCGATCCAGAACGGATTTGCTTCGTGCGACAAGAGCTCCGCGTCCGGCTTGAACGCGGTCATCGTCATCCAGTAGAAGGGGAACAGCAGGACGAACAGGAAGGCGC
Organism: Casimicrobiaceae bacterium; assembly: GCA_035939595.1. GTDB lineage: Bacteria > Pseudomonadota > Gammaproteobacteria > Burkholderiales > Casimicrobiaceae > PALSA-1003. Next base: position 32,165 of record DASZFQ010000152.1, read on the forward strand.
CCAGCGGCAGGTAGATCGTGAACACCCGCCGCGGCAACGACACCAGGTAGTGCATGCCCTGGGAGTCGACCGATTGTTGCGCTGCTTCGGCGGTGCTCATTTGTCGGAGCTTCCCTGCTGCCAGGCCCGTCGTTGCAGGCCGTAATAGCTGATCAGGATCGCTGCCAGCAGAAACGGCACCATCGCGGTCGCGATCGCCGCGCCTTCGCCGAGATTGCCGCCGGGGATGGCGCGCTGGAACGACAGCGTGGCCATGAGGTGGGTCGCGTTGAGCGGCCCGCCGCGCGTCAGCACATAGATCAGCTGGAAATCGGTAAAGGTGAACAGCACCGAAAAGGTCATTACCACGGCAATGATCGGTGTCAGCAGCGGCAGCGTGACGTGGCGAAACTGCTGCCATGGCGAGGCGCCGTCGAGGCTCGCCGCCTCGTAGTACGAGGGGGAAATCGTCTGCAGCCCGGCCAGCAACGTGATCGCGACGAACGGTACGCCGCGCCAGACATTGGCGGCGATGGTCGCAAAGCGCGCGTTCCACGGGTCGCCGAGAAAGTCGATGTAGCGGTGGATGAGGCCCATCTTCTCCAGCACCCAGCTGATGACGGAGAACTGGGAATCGTAGATCCACCAGAACGCCAGCGCGGAGAGCGCGGTGGGCACGATGAACGGCAGCAACACGACGGCGCGGAAGAACGCCTTGAACGGCAGGTGCTGGTTGAGCAGCAGCGCGAGCCACAGGCCGAGGGCGAACTTGATGATGCTTGCCACGGTGGTATAGAAAATCGTATTGAACAGCGCCAGGCGGGTGACGCTGTCGCCCCAGAGAAAGACGTAGTTGTCGAGGCCGACCCACTCCCCGGCGCGGCCAATCTTGGTGTCGGTGAAGCCGAGCCAGGTCCCGAGGCCGAGCGGATAGGTCAGGAACAGCAGCAGCAACACCACCGCGGGAAGCATGAACAGCGCCCCGAGGAAGTTGCGGTTGTCGAGCGTGCGTGAGAGCGCGCTACCGGCTGCGGGCATGCGCAGTGAGACCCGTCGCGCGGCACGGATGGGAAAGCCGGTCGGGCCGCGTCGAAGGCGCTGCCAGCCCTCCCCTCGCCGGCGCGCGGCTATGGGCTCGACCGGCTGTGACCGGATGCAGGGTTGCCGATCGCGCTCGGCGCCGTTCCGACCGCAAGCTTTAGACCTTGTAGTAACGCTCGGCGCGCTTCTGCGCCCGCTCCGCGGCCTCTTTCGGCGATTTCGAGCCCGACGCCGCTTCGGCGACCATGTTCACCAGAATGAAGTCGGCCATCGTCGCCGCCGACGCGTAGCCCATCTCGCCGGCGTAGCCGTTGGGCAGCATCCGCTTCATCACATCGCGATACGGCGTGTGCTTCGGATCGGAGGTCCAGATCGGATTGGATTCGTACGCCACCAGCGGCTGCGTGACGTAGCCGATCGACGCCTCCTGCCAGGGTATGTACTGCTCCTTCTCCATCATGAAGCGCAGGTATTCCTTGGCCGCATTCGGGTACTTCGTGTACTTGAAGATCATCATGGGGAACAGCAGTTGCAGCTCGGTCGGCTTGCCGGCCGGCCCGATGGGGAAGTTCGCGTGGTTCATGTCCTTGGCGATCGCCTGCAGCTTCGGATCGGGCGAGGTCTTGGCCGCGTAGTAGATCGAGATGCCGTTGTTGGTCAGGCCGATCTGGCCGTCGAGAAAGGCCTTGTTGTTGCTCGGATCGAGCCACGAGAGGGTGCCGGGAACGAAGGTCTCATAGAGCTGCTTACTGTATTCAAGTGCGGCGATCGTCTCCGGGCTGTTGATGACGACGTTGTTGTGGGTGTCGACCATCTTGCCGCCGTGCGCCCAGACTACCCAGTGGCACCAGACGTTGGCGTCACCGGTGGCGTTGCCCAGCGCGAACCCGGGCGGCAGGCCCTGGGCCTTGAGCCCCCTACACAGCTTGAGGAAGCCGGCGAGATCCGTCGGGAAGGTCTCGAACCCGGCGGCTCGCATCGCGGCCACGCGGTAGTTCAGGCACGCGCCGGCAGCGCCCATCGGGATCGCAATCCACGTCCCCTTGCTCGTGCAGTAGGCCTTGTCGATGTCGTACCAGCCGCCGTACTTGGCGCCAAGATAGTTGGCAAGGTCCGATACGTCGACCAACTTGTCGGGGTACTGGTGTGCGTCCTCGAAGGTGCCGATGATGATGTCCGGTCCGCTGCCGATGTTGGCCGCAACCGCCGCTTTCGGCCGCACGTCCTCCCAGCCCTCGGCGTCGATGCGCACCGGGATGCCGGTCGCCTGGGTGAATTTCTTCGTATTCTCGGCCCACACGTCCTCGTCGGCCTGAACGAAACGCTTCCAGCGCAGCAGGCGGAGTGTCGCCCCCTGCTCCGGGACGGCCTTGTAAGCCTGCGCCTGGGCATCGCCGGCGAACAATCCCGCTCCGGCACCAAGCGCCTGACCCGCTGCGACGCCGGCGGTGGCTTTGAGAAAATCGCGCCGCTTGAATAGATCCATGTTTTCCTCCTCGGTGACGTTTATAAGAGTGGCGTGACGTTCAGGTCCGGCCCGCTTCCGTCTAGGCCACCAGCCGCGCCCCGCTCGTCGAATCGAACAAGTGTGCGCGCGCGAGATCAGGTTTGAGGCTGATCCGGTCGCCGGCGCGGCAGGTTACGCGGTCACGTATCAGCGACGTAATTTCCTGGCGGTTGAAACGGCAATAGAGCTGCGTGTCCGCGCCAGTGGGCTCGACGACGACGACCTCCGCGGGCAGCCCGGCGCTGTCGGCCAGAAGGCAGTGCTCGGGCCGGATGCCGTACAGGACCGGCTGACCATCCGCGGCGCGGGCGCCCAGCGGCACAGGCAGGGTTGCCCCGCCGTCGAACTCGACCCTTCCGCCGCTGCCGTTGACCCGCACGGTCCCCGGCACGAGGTTCATTGCCGGCGAGCCGATGAAACCGGCCACAAACGTATTGTTCGGCCGATCGTAAAGCGACAACGGGTCGCCAATCTGCTCGACCATGCCGTCGCGCATCACGACGATCTTGTCGGCCATGGTCATGGCTTCGATCTGGTCGTGGGTGACGTAGATCGAGGTGGTCAGCAAGCGCTGGTGCAACTCCTTGATCTCGGTGCGCATCTGTACGCGCAGCTTCGCATCGAGGTTCGACAGCGGCTCGTCGAAGAGAAATACCTGCGGGTCGCGCACGATCGCGCGGCCCATCGCGACGCGCTGGCGTTGGCCGCCGGAGAGCTGTCGCGGATAGCGGTCGAGCAGAGCCGAAAGCCCGAGAATGTCAGCCGCCTTCTTGACCCGTGCCTCGATTTCGGACTTGGGCTGCTTGGCCAGCATGAGGGCAAACGACATGTTGTCGCGTACGGTCATGTGCGGATAGAGGGCGTAATTCTGGAATACCATGGCGATGTCGCGCTCCTTCGGCGGCACCCGGTTCACCACGGTACCGCCGATGGCGATCTCGCCCTGGCTGATCTCTTCCAACCCGGCGATCATCCGCAGCAGGGTTGACTTGCCGCAGCCCGACGGACCGACCAGCACGCAGAACTCGGCCTCGGCGATGCCGAAATCGACGCCGCGAATCACGTGCGTCGAGCCGAAGCGCTTATGGACTGCTCGGATCTCTACCGCTGCCAAGCTGCCTCCTTCGCCGCGCCGCGGCGCGACACGCATCGGTCGCGTTGGCGGCAGTTAAGCCGGGCGCCTAGTGCCCTGAACGACCACGTATTCGGGTCGGCCGGTCGCCAGCCAGCTGACTATATTCTGCGCCGCTTTGCGCCGCAGCTCGACCTCCGCCTGCACGCTGAAGAACGCGGCATGCGGGGTCAGGATCACCTTCGCATGGCCAAGCAGCGGACTTTCGGCGGGAACCGGCTCGACTGGCAATACATCCAGGCCGGCGCCGGCAAGTATTCCACTATCGAGTGCGGCAAGCAAATCGTCAGCGACGACGATTGCGCCGCGCGCGGTGTTGACGAGGTACGATCCGGCGCGCATCCGGGAGAGCAACGACGCATCGATCATGCCGCGGGTCTGCGCCGTGAGCGGGACGTGAACGCTGACGACGTCACTCGCGGCAAACAGGCTCGCGAGATCGACGGCCCGCTCGACATAGGCTGGAAAATCGCCGTCGATGAGATAGGGATCGCATGCGAGCACGCGGCGGAATACGTTGCGCGATACGTGCGCCATGCGTTTGCCGATGCGGCCGAGCCCGACAATGCCCAGCGTCATGTCCCCGGCGCGCCGCAGCGGCCCGGATGACTGGTAGTGCCAGCGGCCGGCAGCGATATCGCGGTGATACGCCACGACGTTGCGCAGCAGGGCGAGCGTCAGCGCCAACGCATGCGTCGCAACCTCGCCCACCCCGTAGTCGGGTGCATTGGCGACCCATACGCCGTGGTGCGCGCAGGCGTCCGTATCGACGGTATCGACCCCCGCCCCGATACGGCTGACGATGCCCAGTTGTGGCAGGGCGGCGACGACCTTCGAGGTGATCGGCGCCGCCTGCAGCAGAATGCCGTCGCAGCCCGATGCGGCGGCGATCACCTCGGCCTCGGTCCGGCAGTGGCCGACGACGAACTCGACCCCGGCCTTGGCGTAGAGCTTGCGCTCGAGGTCGAGGTCCGGAAATTCGTGATCGGCTAACAGGACGCGGGGCATCGACGGCAGCAGCGCGGGCAGTGGAGCGGCGCCAAGGTACGTGGCCGCCATGGCGCGGTCAAGCCTCGCCCCGGCGCAAGCCGCGCCCGCACGCCGCCGGCTATAATCGCCAGCGCTTGCCGTTGCCCATCCCGCTCTCGCCGATGCCTGCGCTTTTTCCAACCACGATTGCCGGCAGCCTGCCCAAGCCGGAGTGGCTGGCGCCGCCCGGGCAGCTTTGGGCGCCGTGGCTGCTCGATGGCGAGCAGCTCGCCGCAGCCAAGCGCGACGCGGTACGCCTCGCGCTATGCGATCAAGAGCACGCCGGCATCGACATCGTCACCGACGGCGAGCAGACGCGCCGGCACTTCGTCACGACCCTGATCGAGCATCTCGAGGGCGTCGACTTCGAGCACCGCAAGACGGTGCGCATTCGCAACCGTTACGATGCCGAGGTGCCGGTCGTGGTCGGCCCCGTGGCGCGCCGCCGGCCGGTGTTTGTCGACGATGCGCGGTTCCTGCGCAGCGCCACCGGGCGTCGGATCAAATACACGCTGCCCGGCCCGATGACGATGGTCGACACCCTCTACGATGCGCACTATGGCAGCCGAGAGAAGCTCGCCTGGGCCTTTGCCGAGATCCTCAACGACGAGGCGCGGGCGATCGAGGCCGCCGGCGTGGACGTGCTGCAATTCGACGAGCCGGCTTTCAACGTCTATTTCGACGAAGTCCGCGACTGGGGCATCGCCGCGCTGCAGCGCGCGGCGCAGGGCCTGCAATGCCTTACCGCGGTGCACATCTGCTACGGCTACGGCATCCCGGCCAATATCGAGTGGAAGCGCTCGCTGGGCGCCCAGTGGCGCCAGTACGAGCATACTTTTCCGCTGCTCGCGCGCTCGACGATCGACCAGGTCTCGCTCGAATGCGCCAACTCGCACGTGCCGCTCGAGCTCATGGCCTTGCTGCAGGGCAAGGATGTGCTGGTCGGCGCCATCGACGTCGCGACCGAGCGGGTGGAAAGCGCCGAGGAGGTCGCCGCGACCATCCGCGCCGCGCTTAGGTTCGTGCCGGCGGAGAAGGTCTACCCCTGCACCAACTGCGGCATGGTTCCCCTGCCGCGGGAGACTGCCCGCGCCAAGCTGGGGGCGCTTTGCGCCGGCGCGGGGCTCCTGCGGCGCGAGTTCGGCGCCTGAGTTTTCGCCCTGGGTTGCGGTTTGACCTCCGGCCCGGCCCCGCGTATAGTCCGCTTTGTGTTTTATTTCAAGTACTAAAGCACGACCTGTCCGGCTCGTTGGCAGTTGCCGAAGCGCCGTACTTTCCTGTCCTTGAGATCGAAACATCGGCCGGGTACGACCCGATTTTTTTCTTGATTATTAGGACTGGAAAACATGCCAACTGGAACGGTTAAGTGGTTCAACGACGCTAAGGGCTTCGGCTTCATCACCCCCGATGGCGGTGGCGAGGATCTGTTCGCCCACTTCTCGGCGATCAATATGCCGGGATTCAAGTCGCTGAAGGAAGGGCAGAAGGTGAGCTTCGAAGTCACGCAGGGCCCCAAAGGCAAGCAAGCGTCGAACATCCAAACCGTGTGAAGCGTCGTCGCCACGACAGCGCGACAACAAGAAAGCCGGGCTAAACCCCGGCTTTTTTGTCGCCTGCTGCCGGCGCGCTGCGCCAGATGAGTCCGAGCATGGTCCCGAGCAGCACCCAGAGCAGCAGCGCATTGCCGTAGACGACCAGGTCATTGGTCGAGTTCTTGACCAGCATCGCCAGCACCAGCGCAACGGTGGCAGCTGCCCATGCCTTCTCCCGGTCGCCGCTTTCGCGTGCCCGCCGCACGGCCAGCCGCATGAGTTCAAGGTGCAATCCCAGCCAGACGGCGAGCCCGATCAACCCGACCTCGAGCACCATGTCGAGGAGCACATTGTGGGCGTGGATGGAGGCCTGAGGGTCGATGCGCCGCAGTTCTTCGTCCTGGTCGAGATGATAGACGCGTGAGGGCACGCTGCGGCCCAGGCCGACACCGAACCACGGCTGCTTGCGCGCCAGTTCGATATAGGTAGCCCAAATCGCCGGCCGGGGATCGGCCATGATCAGCGCGACCGCGGCGCTGCGATCACTGGGCTCGGTCACCGGCAAGCGAATGCGGGAAATGATCTCCATGCAAATCGCTGAAACAGCCAGGCCGATGGCGACGACCACGAGCACCGACTTCCAGCGCAGTCTGCCGCGCAAGAACCCGAGTACGACCAGGAACCCGACAAAGGATACGAACAACGTCGCGACCAGGGTGCGGCTCTCGCTCAGGAACCCGATCGCGGCGAACACGGCCAGCCACGCGGCAGCGCCCCAGCGGCGCCATGGGTGGCGCGAGGTCAACAGGATGAGGAACAAGGGCACCGCGACGTAGGCGACGTAGGTACTTGAATCGGTGCTGCCGCCCGCCCTCCAGGCAAGCCAACCCAGGACGCCGGGTGCGGCGACCGGGGCTTCCAGGTCCGTGCCGAGCCACGCGGCAGCGAACATGGTCGCCAGGCAAAGTAGCGTGCCCGCCGCCGTACCCAGCGCCACGGTCAACCGCCCCCAGTAGGACTGGGTAACCTGGAAGCTAACCAGAAAGAGGACGAACGGATAGAATTGGTCGCGGCGAAAGGCCTGAAACGAGGCGTCCGGCAGCGCCGACCAGCCGATCGAGGCCGCGGCAAAAGCAAGCCAAACGAGCCAAGGGACCAAACCGGGCGTGTTTTTGAACGCCGCAGGCCGGAACTGCAGCAAGGCAAAGACTGCGACCAGGCCGATCAGGATGTTGCGCAGCGCGGTGACGTGAGCGAGCGGCAGGATCGCGACCAGCACGCCGAGAGAGACATTGAGCGCGCGCAGCGCCGGCGGGTCGTCGGCGATGCGGTGGCTGCTGGCCGTTAGAATCAAAGTCGCATCGATGACGGCCGCGGCCAAGGCGGGAATTCTAGGAGCAATCGCGTGCCTTTACAAATCCGGCGCCAAGCCGTCCACCGGTCGCCGGAAGGGGCAGCGTCCCCGTGCGACATCGCGCAGCGGGGACGCAAATGAAGGATCTCCCGGGCGTGCTCCTGACCGCGACCATCTGGTCCTACTGGTTGGGCGTGGGCCTGTTGATTCTCCGCACGCGGCGTCAAACACGTCGCTTCGCCGGACTCGTTCCGGAGGGGCGACTGGAGCAGCTCATGTGGATCCTCTGGCTGCCGCTGGTTGTGCTGTGGATTGTTCTCCCCTATCTGGCCCTCGTGCGCGGTCAGGGAATTGTCGCCACGACGCCTGCCTTCGCGCGTGGCGACGGCTACGCGATGTTGCGCTGGGTTGCCGCGATCGTCGCCCTTGCCTGCCTGCTACTGACCAGCCTCTGCTGGTCGCGCATGGGCCGCCACTGGCGCATGGACGTGCCGCTCAAGGGCGAGTTGCCCCTTTTCACCGACGGGCCGTTTCGCTACGTTCGCCACCCGATCTATAGCCTGTCGATGCTGCTCATGATCTGCTCGGCGGTGGTCGTTCCAACCGCGCCGATGCTCGCCATCGCGATCGTTCATCTGCTGCTGATGCAACTCAAGGCCCGGCACGAAGAGCAGCACCTGCTCCGCGCGCACGGAGAGGCCTATCGGAGCTATGTCGCGCGCACCGGGCGGTTCTTCCCCAGGTTCGGCTAGCGCTTCCGTGCCCTTCCGCTCGCGGGGAATGCTCGCGCTGGCGCTGTCGTCGAGCGCGGGCAGCGTGGCGGCAATACGCCGCGCCGCCGTCATTGCACTTGTGGCCAACGCATGCGCAGCTGGCACCCCCGCGGCCCAACCGGTCGGACGCGAAACGACCTTGGATGCAGCGACCGAGGATCGAATCCTGGCGCTCGTTCCCGAAAGCATCTCGGCGCGCGACGTGGGGGAGGTGCTGTCGCAGGCGCCGGCGCCGCGCATCATAAGCCTGCAGGGCAGCGTACCAGTGGTGACAATGGCTCCGTTCGCGGAATTTCTGGTGGCGATGGGCTACCCGCGGGGACAACTCACGAACCCGGATGACGGCTCGCTTACCTACAGCAGCTTTGTCGACGCGCGCCAGCTCGCCGGCGCGCTGGCCTGGTATTACGAGCGCGAGGGCATGATACCGATGTTGATCGGGCACAGTCAGGGCGGAATGATCGCGATCCGCGTCCTGCACGAGCTCTCGGGCGATTTCGGCGACGCGCTGCAGGTGTGGAATCCACTGCGCAAGGCAGGAGAGGACCGGATGGCGATCGTCGACCCGCTCACGGGCGCGCAACGCCCGGTACTCGGCCTCAAGGTGGGCTACGTCGCGGTGCTGGCCACCGGCACGCTACCGCGGCTGCTGCTCGGGCAGTGGTCGATGCTGTCGCGGCTGCGGGAAATTCCCGATACGGTCGAGGAGTTCACCGGCTTTTCCCTCGAGTGGGACCCCATCGCGGGCAATTTCGGCACCGCCGATACCTATCGCGCGACGGGCTCCGCGCGGGTACGCAACGTGACGCTGCCACGGGGCGCAAGCCATATCACGCTGCCGCAAGCGCAGGAATACGCCCTCAATCCAATCACGCGCGATTGGATCGATCGCTATGTCCCCGGCCCCGGGACACCCGAGCTGCCGACCGACACGCAGCTCGACGTGGCCAATCTGCTGCACGCGGCGGATATCTGGTACAGCGTCAAGAAGCACTGGTGTATCGAAGCACAGGAGCTCATCCGCGGCCGGCGAAGGCAGGCGGTGCCGCTACAATAGCCGGCGCGATGCGAGGCAAGCTCAATCTGTTTCAAACCACGATGTTGCGGTGGCGGGATCTGCATCCATACAACGCCGTGCATGTCGTCGTCGTGGGGCAGGGATTGGAGCCAGCGCGTCTTACCGCGCGCATCGCGCGTGAGCTCGAGTCGGCCGGCCTGACAGGGCTATTCCTCTCCCGGCAGCGCGCTCGCTTCGAGTATCGCGGCGGGTCCGAGGCCGTCAGCGTATCGATTCTTCCCAGTGCCGGCGACGCGCGGCGCGTGGTGGAGGAACAGATCGAGCGAGAGCTCAACCGGCCCTTTGCGCCAGACGGCGCCATCGTGCCCTTCCGTTTCTTTGCCGTCGACGCAGGTGACTCGTTTCACCTGGGCCTCGCATACGATCATTTCATTGCCGGCGGCGACTCCATCGCGCTGTTGCTGCACAGGCTCGTCGAGAGCTATCGCGCCGAGGACGGGGCCGCCATGGCGCCCTGGACGCCCCGCCTCTATCCGCGAACCTACAGCGCCCTCTTTCTGCGTCACGCCGGCGCGGCGATCCACGGCCTGCGCCGATTACCAGCGCTGGTGACAAGTTGCCGCAACTCGTGCCGGGCGCCGTGCCGCGCCGGTGGCGATCCGAGCAGCGCTTTCCTGTCGCGACACGTCGTCGCGTCGGACGTCGCGCGGCTCGTCCGTACAGCGCGCGAGTGGGGTGTTACCCGCAACGATCTGTTCCTGGCGCTGCTCCTGCAGGCGCTTGCCGCGATCACCCCGGAACGCAGCATGGCGCAGCGGCGGCGAGAACTCGGCGTGGCGGCGATTGTGAATGTGCGCGGCGATTTCGAGGCGGATGCCGCCCATACCTTCGGCCAATTCCTCGCATCGCTTCGCGTCTCGCACCCCGTTCCACCGGGCATTGCGTTGCGCGAGCTTGCGCAGGCAATCCACACCGAGACAGCGCGCATCAAGTCCGAGAAGCTCTACCTGCAGACCTTGCTCGCCTTGGGCGAGGTGGCCTTCTTGTGGCGCTTCCTGAGGGCGGATCGGCGGCGGTGTTTCTTCGCCAAGCATTATCCGATCTGGGCAGGGGTCTCGAGCCTCGACGTCGACGCGCGCGCCCTGTCCGGCGGCGAGGCGGTGACCGAGTACCTGCGCGCAGTCCCGCCCGGGCCGCTGGCACCGATTGTGTTTGCAATCACCACCCTCGACGGCGTTATCGAGCTCGGTGTCTCCTTTCGCCGCGCCGATGTCAGCCGCGAGCTCGCCGCGGGACTGCTGGCCGAATTTTTCCGCCACCTCCGCGGTCTCGGCTGATTTAGCGGCGCAGCCGTCACGCCTGTCCCACGCGCCGACATGGCCATCAACGCTGCATCCGGATTCACACCTTGCGCGCAAGGCCCAGCGATGTTTGTGCGCGGTCCAAGCCTTCATGGCGCAGACTTGTGATCGAGGAGCACGCGTCGTCATTGTATTATCCGTCACTGCAGCGTCTGCGGTGTCTCACTCCTCGATGCGCGGGAAGACGGATCTTGAGCACTGGCGACAAAGGCAGAGCGTTCGCGATTTCAGGAGCTAGCGATGGCTGCACGGCCGCACGTGCTTATTCTGATGACGGATCAACAGCGTGCCGACTGTCTTCACTGCGCCGGTCACCCGCAGCTCCAGACGCCCAATCTGGACCGTCTCGCGCGCGAGGGCACGAGGTTCGCGCAGGCCACGACGGTTGCACCGCTTTGCATGCCGGCCCGCATATCCTTCGCCACTGCCGTCTACCCGCACAACCATGGCATGTGGGCGAACTATGGAGAAATGCCGGCAGGCGACGACACGCTATTCCGCTTGCTTCAGCATTCAGGGTACCTGACGGCCCTCGTCGGAAAGGCGCACTACTACGTTCACTCCGCCGGCACCGATCTCCGACAGCGCGAGGACTTCATGCATGCGCGCGGCTTCGAGTACGTCCACGAAACGACCGGGCCGTCGGCGAGCGCCAACACGGCTTCGTACGTGACACAGGAGTGGGCGCACAAGGGCCTCTGGGAGCGCGTCAAGCAGGACCACGCGGAGCGTCTCGCCCTGGGCGGCGAAGTGGTGCGGGCGAGCCCCTTGCCGGTCGAAGACTACCTCGATAGCTACATCGGTCGTAAGGCCGTGGAGTTTGTGGACGCCTATGCGGATCTCAGGCCCATGTGCCTGTTCGTCGGGTTCGGCGGTCCGCATCCTCCAATGGATGCGCCGGGAAGCTATGCCACGATGTATCGCCCGCAAGACACGCCTGCCCCGATCCCGATCCCGGCGAAGCACGCGACGCGTCCGGATTGGTTGGGCAAGAAGTACCCTTCGCAGATTGCGAACCCGGCCGTGTTCGAGCTCATCGCGCCCATCCGCGCCAATTACTACGGCAAGATCTCACTGATCGACTACCGCATTGGTTGCATTCTGGAAGCGTTCCGAAACAGGGGATGGCTCGATGACTTGTGCGTGTTCTTCCTTTCCGACCACGGCGAAATGCTTGGCGACCATGGACGCTTTGGAAAGGCGTCCTTCCACGAGTCGAGTATCCGCATTCCGCTCATCGCCCGGTGGCCGGGTCGAATTGCGGCGAACGCGGTCACCGACGCTCTAGTCGAAAGTATTGACATCTTTCCTACGCTGCTTGAGGCGGCCGGTTGCGCGCCTCCCCCGCAATGCCTGGGCCGATCGCTTTGGCCCGTGCTGCGGCAGCCAACTGCGTGCCTGAGAGAAAGCCAGCTGTGCGAAATCGGACGTGGCGAGAAGCAAATCATGCTCCGCACGCCCCGCCACAAGCTTGCCGTTGATAGCGAGCGCCGCGCCTACATGCTCTACGACGTCGAATCCGATCCTCAGGAGCAGGATAATCTCGCGGGCGACCCGGCCGCGCGTGGGCTGGAGAATGAACTCCGACGCCAGATGCAGGAGCGACTCGAGCACTCGCGCTACGCCCCGTAACCCGCCAGCCGGCTCGGTAGCCTCCTTTGTGGGGCGCGATCTTCGTCCTCGAGATTTCCTGTGCGCGGGCGACAATCGGCTTGATCCTCGTCGCGGTCGCGCCGCGCTGAATGCGGCCGTTGGGGTGAAGAGGCTGGTGCTCCTTTCCACGCCACCTGATGCTCTGTAGTACAAGTGCACCTCTCGCTGCCGGTGCACTTTCCCAGGTGCGGGTAGCGGTCGGAATCACCACCGGCTGACGCGGCTCATTGCCGAGACCCGGCCGGTCGTAGGATAATGATGGGTTTTGACGAGGGCGCATTGCTCGTCCTCCTCGGCCTGCGGGCCTGACAGCACATGAACGCCATCACGCCAGGCACACTCGCCGGGAAAGTCGCGCTCGTCACCGGCGCCTCCCGCGGCATCGGCCGCGCCATCGCGCAGAAGCTGGCCGCGGAGGGTTGCGACATCGCCGCCAATTACTACAACAGCGCCGACGAGGCCGAAGCACTGTGCAACGAGCTTCGCGCGATGGGCCGGCGCGCGCGCGCCATTCAGGCCAGCGTCGGCATCCCCGACAGCGTCGACGACATGTTTGTCGAGTTCTCGCGCCACTTTGATCGTCTGGACATCGTGGTCAGCAATGCGGCGAGTGGCGTGCTCAAGCCGGCGCTGGAGATGACCCTCAAGCATTGGCGCTGGTGTCTCGAAACCAACGCGCTGGCCCTGAATCTGCTGGCGCAGCACGCTGTGTCGCGGATGGCGCCGGGCGCCAGCATCATCGCCCTGTCGAGTCTCGGCGCGTCGCGGGCGATGCCCGATTACGGCTTCATCGGCGCATCGAAGGCCGCGCTCGAGTCGCTGGTGCGCACCCTTGCCCAGGAGCTCGGCCCGCGGCACATCCGGGTCAATGCTGTCAGCGCCGGCGTTGTCGACACCGACGCCTTGCGTTACTTTCCGAATCGGCAAGAATTGCTGGCAAACTTCGCGCGGCGCACGCCAGCCGGCCCGGTGCTCACGCCGCAGGATGTCGCCGGCGCGGTCTACCTGCTCTGCCTTCCGGAGGCGGCGATGATCACCGGACACACGCTCGTGGTGGACGGCGGATTCTGCATTTCGGGCTGAGGGCGACGCATGGACGCACGACTGAGCGACAAAGTGGCCATCGTCACCGGGGGCAGCCGTGGCATCGGCCGCGCCATCGTCGAGCTGTTCGCCGCCGAAGGCGCCGACGTGACGTTCTTCTACCGCGGCGATGCCGCGGCCGCCGCGGCGGTCGTCGGCGCGGGTAAGACGGCGGCCCTGCGCATCCTCGGCGACCAGGTCGATATACGCGACTCCAAGGCCTGCGCCACGGCGGTCGATCGTGTCGTGGAGCGCTGCGGCCACATCGACATCCTGGTTAACAATGCCGGCATTATCCGTGACAACCAACTGGCGGCGTTCGACGACGACGACGTGCAGGCCGTGCTCGATACCAACATTGGTGGAGCATTCAATGTCGCCCGCGCGGTGGTGCCACACATGATCGTCCAACGCTCGGGCAAAATCATCAACGTCAGCTCGGTTGCCGGCGAGAAGGGCGGCCGCGGCCAGACTAACTATGCCGCGAGCAAAGGCGCCATCAACGCCTTCACCCGCGCGCTCGCGGTGGAGCTTGCGCCGCGCAGGATCACCGTGAACTGCGTCGCGCCGGGGGTGATCGAAACCGAGATGTCGCAGGCGGTGCGGGAGCACTCGGGCGACGAGGTCAAGTCGCGAATCCTGCTTAAGCGTTACGGCAAACCCGAAGAGGTGGCATACGCGGTGTGGTTTCTCGCCTCGCCGTACGCAGATTACGTGACGGGTCAGATCTTCAATGTCGATGGCGGCTTCAAAATGGAGTGAGCGCATATGGCGAACACTGATATCACCAAGGAAGAAATTCAGGCGGTCTTTCCCAAGGTCGCGGAAACCATGGCGGACGCCCTCGGCTGCGACGTCGAGGACGTCAAGCTCGACGTGTCGCTGATTGAGGGCCTCGACGCGGAGTCGATCGATTTTCTCGACATGGTCTTCCGCCTGGAGCGAGCGTTCAAGATCAAGATCCCGCGCGGCAAGATCATCGAAAACGCCCGCGGCGACATGCCCGAGGCGGAATTTGAGCAGAAAGGCGTACTGACCGCAGCCGGCCTGGCGCAGCTGCGGACGTATCTGTCCGAGATTCCTGCCGAGCGCTTCGGCAACCCGATGAAAGTCGCCGACATCCCGCGCCTGTTCACGCCGGAGACCTTCTGCAAGCTGGTCATCCACGCGCAGAGGGAAGCGCAGGCGGCTGCCTGACCCGCGCGAAGCCGCCAGCGCATGAGCGATCACTTCGCCGCGTTTTCTTTTGTCGATCGCATCACCGCGCTCGAACCGGGTGTACGCGCTCGCGCGAGCTTCGACGTGCCCGGCGATATCGGCGCTTTTCCGGCGTGCCTGGTCGCCGAGGCGGTGGGCCAGCTTGCCGCCTGGATTGCGATGGCACGGATCGATTTCCGCGGCCGGCCGGTCGCGGCACTGGCCACCGAGACGCTGTTTCATGGCGAGGTGGCGCCCGGCGCACGACTTGAGCTCGAGGTCGAGATCGAAAGCTGCGATGACGATGCGGTCGCCTACGGCGGTGGTGCCTACGTCAACGGCGCGCGAGTGATCGAGCTCAGGCATTGCCTGGGCCCCATGCTGCCGGTACAGGAATTCGACGCGCCGGAGGCGATGCGCGAGCGCTTTGGACTGCTGTGCGCGGCGGGTGCGCCCGGCGGTCGTTTCCGCGGCGTGGTGGCGCCCGAGCTCATCGGCCTCGACGGGGTGGCGGGCAAATCGGCGCGTGCGCTCCTGCAGGTTCCGCAGTCGGCGCCGTTTTTTGCCGATCACTTTCCGCGCCGCCCGGTATTCCCTGCCACGCTGCTCCTGGACAGCCAGATCCGGATGGCGATGGACCTTGCGCGGGGAGCGATCGGCACTGCGGTGAAGGCACCCCTTGCACCGCGGCGCATGACCCACGTCAAAATGCGTTCGTTCATCGCCCCCGGTCAGGCGGTGGAGCTCGGGGCGGAGCTCGTCGCGTCCGAAGGCGCTGCCGCGCACACCCTCCGCCTTTCGGCAACGAGCGACGGACGCGTGGTGGCGACGGCACGGCTCGACGTCGCTGCGCAAGGCGCTTAGATGACCGCTCGGCGCCGCGTTGCGATCACCGGCCTGGGCCTGGTCACACCGGTCGGCAACGATGTGCAAGCGACCTGGGCGGCACTGCTTGCCGGGCGCAGCGGCGGGGCCGCGATCAGCCTGTTCGACGCCTCCGGCTTTCCGGTTCGCATCGCCGCAGAGGTCAAAGAATTCGATGCGGCGGCGGCGCTCGACGATCGCAAGCTGCTCAAGTTCGCCAACCGCTCGCACTGCTTTGCGCTCGGTGCCGCGGAGGAGGCGTTTGTCGACGCCGGGATCCGGCCCAGCGCCGCGACCGCGGAGCGCTGGGGTTGCGCGGTCGGTACCGGCATGATGGGCGTCGATTTCGCGGAGCTGGTCGCGGTGCATGAGCACAGTGCCGCAAGCGGCGAGCTCGATCCCACGCAGCTGTTAAGCGATGCGTCCGCCAACAACCCGCTGGTCTTCTGCCGCAGCCAGTCCACCACCGGGCTGTCGCTGCTCACGCGCCGGCATGGGATTCGTGGTTACGCGACCTCCGTCCACACCGCCTGTGCCTCCGGCGGTCAGGCAATCGGAACCGCGCTCAAGCTCATCCGCCGCGGGGCGGTTGATCGCGCGCTCGCCGGGGGTTTCGATTCTATGATCAGCCCTGTCGGCATCGGCGGTTTCTGCCTGTTGTCGGCGCTGTCGACGGACAACGAGACGCCGGAGCGGGCGAGCCGGCCGTTCGATGTCACGCGCAATGGCTTTCTGCTCGGCGAGGGCGCAGGCTTCCTCGTGCTCGAGGAATGGGACTCGGCGCGGCGCCGCGGCGCGCACATCTACGCCGAACTGGCCGGCGACGGCAACTCGCTGTCGAGCTACCGCATTACCGACTCCCCGCCCGATGGCGACGGGCCCATCCAGTCGATGCGTCAAGCGCTCGCCAACGCCGGCGCGTCACTCGACGAGGTCGATTACGTCAACGCCCACGGTACGTCGACGTTCATGAACGACCGCAGCGAAAGCGCGGCCCTTCATGCCGTGTTCGGCGCCGGAGTCAAGAACGTCGCGGTGAGTTCCACCAAGAGCTCGATGGGCCACCTCATCGCCGCCGCGGGCGCGGTCGAGGTCGCTGTCTGCGCATTGGCCATTCGGCACCAAGAGCTGCCCATCAACGCCAACCTGCGCGAACCGGATCCGGACTGCGATCTCTCGTTCGTGCGTGACGTGCCCGAGCGGCGACGCGTACGCATCGCGATGTCCAATTCGTTTGGCTTTGGCGGCTCCAACAGCTGCGTCGTGCTGCGATCGCCCGCGGCCGTCGATGGCGCGGGCTTCAAGGCGTGACCCCGTTGCCGCCAGAGCGCGCACCGTGAGCGAGCGCACGGTCGTCATCACCGGGACCGGCGCGGTTTGCGCCGCGGGCCGCGATCCGGCGGCGATCCTCGAGGCGGTGCGCGGCGGTCGCTCGGCCATCGTGCCGATCCGACAGTGGGATACGTCGCGCTGGCCGAAGCGGATGGCGGGCGAGATCGCGCAGCTCAATGCGCGCGAGATGGTGGATGACCGCAAGCTGCATAAGCTCATTCGCCGCACCGATCTGTTTGGCCTGTACGCCGCCGACCGCGCCATCGACGCCTCCGGATTTGGCGCGCAGCGTGCCGCCCTCAGCGCCCCCGACGCCGCAGAGTACAGCGATCGCACCGGAGTCTACGTCGGCTCGGGCGGCGGCAACTATGAGAGTCAGTATGACTATTTCCCGTTGCTGACCGTAGCCGAAGACAAGCTGCCGGCATTCGGCCGAGAGCTTTCGAGTACGGTCAATCCGATGTGGCTGTTGCGCACGTTGCCTAACAACGTGCTCGGCCACATCGGCATCCGCCACGGGTTCAAGGGGGCCAACGCCTGCATCACCAACCATAGCATCGGCGGCACGCTGGCCGTTATCGAGGCGATGGAGGCATTGCGCACCGGCGAGGCCGATCGAGCGCTGGCGGTGGGCCACGACGCCCCGATCGAGCCGCAGATGGTGCTCTATTATCACGACGTGGGCCTGCTGGCGAAGGACACGATCCGCCCGTTCGACGCACGCCGTGACGGCAGTCTCTTCGGCGAAGGGGCGGCTGCGCTTGCACTCGAGACTGAAGCCTCGGCGCGACAACGTGGCGCGACGATACTGGGCGAGGTGCTCGGTGGTGGCTCCGCAACGGACGCGCAGGGCCTGCTCGCCATTCGCGACGACGGCGACGCCTTGGCGCGGGCGATCGAAGGAGCGCTCGACGACGCCGGCCTGCGTGCCGCCGATGTCGGCATGATCGCCACACACGGCAACGGCACGCCGCAATCGGATGCATCGGAAGCGGCCGCGATTCGTCGCGTCTTTGGCGCGAACGCTCCACCGGCGACCGCGTTCAAGTGGGCCTTCGGCCACCTGATCGCGGCGGCCGGGATCATCGAGGCGGTGCTGGCCTTGGCGAGCCTGCGCGCACGCATCGTACCCGGCGTCGCCACCTACGCGATGGCCGATCCCGACTGCGCCGGCGTGCCGGTGCGCCCCGAGGCGCAGTCGCCGCGGAGCGAGGTCGCCCTCGTCCTGTGCCGCGGTTTTGCCGGAACGAACGCGGCGCTGCTGCTGCGCGCCAGGGACTGAGCCTCGGCATGGCCGAAGGCCCCGCGGCGACTCCCGATGTCGCCACCCGCTGCGGCGTCGACACGGTTGAAATCGCGCGCGTCGAGCGCTTGCTTGCCACGATCGCGCCAGCGGACCTGCAGCGCCTGTTTAGCGCCGAGGAACTCGACGACGCCGGCGCCGGTGCAGGCCGCGTGGCCAGCCTCGCGGCGCGCTTTGCCGCCAAGGAAGCCTGCGTCAAGCTGTTTCCGCGCGAGGCCGCGCTGGGCGCGATCCAGCCCGCGGATTTTTCGGTCGCGCGCGATGCCTACGGCGCACCGCGCGCGGTTTGCAGTCCCGACGCAGCGAACGTGCTGGCAAGGAACCGGATCCACAGCATCGCACTGTCCCTGACGCACGACGACCTCACTGCCACCGCGGTTGCCCTGGCGCTGCCTGAAGCGGTGCGGGTTCCTTGGTCCGGCCGGCTCGTGTATCGGCTGCTGCCTTTCCGGCGCTCTGTCGTACTCGACAACCTGCGCCGCGTGTTCGGCGAAGCAGTATCCGAGGCCGAAATCGAGCGCCTTGCGCAGGCCCACTACGCGCATCTATGGCGTCTTGGCGCGGAATTCCTGAGCTTCCGTTCGATGAGCACCGCGCGTAAGAGAGCGATGGTCGATATCGAAAATGTCGACGTCTTCAGGCGCGCTTACGAGCGCGGCAAAGGCATCCTCGTGCTCACCGGGCATTTCGGCAACTGGGAGGTGGCGACCGTGGCCGGCTTGAACTCTTTCCCGCAGCTGCGCGGCCGCATCCATTTTGTGCGCCGGGAAATCAAACCCCGCTGGCTCGACCGTTTCGTGACCCGGCGATTCCAGCGCGCCGGTTTCGGCGTGTTGGCGAAGCGCGGGTCGCTCGACGCGATCCTCGACGCGCTCGCGGCCGGAGATGCCGTCGTCTTTCCATTCGATCAGCACGCCGGACCGCCGGACGGTATCGAGGTCGACTTCTTCGGCCATCCCGCGTGGACGTTCAAGAGCCTGGCGCTGCTCGCCCTCGCCTCCGATGCGCAGGTGCTGCCCGCGGCGAGCTGGCGCAAGCCCGACGGGCGGCATGTGCTGCGCTTCGAAGAAGCGCTCCCTTTGCTCACCGCTGCCGACGTCGGCACGGAGATCCGGCGCAATACCCGGGCATACAATGCCGCGCTGGAAAGGCTGATCCTGCGCCACCCTGAGCAATGGTACTGGGTGCATCGGCGCTGGAAGAACGTCCGCCGCGCGGCGCGGCGCCGGGGACCCGCGCCCGACTATGCCGGGAGCAGGCGATGAGGCTGCACGCGCCGCGGTCGCGATGAGTGCGCGGCGGCCCGCTTCAGCTCAGCATGGTCCGGCGGCAATGCGGCGCGTCCGGCCTGCGCCCACCGGCGCGATGCGCGGGCCCGTGTTGACCTACTCCGGGGACCCGTTCCAGCGCGGCATCCGCGAGACACTGCACTACGAGCCGGACGCGATCGTCGCCATGGCGGACGGCCGCATCACCCAGGTCGGGCCGGCGCAGGTGGTGCGTCCCCAGCTGCCGCCCGGGGTGCGGGTCATGGATTACGGGCGAGACGCGCTCATCATGGCCGGTTTCATCGACTGCCATGTCCACTTCCCGCAGACGCAGATTATCGGCGCCGGTGGCGAACAGCTGCTCGACTGGCTCAACCGGTACACCTTCGTCGCCGAGCAGCGCTTCGCCGACGGCAAGCTCGCGCACGCCGTGGCCAAGGTCTTTCTGCGGGAAAGCCTACGCAACGGCGTCACGACCTCCGCGGTGCATTGCACGGTGCATCCGCAGTCGGTCGATGCGCTGTTTGCGGAGGCCGAGAAGCTCGGCCTGCGCACGATCGCCGGCAAGGTCCTCATGGACCGCAACGCGCCGGACAATCTACTCGATACCGCCCGCACCGGCTACGACGAGTCCAAGGCGTTGATCCGCCGCTGGCACGGGCGCGGGCGGCTGCTCTACGCGATCACGCCCCGCTTTGCGGCGACGAGTTCCCCCGAGCAGCTCCAGGCCGCCGGGGCGCTCAAAGCCGAGCATCCGGACTGTTTCGTTCAGTCACACGTCGCCGAGAACCGGCAGGAAGTGGCCTGGATCCGGACGCTTTTTCCGGAGCGCGAAGGCTACCTCGACGTATACGACCATTACGGGTTGCTTGGCCGGCGCGCAATCTACGGGCACGGCATCTGGCTCACCGAGAGCGAGCTCCTGCGCTGCCATCAAACGGGTACCGCGATCGCGCATTGCCCGACGTCGAATTTCTTCCTCGGCAGTGGCTGTTTCGATGTCAGCAAGGCGGTCCGCCGCGGGCGCCCGGTCCGCGTCGGACTCGCAACCGATGTCGGCGCCGGAACATCCTTCTCGATGCTGCAGACCATGGGCGAGGCGTACAAGGCCGCCCAGCTGCACGGCCGCGCGCTGCCGGCCGCCCACGCCTTCTACCTCGCCACGCGCGGCGCGGCGCACGCGCTTTATCTCGACGACACGATCGGCAGCGTCGCGCCCGGTATGGAGGCCGATCTCGTCGTGCTCGACCTCAAGTCGACACCGCTTATCGCGCATCGGATGCGTTACGCCGAAAATCTCGACGAAGCGCTTTTTGTCCAGATGACACTCGCCGACGATCGCGCGGTACGCGCAACCTATGTCGCCGGGCGCAAGGTTTACCAGCGCGCCTAACGCACGGGCGGGAGCTCGCCGGGCACGATTTCGTCCACGAAGCACCAGATCCAGCCCTCGCCCGGCTCAACCGAACGCATCAGCGGATGGCGGCTGCGCCGGAAGTGCTTGCTCGCATGCTGGTTGGGCGACGAGTCGCAACAGCCGACATGCCCGCAGCTCAGGCACATGCGCAGGTGCAGCCAGCTGTCGCCGGTCTTGATGCAATCCTCGCAATAGGTCTTGTCGGTTTGCGTGACCTTGATCTGATCGAGATGCGCGCATGCGGCCGCCATCGAACCCTCCTGGCAAATGATGGCACCGTGGGCGCGGTGCCGTGATCCGGGGGTCCCTGTCGTCCCCTGGCTGCCTGCTCCGCAGCCGGCCCGCTAGGCGCAGGATGTGTCGGCCAGCGGCAGTTACGCAGCCGCGCGATGGGTATCCCTCGGCCTTCCCATTCTCGCACTGGAACGGGCCGATGCCGCCGCCGCAAGCCGTCGGATACCGCCGTCGGCGAGTGTTTTCCCAAGCGGCATGAGCTACGCCGCGGCTCAAGGCCCGGTCCCGGAGGACCGCCTTGGGCGCAGGGCTTAGCTGCGAGGCCGCCTCGTTACGGCACAGCTTTTGCTGAAGACGGTAACCCTTGCTCAACCGGTTTAGCGGATTCAAACACGTCAATTGTACGCTACACAATGATGCGTGCCTTCTTACTGAGTATTAGCCGATCCACGCTCGCCACCCGGACGGCGACTGCGATCTCGGGGTTGTTTCTGATCGCCATCCTGGCGGTCGGTATGGCATCGATGCATTCGTTCCGCACGCAGCTGATGAACGTGATGATCGCCGAACAGAACACGCTAGTCGAGCGCATCGCCGATAACGTCGACCAGAAGCTGCGCGGGCTGCAACGCATCCTGGCGTTGAGCGCGAGCGAAATCAGCGAGGCGGACGTCGCGTCGTCCGACGCTGCCCAGCGCTACCTGGATCGCAACAGCGGCCTCTATGCCGCGATCGACCGGTCGGTCTTCCTGTTCTCGGCCGAAGGCATCCTGCTCGCCGAGCGACCGTTCCGGCCGGGCCGGCGGGGCGAGGATGCGTCTTGGCGTCCGTACATCCAGAGTACGATCCTTGGGGGGCAACCGGTCATCTCCGAGCCGTTCCTGACCAATGTCGGCGACGTGAACATGGTGCTGGTCATGACCATGCCTGTTTTCGCCAAGGACGGGCGGATGATCGGCATCCTTACCGGCAGCCTCGGTCTCACCCATCCCGGGATGCTCGGCAACATCGCCAGGACGGTAATCGGAAAAACGGGATACCTCTACATCGTCACCGGCGACGGCAAGCTCATCATGCATCCGGAGCGCAACCGCCTATCCCAGGTCGCCTTCGCCCCCCAAGCCAATCCGCTCTTCGACCGCGCGCTCGGCGGCTTCGAGGGCACCGAAGAGACGGTGGATGCGAACGGTCAGGAGGCGTGGGTCTCCTACAAGCGTGTTCCTTCCTCGAACTGGATCGTTGCCGCCGTGTACCCCAAGAACGAAGCGTTCCTCGCGGTCCACGACTTGGTGATCCACTTCCTCGAATTCCTGCTGGTGGCGGGCGTGATCGTGGTTGCCGCGATCTGGGTTCTGACGCGCTACACGATGCGACCGCTCGTGTCCCTGACCCGACACCTCACCGACTACACCGGCAACGAGGAAATCGCTCCATTGGCCGGCGACAAGGGCACGGGCGAAATTCGTGCGCTTACAACAGCATTCAATCGCCTCACGGCGCGCATCAAGGAGCGTGAGGATGCCCTGGTTGAGTCGATGCACCGCTATCAGCTCATCACCGAGAATTCCTCCGACCTGATCACCAAGCACACGCCTGAGGGAATGATTACCTATGCTTCTCCTGTGGTAACCAACGTCCTCGGCGTTTCACACACGGCTGTCATTGGCCATTCCCTGTTCGAATACGTGCACCCCGAGGATTGCAACGTCGTTCGCGCGGCGTTCGCCGAAGCGATGCAGGCGAAAGGTCTACCGACGATCATCTATCGCGCGCGTCATGTAGATCAACATTACGTCTGGCTCGAGACGACCGTACGGCAGATGAGAGGGGCCACCGGGGAAGAGACAATGAACGTGCTATGCATTTCGCGCGATATCAGCGATCGCAAGAAGATGGAAGAACGCCTCCATGACCTGGCCCGAACCGATCATTTGACCACGCTACCGAACCGGTTCCTGCTCGATGAACGCTTCACGACTGGGTTAGCCCAGGCTCGACGTGAGGGCTCGACGCTCGCGATGTTGATGATCGACATCGATCGCTTCAAGAACATCAACGACACGCTCGGCCACGGCATGGGTGACGCGTTGCTCAAGGTTGCTGGCGCGAGACTGAAATCTTGTATCAGGGATTGCGATACCCTGGCGCGCTGGGGTGGCGACGAATTCGTCCTTCTGCTGCCGGGGCTTCAGGATTCGGCCACCACGGTCACAATCGCGCAACGCTGTTTGACCGCATTGAAAGAGCCATTCGTCGTCGACGGGCAAGGGCTGCACGTCACCGCCTCGATCGGCATCAGCGTGTCGCTGGACGCCAACACTGAGGCCGAGACGCTCCTCAAGAATGCGGACACCGCGATGTACCGAGCCAAGGCGCGTGGCGGGGATTGCTATGCTATGTACAGTGCGGATATGAGCGCCGGCGCACGGAGTCGGCTGTCCATGGAGAATGCGCTGTTTCACGCCCTCGAACGGAACGAGCTCCTACTGCACTACCAGCCGTTTGTCTCGGCCCGAACAGGCCGCATCTCGGGCGTTGAGGCGTTGCTGCGCTGGCAACATCCGGACTACGGGCTGGTTTCGCCTGCGCAATTCATTCCGATCGCGGAGGAGACCGGCCTCATCGACTCGATCGGCGAATGGGTGCTGCGTAGCGCCTGCAGGCAGATGGACCGTTGGTACCGAAGCGGCTTGCCGCGCATTGCCATTTCGGTCAATGTCTCCAGCCGACAGTTTCGCCACCACAGTCTCGCCCACACGATCAAAGCGGTACTCGATGACACCGGGTTCGATCCGAGGCTACTCGAACTCGAGCTTACCGAGTCCGTGCTGATGGACGATATCGATGGCAGCAAGACGATTCTCGCGCGCCTCCGGGCGCTGGGAGTGTCGATTGCCCTCGACGATTTCGGCACGGGCTATTCATCACTGAGCTATCTCAAGGGGTTGCAGCTGAATACCCTGAAGATCGACCGCACGTTTATCGCCGAACTGATGACCAGCGACGCAACCGCATCGATCGTTCGAGCCACGATCGAGCTCGCCAGGGGATTGCGCCTACGAACCATTGCGGAGGGCGTGGAAACACGCGCGCAAGCAGACTACCTGGTGGCGCAAGGCTGCGACGTCTTGCAAGGCTTCCTCTTCGCCCGCCCTATGGAGCCGGCCGCGTTCCTTTCCTTCGCGACCGCAGCGCACACCTATCTGCTGACCAGACCGGCCCATCTGGAGTCCGAGAAAATCGTCTGAATGGGCGGTGCGGCGCGGTGATTGAATCCCCGGCGCCAACGATTACCCTGCCAGCCCCAGTGCCGCCGCGACAACGGCAGTCTGCTCGGCCGCGTGCTGCGCCGGCTTGCATACCGCAGCCGCCGCAGCCGCGGGGCGACCGGCATAGCGCAGCGACACATCAGGCGGCAAAATCGTTTCCAGCGCATCGCGAAGCAGATGCCAGGCACCGTGGTTCTTGGCTTCCTCCTGCGCCCAAACCACCTCCCGCAGAAGCGGATAACACCGCAGTCCGGCCGCGAGCGCATCGGCCGGAAACGGATACAGTTGCTCGACACGCAGGATCGGCACGTTGGACAGTTGGGCCTCGGCACGCCCCTGCACAAGGTCGTAATAGAGTTTGCCGCTGACGATGACCGCACGGGTGACCGTCGCCGGATCGATCGCGGCGTGCTCCAGGAGTACCGGAGAGAACTCGCCCTGCGCCAGGTCGCGCAGGCGCGCATAGGAGCCGGCGTTGCCGTAGAGCAACGTCTTCGGTGTCATCACGATAAGGGGCTTGCGTTCGACCGTCAGCGCCTGACGGCGGAACAAGTGGTAGCACTGGGCGGCGGTCGAGGGCATGACGACCTGCATGTTGTCCTCGGCACAGAGTTGGAGGAACCGGCCCAGGTAGGCACAGGAGTGCTCCGGACCTCCACCCTCATGTCCATGCGGCAGCAAGACGATCAGGCCGCTCTTGTAGCCCCACTTGCGTTCGCCGGACGCGATGTACTGATCGATGATCACTTGCGCGTTGTTCACGAAGTCGCCAAATTGCGCCTCCCAAATGACCAGATCACGTCCGCCTTGAAGCGTATATCCATATTCAAAGCCCAGAACCGCCTCTTCGGACAGCGGCGACTCGAATATCGAGAAGAATCCACTCTCGGTGGCGATATAGCGGAGGGGTACGTGCAGATGCTGCCAGTCCGCGTCGGCCGCTTGATCGTGCCAGACGTGGTAGCGATGGAAGAAGCTTCCGCGGCCAACGTCGAGGCCGGAAAGGCGGATATTGAATCCGTTCGCCAGCAAGGACCCATAGGCGAGGTTTTCGGCGAGGCACCAGTCAACGCCTCGACTGTCGTCGTCCATGACAGTGCGCCAGCCCTCAAGCAGTTTCTTGATACCGTCGTGAAGCGCGAAAGCTGGCGGGACCGTAGTCAGTTTTTGCAAAATCGTTCGCAATTGATCGGGTGGGATTGCGGTAACTACCGGCGGGTTGCCGGAGGGGAGCGGAGGGCCGCTCATCGCCAACGGATTCTTCGGCGCGGTCGCAGCCCCGTCGTCATCGCCCGTCGCGGCGAGTTCCGCCGATGCCGCCGTCTTCATCCGCAGCACCTCGCCGTCTCCTATTAGCCCGGATTGCACCAGCTTGTCAGCATAGAGACTGACAACACTGGGTCGACTCCGAATTCGGCGCTGCATTGCCGGCTGCGTCACCGTTGGATCGTCGCCGCCGAAGTGGCCGTGGCGCCGATAGCCGACGTGGTCGACGACGATATCCGCAGCGAATTCCATGCGATACGCGGTTGCGAGCTGCGCCGCGAACGCAACCGCCTCGGGATCGTCCGCATTCACGCGCACAATAGGCGCGTCGATCGCGCGCGCAAAGTCTCCGCAATACGGCGTCGAGCGCGAATCCCCCGGATGCGATATGGTCGAGCCGATCTGGTTGTTGAGAATCAAATGCACCGTTCCACCGACACCATAGCCACGAGTCTGGGACAGATTAAGCGTCTCGGTGACAACGCCCTGCCCAGAAAAGGAGGCGTCGCCATGAATAAGAATCGGCATTACTTTCTTGCTAAACCCAACCCGCTTGCGATCCTGCAACGCGCGCGCCATGCCGCAGATGACCGGCGATACGCTTTCCAGGTGGGATGGATTGTGCGCGAGCCGCAGACTGATGCTGCCGTGGACGGTCTCCCGTCGCGTCGAATACCCGAGATGGTCCTTTAGGTCCCACGCCGCCAGCGCCGCATCAGGTGAACCGGCAAAGAGCGAGAACAGTTGCCGGGCGGGCACGCGGAACACATTCCTGAGGATGTTTAGACGGCCTCGATGCGGCATGCCCAGAATTGCGTCTTCGACGCCGTTGCGCACCGCCTCCTCGATGACGCCAATGAGCAGCGTGACGATGGATTCGCTTCCCTCAAGGCTGAATTGCTTGTGCTTGGGGTACCTTGCCCTCTGATGGTGTTCGAACGTTTCGGCTGCGACGAGCTGTTCGAGAATCCCCCGGGCCTCGCCGTCGATCAGCGGTGCTGTTCCATACCTGTTCTCGAACCGCGTGTAGAGCCAGCGCCGTTGGTCGTCGGCCCGAAGATGGGCGCAATCGACGGCAATCGTGCCGCAGTAGCACGAGTGAAGACGACTGAGGAGCTCGGTGAAATTAAGGCTGCGCGCAACGCCGCCCAACTCGACCGAATACCGGGTGTACTCATCGTCGGCGTCGCCATAGGTATGCGGATCGAGTTCGGCGATGGACGAAAAATCCACCGGGCCGGTGCGGAGGGGATCGATCGAGGCCAAACGATAACCGTGCGCACGATAGCCGGCGACGAGCGCCTCGGCCACCACACGGGAGCCCTCACGAACGGCCTCGACCCGCGCGAGGTTCTGCCGTCGCTCCGCATCCGGTTCCGATTGGGCGGTCGACGCAAGGACGCGCATGCTTGGATCCGCCGCTTGCACGAGGTCAGGGACCGCCAGTGCACCGTGACCGCTGAAGCGCGGCGATACGGCTCCCACAAGGCGGGCGCCATGCCTGCTTGTCGCAGCCGCGCCGGCTTCTCGACTCGGGATGCGCCGCTCCGTAGCGCACGATCGTACCGTTCCCGGTGTCGTTGCGGGGGTTCAATCGTCGCCTGAGCGCCATGGGCCCTTTCGCTGCCGCCATGATCCCGGTAGGCTACAGATTACCAGAAGATGGCGTCGCGCGCCGGAGTCGGCACCGGGATTGAGCGGCGGTGCATTGTGCGTGGGTCGCGGGCGAGTTAGGGTCCAGCATCGTGCGATACGCTGCCTCGCGGCGTAGGATGGGCAGCTGCCGTCGCCCTGGGGCCCCGAGCCGAGGCTAAGCTGCGAGGCGCATTGCCATGACGGACAGCCCTTCGATCGACCGCTATCGCACCAACCTGCAGGGCGAGTTCGACAGCGCCGGCCTCTACCACGCCCTGGCGCAGGCCGAACCCGACGCGCACTTGCGCGAAGTCTATCGTCGCCTGGCGGCGGTCGAGGAGGCGCACGCGGAGTTCTGGCGGCAGCAATTGGCGAAAACCGGGACCCGAGCCAGACCCCTGCACTTGGGTTGGCGCACGAGCGCGTTGGCGTGGCTGGCGCGCCGCTTCGGGCCGCAGTTCGTGCTCCCCGTCCTAAGTAGTCTGGAACAACGCGACAGCACGCAATACGACCTGCAACCGGAGGCGGTTGCTGGCGGGCTGCCTCTCGCCGAGCGCTCGCACCATCGCATCGTGCAGCAGATCGCCGCGTCGATTCCCGGCGGCTTGCCGGGCAGTACGCTGGCCCAGTTGGAAGGGCGCCACCGCCGCGGTGGCAATGCGCTGCGTGCCGCCGTGCTCGGGGCCAACGACGGGCTGGTTTCGAACCTGAGCCTGGTTATGGGCGCGGCGGGCGCCATCAGTTCCGGCACGACCATTCTCACCGTCGGCCTCGCCGGGCTCATTGCCGGTGCGTGTTCGATGGCCATCGGCGAATGGCTGTCGGTGACCAGTTCGCGCGAGATGAGCCAGCAGCAGATCGACGTCGAGGCCGAGGAGCTCAAGCGTGCGCCCGAGGAAGAAAAGGAAGAGCTGATCCTCATTTATCAGGCCAAGGGGCTGGAGGAAGTGCAGGCCCGCGCGCTGGCGGAGCGGTTGATGTCCGACAAGGACACCGCCCTCGATACGCTGGTGCGCGAAGAGCTCGGCATCGATCCGGAGGAGCTCGGCGGCTCGGCGTGGGCGGCGGCGGGTTCCTCGTTCCTGCTCTTCGCCGTGGGCGCGATCTTCCCAGTTGCTCCCTTCTTCTGGCTGCAGGGCCCGGTGGCGCTGGTCACAAGCCTCACGCTGTCCGGATTCGCGCTCGCGCTCATTGGCGCGGGGTCCTCCCTGTTTACCGCCCGCAACGTGGGCTTCAGCAGCGCGCGTTCGCTCTTGCTCGGCCTCGCGGCGGCGGCAATCACCTACGGCGTCGGGCGGCTTGTCGGCGTTACACTCACCTGACGACGAAGAGGACTTGCCTGCAGACGCGACACGCCGGCAGGCGCACTGGGCAACGACTCCGTCTCGAGCGCATTACCACGACCCTGACTTCGCCGCGCCAGTCCCATGCCGTACCACGCCGACTTCTACGACTGCCTGCCGATCTTCGAGGGTTTCGCCAACATCATGGATCCGGCGCACTATCGGCCGCTGCCCGACGATTGGCTGGTTGGACTGACTGATGTCGTGAGCTCGACCAAGGCCATCGGCGCTGGCCGCTACAAGGCGGTGAATACGGCCGGGGCATCGGTCATTGCCGCGGTCTCCAATGCGCTGGAGGGACGCAAGTTTCCTTTCATCTTCGGCGGCGACGGCGCGAGCTTCGCCGTTTCCAGGCGCGATGCAGATGTCGCGCGTTCGGCACTCGCGGCCACTGCCGCCTGGGCCCGCGACGATCTGGGTCTGGAGCTACGGGCGGCGCTCGTTCCCGCGTCAGCAGTGCGCGAGCACGCGCTCGACCTGCGGGTGGCCCGGTTTGGACCGTCGAAAAACGTTTCCTTCGCGATGTTTTCGGGCGGTGGATTAGCGTGGGCCGAAGCGGCTATGAAGGAGGGGCGATTCGCCGTCCCGGCAGCCGCACCGGGGACCCGTCCGGACCTGAGCGGACTGTCTTGCCGCTGGGACGACATTCCCGCCGCGCACGGCCTGATCCTGTCGCTCGTCGTCGCGCCGGTGACACACGGCGATCCCGCGTTCCGCGCCCTGGTGCAGGATCTTCTGGCCGACCTTGAGGCCAGCTCGGACGTGGCGCGACCGGTGCCGGACGAAGCGCCCGGCGTGAGCTGGCCACCACCGGGAGTGGACCTGGAAGCCCGCGCGTCGCGCCAAGTCGGCGAGTCGTTCTTCTTTCGCCGCCTGAAGGTACTCATCGGCACACTAATCGCCTACGTCATCATGAAGCTCGGCGTTCGCGTTGGCGATTTCGACCCGGCCCGTTATCGCCGTGAAGTGGTGGAGAATTCGGACTTCCGCAAGTTCGACGACAGTCTGCGCATGACGCTCGACTGCACGCCCGCTGTTGCGGACCGAGTCGAAAGACGCCTGAACGCTGCGCGGACGGCGAACACCGCGCGCTTCGGGCTGCATCGCCAGCCGGCGGCGATCATGACCTGCATCGTCCCATCCATTTTTGAGAGCGGCCACGTGCACTTCGTCGACGGTGCCGCGGGCGGATACGCGCTGGCAGCGCAACAGCTCAAGCTGGGCGCGCGGCCATAATCAGGCAACCGGTCCTAGCCAAGTATCGGGTGGCACGGCGAGGCAGAACTCAAAACGCACCGTGCGGTGGTCGGTACGCCGAAAGCCAACGCGTTCGTCGACTCGCTCCTCCCTGGCATCACCCCCAGAGCCAGAGACCGTCGCAACGCGCCCAAGCCGCACGAAGGTGATTTGCAGCAGGTGCTCGGCGTTGCTGCCGCAGTTTCTGCTTACCTGCCGGTGCGAAACAGGCATTCGCCGCTAGCGCCTAGCATCGAAGGCGCCGGGCTGAACCGCGCCGCGCCGCAGGCGATCAGCGGAAGACCCAAAGTCGGTAGGCCAGATAGTTGCCGAACGTCAGCACGACCGTCGTGGCGATCTGTGCTGGCCACAGGCTGATCCCGAGCGCGAGCAGGCCCGCCAGCAGCGCGCTGTTCGCGGCAAGCTGCGCGGCGATGACAACGATGAAGCGTATGCTGGCAACGGCGACGCCGCGCGTCGGTTCGAAGATGTGCCAATACGACAGTGCAAATCGGGTCAACGCGCCGGCGAGAAATCCGACCGCGCTGGCCGGCACCCCGGCCATTCCGGTTCGCAACAGCCCGTACATGAGCGCATAATGCGCGGCGACCGCGAGGAATCCGGTCGCAACATGCAGCGCGAAGGTGTGCATCCAGTGCAGTGCGCTGTTAGCGGAGGCGGGGCTGCGCAGGAGCTTGGGCAGTGGCATCGCGAATGGGAAGCAGGGACAAGACGCCATTACCCGGTGCGCCTGGCCACCGGAGCAAACAGCCGGTGCCGATAAAGGCCGCAACGTGCGGCGAAGGCGAGGAGGGTCGTCCCGACGACGCCGAGACCGTAGCGCAGCGAGCGCGAAAGGTTGATCGAGCTCGCTGCGGCAAAGTAGTGCGTCGGCACGGAAATCTCCCCGATGCGGAATCTGGCAACGATCGCCTGGGCAAGGAGCTGGTTGTCGAATACGAAGTCGTTGGAGTTGCCCATCCACGGTAGCGCTTCGAGGAGGTCGCGGCGATACGCGCGAAAGCCGGTGTGATACTCGGAAAGCTTGGCCCCGAGCAGCAGGTTCTCGAACAGTGTGAGGATCCGGTTGGCGGCATATTTCCAGCCGGGCATGCCGCCCTTCAGCGCCCCGCCACCCAGGATGCGCGAACCAAGCACCATGTCGTAAACGCCGGATGCAATCATGCCGGCCATGGCTGTAACCAGGCGCGGTTCGTACTGGTAGTCCGGATGCACCATGACCACAATATCGGCGCCGCGCCCGAGCGCCGCGGTGTAGCAGGTCTTCTGGTTGGCGCCGTAGCCCAGGTTCTGCGGGTGCAATATCACTTCGAGTCCGATTCCCCGCGCCACGGCGACCGTATCGTCATCACTGGCGTCGTCGACGACGACGATCGCGTCGACCACGTCGCGCGGCAGGTCGCGCCACGTCGCCTCCAGCGTCCGGCCCGCGCGGAAGGCCGGCATGACCACGACGATGCGCCTACCGTTGAGCATGCGGC
Organism: Casimicrobiaceae bacterium; assembly: GCA_035939595.1. GTDB lineage: Bacteria > Pseudomonadota > Gammaproteobacteria > Burkholderiales > Casimicrobiaceae > PALSA-1003. The sequence goes on from DASZFQ010000152.1 coordinate 63,493, forward strand.
GACTCAGTCTGGCGCGAAACGCGAAATGCGATCAGGTCTGGATCCTCAAAGGCCGGCGCACCGAACCGTGCGCGCAACGCGGGCTCGCAGTGCGCGGTATCGTCGCCGATCGGCTCGAGCTTGCCTCTACTGGTCTGCACGTAGGGTTTCTGCCAGACGACGTAATCGATTTTCCGCTGCGCGAGCGACCGCTCATCGGCGAGATGCACCGCATTGCGGAAGTCGAACAGGGGGCTCTCCGGCACCTCGCCGCCACGCTGGTCGACGCACAGCCCCGTAAGATAGCCTGGTAGCACGCGCTGACGACTTACGCGCTCCCATCGTGCCGCGTCCCAGTTGTAGCTTTCGAAATAAAACGGCGCCGCGGCAATACGTATGCTTCCCGCGGGCTGCGCGGCAAGGCTTTGCCAGAACGGCGACAGCGGGATGGCATGGGTATAAGGGAGAAACGGATTCTTGGCCGGCCGGAAATCCATGTAATACACGAGCCCCAGGGTTTGCGTGCTCGGGTACTGCAGCATCGGCGCAAGCGGCGACTCGAACGCCAGCGCGGCGCATGGCAGTGCGGCCATGCCTGCGGCCAACACCCGACGTGCCGCGGTGCCTGGGGTCGCAATACGGCGCGCGGCCTTGATCGCGCCGGCCGCCACCGCGAGCAACAACAGCGGGAGGAACGGCAACAGATAACGCGCAAGCGTTGCCGGGTTTGCGCTCCACGCAGGACGCGTCAACATCACGGCGAGCAGCGTCAGGGCGATGCCCAGCGAGCCAGTGTGCGCCTCTGGCAGCGCGCGCCAGATCTCGCCCGCACCGTAGGCGGCCAGTGCCAGGCAAATGACGAGGGCACCGGTGTACCCGGTTCCCAGCCACGCGTACCACACCCCGACCAGCGTTCCGAGGTTGGGTACGTCGACCCCGCTTTTACCCAGCAGCGACTCGGGGTGCGCGACCATGGGCGGCAGCAACAGCACCGCGATCGCGAGGGAGGTAGGCAGCGCGACGCTGGCCAAGCGTAGCAGGCGCCGGCGTCGATCGGCAGCCCCGGCGGCGTGGCGCAACTGTAGGGCTTCCCAGAGCAGCGGCGCGAGCACGAACGGACCGACGATGGGATGCAGCCATAACGCGAGGGTCGCAGCCGTTCCGTACACGAGGCCGGCTCGAGTGTGGCCGCGTGGTGATGCGTGGTAGCGCACAAGGGCACCGTGCGCGATCCATCCAAGCAGCAGCGTAATCGCATACGGGCGCGCCATTCGACTGTAGATGATAAGGAGCGGCGAAATCGCGAGGAGCACCGCAAACACTGACGCCGTCGCGCGTCCGACGCGCGGTGCAACGTAGAGCGGCAGCACAACCAGTGTCGCGAGCCCGCAGGCGAGCATCGGGGCCCGGAGCACGATCTCGGACAGCCCGAACCAGCGGGCTTCGTACCAATCCAAGATCCCTAGCGGGATGCTGTAGTCCGCCCAGCCGAAGTCAACGAACATTGCGGCGGGTGTCCGCTGCAGTACCTCGTGCACCGCGTGCCATTCGTCGTCGATCAGCACCTGGGAGAGAATCTGGTCGAGACGCAAGAACGCTCCGACGAGGACGGCGGCACCGAGCGTTGCTGGCCAGAGCGCAGCCAGGCAAGGATAGGAATTCCGACTCCACGAAGCGCGCACGAGGGCAGCGTATCACGGCTTGCTCCGACCGGGCCAACGTGCCGGTCGACGGGCTGACGCGTGTCGCTGCGTCGATCCTTGCTAGACTTGCGCTGCAAGTCACCAGGCATTGGCGGGCCGCGTCCAACCAGCATGCCAGACGCTGCCTGCGCGGCGACTGTCGTACGGCGCCTCGCGTCGTCCGCATGGTTTAGTCGTTACAACCTAGCATGAGGCGAACATGAAGCTGCATCCGGGTCTATGGGTCCTTGTCGTGGCGGCAATCGTCGCGGCCAACGCGCAACCCCAAGTTGCCGTCGTTCCGCGGGCCGATCATGAGCAAATGCTCGCCAGCACCGATCCGCGCCTCGCCGCCAACAAGCGGCTCGTTTACGACTTCTGGCGCGAAGTATTCGAGGCCGGTCACACGGAGCGGGCCGATTGGTACATGGCGGAGAACTACATCCAGCACAATCCCAATGTGCCAACCGGCAGAGCGGCATTTATCGCCTACTTTTCCAAGAATGTCGTCGCACAACCAATCGCACCGAGGGTAAAGGCACCGTTGGTTGCCATTGTCGCCGAGGGCGACCTGGTGGCTCTCGTCTTCGTGCGCGAGGTGACGGATCCACGCGACACTACGCAGAAGTACACGACGACCTGGTTTGACATGTTCCGAGTCGAAGCGGGGAAGATAGCGGAGCACTGGGACCCGGCAACCAGGAAGCAATGACAGGAAGGCGTCTTGCAACCCCGGGGCTCAACTGAATCAACGGCTCCGTTCGGCGCACCCTCCTGGGTCCTTGCACAAAGCACTCCGGACGCTCGACCTGGGCGGCAATCGCGATAGGCTCGGCTCCCCGATGGTCACAAGGCTGGTCACGATCGGGCTGAAGCTCGCGCAACCCCCGGCCCTGGGCACTCAATTCAAGATTCTTGGCTGTTGCCCGAGAGCTGTCAATGCAGCGCAGAAGGCATCCATCCAAGCGCGACTCGCGAGAATCGATGTCGACTGACGAATTCGTATTGCACTGCCTGGCTCGCGCACCTCAACTATGAGGGCGCGACGTGAACCTTTCCCCAGCTCAGCAGTGCGAGAGGCGGCCCGAGAGCAGTTGCGCAGGATCTGCACCAGGCTCGGTCATCCGACGCAGGAGCGTCCCGTACGCCGAAGCCATCTCTTGGACATCAGGTTTCGACCATTGCGCTGCATTGGCGATGATGGCACCGGAGAGCCTGCCGGCGTTGTTGCGAAGCACGAAAAGCAGATCGTGGCTGTTCCGGTAGGGATACCCGGCTGGAGACAATGCGGCTCGGCCCAATGCGCGCACGCTGAAACCATCCCATGCCGACAATATCGGTTGCGTGCCAACCTCGACATAGTTGAACAGCACTTGGAAGGCACCGGTCGCAGGATAGAGCGTCGCCGGCAGATCGCTGGCCGCGATCATGCGTGAGACTTCCCTCCTTGCCCGTTCCAACAGATCGGAGAGGGTTGCGACCCCGGCCAAGTCGATCCTGAGCCCACACGTGTTGGTGAGCATTCCGAACACGTCGCGAAGCTCCCGTTCGCGATTTCGGAAGTCGTAGGAGCTCGATATTGTGATGTCCGAGTCTCCGGAAGCTCTCGCCAAGAGAACGGCGAAGGCACTGTAGTAGAAGACGAATGAGGTGCAACCGTGCCGCATCGCGGTGCGGCGAACGTCTGCGCTCACTGCATCGGGGACGTCAAGGAACGCGCGGTGGCAGGGAAAGGGCGCGAGCGCAGTGTCTGTGCGCTCGCCTGCTCCCTCGGCGCCCCGCCACTCGTCCGCCGCGCGTCGACTCGGGGGAGCGCTCCCCGCGAGGTGCTGCGCCCAATGCTCCTTGAGCCGTTCGGCGTGCGGGCCCGCCAGCAGTCGCTCATGCCAGTCGGTGAAATCGATGTATTGCAGAGTCGGCCGCGGCGGCGGGTCCCGTCCGGATGCGATTGCGGCATAGATCGTGCGCAGATCCGACCAGGCCAAGGCAACCGAAGCTGCGTCCGCAATCACGTGATCGAAGACGACCAGGAAGAAGTAACGTCGCTCCGCCAGCTTCACCAGCGCCGCCTTGAGCAACGGTGCGCTGGCGAGGTCGAAAACCTGGCTGACCTCGTTGGCCAGAATCGAAAGGCCACTGCTCCGGCGGCTCCGCTCGGGTAGCCCGGTGAGGTCGTGGACGCGGACGTCTATTGGCAGGCGCGGGAGAATGACCTTCGAGTCCCTTCCGCCCGAGAATGAAAACTTCGAGCGTAGGACGTCGTGCCGCATCACGAGCTCGCTGAGCGCGGCCGTGAAGATGTCCGGCCGGAAGGCCCCGTCGGCCTCGCCTCCCAGCCAGACGCTTCGCCCATCGGCGTCTGGAGCGGCACGCGACAGCTGCAGGCGCCGCTGTTCGAACTGTGAGACGGGGGTCGAAGCGTCGGGTGAGCGGGGAAGAATCGGGGAGGACCATCGCTGGGCGTCCAATGCCTGCTCGCTCGATTGGCGTGCGTCAGACGCGGGCGACCCCGCAAGGTGTTCGCTCAGTGCGGCGAGCGTCGGGTGGCTCCATACAACCGAGTAAGAAACGCTTTTGCCAAGCCATTGCCCCAACGCGGCGATCAGGTCAACGCTGCCGAGCGAATCCAACCCATACTCAGCGAGTGGGCGGTTTGGGTCGATCGCGGGCGCAGAAACCGCGAGCATTTCGGCGAGCGCGTCGCGAAGCCACGCCTCAATTTTGTCTCGGCCGGGCTTCGCGCCAATGGGCGGGTTAACAAGCAGCTGCGGCGACGGCTCGGGCGCCCGGCGCAAAAGCTTGCCGTTGGAGGTGGCCGGCAACGAGGACACGAAGCGCACCACCATGGGGATCATGACCGGAGGAAGCAGCGTGCGCGCGTGGCGGATCAGCGCCGGCCCATCGGCGAAGCCGTCTCGGCCAACGACCCAGGCGACAGGTGCTGCCTCTCCACCGGGCCCGACCTCGGGCGTGACCAGGCACTTGAGCACGTCAGGGTGCGATTGGATCGCCGCTTCGACCCGCTCCGGAATCACCTTTTCGCCGAAGCGCTTGAAGATTCCGTCGACCCGTCCCAGGTAGCTGAAGAGATCGCCGTCGACCTCGAAATAATCACCGGTTCTAAGCTTTCCTTCGGGAAACCGAACGGCGGTCGCAGCAGGATCGTCCAGATAGCCTGCCGCGACGTTGGGACCTTCGACCCACAGTTCGCCGTCGGCGTCGACCCAGGCCCGAACACCTCGAATCGGCCGGCCCGTAGCGCGCGGCCGCTGGAAGAACTCTTCATGGCCGAGCCACAGCACGCGCGTGGACGCCTCGGTCAGTCCATAGAAATACAGGTAGGTTGCCGAAGACCGCGACGACGCGAACAGCTTTCGTGTATCCGGCTCGGCGCCCTGACCGGCCAGCGTAATCAGTCTGGCCTCGGGCCGTGCACCAAGCTCGTACAAGAACCTCAACTTCGACGGAATGGTTGGCAATACCGTCGCGCCGCCGAGCCAGCGCGGCAGACCGGCTTGCGTCGGCTGGCCCCCCGGCAGGTAGAGGCACGCGCCCGTAGCCATTGCCAACCACAACTGAGACAGCCCGTAGGTGTGGTGCAGGGGAAGCCCGCCATGAACACGGTCCTGCGCGGTGTATCGGACGCGCTCTTGTATCGCGGCGGTAACGTGTGCGACGGAATTCTCGGTGAGCACGACCGTTTTCGGTGCCCCGCTGGAGCCGGAGGTCGCGACACCCCAAGCGGAGCCGCTCCCTCGCGCGATCGGGGGTGAAGGGCCTGGCTCGACAAAGAGTGCGCCCACGTCGACCGCATCGACGCCAGGCACGCGCCCGGAAACGACCACCAGGCGCGGGCGAATTCGCGCCGCTTGCCCTTCGGCGTCCGTCGGATCGATGGGGCATACCAGCGCACCCGCAGCGCGCGCCCCGAGGAGGGCGGCGACCACCCGTTTGTCGTCACCGGTGACGATTGCGACGCGGTGGCCGATGCCGACGCCGACGCGGGAAAAGTAGGCGTGGGCATACTGAACAGCGCGGCGGAGATCTCCCCGTGTCCAAGTGCCGTTCCGATCCTCGATCGCGGGCAACTTTTCGGACAGATTCGACAGGTTTGCGAGTATTGAGTCCACGATGGAGCACGCTCCGTTTCATGGCGTCTTCGATCATGATCGTCGATCTCCGAGGTGTTGTGAAGTGCAGCGCGTTCACCGTTCCTCGCACGCAGGGGCGCAGATGCGACATCGCCCCGCCGCTTCCGCAGTAGGCACATCTGGTTTAAGCTCAGCTCGCCGGTCGTTTGCAGAGGGAGATCCGTTCGGGAACCATGAACGTCGCGTGCTTGGAGGACCAGAATCTCGAGACCTACGGCGACTACGACGCGCTTGTCGTCGGCAGTCGCACGTGGACGAGCCGCGCACTGCACGACCACTGCCGTCGGTTGGCCGGAGCGCTGGCCCAACTCGGTCTCACACCGGGCGATCGCATGGTGCTGCTGCTACCCAGCGGTTTCGAGCTGATGGTCGCGTTCACGGCTGTCCTGCGCGCCGGAGGTGTACCCGTCGTCTTGTATCCCGATTCCCAGTTCTCGGAGATCGAGCGGGTCATCGCCCATTGCGGCGCGAAGGGCCTCATCGTGACCTCCGCTCGGGCCTCTTCTTTGACCGCCCAGATGATTCCACTGCAAATCGCCGTGGGCGCGAACGGTGAAAATCTGCCATTGCCCGCGGGGTCACACGCCTTCGCGCGCCTGCTCGAATATGACCGACCGTTATTTCAACCTGTGCTCCGCGCCGCTCACGATGCCGCTCAGCTCATCTATACGAGCGGAACGACGGGTACCCCGAAAGGGATCGTCTACACCCACGGGGAGATCGCCCAGCGCTACCCGTTCCGCAAGGTGATAAGTCCCACGAGCAGAGCTGCCGCGAGGCCATTCGTCCGGCTGATGGCGATCCCGCCCGCGCACGCGCTGGGCGGAAGCTTCTTTTTCTTGAGGCTCGTTTCGAAGAGCACGATCATTTGTCAAGACACGTTCGAGCCACACCAGTTCTTGTCTGCCGTGAGTCGGCACCACGTCACGTCGACGGTGCTTGTGCCCTCGATGTGTGAAGCACTACTCACCGAAGGAGAAATTGGCGCCTACGATCTTTCTTCGCTGCGGACGATCGTCGTTGGGGGGGGCTTCGTTTCGGCTTCGCTCGCCGAGCGCTTTGAGGCAAAGTTCAAGAAGCGCCTGGTCATCAGCTACGGCCTGACGGAGGTCCCGGGGATAACCCTGGGGGCGCTGGACGCCAAACCGGGTTCCGCCGGGCGCCTGCCTGCAGCCGTCGACGTGCGATTCGTCGACGCAGACGGTCGACCGCTCGCGCCGGGCGGAATCGGAGAGATTCAGTTCAAGAGGCACTGGGTGAGCCAAATCTATCGTCCGGGAGAGGAGGCCTCGAAGCGCACCGAGAGCGATGACGAGTGGTTCTCTACGGGGGACATCGGTTATCTTGACGCCGATCGCGAGCTGTTCATCACCGGCCGGATAAAAGATCTCATCAACCAAGGCGGAGTGAAGCTCAATCCGCGGGAAATAGTCGACCTCATCCTGGGCCTCGGTGTTCGGGAGTGTGCCGTCGTGGGGCTGCCGCATCCCTTTCTTGGCGAGGAGGCGGTCGCGTGTGTCGTTCCGGGAGCGGAAGCGCGAACGACCGAAGACGACGTCCTGGCGCATTGTCGAGCGAACCTCGACAAGCGAAAGGTCCCGGCGAGCGTGCTGTTCTTCGACGGTCTTCCCAAAACCGAGCTGGGCAAGATCAAGATCGAGGTGCTGCGCCAGGAGGTCTTGCACAGGCGCGCCGCCATCGTTGAGACCGACCTGATTCGTGGGCTTCGGTCCGCGCCGCCGGTTGGACGGCGGTCGTTGCTAAAGGAAGTGATTGGGAAGCAGTTGCGGCGCGTGCTCGATCGCCAGCCGACGACCTCCCTCAGTTCGGAGCTGGACACCAGGGCGACGTTTGGTCAGCTTGGCCTGGACTCGCTTGGAGCCCTCGAGCTTGCGAATGCGCTCAGCGTTGCGATCGGGCGACCGCTGTCTGCGACAGTGACCTTCGATCACCCCACGGTCGATGCCGTCTGTGACGAGCTGCTCAAGGAGCTGTTCTCGTCCACGGACGCGGTAGCGACGGTCAAGTCCGCCAGGCGATCGGCGCAACACGAGCCCGTGGCTATCGTGGGCATCGGGTGTCGCTTGCCGGGGAAGGACGGGACGCTCGCGGACCCCGAAGCGTTCTGGAAGTCGCTTCGTGACGGTGTCGACAGCACACGCGTCGTCCCGTCCGAACGCTGGAACGTCGAGCCGTTCTACGACCCGGTACGCGGCACCCCCGGCAAGACGTACACGCGTCATGGTTCGTTCGTCGATGGCGTCGACCGGTTTGACGCCGACTTCTTTGGCATCACCCCTTCGGAGGCAAAAGGGCTCGATCCGCAGCACCGGCTCCTGCTTGAAGTCTCGTGGCAGGCGTTGGAGCACTCCGGTCACGACCCATTCAGTCTCAGCAGGAGACACGCGGGAGTGTTTTTGGGTATCACAGGCTCCACTTACCCAAGTGCCAACTTCCTCGGCGTGATGCCTTGCATGGCGCCGGGGCGGGTATCTCAATTCCTGAATTTGCACGGCCCGTCGTTTGCTGTCGATACGGCCTGCTCGTCGTCGCTGGTGGCAATTCACCTCGCCGTTCAGAGCTTGCGCAACGCGGAATGTGACGTCGCCCTTGCCGGCGGCGTCAACGTAATGACCTCGCCGAGGCCATTTGTATACCTGTCAGCCATACAAGCTCTCGCCGCGGACGGGCGCTGCAAAGCGTTTGACGCGGGCGCCGACGGCTATGGCAGGGGCGAGGGATGTGTCATCGTGGTACTCAAGCCGCTATCGCTCGCAGTCGAAGAGCACGATCGAATCATTGCCGTCATCCGTGGCAGCGCGGTCTGCCACGACGGCCGGCGTCAGAGCCTGACGGCTCCCAACGGGGTGGCGCAACAAGCAGTCATCGACGCCGCGCTGAAAGACGCCGGGGCGGAAGCACGAGAGGTTGACTATCTGGAGGCGCACGGTACCGGCACACCCCTCGGCGACCCGATTGAGGTGAAGGCAGCCTTGGCCGTGCTCGGGCAGAATCGAGAGCACCCTCTCATCATTGGCTCGGTCAAGACGAACATCGGCCACACCGAGGCCGCTGCCGGGGCATCGGCGTTGGCCAAGGTTGCCCTTGCACTCGAGCACGGCGAGATTCCGCCGCTCCTCCATCTCAAGCAGCTCAACCCACTCCTCGAAGGGCTGTCGGAGCACTTCAGCATCCCGACATCACTCCAGCCCTGGCCCAGCACATCGGGCGGTCGCCACTTGGCTGGTGTGACCTCCCTGGGATTCAGCGGCACGAACGCGCATGTCCTGATCGAGGAGTCGCCACTTGCAGCGACGATGCAGCGCGCGCTGCCCGATGAAGTCGACCGACCTCACTTGATGTGCCTGTCCGCGCGGACGGAGCCCGCTCTTGGGGAGCTGGTGAAGGCGTACGCCGCTTATCTTGAGCGTGGCCCCACCCCGGGGTTCGCGGATGTGTGCTTCACTACCAACGCTGGTCGCGCCCAATTTCCGTACCGGGTCGCCGTCGTCGCCTCGACGGCCTCCGTCGCGCGCGAGCGCTTGACGGTGGGCGCTTTGCGCGCGCCACCCGCGGGTGGACGCGCCCCCAAACGTCCGAAGGTGGCCTTCCTGTTCACTGGACAGGGATCGCAGTACCCCGGCATGGGACGGCAGCTCTACGAAACACAGCGGACGTTTCGCGAGGCGCTACAGCGTTGCGCTGAAATCCTCCAGCCCTTGCTTGCTCGCCCCCTGCTGGAAGTGCTTTGCCTCGACGCCGCGCAGGATCCAGCAAGCGGCCCTCCGCTGGACGATGCAGCGTTGATGCAGCCTGCGCTGTTCGCGTTCGAATGGTCCTTGTCCGAGCTGTGGCGGTCGTGGGGAGTAGAGCCAGATCTGGTGCTTGGACACAGCCTGGGGGAATACGTCGCCGCATGCGTCGCGGGGGTGTTCTCCTTGGAGGACGGTTTGCGCCTCGTCGCCGAGCGTGGGCGGCTGACCCGGGAACTGGCACCCAATGGGGCGATGCTTGCGCTGGTCGCCACGGCGCAGCGTGCCAAACAGGCGATCGGTGCCCACCGCGAACGCGTGGCGATTGCCGCAGTGAACGGTCGCGAGAGCACCGTCATCTCTGGCGATGGGGGCGCCCTTGCGGAGATCGAGGGGAGTCTAACGGCGGAGGGAATCATCAACCGTCGGTTGGTCGTCGCCTATGGCTATCACTCGCCGCTCATGGATCCGGTCCTGGACGTATGGGAGCGTTTCGTTTCCACGCTCACGTTCTCACGACCAAGGTTGGGTCTGGTTTCGACTCTGACCGGGTCACTCGCAACGTACGACGAGATATCTCGTCCGGAGTATTGGCGCCGTCATTTGCGAGAGCCCGTCCAGTTTGCCGCCGGCATGGATCGATTGGTCGCCGAGGGCTGTGGCGCCTACCTCGAAATCGGACCGAACCCCGTACTCCTGGGAATGGCCCGCCAACACCTGGCGGAACAGGCGGATGCCCACGTCTGGCTGCCGTCCTTGCGCCGAGACCGGGGGGCGCTGGAGCAGATGCTCGCGAGCCTCGGCGCGCTCTATGTGCGCGGCGTGGACCCGATCTGGAGCGGATTCTACCCAGACGGACCGTTAAGAAGAGTCGTCGTGCCCGGCTATCCGTTTCAGCGCAAGAGCCATTGGAGCGTGCCGCTCGGTGTGACAAGCGCGGTGGCCGATGCCGCGGAACGGCCCGACCCCACGGCGCCCAATATGGCGCCGCTGCGGGCGCAGCTCAGTGCCTCGCTGAGAGAGCGCACGGAGCAGCTCACCCACCATCTGCGCCAGATTGTCGCTCAGGTCCTCGGCCGCGAGCCGGAGTCCTTGCAGCCCGATATGAATCTGCTCGACTCTGAGCTCGATTCCCTGCGCGTCATGGAGGTCCTATCCGGCCTCAGTCAATCCCTCAACATCGTGTTGTCGCCCGCGGATTTCTTCGCACGGCCCACGCTCGCTGACTTGGCTGCAGACCTCGCCATGAAGGTGAAGCCTGGCGAAACGGCCGAGATCGGCCAGGCTTCTGCGTCGTCGCAGTCAGCGCTGGTGTCAAGTCCGCCCGCAGCATCCATTCGCGCGAAGGGCAACTCGCCACTGGTCGTGCTCCATGAACCGGGAGCGCGGGTGCCGCTCTTCTGCATCCACCCGGCCGGCGGGCAAGTGACCGCCTACCTGCGTCTGCGGTCGCTGCTGGGCGACGAGCAACCGCTGTTCGCCATCCAATCACGCGCTTCCGAGTCGCTGGAACGGGAACAGCCTACTCTCGAGGCGATGGCCATCGATTACGCGACCGTCATCCAGGGCGTACGACCGACCGGTCCTTACCGCCTTCTCGGATGGTCGATGGGCGGTTTCATTGGCCATGCGATCGCCCGCGAGCTCGAGCTGCGCGGGGAGCTCGTCGAACAGATCGCGATGATCGATTCGCGGCCCGTTGCTTCATTCGACACCCATGATGCCGGGCTGGCGGTCATGGGCGTGATGCACGATCTCCAACTCTCCCCCGAGCTCGGAGCTGTGCTGCGGGAGCTTCCTAAGCTGGACGCCAAATCGCTACAAGGCGCCGACCTCCTGAGGTGGTGTCAGTCGCACGGGCTCATTCCCGAAGCAGCCATTTCTGTTGCTGCTTTCAGCAGCGCGATGTGGCGCTACCAGAAGCACTTTCAGCTGCTGCGCGATCACCGACCGGCCACCGTCCATGCCCCAATCGTTGCCTGGTGGTCCGGTGGCTCTAGTCCAGGGAGCTATTGGTCGAAGTACACCAAGGGAGAACTCCGGGAGAGGGTGGTTGGAGGAACGCATTTCACGGTGATTCGACCCCCGCATATCGAGGTGATTGCGGCGGAATTGCGATCGATGCTTGGATGCAATAGAATCGAACGCAAACCAAAGGAGTAGAGTCACTGCAAATGGTATCGGCGATCACAGCACCAAGCGTGGAGTCCATTCGCGAATTGCTCGTGGACATCTGGACCAAGGTCTTGGGGGTCGAGGCTGGTCCGAGCGACGACTTCTTTGCGCTGGGCGGCGACTCCATCGCCGCGGTTCAGGTGATGTATCCGATCTCTCAACTAGTCGGCACCGAGATTCCTCCCACGCTGATTTACGCGCATACCACCCTTGAGCAGCTCGCGGTCGAGGTCGACCGATTGCTGAGAGCCGCCAGAAATAGGGATAGTGCCGTCGGCTCGTCCTGATCCGGAGTCGTCAGGAGAGAAGATCCGATGCGTGTTTGATACTCCGTAGCTGGAAACGGATCCTCGATTGGTCCCATCGTTCCGACGGCTGGACGAAACTACCTCCGAGCAATGGATGGAGATTGCGGCGGAGGCGACGCAGAACCGGCACCGCGTAGCCGAGAACGTGCTGCAGATGCTGCGCTCGCTCGCATCGCTGACGGAGGGGTTCCCAGTCAACCAGCTCGTGCACTCCTTGCAGACAGCGGCCCGCGCGGAGTCCGCAGGAGCTGACGATGAGATGGTCGTCGCGGCACTCTGTCACGACTTGGGCAACCTGATCGAACCGAGCAATCATGCGATGATCGCGGCGGAGATCCTAAGGCCGTTTGTGCGGAAAGAGGTCTATTGGGTAGTGCGCGTGCATCAGGAGTTTCAAGGCAAGTACTACTTCCACTATTTCAACCTGGACCGAAACATCAGCGACCGGTACAAGGGCCACCCATCCTACGAGCTGGCGCGGCGCTTCTCCAGCGACTGGGATCAGATGGCGTTCGATCCCGACTACGAGACGCCGCCGCTCGAGCACTACGAGCCGTTGGTCCGGAAGCTCTTTTCGCGGACAAACGCGTTTACCGGCGGCGGCTAACGACCGCGACTGCAGCCGCCGGTCAAAGGACTTTTCCTGGGTTGAGGATCCCCAGGGGATCCATCACTCGCTTGAGCGCGCGCATCAGGTCGATCTCGGCCGCGCTGCGGGATTGTGCGAACCAGGCTTTCTTGAGCAGGCCGATCCCGTGCTCGGCGCTGACGCCTCCCTGATGAGCGCGGACTAGTTCGAACATCGCCGTGTCGAAGGCATGGCAGCGCGCGAGGAACGTGCGCTTGTCCAGCGCTTCGGGTTTGATGATCCTGACCTGGAGGGTGCCGTCGCCAACATGAGCGAAGAGGCACAGTTCCCAGTCGGGGTAGCTTTTCGCGTGCAGCGTCTCGAGCTCGGTGTAGAACGTGTGAAAGCGCGATATCGGCAGCGCAATGTTGTGCCCGTGCACGAGGCCCACCGCGTTGAGCGACACATCGATACCCTGGCGGAAGGTCCACAACTCTTCGGCTTGTTGCGAGTTCCGGGCATGCGTGGCGGCGGCCACCAGGCCCGGCTCGAACAGCGACTCCAGCCATGCCTCGATCGCGCCGCGACCCGCCTGCGTCACCTCGAGGAGCACGTACTGGCTGGACGGCGCGTCGAAGGGCGGTTTAAGCTGGCGGTGGCGGATTACATGCGCAAGGCAGCGGTCGGTGAAGGATTCGAACGCCATCAACGTGAATGACGCTCTGCGGGCGCGCTCGAAGACTTGGAGCACGGCTTCGAAGGAGGGCACGGCGAGAAGCAGAACGTCGACCTTGCCGGGAGGCAGGGTGAGCTTGAGCGTGGCTTCGGTAATGATGCCGAGGATTCCTTCGCTGTCGATGAAGAGCTGCCGCAGATCGACGCCCGCGTTGTTCTTCTCGAGGGCTCCGTTGAGCTGGAGCACTTCGCCGTTCGCGAGTACGACGGTCAAGCCAAGCACCCACTGCCGGGTTAGCCCGTAGCGGACGCCGCGCATTCCTACGGCGTTGGTGGCAATACTGCCGCCAATCTGGCTGCCCGTGGAGTACAGCGCAATTGGCCACAACAGGCCCGCTTCCGCGCAGTGCTGATGGACTGCTTCGATCACGGCTCCCGCCTGCACACGAAGCGTGCCACCGAGGGCATCGACAGGCTCCATTCGCCGCATCCGTTCGAGTGAGAGGATCAGCTCGCCACACGTCGCGAGCGCGCCACAGGCAAGGCCGGTGCGTCCGCCCGAGGGGATGACGGGAACGCGATGCTGGGCGCATAACCGCATCAGGCGGGAAACTTCGTCGGTCGTACGCGGGCGGCACAGGATGCTCGCGCGCGGCGGAAACACTTTCGTCCAGTCTCGGCCGTAAGTCTCGAGGTCCGACGGCTCGATCGACGCGAAGTCAATCGGAAACTCGCTTCTGATCGATTCGAGAAAGCTCAAGGGGAGCACCGTCGCGGTTCCAACGCTCAAAGGCGAATCCCCATGGAGTCAGCAGGAGGCCTTGGCTCACCCGATGCGAGTTCGCCCTTACCAAAATCCTCGACCGGACTCGGACCCATCGTAAGCCAGAGCGCCGCGCGTGCTGCGCCCGGGGCGCAGTGTACCCCTAACCCCCACGACAATCTCTGTTCGGTTAGCGCGCTCACGGATTTGCACGCCCGAAGACGCTCTGCATCGCGTCGCGGATCACCTGTGCCAGCTCGACGATATGGCTCGTCACAAGCGTCCGGTGGTCGCCGGGAAGATCATGGATCTCCACCGTTGTCGCGAATCGGGACCAGCCGAGGTCGCGCGGCGGTTCGCTGCGCTCACGTGAACGGAGGAGCACGAGGCGCCCCTTGTACGGGCCGCCCGCATACTTGTCCATTGCCTTTACATAGCGCAGTTGGGTGTCGCTCTCCGAATCATGCGGTGCGAGGCGGCGATATCCGCCACCGCGATCGAGGACGACGTACTCCTCATCCGCTCGCTCAGGCGCACCACGCGGCGCACGCGCGAGGATCGCAACCACCATCGGCACGTCGTCACCCGCCGCAACCAGTTGCCGCGCCATCTCGAAGGCGACAAAAGCACCGTTGCAGAAGCCGCCGAAGCAATACGGACCGTGCGGCCGGAGTGCCCGAAGGGCGCGAAGGCGATCGGCTGCCATCGCCTCGATGGTGTCGGGGATAGGCGAGTCGTCGAGTGTGTGCGGCTTCACGACGAGCACCGGCTGGTCAGGCCCGAGGGCCTGCGCAAGGGACCGGCTGTAGAACCCGCCGCCGTGCAGGTCGCCGTGCAGAAATACAAGCGGTGGCCGGTTTCCGTTATTGTTGATCGTCACGATCGGCGCGTCGAGGTCCGTTGGGTGCTCCCGAAGCAGCCGCGCCAACCCGGCAATTGTGTCTTCCATAAACAGCGCTGCGAGCGGCGCGGTGAGACCGGTCTCGCGCTCGATTTCATCCAAAAATTGTGCCGCCAGCAGCGAATGGCCGCCAAGCTCGAAAAAATGATCGAAGACCCCGATTCCATCGACTCCGAGCAGGCGCTCGCAGATGCCTACAAGGAGTTGTTCGAACATATCGCGTGGCGCAACGCGAACGGCGGCAGGCGCCGCATCGGGTTCACTGGCGGCTGGCAGTGCGCGCCGGTCGATCTTGCCGTTCGCGTCGAGCGGCAGCGACTTCAGCCAGACGATCGATGCGGGGAGCATGTATTCCGGCAGCAGCGGCTTGAGGTCAGTCCACAGATTGGCGGGCGGTGCACCGGAACTCGCGGCTGCGACCACGTAGGCAACCAGTCGCCGTGTGTCGGTTGTCTCGCCGCGCACCACGACCACCGCGTCGCGCACTTGCGGCAGCCGTGCGATCGCGGCCTCGACTTCCTCGAGTTCGATGCGATGGCCGCGTATCTTGACCTGCCGATCCAGCCGGCCGAGGAATTCGATTGCGCCGTCCGCACGATAGCGGACGCGATCGCCCGTGCGATAGATCCTGGCGTTGGGATCATTGCTAAACGGGTTCCGGACAAAACGCTGGGCCGTCAACTCCGGCGCATTGAGATATCCGGCGGCGAGCCCGGGTCCGCCGATATGAAGCTCCCCTGGCAACCCGAGCGGCACCGGCTCGCCCTCCGCATCCAATATGTAGGCCTCGGTATTCGCGATGGGCCGACCGATCGGGATGGTGATCGCATCGGCCGGCACGGCGCGCACTTCGTGCCACGTTGCAAACGTCGTCGTCTCCGTTGGTCCATAGACGTGCAGCAGGCGCGCAGGTGGCGCTGCGTCCAGCACGGCTCTTACCCAGCGAGGCTCGACCGCTTCGCCGCCGAAAAGCACCGTACGGCAACCGCGAAATGCGTCCGGTGCGTGGCGTGCCATCTGGTTGAACAGCGCGGTCGTCAGGAACAGCGTCGTAATTCCCGCGTGCCCCAACATCGCCACGAACGTTCGCGGTGACAGCACGACCATGCGCGGAACGATGACGACACGCGCGCCATTGACGAGCGCGCCCCAGACTTCGAACGTTGCGGCATCAAAGGCCGGATTGGCAGCGTGGGCGAGTGCATCGGTTGCACCGATATGAATGTAGTCCGTACCGGACGTCAGGCGCACAATGGCCCGATGCGCAGTCAGCACGCCCTTCGGCGTGCCGGACGAACCTGACGTGTACATGATGTATGCGAGCTGCGACGGCGATTCCGCATGATCGTGATTGTGCGTCGGCTGCGCTGCGATCACGTGGGCGTCGCGATCTAGGCATAGGACCCGGTCCCCGGTCACGGGGAGTCGTGAAAGCAGCGAGGTCGTGGTGACGAGCAGCGACACGTCGGCATCGTGGAGCATGAACACAAGTCGCTCTGTCGGTAGCTCGGGATCGAGCGGCACATACGCGCCGCCCGTTTTCAGGACACCCAGCATGGCGACGATAAGCTCCGCGCTGCGCTCGAGGCAGAGACCGATCCGCGGCGCCGACCCCGGCGCCCGCTGGCGCAGCATGTGCGCAAGTTGATTGGCGCGCGCATTGAGTTCGCCGTAGGTGACTAGGCGCTCACCATCGACCACCGCCGTCGCTCCCGGCGTCCGTGCGGCAACGGCCTCGACCAGGCGATGTACGCAGATCGTTTCGGGATAAGGCATCGCGGTCTGGTTCCACGCCACGAGCAGACGATCACGCTCGACTACGCTCTGCAGCGGCAAACGTTCGATCCTTTGCCCTGGTTCGGCCACTATCGAGCCAAGCAGTGTTCGATAGTGGTCCACCATGCGCTCGATTGTCGCCGCATCGAACAGCGCGGTTGCATAGTTGACCTCACAGCGCAGCCCGTCGGCGATCTCGCTCAGCCTAAACGACAAGTCTAATTCCGCGGTTGGGCTGTCCGTAAAGCCGGTTCTCGACGTTTCGATGCCTGCAAAACTCCACTCGACCAACGATCTGTTCACCAAGGTGAACAGCACCTGGAACAACGGATTGCGCGACGGGTCGCGCTTGGGGGCAATCTCCTCGACCAGTTTTTCGAAAGGGAGATCCTGGTGCGCGTAAGCATCGAGCGCGGTCCGCCGGACGCGCGCGAGAAGCGCGGCAAATGTCGGCGCGCCGCGCAGGTCAACGCGCAGTACAAGCGTGTTCACGAAAAAGCCGATCAGCTGCTCGAACTCCGGACGGGTTCGGCCGGCGGTCGGTACGCCGACCGCGACGTCGTCCTGACCCGAATAACGATGAAGCAGCACGGTGAACGCCGCAAGCAGCGTCATAAACAGCGTCGCGCCTTCGCGACGACCGAGTTCGCGCAATTGGCGCGTCAGCGTCGCGTCGATTTCGAAGGTCAGCCACCCGCCACGCAAATCAGCCTGCGCCGGTCGCGCCCTGTCCGCTGGCAGGTCCTGCAGCGGCAACTCGGCGAGCACCGGTTTCCAATACGCGAGCTGCTGTTCGAGCACATCGCCTTGCAGGTACTCGCGCTGCCACACCGCGTAATCCGCATACTGTAGCGGCAGATTTGGGAGAGGTGACGGCGAGTTGGCATGGTACGTGTTATACAGCGCTGAAAGCTCGCGCCCGAGCACGACAGACGACCGGCGGTCGGTCACGATGTGGTGGAGCGTCAACACAAACCAGTGCTCGTCATCTGACAACCGCAACAGGCTTGCGCGCAGTAGCGGGCCGCGTGCCAATTCGAATGGAGTGTTCACCGAAATCTGTACCTGCCGTTCGGCCTCAGTCACCCGTTCGGCCGCGGGCAGCGGGCGAAGGTCGCAGATCTCGAGATCGAGGTGCAACTCCGGCGCAATGACCTGCACCGGCACGCCCTGCTCGACGCCGATGTGTGTGCGCAACACCTCATGGCGCGCGACAACGCCATTGAGCGCGTGATGCAATGCAGCCACGTTGAGTACGCCGATCATACGCAGCCGTTTCGACGCGTTGTAGACGGATCGGTCGGCCGCCATTCGATCGAGCAGCCACAGTCGCTGCTGGGCGAAAGACGTCGGGAAAACGTCAACGCCGGCAGTCGCCGCCGGCGCGGCCGGCGCCGCCGATGAGACATCCGGTGCCACGCCGCGGTTCGCCGACGCGCTTGTGGTTCTCATCGCCTCCTCATGCCATGATCCTTAGCCTGCTGTCGTATCCTGGTGGCCAAGGGCGGAATTGAACCACCGAAACACGAGTTTGTGAGAAGTCGCTCATTTGGAAGATATTCTATAATCCGACTCTTGCAACACACGCCAAGTTTCAAGAGCAGCGATACACAGCTCAGCTCGAACCGTAACAAAGGCAAGAAAAGTTACAGATTAGCTGCGTTGCTCATTTTGCCGCAACGTAGTCGCCCCCATGCTCACGCATGCCTTCGCGTCAGCCATTGCTCAGGGGAAGACGATCGACAGCCGGCCGGAACGCGTCCGCAGTTTATGTCACACCTGTAATCAGAAGTTTCAACACGGTGCGTCTCCGTTGACGAGCGCGATCAACATACCGTCGTGTCCCTTGCTGCCAACGGTCTGAACTGCCGTTGCGCTCAGGCGCGGCTCGTTGGAAAGCAATTCAAACATGCGGCGGTTACCCTGAATGCCTGGATCCGGATTGGTGGCATCCATTATGGCCCCTGTGCGTACGACGTTATCCACGACAATCAGACTGCCGGGGCGGGATAGTCTGAGCGCCCACACGAGATAATGTGGATTATTGTGCATGTCCGAATCTATGAATATTAGATCGAAAGGCCCAAGGCCTTCCGCTTCGATTATTGGCAAGGTATCGAGAGCCATACCAACGCGCACATCGACGCAATGCGCGAGCCCCGATCGCGCGATATTCTCACGCGCGACTGCAGCGCGCCGTGAATCAGCCTCCAACGAGATCAGGCGACCACCAGCTAAGGCACGTGCAAGCCAGATTGTACTGTACCCACCCAGGGTACCGATTTCGAGGATAGTTTGCGCTCGAGAAAGCCGCGCGAGCAAGTGCAGAAGCTTCCCCTGGAGTGGCGATACATCACGTCGGGGAAGGTTGGCGGCCGTATTTGCGGCTAAAGCTGCATCGAGCGCAGGATCGGGGCAGACAAGCAAATCGGTCAGGTATTGATCCACCGCGTGCCAACGTTGCCAAAGGTGCTCGGGTATCGGGATTAAACGCATGGGTTCCTCTTACTCGGGCTGCGCCCAAGCGCCCCCGGAGCGCAAGCAAAGTGAAGCGGCGAACCTGGCTCGATTCGCTGCTCGGCGGTTTCGGTTTGGCTACGCTGGTAAAAGCCAGTTAGTGCTGCTCGCGCTAACACGCAAGAAATCTGGTGCCCAAGGGCGGAATTGAATCACCGACACACGGATTTTCAGTCCGGCAAAAGGTACAGTAATTTCGTAGCATCATCAACTGCTTACTGCGTCCGCGCACTTCGCCATCGCGGGCGAATGCGGCGCAGCGCAGGGGCTAACAAACCAGCGCTGCTAGGTTTTCGTATATACCTCTCAATTGTCGGTGCGGAGTTCGCCGATGGAACGTGAAGACGCGCCGACCTGCTTCAAGTGACGCAGGAAATCCAGGCCATCGATCCCTCTGGCGCAGGCGCCATGCGCCACAACGATTCACGGCCGCCGTAAGGGCGTTGCCGTTTACCGCCCAGCGGCATAGGATTCCGCATCATGGTAATCGCGCCAGCGCGGAAATCCAGGCCTCTGGCCCTGCCCCACTTGCAACCTCTCTCGCCCGCGAGCGGGAAAACCGCCAACCTTGCGGTTGCGGACGCAAACTAGGCGATCTACGTGCGGCAGGTGCTCGGCCAGCAAGCGATCCGGCATGCCTCGAGGGTCGGTCGCGCGCTGCCTCTCGATCGTACGGCAATCGTCGCGGCGCTTACCGGTCACGTTAACGGTACCGGTTACGCTGCCAAGCGCGAAGCGTTCGAACGCGACGTCACGGCGGTCGCCGCCCCCGTCTACGGGCTAGACGGAGCAATCCTCGCCGCGTTCAGGGTCAGCTGCCCGTCGTACCGGATTGCCGAGGTCGATCTCAAGCGCCTGGGCGAGTTCGTGGCCACGGAAGCGCGCAGCGCCTCCGCCGAACTCTGTGGAGCCGTCGAGGGCGCGCAACCGCGGGCTTCACCGGGCAAGCAGCGATGAGTTACCGACATGCGCACCCGATTCGTGCGCCGCGTGGCAACGCGCTCTCCTGCGCAAGCTGGCTGACGGAGGCGCCGCTGCGGATGCTGATGAACAACCTCGACCCGGAAGTTGCCGAGCGTCCCGAGGAACTCGTCGTCTATGGCGGCACCGGCAAGGCCGCACGCAACTGGGCGTGCTATGAGCGCATCGTCGCCGTGTTGAGGCGCCTGCGCGATGACGAGACCCTTCTCATCCAGTCGGGCAAGCCCGTCGGGGTGTTTGGCACGCACGCCGACGCGCCGCGAGTGCTCATCGCCAATTCCAACCTTGTACCACGGTGGGCGAGCTGGGAGCAGTTCAACGATCTCGACCGCAAGGGCCTCATGATGTACGGCCAGATGACCGCGGGCTCCTGGATCTACATCGGCAGTCAAGGCATCGTCCAGGGCACCTATGAAACCTTTGCCGAAGCGGGCCGTCGGCATTACGGTGGCAGCTGGGCCGGACGCTGGATCCTCACCGCAGGGCTCGGCGGCATGGGCGGCGCGCAGCCGCTAGCCGCAACGATGGCCGGAGCCTCCCTGCTCGCGATCGAATGCGATCCGGCACGAATCGACATGCGGCTGCGCACCGGATACCTAGACCAGCGCGCCCACACCCTCGACGAGGCGTTCGCGATCATCCGCAGGGCGGGCGAGGCCAAGCGCGCCGTTTCGGTCGCCCTCCTCGGCAACGCCGCCGAACTCTACCCGAAGCTGCTCGCGCAGGCTCGTGGCGGCGGCATGAAACCGGACCTGGTGACCGATCAAACCTCGGCGCACGATCCGGCCAACGGCTACCTCCCGGAGCACTGGTCGCTCGAGCAGTGGCAGGACCTGCGCCAGCGCGATCCGGCGGAAGTGGCGACTTCGGCGCGGGAGTCGATCGCCAATGAGGTGCGCGCGATCCTGGGCTTCAAGGCACTCGGCATCCCATGCGTCGACTACGGCAACAACATCCGCCAGGAAGCGAAGAACGTCGGCGTCAGCGATGCGTTCGACTATCCTGGTTTCGTGCCCGCTTATGTCCGGCCGCTCTTTTGTCGCGGCAAGGGCCCGTTTCGCTGGGTGGCACTCTCCGGCGATCCCGAAGACATCGCACGCACCGACGCGAAGATGAGAGAGCTCTTCCCGCACGACCGCATGCTCGGCCAGTGGCTGACGATGGCATCCGAGCGAATCAAGTTTCAAGGCCTTCCGGCGCGCATCTGCTGGATCGGCCTGGGCGAGCGCCATCTTGCCGGGCTCGCCTTCAACGACATGGTGCGAAGCGGCGAGTTGAAAGCGCCGACCGTCATCGGCCGCGACCATCTCGACGCCGGCTCGGTGGCGAGCCCGAATCGCGAGACCGAGGCGATGCGCGACGGCTCTGATGCGGTATCCGACTGGGCGTTTCTCAACGCGCTGTTGAACTGCGCGAGCGGCGCCACCTGGGTGTCGATCCACCATGGCGGAGGTGTGGGGATGGGCTACTCGCAACACGCCGGCATGGTGATCGTGTGTGACGGCAGCGAAGCGGCGGCGCGCCGGATCAAGCGGGTACTCTGGAACGACCCGGCTACCGGCGTGATGCGCCACGCCGACGCGGGATACGAAGACGCGATTGCCTGCGCAAGGGAGAGAAATCTCGATCTGCCGATGCTCGGCTGACTGCGAGGCATCGTAATGGATCCCTTTCACTTTCGCCCCGGGTCGAGCCCGCTTCTCGTCTCGATGCCCCACGTCGGCACGCATGTCCCGGAGCCGATCCTGGAACGGCTGACCCCCGCGGCCCGGCCGCTGCCCGACACCGACTGGCACCTGGAGCGCCTGTACGATTTTCTCGAGGTGGTCGGAGCCTCCGTGCTCATCGGCACGCACTCGCGCTACGTGATCGATCTCAACCGCCCGCCGAGCAACGACAATCTCTATCCTGGCCAGGACACGACGGGGCTCGTGCCAATCGACACCTTTGCCAAAGAGCCGCTGTACGTTCCCGGTGACGAACCTTCGCAAGGCGAAGTCGCTGCGCGCATCGACACCTACTGGAAGCCCTATCACGCGGCTCTTGAGCGCGAGCTCGAACGCATCCGACGCGCGCATGGCTACGCCCTGCTATGGGATGCGCACTCGATTGTCTCGCAGGTGCCGCGCTTCTTTTCCGGGCGCCTCCCGGAGTTCAACCTTGGAACCGCTGACGGCCGCTCCTGCGGCGCAGGGCTTGGCGAGGAGCTCTACGCAGTCGCCGGGCGTGCCAGCGGGTATAGCACAGTGCTCAACGGTCGCTTCAAGGGCGGCTACATCACGCGCCATTACGGCGACCCGCGTCGGCGCATTCACGCCGCTCAGCTCGAGCTCGCCGAAATTACCTACATGGACGAACGCGTCCCGTTCGGGTTCCAGGACTCGCTCGCAGCGAGGCTCCGTCCGCACCTGAGGGCGACGCTCGAGACCATGCAGGAGTGGGGCGTCGCGCGGGGGTAAGTCCGCCACAGGGAGGCAAGGGTCAGGCCGGTCGCCCCATGCTTCTGTGTGCTGACCGGTCGTTGACAGACATAACCCGCTCCCGGCTGCAGGTGGCCGCTATGCAGCCGCCAAAGCCGCGGAGTTTCTTGTTCTTTCCAGTGCGCGAGCTGGCATGGTCGCACCTTTCTTCAAAGTCAGATGGATGGGCTCGTGGCGGCCGCTCTGCTGCGGATGTGTGGCCTTGATGGGCTCGATGTGGACACCCCGCCGCAGCCACGAATCATCTCGCGAAGCTCCCGGCAAGCCGTCCTATAATTCTATCGGCTGTGATATGTCCCACTGGAAAGGTTGTCATGCCCGCTTACTGGATCGCCCGTGCAAAGATTAACGACCCCGCCGAGTATAAGAAATACACCGACCGCGTCCCGGCCATCATCGCGCAGCATGGTGGCAAGGTTCTTGCGCGCGGTGGCCGATACCGGATCATGGAGGGACCCGACACGTTTCACCGTTTTGTCGTGATCGAGTTTCCGACCATGGAGGCCGCGATCGACTGCTTCAAGTCCAATGCCTATCAAGACGCGTCCGCGTTCCGCCGCGCAGGCGCGGGGATCGTCGAGAATGTTATCGTAGAAGGCGGCGACACGACGCCGCGCTGACCATCATCCCGAGGGACCGAGCCATGTATGTCGCCGAAGCCAAGCGTCTCACACTCGCCGGTGCAAGAAAAATGGTGGACACCGCGACTGCGAGGGCCGAGGAAGCGGGAATCGCGATCTCGGTTGCGATCGTCGATGCGGGCGGCCACGCGATCCTCGTCGAGCGCATGGACGGCGGGCGTTTTCATACGGTGCATTCGGCCACCACAAAAGCCGTGTGCGCCGCCTCGAACAAGCGGCCGACCACGTCGCAGGGCGCGCAGGCGCAACCGCTCGATGTGGTGCACGCGATCGGACTCGCCCTCGCCGCTGGCGTGGAACGGTGGACCGCAATTGAGGGCGGCTACCCCATCCTCATCGACGGTGAATGTGTCGGAGGGATCGGCGTCAGCGGTGGCAACTTTGAATTCGACGAACGCGTCGCGCGCGAAGCGATCGCATCCATCCGCCCGACGTAACGATGGCCCACGAACCGCTGACCGTCGCCTGCATCGGAATGGGGTGGTGGTCGGACGTGCTTGCAGACGCGATCAAGCGTTCGGGCAAGCTGCGAATCGCCGCCTGTTATTCGCGCTCGGACGAGAAGCGCGAAGCTTTCGCGGGCAAGTACGGCTGCCGCCCCGCAACTCGTTATGAGGAGATTCTCAACGATAATTCGATCGAGGCGATCGTTAACACTACGCCGAACAACGCGCATCTTGAGACCGCGTGCGCTGCGGCGCTTGCGGGCAAGCACGTGTTCCTCGACAAGCCGATCGCCAATACCGTCGCCGACGGGCGGACAATCGCCGCCGTGTGCCGCAAGGCCGGCGTCGTGCTCGCGATCGGCTATCAGCGCCGCCGCGAGAGCCAGTTCCGTTGGATTCGGGAGCGGATCGACGGGGGCGCGTTCGGGAAGTTGATCAATGCGGAGGCGAATATCAGCCGAGATCGCGTTGGCAAGATCGATCTCGGGTCCTGGCGTTACACAGCCGACGGCTTGCCCGGCGGCGTGATGCTCCAAATCGGCATTCACTACATCGATGTACTTGAATACCTGATCGGACCGGTAAACGCGGTGAGCGGGATGGTCGCGCAGCTCGTGCTGCCCGGTGACAATCCTGATGTCGCGAGCCTCGTGATGGAGCACGAGAACGGCGCCCTTTCGACCGTCAACGCGAGCTACGCCTCGGCGTCCGAGTACTACGTAATGAACATCTATGGCAAGGAAGCCAGCGCCTACTATGATCTGCATCAGGGTCTGCGGTTCCTCAAGCGCGGCACCGACCGCTCCGAGCCGGTCGCACTGCCGAAGATCGATGCGCTCGTGGATGAACTCGAGGAATTCGCACGAGCGGTGCGCGGGATCGGGCAACCCGAAATGGATGGTGAACGGGCCATCGCGTCGCTCGCGGTGATCCGGGCCGGTATCAAGTCGGCGCGGGAGGGGCGGCAGGTGGCAATTGCGGAAGTTCTTTCCGAGAAGGGCGAATGAAGTTGCGGCTGACTATTTTTGGCGCGATCCTGTTGGCGCTGACCGCGGGCGCCCAAGAACCTTCGTTTCCGACGAAGGGGAATATCGAGTTAACGGTGCTGTTCGCCGCCGGTTCCTCAGCGGACATCACGGCGCGGCTGGTTGCACAAGGCATGTCGAGGTACCTTCCGGGAAACGTAATCGTCGTAAATCGTCCCGGCGCCGGTGGCGCGATCGGCTACAAGCATGTCGCCAGCCAGAAAGCCGACGGTTACGCGCTCGTGTGGAACTCCAATTCAGTTTCGACCACCTATTACTCCGGCTTACTGCCATTCGACTACCGTGCGTTCGATCCGGTGGCGCGCGTGCTGGTCGAGTCGCCCGTGCTCGCGGTGCGCGCCGATGCTCCGTGGAGAACGCTCGCGGAGTTTCTCGCGGACGCGAGAGCTCATCCTGGCAGACTGACTGTCGGCAACTCGGGGATCGGCAGCCATACGCACATTTCGTCGGCCGCGCTGTTCAAAGCTGCAGGTGTCGAGGTCATCGAAGTGCCGTATGCGGCAGCGCAGGTAGTGCCGGGCCTGATCGGCGGGCAGATCGATGCCCTGGTGCAGCTGCCGGGCGCGCTCGCGACCTACGTGAAGGCGGGAAAAGTCCGTCTCCTCGCCGCGCTGATCTCGCAGCGGGACCCGGCGTTGCCCGATGTGCCCACCGCGATCGAGCAAGGTGTAAACGTGTCGGTCGAGGTATGGCGTGGGATTGCCGTGCCACGGGGCACACCGGCACCCGTCGTCAGCGCACTCGAGGCGGCGATCCGCAAGACGGTCGACGCGCCGGAATTCGGGCAAGCTTGCGAAAAGCTCGGCGTGCGCCCGGCCTATCTGCCCGCCGCCGAGTTCGGCCCGCTGATTGCGAAGGAGGACGCCGAGCTCTCGGTGCTGATGCAGCAAATCGGCCTTAAGATGCAGCAGTGACCGGTGGCCTCCACGGCGATAAGCACATCACCCGGGTTACCGAGCAAGGCGAGAAACCTTTGATTCGGGCTGAGTGCTCGGCGAAGGGCGTCGGGTTTGCGAAGCCATCCAATCTGTCGGTCGAACGGCCTACCAAGTTTGAGCTGGTCATCAACACGAAGACGGCGGACGCGCTTGACACAACGGTTCCTCGCTCGGTGCTGCTGCGCAGACGAGGACATCGAATGGCTTGATCCGTTGATCCGACAGCGTCGCTGTAATCGGCTGGCCGCTTCGCTTATCGTCGGGATGTTTTGATTGACTGCTTTACGGCGGCGCGTACGTCGGCCTCGGGGACTGGGGCCGTCAACAATCAGGCCGAGTCTGGCTACGAGCCCACGTTGTCAGACGCGCAGTCGGCCTAACCACGCCACTCGCCGCGCTCATACCTCATCCACCCAGTAGTCCAGGCCGGGGCCTGCGCGCGTCATATGACGCAAGCCGCCGCCGAAAGCGCCGATCTTCTTCGAATCGGGGTATTCGCAGACTTCTGCCGGCAACATGGTGCTGACGGATAGATAGGCGAGCTCGGCGTCCGAGTCGTTGACGATCTGGTGCGCCGTTTCCGGGCCACCGGTCGGACAGCAGATCACGTCGCCGGCGCGGATCTTCCTTGTCTCGTCGCCGTAGCGCAGCGTGCCTTTGCCCTTCACGATAAAGAACATCTCCTCTTCTCCGCGATGACTGTGGAAGGGGCACGAGCGCTTTCCGGGCGGGACGACGTCGTAGGAATAGCCGAGATCCTTTGCGCCGAGGAGCGGCCCGATGCGCACGGCGTCGCACTCGAACCTATCGCCCTTAGCGAAATGCTCGAGCTTCAATTCGTCGATATTGACAACTCTCGATTCGATTACGCTCATCGGTCCATTTCTCCGCACAGGATGGAGGATAACGATTTCAACGCAGCAAGCGCCGGCCGGTCACTTTATCATGGGTTAACGCGCCCGGCTGGTTGGGGGATCCTCTCAGCCGGTCACCACTGTCGCAGTGCGCCAACTCCGGAAGTTCGAGACAAGATCGAAGTTTGCCAAGAGCGGACAACCGGAGTCTTACCCGCGGGGCTGCCACCCGTTTTTCCGGTGGCTAGCCCCACGGAGACCTTCGGTCGGGTCATTTGCGGTAGGTGACCTCCTACTGGCCCTTAGAGTGGAACGACCGGAATACAGATCTCGCATTCGAACGCACCGGTCTCTGGGTCATACGTCGAACCTTTCCGGTAGTACTCGAAGCATGGACGGGCATCGAGTTGAAGGCCGCTTGAGGGCAACCAATCCCTCAGCAACGCGGTCCAAGCCTCTCCAATCTCCGACACGGCGCCCTTGAAACTTAGGACAGCGTACGTGCCCCCTGGAACAACTGTTTTGAAGGCGTTGCCGGACGGGGCAAACTGCGGCGGAACCTCGGCGCCCGCATCGTACCTGCATTGCTTAGGCGCGGTGATGCTTGGGTCATCGTGGCTGATGCCGTAGCGCGGCTGCCCGAGGAGGTCGTTCGCAGCAAGCCATGGGTACACCGTTTTCTGCCAGAACTGCGAGAGGGGCTCACCATAAGGACCGAGGTGGCGAAGATAGGCGACGGTCGCTGGTTGCCGTTCGACGAGCTTGACGTTCATGGATACCTCCAGTTCAGGTTTGCGGGAGACCCCATGATTGGTCGAAACAACTCTAGGTGCCTGACCGATCTTGCGGTTCACCTGACCAGGATTGCTATTCGCAAAGCGTTGCTCGGCTTCTCGTGTTCTCCAAGAGGTGGGTGAGCAGCCGAACCGAGCCCGAAAGGCCCGAGCGAACGCTTCGGCGGAACCGAAGCCCACTGACAACGCGATGTGGAGAACAGGTACACGCGGTTGAGCAACAAGCCGCATGGCTGCGACCTCAATCTTTCGACGGCGAAGATAGTCACCAAGTGTCTCGGCCATCCACGCTGAGAAGAGTCGATGAAAGTGGAATGGGGAAAAATGGGCGACTTCGGCCAAAGTGCCGAGATCAAGGGGCTGATCCAGGTGCTTATCGATGTACTCGAGTACCCTGTGCATCCGCTTCTCGTACTCGGAGAGGCTGTTCCGCCAAGCCACACTGCACCTACCAGAATAGAACGGACCTGCTGTCGCAGATTCGTATTATTGTTGACGAGCTGGCGAGCATCTAAGTATTGAATGGACCGGCACTTTGCAAGGGATGTCAGTATAGCAACGTGTTCGATAACCGATTGATTGGAACTGCTTCGTCGTACAGCATCGTATTGCGAGGAGGGGAGCCCAGCGGAGTTATGATTGCTCTGCTATGCCCATTTCGGGAAGACCGCTTTGCGCACCGCGCCCGCCTGGCTTGGGTCGATTCCTTCCGAACACAGGTCGCAAAGAAGCGGCTCGACGCCGGGGTTCATGCACGTGCGCCCCCTGCTTGGCACTCTCAACGGCCCGCGGGGTATCCGGTCGAGCTTAACGATTCCGTGTCGATCTTCTACCAATCGGCCGAGTAATTGCTACGGCTGTCTACCGTGCGTGAACGCGTGCATGGACAAAACGCACCCAATCATCCTGATTCGATCGAAGCGGGATTCGCTGAGCGGCACTGAAGCATTCGGTTCGATATAACGAGTCCGATGCAATCCAATGCTCTCGCGGCTGTCTTGCGTGCTTAGCTGCAGGAGCATAAGATTTGCAGCAACTTCACTCGACTTCGATCGCCGATCCGGTTGGCTAACCTGTGTCAGCACCCATCGGCACTCCTGGCAACAGACCGCAGAGGCGAACGCGTTGGAGCCTTACGATAGCGACTTTCGACGCTATTATGCGGCCCGTAGCGGCCAGATGAACGAACGCATGTGGCAACAAATTGCAGCCGCCGCCTACCGGAGCAGCGCAGGAGCGCCGACATCGCGCATTCGAAGGTTGCGGACGGCGTGCGTCGCCCTGCTCTTCGGCCTGGCGCCAGGGGTCGCGCCCGGTTTCGGGTTCGACGCGGTGGCGCACCGTGCGCAGGAGCTTGCCGCGGCGCCGTACCGAGCGCCGGAGATCAAGCTGCCAACGGAATTGCAGAGCATCGACTACGATCATTTCCGAGATATTCGCTTCAGGCAGGAACGAGCGCTTTGGCACGGCTCCAACCTGCCGTTCGAAGTCGCATTCTTCCACCTTGGTCTGTACTTCAATAACCCGGTCCGGATCAACGAAGTCAGCGGCGATACGGTGCGCGAAGTTCGCTACGACCCTGCGCTGTTTGATTACGGGGCCAACAAATTCGACAGCAAGAGGATGAGTCGTCTAGGGTTTGCGGGATTTCGAGTCCACTATGCGATCAACAGTCCGAAGTACAAGGATGAAGTCCTGGTCTTTCTCGGAGCGAGCTATTTCCGCGCGTTGGGCAAAGGTCAGGGGTACGGCATTTCCGCGCGTGGGCTCGCCATCGATACTGGGTTGGCATCCGGAGAGGAATTCCCGACCTTTGTTGAATTCTGGATTGAGCGACCGGCACCCGCGGCGACGGAGCTCAAGATCTATGCGCTTCTTGACTCCAAGCGGGCTAGCGGCGCCTACAGTTTCGTGCTCAAACCTGGTGTGGAAACGGCGGTCGAGGTGAAGGCGCGTCTGTTCCTGCGCAATAACGTCAGCCGACTGGGTCTCGCGCCGCTCACTACAATGTACTTCTTCGGCTCGAACGAGCCCACGACACGCGAGGACTATCGGCCCGAGGTACACGATTCCGAGGGACTATCAGTTCACTCCGGGACAGGAGAATGGATTTGGCGGCCGCTCGTCAACCCGAAGCGATTGCTGGTTACTTCGTTCGCGTTAACCAATCCGGTTGGCTTCGGCATCATGCAACGCGACCGAAATTTCGATCACTACGAGGACCTCGAGGCGCGCTACGACCTCCGCCCCAGCGTTTGGGTGCAACCCATGGGCAGTTGGGGTATGGGTAGGATAGAACTGGTTGAGATTCCCAGTCCCGACGAAACCAACGACAACATCGTTGCCTATTGGGTCCCGGACGCGTCGCCTCAACTGAGGACGCCGGTTGACTTGGAGTACCGGCTGCTTTGGCAGAAGGAACCTGCGACACACCCGCCATCGTCGTGGGTGACGCAGACGCGGCGCGGCCGCGGCTACACGAGGCAAGACGACGGAAGTCTGGGATTCGTCATCGACTTTGACGGCCCGGCGTTGCGCAAGCTTCCCGCCGACGCCGAGGTCGAGGGAATCGTGACGGTCGATTCAAACGGCGATTTGCGCGAGGTTGTTACGCACCGCAATGAAGTGACGGGTGGTTGGCGGCTGGTACTGCGCGTCGCCCGTGCCGATGCGGCAAAACCGGTCGAGTTGCGTGCGTACCTGCGGATTCGAAACAGCACTGCTTCGGAAACGTGGAGTTATATCCTTCCGCCCGAGTAACGGCAACCGAAGGAAGGGGATGCGTGAACGAGTCTGGCTCGCCTGTGGATATGGAGGAGAGACGGGCAACGCCTGACGGGGCGTGCCGCAGTCGGCTGGCGACGACCCCGCCGCTGGCACGCAGCTCGATGGTGTCGCCGCCCTGGCCGCGGGGTCTCTTTACGCGCGCTATTCGGGGCGGGCCCGAACTGCAGGAGGCGCGTGCAGCGGCCCCCGATCCATTGGGCCACTGGCAAGCGGTTGGCAACTTTCGTCGTGTCGTCCTGCTGGGTCTGATTGTAGCGCAGACCTACATCGCGACCAGCTTCATGGTCGCGATCCTTCCCTATCACGGCCAGCAGTTGCTCGAGATCGCGATGCTCGTTCTGTTCGCCATCCTCTTCGCCTGGATCTCCGGCGGATTCTGGACCGCGATCGCCGGTTTTGCTCTGCAGCTTCTCGGTGGTGACCGTTACGCGATCTCGCGCACCGCCGCTGGTAACGCACCGCTCGAGGCCGCGGCACGCGCGGCGGTCGTCATGCCGGTCCGCAACGAAAACGTAGCCCGCGTCTTCGCTGGCATGAAGGCGACCTACGAATCGGTCGCTCGGCATGGCCAGCTGGCGCACTTCGATTTTTTTATGCTCTCCGACACGAGCGATCCCGACACGCGCGTCGCCGAGATAGAGGCCTGGCGCGCCTTGCACCAAGCTGAGGGCGGCAATGGTAGCGTCTTCTATCGCTGGCGGCAGCACAAGATCAAACGCAAGAGCGGCAATATCGCCGACTTCTGTCGTCGCTGGGGCCGAAACTACCGCTATATGGTCGTTTTGGATGCGGACAGCGTGATGAGTGGTGAGTGCCTGACACGGCTGTTGCGCCTCATGGAAGCCAATCCCGCTGCGGGTATCATCCAAACCCTGCCGCGCGCAGCCGGCCGAGACACGATGTACGCACGAGTACAGCAGTTTGCAGCCCGCCTATATGGCCCGCTATTCACCGGTGGACTGCACTTTTGGCAGCTCGGCGAATCGCACTACTGGGGCCACAACGCGATCATCCGGGTCGCGCCATTCATGCGCCACTGTGGGCTGCGCCGCCTTCCCGGGCGGGGTAGCCTTTCCGGAGAGATTCTGTCGCACGATTTCGTCGAGGCCGCGTTGATGCGCGCTGCCGGTTGGGCGGTGTGGATCGCGTATGACCTCCCGGGAAGCTATGAGGAGATGCCGCCAAACCTGATAGACGAACTCAAGCGCGATCGCCGCTGGTGTCAGGGGAATTTGATGAATTTCCGGTTGTTCCTGCTCAAGGGCCTGCACATCGCGCATCGCGCGGTGTTCATGAGCGGCGTAATGGCGTACGTGTCGGGATTGTTGTGGTTCACGTTTCTCATTCTGTCGACTGCGCTGCTGGCAGTGCACACGTTGAGTGAACCGAGGTACTTCGTTCACCCGTACCAACTCTTTCCGCTTTGGCCGGAGTGGCACCCCGATTGGGCGATCACGCTCTTCGCTGTCACTGCGGCGTTGCTATCCCTGCCCAAGATCCTGAGCGTGATCGTGATTGCGGTACGCGGCGCGAGCGGCTATGGCGGCACTGGGCGATTGGCGCTCGGCCTCCTAGGTGAAATTCTATTGTCGGCACTACTGGCTCCTATCCGGATGCTTTTCCATACACAGTTTGTGCTGCTCGCCTTTGTCGGCTGGAAGCTGCAATGGAAATCACCGCAGCGTGAGGATGCCGCGACCAGCTGGCGCGAAGCCATTTTCCGACATGGACCTCAAACACTGCTAGGAGTCGTGTGGGTTGGTGGCGTTTACTGGCTGAATCCGTCGTTCGTATGGTGGTTGCTTCCGGTCGCAGGTGCGCTGATCGTCTCCATCCCGGTTTCCGTATACACGAGCCGCGCGTCGCTTGGACGCTGGCTGCGCGCCAGAGGCTTGTTCGTCATACCCGAGGAGTTACATCCGCCGCGGGAGATCCAAACCGTCGCGAAAGTTGCCGCTGCGGTGGCCCCAACGCCCGGCTTCGTCGACGCAATCGTTGACCCGGAGATCAATGAGTTGCTTTGTGCTACGGGAAAGGGCCGCGCCCTGCGATCGGTTACGCGCCGCGCCGAGTGCGCGCAGCTCGTGCGCCGGGCGCTCGTCGGCGGCCCGGAGGTGCTACCAGATGGCGAGCGAATGCGCATTATTGGTGATCCCGACGCGCTATCGCAGCTACATGCGGCGGTTCGGAGTGCCCCCGACGCTCACCAGGGCTGGCGCGAGGCGGCCAGATCTCGAACTTCTTCAGTCAACCGGCGGATGCAATAGATCCCCAGGGACAGCCGACGAATGCGAGCCGCGCGCAATGCCTTCGTCCGCTGACGTCATTGAAGAATGGAGTGGCCGCCGCTTGGCGACACCGTCCACAATCGCTGCCACAAACAGACCAAGGCAGACGAGAAACGCGACCTTCGCGGACGCGGGCGCACCTGCGGCGATCGCGGCAGCACTGGCGCCACTCCCAAGCAGGAAAAACAGCAGGAAAGCGAAAAAGTAACGCAGCATGCGGCTCGGCGTCGGCGCGGTCTTTGCGCGGATAATCGGTCAGCTCGCGCGTTTGTGGCAATCAGAGCCTGACCGAAATTTTTGTAGGACTTCACGGACTCGGCGTAGGATTTCGTCGGGCACAAGCCGAGCGCTTTTCCTGCATTCGGTGCAGCACTTTTGGGTCCCGTTCGCTCAATGCCGTTCGACTGCGAGATCAGCCGCCCACTTGGCACCAGCCCCTAGCAGTTTCCGCTTTGTCCTACTGGGAGACTTGACCGGCAGGCTCTCCGGTGCTAGCGTCGCTTGCGCTCGGAGTAAGCCGGAATCCGGGTCTCGAGGACGGCACGTACCCCGAGATTTTCCGGATCAGTGGCGTTTCCTTGGATAACGAGGCGTATCGCGGAGCTCGCGCTGGTTGTCAGCGCGAGCGCGATCGTGTTGCGTCTTGCCGCCTCTCCAGCAACGAGCATGGATCGTGTTGGTTGGTTCTATTTGAGCGAAGAGGCAGCTTGCGGCCATCCCCTTCGCACGGGGCCCGGCGCGTGTAAGCGCAAGGCTATGTGGATTGGCAGAGGTCATGCACTTGGCACGCTGGAACGTTGCTCTGCTTGTTGTTTTGCTGACCGCGTTCGCGCTGGGCGCGGTCGTAGTGCGCGACAGTGAAGGCCCAAAGCGCGGTGCCGTGCATTTGGCGCTGCGCGGCGCGCACCCGGCACTCGATCCGTTCCTCATTGACCTCGAGGAACGCACCTTCCGCTACTTCTGGGAGACCGCCAACCCGAAGAACGGCCTGATTCCCGATCGCTACCCGACCCCGTCATTCTCGAGCATCGCGGCCGTCGGATTTGGACTGACTGCGTATCCAATCGGTGTCGAGCGTGGGTACGTGACGCGCGAGGCGGCGCGGCAACGCGTGCTGACGACACTGCGCTTCCTTTACAACGCGCCGCAGGGCCCTTCGGTACGTGGCGTTTCGGGGTACAACGGATTCTTCTACCATTACCTCGACATGGGGACCGGCGAGCGATTCGAGGACAGCGAGCTCTCCACTGTAGATACCGCGATCCTGCTCGCTGGTGTGCTCTTCTGTGAATCGTACTTCGACGGACCGGAGGGCGAGGAGGCCGAGATTCGCGATCTCGCGGAGCAAATTTATGACCGCGTCGACTGGCGCTGGGCTCAGCCCCACGCGCCGGCGATAAGCCACGGCTGGACGCCCGAACAGGGGTTCCTCGAATATGATTGGCGCGGCTACAACGAGGCGATGTTGGTCTATTTGCTGGCGCTTGCCTCGCCGACATTCCCCGTGGGTCCGCAGGCATGGTCCGAATGGACCAGCACCTACGATAAGAGCTGGCGCAAGGTTTTCGGCCAGGAATATTTAGCCTTTGCGCCATTGTTCGGCCATCAGTACACGCAGGTGTGGATGGATTTTCGCAACATCCAGGACGACTACATGCGGCGGCGGGGAATGGACTACTTCGAAAACAGCCGCCGCGCGGTCTATGCACAGCAGGCCTATGCGATTGCCAATCCTGTGCACTGCAAGGATTACGGGGCGACGATCTGGGGCATCACGGCCAGTGACGGCCCTGCCAACGTCGAATTTGTGGATGCGAGCGAGACGCGTGTCTATCGGGCCTATGCTGCCCGCGGCACCGATGCGCACGATGACTGCACGCTTGCCCCGACGGCAGCCGTGGCGTCGATCCCGTTCGCACCTGAGCTGGCGATCCCGGCGGTACTCGAAATGCATCGCCGCTTCGGGCAGTACATCTATTCACAGTATGGGTTTTTCGATGCGTTCAACCAGAGTTTCAACTTCGACGTACCGCTGCAGCACGGCCACGACATCGCGGGCTTTGGCTGGGTCGATAGCGACTATATCGGCATAGACCAGGGGCCTATCTGCGCGATGATCGAAAATCAGCGTACCGCGCTCATCTGGCGAGTCATGAGGAAAAACCCGCACCTACGGCGCGGGCTTGAGCGAGCCGGTTTTTCCGGCGGCTGGTTGACGGCGACGCAGTGACCGGCATGCAACCTACGGCACGGCCGAAGGGAAGCCTTTTGTAAATCCCCCGTGGGCGCGGCGTGGCCTTCCATGATGTGCTTCCCGAAACGCCCTCCCGCAGCCCTGTTTGTGCTCGGTATCAATCTTGTACTGGCCGGCTGCAACTTAAGCTCGGGAGACCAAACCGTGGTCCGCCTGTGGGCCATGGGACGCGAAGGCGAGGTCGTCGCAGAGCTCATCCCGGAGTTCGAGCGAACGCATGCCGGGATCCGGATCAAGGTTCAACAGCTGCCGTGGAGCGCCGCGCACGAGAAATTGCTTACTGCCTTTGCCGGAAACGCGACACCCGACGTAACCCAGCTGGGAAACACCTGGATACCCGAATTTGTGGCGCTACACGCGCTTGCGCCACTGGACTCTGCAGTCGCCGCGTCGCCGGCTATTGACCGCCAAGATTACTTTTCTGGTATTTGGGATACGAACATCGTCGATGGCAAGCTCTACGGGATACCCTGGTACGTGGATACGCGAATCCTGTTCTATCGCCGAGACTTACTGGCACAGGCAGGGTTCTCGGCACCACCGCAGTCCTGGCTCGAGTTGCAGCAAATGCTCGCCGCGATCAAGGCGCGCGCGGGCTCCGATCGCTATTCAATCCTGCTCCCGATCAACGAGTTCGAGCCCCTGCTCGTACTCGCGCTGCAAGGGGATGAGCCCTTGCTTCGCGACGGCGGACGCTGGGGGAATTTCGAAAGCGCAGGATTCCGGCGTGCGCTGCGTTTCTACGTTGAGATGTTCCGGCGTGGGTGGGCACCCCCGCTGACCGACGCCGACGTGTCCAACGTATGGAGCGAATTCGCTCGCGGTTACTTCTCCTTCTATATCTCCGGACCGTGGAACATCGGCGAGTTCAAGCGCCGGCTACCAGCGGATCGCCAGGCCAGCTGGATGACCGCTCCCCTTCCCGGCCCCGACGGACCGGGCGCGTCTATCGCCGGTGGCTCCAGCCTGGTCGTCTTCGATACGTCGCACGTGAAACTTGCTGCATGGCAGTGGATTGAATATCTTTCGCGGCCGGACATCCAGCGTCGCTTGCACGAGTTGACCGGCGATCTTCCGCCGCGACGCACGACTTGGAACGAAAGTGGCCTTGCGCAAGACAGTTATGCGCGTGCCTTCCGTGACCAGCTCGAGCGAGTAAAATCCGCGCCCAAGGTGCCCGAGTGGGAACGCATTGCCGACGAGATGCGACTCGTTGCGGAACGTACCGTGCACGGTGAGCTGTCAATCGATGCGGCGGCAGCCGAACTCGACGCGCGAGCCAACCGAATTCTCGAGAAGCGTCGCTGGCTACTCGCTCGCCGGGCAGCGTCGTGAGATCGGAGCGCGCGGCCTGGTGGTTCGTCGGGCCGGCGCTTTTTGTCATCGGCATCTTTTTCCTTCTGCCTGTACTCGCCGCGCTGGCACTCAGCGTAACCGATTTCGACATCTACGCCCTAGCCGATTGGCGCAATCTGCGCCTCGTGGGCTTGCACAACTATGTCGAACTGCTTGCTACGCCACTCTTCTGGCGCGCACTGGCGAACACGCTCTACTTCGTCGCGGTGGGTGTACCACTGTCGATCGCGGTATCACTCGGTTCTGCGCTTCTTCTCCATTCCCGGGTAGTGCGCTTCAAGGCGTTCTTCCGCACCGCGCTTTTCGCGCCGGTGGTCACTACGCTGGTCGCCGCAGCCGTTGTCTGGCGTTATCTCTTCAACATGCGCTACGGTTGGCTCAATTACGCGCTTGGGAGCATCGGCATCACACCAATCGACTGGCTTGGGGACCCGCATTGGGCAATGCCGGCGATCATCATCTTTGCCGTCTGGAAGAACTTTGGCTACAACATGATCATCCTGCTTGCCGGCCTGCAGGCAATCCCGATGGATCTCTATGAGGCGGCGCGCATCGACGGTGCGTCGATCTGGCGGCAGTTCCGTCATGTCACATTGCCGACGCTCTCCCCAATGCTGCTCATGGTTGGCATCCTGACCGTCGCCGGTTATTTCCAGCTGTTTGCAGAGCCGTACGTAATGACACAGGGAGGCCCACTTCAAAGCACAGTAAGCGTTCTCTACCTCATGTACGAGGAAGGGTTCAAGTGGTGGAACCTTGGTTCTGCTTCCGCCGTTGCCTTCGTGCTTTTTCTCCTGATTTTCAGCGTCACGGCGGTCCAACTTCGGTGGATGCGAGCGAGCGGCGCCACATGAAGGGGCTGGTAAACGGACTGTTGCTCGGCTTGGCGGTTCTTACGTTGTTTCCGCTGCTGTGGATGGTTTCGGTTTCATTCATGGCGCCCGGCGAGGCGAGCGCAGTTCCTCCGCCACTGCTCCCCGCGCACGGGAGCCTCGGCAACTATCTCGAACTGTTCGCGTCCCGTGGCCTCGGACGCTATCTCGCCAACAGCGTGCTTGTCTCTACCTTGGCGACCGTTGCCTCGCTGGCGTTCAACGTCGCGGCCGGGTACGCATTTGCCAAGCTACGCTTTCCAGGGCGCGACCGAATCTTTCGTTTTCTGCTCGGTGCGCTCGTGATCCCCGGCCAGGTAGCGATGGTACCGCTGTTTCTGCTTCTCAAGCAGCTCGGGCTCGTTAACAGCTACGGCGGGGTGCTCATTCCCGCGCTGGCCAGTGTCTTCGGCATCTTCCTCGTACGTCAATACGCGCTATCGATTCCCGACGAGTTGCTCGAGGCGGCACGAATCGACGGCGCCAGCGAATTCCATATTTTCGGCGCGATCGTGCTGCCGGCGTTGAAGCCCATCATCGTTACGCTGGCCGTGTTCACACTGCTTGGCACCTGGAACGACTTCATGTGGCCGCTAATCGTACTCTCCGACCAGGATCTCTATACCTTGCCAGTGGCGCTTGCTGCGCTGTCGCGTGAACACGTTCAGGACGATGAACTGATGATGGCAGGGTCGGTAGTCACTACCCTGCCAGTGCTCATCGTCTTCCTCTCGTTGCAGCGCTATTACCTGCAGGGCCTTTTGGCTGGGAGCGTGAAGGGATGATGCTTCGCCTTACAATATTATCGCCGCTGCGACTGGGCACCGTAGTCACGCTATTGAGCGCTTGCCTCGTTGCCTGGTGTGCTCCCCTGACATCGCAATCGGCCGCTTCACTTATTTCGAATGACGGGAAGCGCTGGCAGAATCTACGTACCGCCATCGACGGCGGCGGCGAACTCGACGCGTCGCGGCTTCCCGACGCCGAGGCGCGCTTCGTACGGCTTGCGCTGCTCGATGGCCCCGGCGACGGCCACGACCTTGCCGAAGTCAAAGTCAACGACCCCGCCTTCGGCGCGAAGGCGAATGCATTTGTCGCGGCCTTGGCGCGCGACGCGCCTCGGGGCACCTATCCGCGCGGTTTTTTCGGTGAGCAGCCGTACTGGACGCTGGTCGGCATCGACGGCGGCAGCGAAACGGGTTTGCTCTCCGAAGACGGTGCGCTCGAAGTCGCCCGCGGTGGCTTCTCGATCGAGCCATTCGTCGTAGACGGCGGGCGTGTCGTTACGTGGGCAGATACGCATGCGCAGCAATTCCTTGTCGAAGGCTATCTGCCGCTACCTGGAGTCCGATGGCTTGACCCGCGATGGGAATTGCGCGTCACCGCGTTCGCCGCAGGAACGCGGCCCAGCTCACGGCTTGTTGCCCGTTACGAGCTGATCAATCGTACGCCCGATTGGCTAACGGTGACGCTCGCGCTCGCGGTGCGCCCGTTCCAGGTCAATCCACCGAGCCAGTTTCTGAGTACAGTCGGCGGTGTCAGCGCGATCGGCGACATCGTGTGGGATGGCGCCGCGCTTACAGTCAACGGGGCACGGACTGTACTCCCGCTGCGGCCGCCCGATCGAGTCGGAGCCTTTTCGTCCGACGCCGGGCCGTTGCCAAGGATTCTCGCCGGCGACTGGCACGAGGCGCACGCCGTGCATGATGAATCCGGGCTCGCTTCCGCCGCGCTCACCTACCCCCTAAGGCTCGCGCCTCATGCGCACGCCAATATCGGCGTTGCCGTACCGCTCTCCGGGCCCCCAGCGCCTCCGATGTTCCGCGGCATGTCGGTTTCACGGTGGCTTGAACACGAGGAGCGCGCGGTTGCCGCGACGTGGAGACGAAAGCTCAATCGGACCCGGTTTCGTGTTCCCACCGCGGCGCAACCCCTGATCGATACCTTGCGTACATCGCTGGCGCACGCGCTCATCACTCGCGATGGCCCGATCCTACGGCCGGGCACGCGGTCCTACGCGCGATCGTGGATCCGCGATGGGACGATAATAGCGGAAGCGCTAATGCGGCTGGGCCATTCGGCGGTCGCGGCCGATTACCTGCGTTGGTATGCCGCGCATCAATTTCCGAACGGCAAGATCCCTTGCTGCATCGACGCTCGTGGCGCCGATCCTACACCCGAGAACGACAGTTCGGGCGAGTTCCTCTTCCTTGCCTACGAGGTCTACCGCTATCGGAGCGATCGCGCGCTGCTCGATGCTTTGTGGACTCATATCGAGAGCGCGGCGCGCTACCTCGAAACGCAGCGGCAGTCCGAGCGCACCGTGGCCAACCTCGAACCGGCTAATCGTGCCTTCTACGGTATTCTCCCCGCCTCGATCAGCCATGAAGGATACGCGGCAAAACCGATGCATTCGTACTGGGACGACTTCTGGGCATTGAAGGGCTACGATTCGGCGTATTCGATCGCGGTCGCGCTCGGTCGAGACGAGTCAGCATCTCGTTTCTTGTCCCAGCTGGACCAATTCCGAGGCGATCTTGCGGCGTCGCTCGAGGCCGCGGCCGTGACGCACCATATTGCCTACCTGCCGGGGGCGGCCGAGTTGGGTGATTTCGATCCGACGTCAACGAGCATTGCCTTTGCACCGGATGGGGAGCCGCAGGACCTGCCCAGCGCGATGGTCTGCTCAACCTACGAGCGTTATTGGCACGAACTCGAGGACCGGCGCGATGGCCGCAGTGACTGGGACGATTACACGCCCTACGAGCTGCGCAATGTAGCCACCTTCGTTCGCCTCGGCTGGCGCGATCGGGCGGCGGACCTGCTTCAGTTCTTGCTCACCGGTCGCCGCCCCGCCGAGTGGCACCAATGGGCCGAAGTCGTTGGACGGGACGCCAGGAAGCCTCGTTTCGTTGGCGACATGCCGCACGCGTGGGTCGAGTCGGATTTCATCAATTCCGTGCTCGACTTGTTCGCTTACGAGCGTGCCGACGATCACGCCCTCGTACTCGGCGCGGGCATCTCGCCGGCGTGGCTTGAGGGACAGGGAATCTCGGTCGAGGGGATGCGCACGGCCTATGGCACCCTATCCTATTCGCTATGGACGCGGGGCTCGCGCACTTTCCTCCACGTGTCGCCTGGAGCGCGCGTTCCACCAGGCGGGTTCGTGTTCGTCTGGCCCGAGGAAAATCGACCCGGCCGGACACGGGTCAACGGCAGGCTGGTCCATTGGCAGGAACGCGAGCTGCGGTTCGACCAACTCCCGGCAGCGATCGTGATCGAGCAATAGCTCGGTCAATAGGTTAGCGAACAAGACGTGGCAACGACAGGGTTTCCCGAGGGGTTCGTCTGGGGTGCTGCAACGTCGGCATACCAGGTCGAAGGCTCGCCGTTGGCCGACGGCGCGGGACCTAGCATCTGGCAGCGCTTCGTGCACACGCCGGGCCTTGTCCACAACGGGGATACCGGCGATCTCGCCTGTGACCATTACCGGCGCTATGGTGAGGATATCGCGCTTATGGGCCAGCTCGGACTGCAGGCGTATCGCTTTAGCAGCTCATGGAGCCGCGTCCTGCCGCGCGGACGTGGTGCGGTCAATGACCGTGGGATTGACTTCTACGATCGCCTCGTCGACACCCTCCTGAGAGGCGGCATCGAGCCCGCACTCACCCTGTTCCATTGGGACCTCCCTGCGGCGCTAGACGACCTGGGTGGCTGGTTGAATCCGGACAGCGCGAACTGGTTCGCCGACTATGCGGCGATCATGTTTCGCAAGCTGGACGATCGGGTAAAGCTGTGGATTACGCTCAACGAGCCTTGGGTGGTTACCGACGGCGGCTACCTGCACGGGACGATCGCGCCCGGGCATCGCAACCGCTTTGAGGCACCCATCGCGACCCACAATCTCTTGCGTGCGCACGGCGCCGCGGTCCAAGCGTATCGAGCGGAAGGCCGACATAGGATCGGGTTGGTCGTAAACCTTGAGCCAAAGTATCCGGCATCGGACAGCCCGGATGATGGTGCAGCGACCACACGCGCGGATGCCTATATGAATCGGCAATATCTTGACCCGCTGTTCCTCAAGCGCTATCCGGACGAGTTGCGACAAATATTTGGTGAAGCATGGCCCAACTGGCCCGCTGAAGACTTTTTGCTCATTGCGCAGCCGATCGATTTCCTCGGCGTCAACTATTACACGAGAAACGTGACGCGCTTCGACCCAAACTCGTGGCCGCTGAAGGCGACACCGGTCCGGCAAGCGCGGGCTACCTACACCGAAACGGGATGGGAGGTTTACGCGCAGGGGTTAACCGACACGCTTGTCATGGTCAAGAAGCGTTACGGCAATCTTCCCCTCTACGTTACCGAAAATGGCGCCGCATTCTTCGATCCGCCGACCGCCGAAGGCGACCGCGTGCGGGATCCGTTGCGCGCCGATTATCTGCATAAGCACATGCGAGCCGTCCACGCCGCGATCCACAGCGGGGTCGACGTACGCGGCTATTTCGTCTGGTCGCTGTTCGACAATCTCGAGTGGTCACTGGGCTATTCCAAACGCTTCGGGATCGTGCATGTCGACTTCGCGACCCAGAAGCGTACTCCCAAGGATAGCGCGGCCTTCTATTCGCGCGTTATCGCCACGAACGGGAAGGCGCTTAACGACGCAGACTCCAAGCGTCGCCGCAATCCCAGATAGCAAGACCGTTCGCCCGGCCCGCCGCGGTGTGCCGCTCGATCGCACCGCCGCGACTGGCACAACCCGCGACGGCCGCTGCCCGCCGCGAGCGGATCATTGCTTCCCCACATTTTCCTGTCCGTCCTACAACAGGATTAGCCGTTCTCTGATTGTCTTGGCCGTTGCATTGCGGATACTTGCCAAAAAATACTGTGGGGGACACGGCGGCAAAGAAACCCTGGACGCGTCGATTTTGCCCGGGAACCCTGGCACCTCACGGCTGGTCTTTGCCTAGGACGATGCTTGAGCACACCATACTCGGCAACACGGCCCTCGCCTGGGGAATCGCGGGCGCAGTGGTGCTACTGGCGGGGGCTTTGCTATTCGGCACACGGATGCACGGCGTGCGCTGGCTCGCGGCGCGGGAGACGCTGGGACTTCCGCGCCGCCTTGCGTGTGCGCGCAGCATATTCGAAGGGACGCAGCCGTGGTTCCTGATCATGGTTGCCTTGTTCATCGGCATGCAGTTCGTCACTGTCCCGCGCAAGGCGGACCGGTTCGTCGAACATCTGACGATGATTGCGGTGATCGCCCAGGTGGCGCTCTGGGCGAGCCTGGTGATCCGGCACTGGCTCACGCGTCAGGTCGCTGCCAAGCAGCAAACGGATGCCGGGGCGGCCACGACGGTAAGCGTGCTCGGTTTCTTCGCCCAGGTCGCACTCTGGTCGCTGGTCGTGTTGCTGGCGCTGGAAAACCTGGGATTCAATATCACGACGCTGCTCGCCGGGTTGGGTATCGGCGGGGTGGCGATGGCGCTCGCTGCGCAGGGCATTCTCGGCGATGTTTTTGCCTCCGTCACTATCGCTCTCGACAAGCCGTTCGCGATCGGCGATTTCATCACCATCGACGACGTCATGGGAACGGTCGAGCAGGTAGGAGTGAAGACGACACGCCTGCGCAGTCTGTCCGGCGAGCAAATCGTGCTTGCAAATACGGACCTGCTCAAAGGCCGTGTGCGCAATTTCAAGCGGCTTGCCGAGCGGCGTATCGAATTTACGCTCCACGTCGCGCAAGATGCAGCGGCGGCGCAGCTTGCGCTCATTCCCGTGATCATCCGCGAAGCCATTGAGGCACAGCCCAAGACACGTTTCGACCGCGCCCACTTCAAGAAGTATGGCGAATCTGCTCTGATCTTCGAATCGGCCTTCTACTTCTCCGATCCGGATTACAACCGGTACATGGACGCCCAGCAGGCAATCAATCTCGCCATCTACCAGGGCCTGCAGCGGGAGGGCATAACGCTCGCTTGCCCGCCGCCGGTGGTCGTCAATGTACGCGCGCGGGAGCGCGACGGACCAGATTCACCGCTCCGCCAGCTCACGCGAGACCTCCCGCACTAA
>DASZFQ010000153.1:0-1933 GCA_035939595.1 Casimicrobiaceae bacterium
GTTCGCGCCGATCGAAGCTTATGCTTGGCACAAGCCGTTGCTCGAGATACGCGGCGGTGAGTACGACCCCCGCGTTCGGACGCGTATCGAGCGTGCCAGCGCGATGACAGCTGTCGAGTACATCCGACTTCGCGCCGCCCGCCGCAATTTGATCGGCCGAGTCGCGGCGCAAACGAGCGGTTTCGATGCTCTGCTGATGCCTGCCGTGGCGATTACCGCTCCACCGATCGCCGCATTCGAGCAAGACGGGGAATACCGGCGCCTCAATGCCTTACTGCTGCGCAATACGTCGGTTATCAATTTCCTCGATCGCTGCGCAATAACCGTGCCGTTACGGACCGCGGGTCCGCCCGTCGGGCTGATGATCGTTGGCGAGCACGGCGGGGATCGTCACCTCCTCGGTGTCGGGCAGGGCATCGAGGCGGCGCTCAACAGAACGCTCTAAGCGCCGTCAGGGCGGGGTCTCAGCTGGGCTTTTGGCAGAGCTACACCAGGCTCTCATAGATAACCTGGGCTGCAAGAAACGCGGTCACATTCCGCACATCGTGCGGCGGGCTGACCGTGTTCACGTCGACCGCAATGATGTCGAGACCGACAAGGCCGCGCAGAAACTCGATGCCCTCGCGCGCCGACAAGCCACCCCAGCTCGGCGAAGGTTCCACTTCTTCAACAACCGCCTGCTCTACGACGGCGGCATCAACGAATACGAGGACCCGGACCAGCCTTTTGTACGAACGGCGCTACTGCCCGCGTGGTCAGGCCGAGAACCACATCAAAGCCTGGAAGACCCACCTTGCCGCCGACCGCGCCTCCTGCCACCAGGCCGAAGCCAACCAGTTCCGCCTGTTCCTGCACGCCGGCGCCTATTGGCTGCTGTGGTCGATGCGCCGCGTCATGCCCAAACGCTCGATCTGGCGCGTCATGCAGTTCGACACCTTGCGGCTGCGCCTGATCAAACTCGCCGCCCGCGTCGTCGAACTGAAAACCCAAATCAAGATCCACCTGCCATCCAGCGCCCCCGGTCAGGCGATCTTCGCCATGCTGCTTGACCGCCTGCCGCGTCTCGTCACCTGAGAGCCGGGGCGTGATGCCCCGCAATTGCCCTCTGTTCTTCAACCCCCAGCGCCCACCCAATCCCGAAAACACAAACCCGCCGCAGCGATCCCGCATGCCCGTCGCACACCAGTGCAACCAAAACGCGAGTGCCCAGTTATACGACCTGCCAAATGTATTTTAGTCATGCATAGACCGGGCTAGCTGCTCCGCTGTTCCTGCTGTTGCTTCTCGTACTCTACGCTGCCTGGCGCATAGACCGGCTTTGGTACGGGCTTGACATTGGCTGCCGCGAGCTGCCGCGCCTGCTCGCGGTACAGCTCGAAGATCCCGGAATTGGCCATCGGCTCGACCAGTAGGTTAGTCAGCGCCCAAACCAGCGCGTCGACTCTATCGGGTGAAAATCCGGCACTGGCGCGATCGAAGTCAGCGGCAAACCCGCACATCTGATCCTCGAGCGTCGGAAAGGCACCGGCGTGGTGCACGCGATGTTGTTCGTAAAGCGCCGCAATGGGCTCCGCACGCATCACCTTTCCGCGGCTCGCGTGCACTTTCGCATAGCTGACGTTTGGATCGACCATGCGGACGGTCGCCTCGACCATGTCGCCGCCATTGTTCACCTCAGCAACAATGCGATCAGCTTTGTATTGGCGGTAGAGGCCGATTGCAGCACGCGCCCACTCGGTTGGCGCATAGCGTCCTGAGTGATCCGCCAGCACGTAGCCGTGCCCATCGGCGTCCTTGCCGGCCACGACGATGCCCGTCTCGTCCGCCTCTTCGCCGCTCGATGCTGCCGGGTCGATCGCGACGGC
This sequence comes from Casimicrobiaceae bacterium, assembly GCA_035939595.1. GTDB lineage: Bacteria > Pseudomonadota > Gammaproteobacteria > Burkholderiales > Casimicrobiaceae > PALSA-1003. Next base: position 1,866 of record DASZFQ010000153.1, read on the forward strand.
GATGCGGATGAGATCGGGTACAGATTTATGAACCGGCCAGCGCGTCTCCTCGATCAGCGCGCGGGACC
>DASZFQ010000154.1:0-7746 GCA_035939595.1 Casimicrobiaceae bacterium
GCAGCGGCACGCGCCCCTTATCGGTATCGACGACGTAGAGACGCACCCTCGGCAGGATCTTCTCCACGGCCTCGAGATAGAGCCTGGTCCTGGTGATGTCGCGCCCCTTCTCGTATTCCTTCTGGAGCGATAGGAAACGGCTCGCTCCACCGACGGCTTCGGCGATGCGCTGTTGCTTGTAGGCCTCGGCCTCGCTCAGCAGCGTGCGGGCATCGCCGCGCGCCTTGGGAATGAGGTTGTTCTGGTAGGCCCGCGCCTCGTTGATCATCTTCTCGCGGTCTGCCATCGCGCCGGCAACATCCTGGAACGCCTGCGCCACCGAACGGTCGAGCATCATGGTCATGATGCTCGCGGACACGATGGAGATACCGCCGTGCCGGCGATCGAGAATCTCCTGGACTTGCGTCTTCACCCGCTCCTGCACCGCCACCCGCCCGCGGGTGAGTACCTCGTCCACGGGCATCGCGGCGATCGTCTCGGTCAGCGCCGCTTCCGCGGCGGCTTCGACAAAGGCGGCGGCATCGTTGATCTGGAACAAAAACTCCGCCGGATCGCGGATCACGTATTGCAGGACCAGGGCCACGTTGAGGATGTTGGTATCGCCAGTCAAAACCTCCATGCCTGCCGGCAATTCGCCGTCTCCGGACGGCAAGACAAACCCGACTCCAATTTTCATGACGCTGGTCGTCTTTACGACGTCGACGCGGTCGACAGGCCATGGCAGCCGGTAGTGCATGCCGGGTCCGACCTGATCTGCCACAGCCCCAAACCGGCGCACTACCGCACGCTGATCGGGCCCGACAACGTAGAGGCCCGAGGCCAAGTACAACGCGAACAACGCTGGTAGTGCGAGCAGAAGCCAGGAGCGACCGCGGCGTTTGAGCAGCCCAGAAAATGCGCGGCGGCCTCGATATGCCCCTGGTCGCGGCGCGTCGGTGCGATCCTGGTCAGCCGCGAGCGTCATCGGAGCTCTTCCCCGGACTTCTTCTTCAGGAGCCGGTCGGCATCGGCAGCAGAGAGGGCGCCGCCGTCCTGCGGAGCGCCGACCGCGCCGACCGGACCGGGCGTGCCTGGCGCCGGCTCGCCGGCGGGCGGCTGCGCCTCGAAACGCAACGCGCGCAGGACGTCGGCGTCCGCGGGCAGAAACACCGTCGTTTTGTCGTCCAAGATCTTCTCGTACGCCTGGAGTGTTCGCAAGAATTGGTAGAATTTTGCGTCCTGGCCGAACGCCGAGGCGTAGGTGCGCGAAGCCTCGGCATCGGCTTCCGCCCTTATGCGCTCGCCGGCTCCTGCGGCCTCCGCTTCGATGCGAACCCTTTCGTGGTCAGCCTCGGCGGTGATCTTGCGGGCTTGCAGTTCGCCCGCTGAGCGGTTCTCCTTGGCAATCTTGGCGCGTTCGGCTGTCATGCGGTCGAAGACATGCACCCGGTTCCGCTCGGGCAACGACAGGCCGCGGAGGTCGAGGCTGATCACGTCGATACCGTAGGCCGGCCGGGCAAATTCGGCGACCTGGCGCGCGATCGCGGAGATGATCGGCCGATAGCGGTTTTCCGCCGCATCGGCGGAGATGAGCGCGGAAGCCGGAAATTGCCCGAGCACGGAACCGATCGTTGCCGAGATCGCATCGCCGAGGAGTTGCTCGGCCACCGCCTCAGTCGTGAACGCGCTCAGGAAACGCTCCGGGTCGGTAATGCGCCAGGTGGCGAGGCTTTCGATAACGATGTTTTTCTTGTCGACGGTCAGATATTCCGAGCGCGGCAGCCGGGAGAACAGCACGCGCTTGTCGAGCCGGACAACGCGGTCAAACGGCACCGTCACGTAGAGACCGGGCTCGGCGACGACGCGGACCACGCGGCCGAACCGGGTGACTAATCCATACTCGGTGACGTCGATCGTGAACAACGACGACGCAATCGCCCAAACGACGCCCGCCAATGCCAGCGCCGGTAACGACCGCCGAAGCAGCACGTTCACATACGATCGTCCGGTCTGTGCCATTCGGGTTGGTCTTCGCTGGCCGCTAATCGTCCTGGGCCTCTTTCAGGGGCGGCCGCAGGAGCCACATATCGATGTCCTTCACGTCGCCCGCTCCCGGGCGCACGAACTTCCGCACGCCCGGCAGGACGTCTTCCAGGGCCTCGATCTGCAATCGGAACTTGGTCAGCTCCGGGGCGCGTCGGTAGGCGTCGAGCCGCAGCGCAAACGCCTCAGCGTCCGCTGCGGCCGCCGCTATCCGTTGGTCCTTGAAGGCCGCTGCCGCTTCCGTCATCGCCGCCGCTTCGCCCTTCGCCTGGTTGATCTTCTCGACGGCAAAGACGTTCGCCAGATTGATGGTACGCAGCTTGTCCTCCTGCGCGCTCGCGACATCCCGGAACGCCTCATGCACGGCCTCAGGCGGATGCACGTAGAGCAGGCGGACCGCAAGAATCTCTATTCCAGCCCGATAGCGGTCCAGCATCGCCTGGGCGGCATCGCGGGTGGCGTGCTCGATTTCGTCGCGGGCCGTGGTGTAGACGGCGTCGATGGGGTGAGCCGCGACCACGCCGCGCAACGCCGCGAGGATCGTGCTGCGCACCAGCGCATCGGGTTCGGCGAGATTGTAGGCGTAGTCGAGTCCGGATTTGATGCGATAGGGGACGGCGTATCGCAGGTCGATGAGATTGCCATCGCCGGTTAGCAGCGATTGATCCTCCGGCGTCGTCTCCTTCGCAAACCAGACTTTCCCGGCGGCACCTTCCGGCGCGGCGTTCGATCCGAATGCTGGCCGCCCGCGGAGTTGAGCCCGCGTCGCTTCCGCGCGCGACGACGCCTGCGGCGCCCCGACCTCGAAGCGCCGCACCAACGTTTGCGCGATGACGCGATGGCTCTCGAACGGCCACGCCAGCCTGAAATGCAGTCCAGGCTGGAGATCCGACGCGACGACCCGGCCGAAGCGCAGCTTCATGCCGACTTCACTAGGTCCGACAGTGAAGATGCCGCTGCCAAGCCACAACAGCAGCGCAACGATTGCCGCCCCCCAGGCGAGGCCGCGCGGGGTGACGCGCAAGCCGGCCGTGCCGGCGACCCAGTCGCGCAGCCAGAGCCACTCTTCGGGAACGCGCGTGCGCCACATGCTGACGATCAGGAGCGCCGAAAGCAGCACCGCGCCTGCGGTTTTGACCGAGTCGGGGACGAAATCTGCGGCAGTCCCGAAGGTCAGGCGGGGATCAATTCCCCAGGCTTGATAGAGCGCGTTGAGAGCAAAGCCGGCGGCGAGGGTCATGATGGCGACGGCGGCAAGGTAGACGCCCACGGCCCGCATGCCGAGGACCTTCAGCAGCACCACGACACTGCCGATATTGGTGGCCGGACCGGCGAGCAGAAACACCAGCGCCGCGCCAGGGCTCAAACCCTTGAGTGCCAACGCCGCCGCCATCGGCGTCGACGAGGCGGCGCAGGTGTAAAGCGGGATGCTGAGAACCAGCATCAACAGCATCGACGCCACGCCGCCGCCCCAGATGCCCTCAAAAACATTCGCGGGCAAAGCGACCTCGACGATCGCCGACAGCACCAGCCCGAGCACCAGCCACCAAGCCACGTCGTCGAGCAGGTCGCGGAAGCCGTAGCGCACTATCCGGCTCGCTGTGCCGAGGATGGCGTGTCTCGGACCCCTGGCAGCGGGCGCTGGCGGTACCTCGGCGTGACGATGGTCATGGTCGTGCCCGTGGCCGTGCGGATGACCATGCGCGTGCCCGTGATCGCCATCACCTGGATGCGTGTTTCCAACGTCCAAGCCGGCGGGGCGCTCCGTCACTCCGAACAGGTTGGTCAGGATGCCGGCGACGATCGCGGTGAACACGCCGGCAATGGGGCGAAACACCGTCATCAGCGGATCGGTGAGTGCGTAGGTCAGGCTGATGCTGTCGGCCCCGGTCTCCGGTGTCGCAACGAGAAAGGCGACCGTCGCTCCCGGCGTCGCCCCTTCCCTGCGCAGGCCGACCGCCGTCGGTAGCACGCCGCACGAGCACAAGGGCAGGGGGGCGCCGAGCACCGATCCCCACAGGACCGACCTGAGCTTGCCGGTACCAACCAGCCGGGTCAGCAGCTGGCGCGGCACGAGCACTGCGAGCACGCCGGCGAGCAAAAAGCCGACAAGCAGATAGACGGATGCCTCCTGGAGGATCGCCCAGAGGGCCTGCAGCACGGCGAGAAGGAAATCGATCATTCACAAACCCTCAAGGAGGCTGGGAGCAGCGTCAGTCTCCGCTCCCCGCCCTTTTCCGCCGGCCGCGGTACGCGGCGTTACTTCAACATGGACCTACTTCGGCAAGTACTTCTTGTTCAGCGCGCAGGCCACCGAGAACTGCGGATCGACCACGTTGGCGATGTACAGATGGGCGGTTTGGCCAAGGAGCTCGACCGCCTCGTATTTCTCGAAGCCGTAGTCGCTGACGAGCCAATCGACCATGTCGACACAGGCGAGGCGTAGCGCATCGATGAGCGGCCGCGTGCTGCCGATCGACATGATCTCGTTGTCATTGATCAGATGCGGCCAGTTGGTCTTCTTGCCCTTGATTAGGTTGACAGTGAACTTCACGTCGAACGAGGTCTCGATCGCCGCGCCGTCGATCTCGCCATCACCCTGTGCGGCGTGCCCGTCGCCAAGCATGAAGAGCGCCCCCGGTTCGAACACCGGGAAGTGCATGGTCACGCCGGCGACGACCTCGTTGAAGTCCATGTTGGCGCCGTGCGGTCCGGGATTGAGCGAGCTGATGCATTCCTTCCCGGCCGGAGCCGTGCCAATGGTTCCGAAGAACGGCCGCAGCGGAACCTCGACCTTGCCGATCTTGCTGTTGGGGAGGTCGAGCGTGCCGACCTTGCGGTTCTTATCGAGATGCCACACGAACAGCCGGTCTGGCGCCGTCGGGGTCACCATCGCGGTCTTGTACTCGGGAGCGAGCAGCCCGAAACCTGGAATCGAGGCTCCCCAGCCAAAATCGCGATTGAGATCGATGCTGTCGATGTGGACCACCAGCGTATCGCCCGGCTCCGCGCCCTCGACATAGAACGGACCGGTCTGCGGGTTGACCTTGGTCAGGTCGAGCTTCGCGGAGACCGTCTTGTCTGATGGCGAGAACACGTCGTTCGATGCGTCCCGGGTCTTGGTCACCACGGTGTCGCCAGGCTTGATGCGTGCTGCCGGCGGGTGAGCGTAGCAATAGGTGAAGTACACCTTGTCGCCCGGATCATACTTTACCTCGGCGGCAGTCGCAGGCACGGCCAGCACAGCCCCCGCCAGCGACGCCAGAAACGCGGCGGTCGCTCCGCGCGTTACCAATTGATGTGATCTCTTACATCTCTTTCGCATTGCACTCTCCACTGGATCACTTGGTTGCTATTCCAATGCACTGACTTTGATTGGCTTTCTTGCTCGTCCGTTCACCTCATGCGCCCTGCCTCCATTGTGGCGGTGCCGGCTGCTACCTCTTGGGCGGCTCGCCCTCGGTCGCGGCGTCGCCCCCTGCGGCACCGCCGTTGAAGTAGTTGCTGTCGGTGAGCAGGCCGAACAGCGGCGAGTCGGCCGGCAGCACCATGGTTGTCCGCTGGCGCGCGAGTTTACGTGACGCCTCCATCGTGCGCAGAAATCCGTAGAAATCGGGCGCCTGGCCGAACGCGCGCGCATAGACGCGCGCCGCCTCGGCATCTCCTTCGCCGCGCCGCGCCTGCGACACTTCGATCGCTCGGGCGAGCACTCGGGCCTTCTCCTCCTCGGCAATGGCCCGTACCTTGAGGCCTTCTTCCTCGCCTTCCGACCGATACCGCATGCTGATGCGCCCGCGCTCCGAGTTCATTCTGGCATATAGGCGCGCCCGGTTCTGCTTCGGAAAATCGAAGCTGCGCAGCTGAACGTCGACGACCTCGATGCCGTAATCGCGCCCAGCGATGTCGCGACATCGCCGAGCGAGTTCGGCAACGATCTCATCGGCTCGGTAGGTCCTCGGCTCGATCGAGACGAACCCAATCAGCGGGTTGCGACCGATTGCGGCGCCCAGTTCAGCAAACAGAACGTCGCCGAGCCTGGATTCGGCGCCGGTGCGGTCGAACACGGTCTCGAAGAACTTCCGCGGCTCGGCCACCCGCCACAACACGGTGCCAGCTGCGATTACCTGGGTTTTCTCCAGCGTCAGAAATTCGGCCGGAGGCGAGGCATACACGAACAGCCGACGATCGAATGTGCGGAGACTCTCGTAAGCACTTCTGAATCCCAGCCCTGGCGACGTTATGACCTGTGTCGGCTTTCCAAAAGCCGTGACAATCGCGTAGTCGGTCGTGTCAACGATGAACGGAAGCGGTTTGCTCAATACGACGATTAAGGCGAACGCGAAAATAAGAGCGCCGACCAGCACGCGCAGTGTTGTCTTGGGAGCGCGCGCTCGCACAGTAGGCAAGCGGCGATTTAGAGGAAGCAACCCGTCCTTTTGCCAAGGCCAAGGCATCACCGGCTCCTCGTCGGCATACGCTACGTCGAATGAGGCGCTCGGTCAAACTACCTCCGCGGGCGCGCTCACTGCAGGGCGGCACTGTCCCTCTTGAGGGAACCTCTCACGCACCTGACCCGTCGTGTGAGTCCCTTATCGGTGTTCGCGGGTCCTGATTTGGTGCCGCAGCCGATGCGGGCTTCGCGCCGATCGCGCCCCGTTCTGCTCGAACAGGCTTCACGGCAGGCTATTGAGGGGCGGTCAGGCGCGAGTGCGCGGGGACGGAGGCACCAACCGGTCGCATCACGTGCTCGAAAAAGCTTTCTTCCAACTCGGCGCGATCGATCCCTCTGGTGATGAAGACGATCCTGGACCGGTGGTCGGCGTCGGGCCAAGCCTCGAGTTGGACTGGGGGATGGAAGATGTGGTGGACACCGTGGATTGCCACCGGCGCGGGTTCGTCGATCAGGTTGAGGATACCTTTGACGCGCAGCAGATCCTCGCCCACCGCGCTTCGCACTCGGCCGAGCCATAGGTGGAACGCATCCCACGGGAGCGGCTGCTCGACGGTGAGACAGTAGGCGCTGATGTCTGTGCCGTGTCTATGGCCCTTGGGATCGTGGTCATGGTCGGCATGATTATGGGCTTGGGTCTCATAGGCAGACTCGTTGATCCAACGCTGGACGTCCACGGTCTTTCGCGCAGGATCGAACAAAGCCGCACCGAACAGCGTGTCGGGGGCGATCTCGCCATGTGATACGGTGTGCCAACTCGCTCCGGGATTGAGCGCCACGAGCCGCCGTTTCAGTTGCTCGATCGCGTCCCCCTCGGCAAGGTCCGCCTTGGTCAGCAGCAAGCGGTCGGCGAGGGCGCCCTGTTTGACCGCCTCCGCATGCTCGTCGAGCTGCCGTAAGCCGTTCACCGCATCGACCGTCGTCACCACCGTGTCGAGGCGGACAAAATGACTGACCATCGGATTGTTCAGAAAGAGCTGAACGATCGGAGCTGGATCGGCGAGCCCTGTTGTCTCGACCAGGATTCGCGAAAAGGGGGGAATCTCGGCGCGGTCCCGCCGAATGAGCAGGTCCGTCAGCGTCTGCTGCAGATCGCTGCGCAGCGTGCAGCATACGCAGCCGCTCGGCAGTACCGCTATCTCCCCGTCGATCGCTTCGACCAGCAGATGATCAAGTCCAACCTCGCCGAATTCGTTGATGATGACGGCACTGTCTCCCATGCCGGGGTGACGCAGCAGCTTGTTGAGCAAGGTCGTCTTGCCGCTGCCGAGAAA